>JABSRU010000007.1 GCA_013214965.1 Gammaproteobacteria bacterium
AATAATTTTTTTATGGAGAAGAAACTATCAGATATTATGTAAATAAACTATGAAAAAAATGTAAATAGTTATGTTTTTACTTGTTGTCATTAATCAGTTTTGTGATAGTAAACTTTTAGGGTCAGCAAAGAGAGTGATAATGAGCAGTAACAAAGTAGTGATTATTACGGGCGGTAGTCGTGGCATTGGTGCGGCCAGTGCTAAATTGTTTGCAGCGCTTGGCTATAAAGTGGCCATTAATTATAAGTCGCGGCAGCAGCCCGCTGATGATTTAGTGCAAAAGATTATTGATGGGGGCGGGTATTGTATTGCTATTCAAGGTGATGTTTCGCTTGAATCTGATGTCATACGGTTATTTGAGCAAGTGGATAGAGAACTAGGACGGGTTGATATTCTTATTAACAATGCGGGGATCTTAAAGCCACAGTCGCGCTTAGTGGATATGGATGCGCAGCGGATTAATACTATTTTTAGCAACAACGTGACAAGTTATTTTTTGTGTTGTCGTGAAGCGATAAAAAGAATGTCTTTTGAGCATGGTGGTACTGGCGGCTCTATTGTTAATGTTTCATCGGGGGCAGCGAGATCTGGATCTCCCCATGAATATATAGATTACGCAGCATCAAAAGGGGCGATAGACACTTTAACTAAAGGATTATCGTTAGAAGTTGCAAGTGAGGGGATTCGGGTTAATTGCGTGCGGCCTGGCTTTATTTACACAGATATGCACCGTGATGGCGGTGAGCCTAATAGAATTGAGCGATTAAAATCAAAGATTCCTTTAGGGCGAGGTGGGCAACCCTGTGAAGTCGCAGCAGCGATTCATTGGTTAGCCAGTGAACAGTCGGCTTATAGTACCGGTACTTTTATTGATGTCACTGGCGGATTATAAAATCCGCCATCATTGTCAAAGCGAAAAATTACTATTTTTTACTTTTCTTTTTTGACTGCTTTTTAGCTTTCGCTTTCTTCTGACCAGCGGTTAATTTTGGCTTTTTCTTTTTGCCTGCCACTTTCGCTTCTTTATTTTTAGGACGCAAATCTTTAACAAATCGACGCTTAAGCACTTGGTCTGTATAGCGTTCTATTTTTCCTAAAATACGCGTTTCATGGGCTTCAACAATCGAAATAGCGGTGCCTTTTTTACCGGCACGACCAGTACGACCGATACGATGTAAATAGACATCTGAGGTATACGGCATATCATAGTTAATGACATGACTAATATCGTCAATGTCTAAGCCACGTGCTGCGACATCTGTCGCGACTAAGATCTTTAATTCACCAGATTTAAAGCGCTCTAGTGATAAATTACGTTGCTCTTGGGCCATTTTACCTTGGAGGTAACAAACTTTAATGTCGGCACTCTGGAGTTTAGCTACGAGAGACGCTAGACGCTCTCGGGTTTTAACAAAGACAATCGTTCGTTCTAGCTCGCCGCTTTTTAGTAGCTTAATTAGCATGGCTTGTTTATGACCAATCGAGTCTGCAATATGAACCCATTGATTGATTTTAGCGCTTTCTTTACGGGGTGGTACGGCGTCAATTCGAATGGGATCGTTTAAGACGTTATCAACAAAATGCTCTAAGCCTTTACCTTCGAGGGTCGCAGAATACAGCATCGTTTGCTTACGCCAGCGTGCTTCATAGGCTACGGTTTCCATCTCTTTGATAAAGCCCATGTCGAGCATGCGATCGGCCTCATCAATAATTAAAAACTCGATGCTACGCATATCCAGCTGCTCAGTTTCAATAAATTCCATTAAACGCCCTGGAGTAGCGACTAAAATGTCGGCATTTTTTTCTAGCAGATCTTCATGGATTTGGTAATCGATACCACCGGTAATAACAATGGGCACTAATGCCGTATGTTTGGTTAAAGTCACGGCATATTCATGAATTTGATTCGCTAGTTCACGGGTTGGGGTAATAATTAAGATCCGTGGCGGACCCGACCTAACCCGTGGGAAATCGATTAAGTGTTGCAATGCCGGTAATAAAAATGCGGCAGTCTTACCGGTGCCTGTTGGTGCACAACCAAGAATATCACGTTGATCCATGGCAGCAGGAATTGCTTCTCGTTGAATGGTTGTTGGTGCTTGGTAGCCCATTTCATCAAGGGCTTGAACCAATGATGGATCTAAATCTAATTCTGCAAAAGTCATGCTGGTGATATTCCTAAATATTTGTGGCGCTAGTATAACTGTTTGTGTGAACTAGCGGCTGATAAATCTTATTTTCTGTGCTTTATCGCACGATTATTCGGCAGTTAACTCAAGGTATTCCTCGACCACTTGAGTTAGCCAGTCACTAATGCGCTGTTCGCTTAAATCAAATTGTGATTCATCATCAAGCGGTAAACCAATAAAATGGCTTTGGTCGGGCGTTAATGCTTTCGATTCGGCAAAGTCATAGCCTTCGACAGGCCAATAACCGACATACCTTGGCCCTAATGGCAATAATTTATCATGCAACAGCCCCATGGCATCGACGAACCAATCGGTATAGCCTTCTTGATCGCCTTGGCCATAAAATGCAATCACTTTGTTTTTAAGATCAACATTGTCTAGTTCATCCCAAATCGCTTCCCAATCTTCTTGTAATTCACCATAATCCCAAGTTGAAATGCCTAAAATCAGTAAATCGTATTCTTTTAGGCGCGTTAGACTAGTCTCTTTGATATTATGGATATCAAGTGTCTCTGGGCCGAGGAATTCTTGCATTTTTTCTGCGGTCATTTCAGAATAACAAGTGGTTGAGCCGTAAAATAAACCAATTTTCATCAATGGTGATCCGGTGACTTTTAACAAAGGCGCTATTTTAGCACCTTCAATCACCTAATCAACCTAGGATCTATATTATCGAAAATCTTATGATTAATTTTTACCATAGCCCGTTAGGCCCGCTTAAAATTGTTAACGATAATAGCCATATTGTTGGCCTAACTTGGTGTGATGAACCCAACGATCATATCGTGAATGATGATAATGAGTTGTTTGCACAAGCTAGCAAATGGCTGGATGATTATTTTTCCGGTAAAGCAGCAAAAACCGATTTGCCCTTTAAACTTAAAGGCACCGATTTTCAACGCCGAGTTTGGGCGCAAATGCTAACAATTTCAGCAGGAGAAACGTTAACCTATGGTGAAGTGGCACAACGATTAAACTCCAGTGCCCGGGCGGTTGGCGGTGCATGTCGGGTTAATCCGGTGGTAATTTTAGTGCCTTGCCATCGGATTATCGCCGCCACTGGGATTGGTGGTTATGCGGGTAAAATTGCTGGGGTGATGATTGACCGTAAAACTCAGTTGTTATCCTATGATCAGGGTTTAAGCCATTGAAAGTATCACAGCAAGATCAACATGTAGCGTTGTTTCTCGATATGTTATGGCTGGAGCAGGGGCTAAGTGACAATACGTTAAGTGCTTATCGTAGCGACTTAAATCAATATTGTTTATGGCTCGAAGATAACAAACGTAATTTAATGCAAGTGACAGCGCTCGATATCACGGCTTATCAAGGCCATCTAAAAAAACTGCAACGGGCTAAAGCAACCTCGGCGCGGATTATATCTGCCTTGCGACGATTTTATGGCTATTTACAACAGCAAAAACTCATTACCGCCAATCCGATGGTGTTAGTTGATAATCCGAAGTTAGACCGTAAGTTACCAACGAGCTTATCGTTGGAGCAAGTGGATGCTTTGCTCGAAGCGCCCAATGTTGAAGAGCCGATTGAATGTCGTGATAAAGCGATGTTGGAATTGCTTTATGCTACTGGCTTGCGAGTGACGGAATTAGTGACATTAACCTTGGATCAAATTAATTTAGAACAAGGGGTTATTCGAGTCACGGGCAAAGGTAATAAAGATCGGTTGGTGCCAATGGGTGAGCAGGCGGTTGAACATATCAGGCTTTATTTGCTCGATGCTCGTCATCAATTAATCAATCAAACCAGTGATGTGTTATTCCCAAGTCGCCGTGGTCGTCAAATGACTCGGCAAACTTTTTGGCATCGGATTAAGTATTATGTACAGTTAGCGGGGATCGCCGGCGATATCTCACCACACACATTACGCCATGCTTTTGCGACGCATTTAGTCAATTTTGGTGCCGATTTACGGGTAGTGCAATTGTTGTTAGGGCACAGTGATTTGTCGACCACCCAAATTTATACCCATGTTGCTAAGGCGCGGCTCCAAGAGCTGCACCAACAACATCACCCACGCAGTGGCTAACGTTAAGCTGGTTTACTTAATAATAACTGTAAATCATGGGGAGCAGGAGCTTGAGCGCTAATGCGATCACCTGTTGTAGGATGCGTCACGCTTAAGCTGAAGGCGTGTAATCCCATGCGAGGACCATTTTTACCGTAACGCGGATCGCCAACCACTGGCGTACCTAACCAAGCTAAATGGGCGCGAATTTGATGTTGACGACCTGTCTCCAGTTGTACTTCAACGAGTGAACGCTGGTGGTCGCTGCGCTGTATTTTGTAGTGAGTGATGGCTGACTTGGCATTTGGATGCTCGCCTACATGCATCTTGTATTCCCGCTCATCCATCAGTAAAGGCTGGTCAATTGTACCTTTGGCTGGGCTTGGGGTCCCTTCAACCACGGCTAGATATGTTTTAGTGGCTTGGGGCCAATTACTCATTACCGCTTCGCGCATTTCACGGGAAGTGGCAAACATTAACACGCCAGATGTATCACGATCTAAGCGGTGAACCGGCCATAGCTTGATGTTGCGTTGTTTACTCGATAGTTGTTGACGTAATAGGGCTAGCGCGTGACGTTTAGTCTCGGTTGCTGTTGCTACCGACAACAAACCAGCAGGCTTATTGATAATGATAATTTCGCCATCATTATATAAAATCTCTAGCTTGATGGTGGTGGTCGAAATGTTTTTAGCAGCACTTAATATTTCCACCATATCACCGTTCACTAAAGGCTGATCATGCTGAGTAAAAGCTTGACCATTGACCAAAACACAACCGGTTTGCAGTCGTTGCTTGATTTTTTTTCGTGACCAATCGGTTAGTTTACTATTAAGAAATTTAAGCAGGGTCGCTGTTTCTGTGACCCGAAGTTTATCTGACATTATATTTTCCTACATGTTCACAAAATGATTAATTTTATCAACAATACCTTGCGTGTCTAAGCCGAGTTCTTGTTGCTGCTGTTGTTGGGTACCTTGGCGGACAAAATGATCCGGCAGACCGATATTTAACACAGCGACATCGAGACGGTTATTCATCACAAATTGACTGATGGTACTACCGGCACCACCAATAATTGAGTTCTCTTCGAGGGTGATGATAATGGCATGGGAGGCCGCTATTTTTTCTACCAGGGCTTGATCAAAAGGTTTAATAAAACGCATATCAATCACTGTCGCATCAAATTCCTCGGCAGCTGCTAATGCTTGTGGCAACAAGATGCCAAAGTTTAAAATGGCGATTTTAGGTTGTTCTAAACTCGACTCACGCTTGATAACGGCTTTACCGATCGTTAAGGCGGTCATCTTTTCTTCGATTGGTGCGCCAATTGCTGAGCCTCGAGGATAACGGACCGCTGCCGGACCTTGATGTTGATAACCGGTGAACAGCATTTGTCGGCATTCATTTTCATCCGACGGTGCCATGATAACCATGTTTGGAATACAGTTCATGAAACTTAAATCGAACGCCCCTTGATGGGTTTCGCCATCGGCTCCGACTAATCCACCGCGGTCTATCGCAAACAAGACATCAAGATTAGGAATCGCAACATCGTGAATTAGTTGGTCATAACCCCGCTGTAAAAAGGTCGAATAGATCGCGATAATCGGTTTTAGGCCATCACAAGCCATGCCAGCGCCTAAGGTAACCGCATGCTGTTCGGCAATCGCAGCATCAAAATATTGCGCTGGAAAACGTTGTGAGAACTCAACCATGCCGGAGCCTTCACGCATGGCAGGGGTGATAGCCATTAATTTCTGGTCTTGTTCGGCCATGTCGCATAACCACTGACCAAATACGCCAGAAAAAGTGATCGCACCTTTACTCGATGGTAATGAGGTGGTGGCGGGATCAAATTTAGGCACGCCGTGATAACCGATAGGGTCTTGTTCGGCGGGTTGATAACCCTTACCTTTTTTGGTCATGACATGAAGAATTTGCGGACCTTTAAGATTACGCATATTCTTTAATGTATCAATTAAAGCATTAACATCATGACCGTCAATTGGCCCGATATAGTTAAAGCCAAACTCTTCAAATAAAGTGCCAGGGACGACCATGCCTTTTAGGTGCTCTTCAGAGCGGCGGGCTAATTCTTTGATACTTGGCATGCCAGACAGTAATTTTTTACCACCTTCACGAATCGAGGTATAGAGTTCGCCAGTTAAAATTCTGGCCATGTGTTTGTTGATTGCACCAACATTTTCTGAAATCGACATTTTATTGTCGTTTAAAATAATCAACATGTCTTTGTCAATTGAACCTGCGTGATTCATTGCCTCAAACGCCATGCCGCCAGTGATTGCGCCATCACCGATCACTGCCACGACTTTACGATTTTTTTGTTCTTTTTCTGCGGCTATCGCCATACCTAATGCGGCACTGATCGATGTTCCTGAGTGACCAACGGTAAATGTGTCATATTCACTTTCTTTGCGGTTAGGGAAGGGGTGCAAACCGTTTTGTTGGCGAATCGTATGCATTTTGTCGCGCCGACCCGTCAGTATTTTATGAGGATAAGCTTGATGGCCGACATCCCAAATAATTCGATCTACCGGTGTGTTAAAAACGTAATGTAATGCAACCGTTAATTCGACTGTACCTAAACCAGAAGCGAGATGGCCACTAGAACGACTGACCGATTTTAATAAATAAGATCGCAGCTGGTCACAAAGCTCGGTTAAATTAGCTTGGGGAAGTTGGCGTAGCTCATCTGGAGTGTTGGCTAAGGCAAGTAATGGGAATTTTGATATATTAACGCTCATATCACTCTTTATTTTTATCGATTGTTATTGATTACGCGCAATAATAAAACGCGAAAAATCTTTTAATTGTTCGCTATTGTAAGGCAAAGCGTCCAGTGCGTGAAGGGCATCGTCAATTAATTGTTGCGCTTTCAATTGCGCTTGCTCCAGACCCATTAGTGCTGGGTAGGTGCACTTATTGGCTTCGATGTCAGAACCTTGTGGCTTTCCTAGGGTTTGGGTATCACCAATAATGTCGAGAATATCGTCATGAACTTGGAACGCCAAACCAATGGCGGCTGAGAATTTTTTCAGTAATTCACGCTCTGCTTGGTTAATCCCAGCACAAATAGCGGCCATTTCAACGGCTGCATGAATTAATGCCCCGGTTTTATGATGATGGATTTGTTGCAGTTGCTCGAGTGATACATGTTGATTGGTTGCTGCAAGATCCAGTGCTTGACCACCACACATTCCATGGTAACCACTTGAATTTGCCAACACCTTCACTAAATCTATTTTAAGAGAACTCTCTAAATCCGCTTGGCACAACAACTCGTAACTAAACGTTTGCAGCGCATCACCCGCTAAAATTGCGGTCGCTTGATCGAATTTAATATGGCATGTAGCTTGGCCACGACGTAAATCATCGTCATCCATCGCGGGCAAATCATCGTGAATTAATGAATAAGCATGGATAGCCTCAATAGCACCGGCACAATGATCTAATTTACTGAGGTCGACACCTAACATTTGACCGGTCTCATAAACTAAATAAGGTCGAATGCGTTTGCCACCCAGTAATAATCCGTAATTCATTGCTTGGTGCAATCTCGGATCATTAATAGTCATATCAGCTAATTGGCAACTCAGGAAATCATTAACACGTGCTTGATGCTGCTGCAGATGAGATAAATCCACTAGTCGTCCTGATGTTGCGAATAAGGTTGTAATTGGTCATCATTATTGGCCAGTAATATATCAACTTTTTGTTGCGCCTGTTGCAGCTTCTGCTGGCCGTGACGTGCTAAACTGATACCTTGTTCGAATTGAGCAAGTGCTTGGTCTAATTCAAGATCTCCTTGTTCTAATTGAGAGACAATGGTTTCTAATTCATTTAGCGTTGTTTCAAAGTTTGGTTGCTCAATCTTTTTATTAGCCATAGCAATTTCCTACAATAATATTTCGCGCAACCTTAGCCCAGTTATAGCAATGGGTCAATAAATTAGGCATCGAATTAACTTTTTACTAAGATATTGTTAACTAATGACGATAAGATAAGAATAATGGATGCTTTTTTGACAGAAAATGATAACTTTGTCTCTTAGCAATCGGTTTTGAATAATTTAACTCACAGGGGTTAGTCAGTGGACTTAGCAACACTAATAGGAATGTTAGGCGCATTCGGCATGATTTTAATGGCAATGACTCAAGGTGGGCCAATATCAATGTTTGTTGATATTCCTTCTGTGTTAATTGTATTTTGTGGTTCGCCCTTTGTTGTCATGATGATGTATAGCATGGGGCAATTTGTTGGTGCCGGCAAAATAGCAGGTAAAGCTTTTATGCTAAAGCTTGATGATCCACAGGATTTGATCGCCAAAGCAGTTGAATTAGCTGACTCAGCACGTAAGGGCGGTTTCTTAGCGTTGGAAGAGGCTGAAATACCGAGTAAATTCATGCAGAAGGGCATTGATATGTTAGTGGATGGTCATGAAGCTGATGTGGTACGAGCGACCTTAGGTAAAGATATTGATTTAACCCTCGATCGTCATAAATTAGGGGCAAGTATTTTTAAATCACTAGGAGATGTTGGACCCGCGATGGGCATGATCGGTACCTTGGTTGGTTTGGTGGCGATGCTGCAAAACATGGATGATCCTAAGTCAATTGGTCCGGCGATGGCCGTTGCTTTATTAACGACGATGTACGGTGCGATGTTAGCAAATTTATTTGCCTTGCCCGTAAGTGCTAAGTTAGAGATGCGTGCTGGTGAAGAAGCATTAAACCAAACCTTAATTCTTGACTCGGTATTAGCAATTCAAGATGGTCAAAACCCGCGCGTGATTGAAGGCATGCTCCAAAATTACCTTGCTGAAGGTAAACGACCTGTCCCAGAGGAATAACTAATGGCTGACGAATGTCCTAAGTGTCCCGACTGTCCACCTGAAGGCTTGCCAGCCTGGATGGGGACTTTTGCTGATTTAATGTCGTTATTGATGTGTTTTTTCGTTTTGTTATTAGCCATGTCCGAAATGGATGTGCTTAAATTTAAACAAATTGCCGGTTCGATGAAGTATGCATTCGGGGTTCAAAATAAAATCAAGGTCAAAGATATTCCTAAAGGTACCAGTGTGATTGCTCAGGAATTTCGCCCTGGTCGCCCTGATCCGACCCCGATTGAAATTATTAATCAGCAGACAGCTGAAGTGACGCAACGTGAGTTGGACTTTCAAGCCGGTGAAGATCAGAATTCTGGTGGTAAAGAGCTCCAACGTGGCGATCAGCGCGGGGCTAACGCCGCGACCGCAGAAGAAAGTAAAGCGAAAGCTGAAGCCGCTCAACAAGAAATCAATGAAGAATTGAAAAAAATTGCCACTAAAATGCAAAAAGAAATTGAAGATGGTGCGATTGAAATTGAATCTTTAGGCCAGCAAATTATCATTCGAATTAGAGAAAAGGGCTCCTTCCCGTCTGGTTCCGCTAATTTACAGCCAAGGTTTAAACCGGTCATTATTCGGGTCGGTGAATTGCTCGCTGATATTCCAGGTGAAATCACCATATCAGGCCATACAGATAAAGAACAAATGCATTCGGAACTCTACAAGTCTAATTGGGATTTATCGAGCCAGCGTGCAGTGGCCGTCGCCCATGAATTAGTGAAAGTAAGAGGCTTCAATCAAAACCGACTTAAAGTCGTTGGTTTGGCCGACACGGCCCCATTAACTAAAGGTAAAGATAAAAAATCTCACCGTCGTAATCGCCGCGTTGAAATTGCGATTATGCAAGGTAAAGCAAAAGAAGCTGATCCTTTTGATTTGATCGATAAGGAATAGTGTGGAATAAGTGCTCATTCTCACAAAGTTGGGGTGGGCACTTCAGCTCTTTTTAACTTTGGTATATACTGCGCGCTAAATCTATTTAGAGCGATCATCCATGAAGTTTATTGTTAAGTTTTATCCTGAAATTACCATAAAAAGTAAATCAGTCCGTAAGCGCTTTTGTAAACTGTTACAAAATAACTTACGTAATGTGTTACGTCGTTTTGATGAAACAGTCACCGTTTATCTAGACTGGGATAAAATTGAAGTTACCACAAAAAATGAATCGGTTGAAAATCGCGCTCGCTTAATTGATGCAATGCAGTGTGTTCCTGGAATTGCTCATATTCTCGAAGTTACTCAACACGCATTTACCGATGTTCATAATATTTATGAAACAGTCGCACCAATCGTAGCTTCATCGATCGAAGGTAAGACCTTTTGTGTTCGTGTTAAACGTAGTGGCAACCATGAGTTCACTTCAAATGATGTTGAACGTTATGTTGGTGGTGGTCTAAATCAGCATTATCCATCCAATGGCGTTAAGCTAACTAAACCTGATCATACGGTTCGTCTCGAAATTCGTAATGAACACCTTTATGTCATCGCTAACCGCTTTGAAGGCACCGGTGGTTTCCCATTACCGGCCCAAGAAGATGTATTGTCGCTAATGTCTGGTGGTTTTGATTCTGGCGTGTCTAGTTACATGATGATCAAAAAAGGGGCACGAACTCATTTCTGTTTCTTTAATTTAGGCGGTGCCGCTCATGAAATTGGCGTGAAGCAGGTATCTTATTATTTATGGGATCGCTTTAGCGCCTCCCATAAAGTTAAGTTTATCACCGTTCCTTTCGAAGCTGTTGTTGGCGAAATTCTTGAAAAAGTCGAAAATGGTCAAATGGGCGTAGTGTTAAAACGGATGATGATGCGAGCTGCTGAACAGGTGGCCAACAAAATGAAAGTTAATGCTTTAGTGACCGGAGAGGCGTTAGGGCAAGTATCAAGTCAGACCCTGACTAACTTGAGTATTATTGATAAAAGCGTTGATATGCTCATTATGCGTCCGTTGATTGCCTTTGATAAGCAAGACATCATTAATATCTCTGCCAAGATTGGTACTAAGCAGTTCGCTGAAGTGATGCCAGAATATTGTGGCGTTATTTCAAATAAGCCAACGGTTAAAGCCGTGATGTCAAAAATAGAAGCGGAGGAGGCTAACTTTGACTTTGCAGTGCTTGATAAAGCACTGGAAGATTCAGTGATGATCGATATTCGTGATATTGCGACCGAAACACAAGCCAGTGTTAGTGAAGTTGAAACGGTCAATGATTTTGGAGCCGATGACATATTACTCGACATTCGCTCACCTGATGAAGAAGACATGAATCCACTAATGGTCGATGGCATGGAGGTTGTTCATTTACCTTTCTACAAGCTAGCGACTAAATTTGGCGACTTAGATCAGAGTAAGCAATACTTGTTTTATTGTGACCGCGGTGTCATGAGTAAGCTTCAAGCTTTATTCTTAATTGACCAAGGTTTCAAAAACATTAAAGTTTATCGTAAGTAAACCACAGCATTATAATCTTGATAGCACTAATGAGGGTTTCATTAAAATGCTCTTACTGTGGAAAGTAATCCTACTTGTTGCATAAAAAATCCCGAGTTATTGACTCGGGATTTTTGTTTCTAATTGTTTTATTTGTTGATAGAGGCGTTGATTGGTAGGGACCGCAATAGCCAGTTTTTCTGCTTGTTTGATCAGATAACCGGTAATGAAGTCTATTTCTGTTAACCGCTTATTGACAATATCTTGATGCATTGATGAATAGTTGTTGGCGGTTTTATGAATAACATCATTAATGTTCTCTCTCAGGATTTTATCATCTAGCCCAATATTTAAAGCCGTTGCTACCAGTATGACTTCCTGGTGGACATCATTAATCACCTGTTGATGTTGGTGACCTATTAACTCGCCATTACGGCATTGTGCTAGTGCAGTTAATGGATTTATCGCGCAATTGATCGCCAGTTTAGTCCAGAGTGTTTTAGCGATGCTGGCACTGAACGCGACTTGAGGTAATGCTCGGTTCAGTGCTTGGCAAATTAACTGACCTTGTTCTTGCGCCATGCCCTGATAAACCCCAATAAATGTTTGACCCACGCCAGTGTGCGATAGGCCACTAATTGAGGTCTTTAAACCGCCATGACTGGTCGTCGCTAATAAAATTGGTTGGATTTTATTAAGAGGGAGCTGTTCAACACACCCCATGCCGTTATGCATTAGCATAATTGGCGTTTGAATCAATTGAGTAAGCCAAGGGCTAATTGCTGCACTCACTTGGTAAGCTTTAGTCGCGACAATCACTAAATCTGAATGTGATGGTAATTGTTGGTTGAGGTAATTTAGTGTGATTTTTTTTTGCTGCTGGTTTGGCAAGATGACTGTTAATTCAATCGGATTATTATGGCACTGACGACCCACTACCGTCACGATAAACCCTGCTTGTTGTAAATAATAGGCCCACAATGACCCGATGGCACCGGAACCAATAATCGTGATGTATTTAAGCATTGCGAGTCAAAGTGAACAGCTTTTTAACGAGTAATCGAGCACCAAAATGAAATAAGATAATCCCAATAAAATCCGCCACCACATCATTAATGGAGCCTGATCGGTAAGGGATATAAAGTTGGACGATTTCAACAGCGATACCAAAACTGGTTAATAAAGCAATCTGTTGTAATGTACTAAATTTAGTACTGCAATGAAGCAACAGTGCTAAGGTGAAAAATACCAAGATATGACCATATTTATCGCTATGGGCTATTTCTGTAGGGATATTTTGATGACTAAAAAATAAGTAACAACAAACAACAACGGCTAAATAAAAGATAATCGTAAAATTTTTTCTGTTGGTTGTGATGAAATTAACGAGCGACATTAAGGGGGTCTCAAAAAATAAAAGTGGCTAAAAAACAAACAACGACTAAAGTCAATAGTATGTGATAATCAACCTTAACACAGAGCCATGATGAATATCGAGCCATGCTACTATCGTATAACATCTCAGCAGCAATTATTATCTGTGAAGATGGAGTATGTGTGGGATGTAACCACCACATTGGCATTTTGTCGGCTGTTAGAGCAAAACATCAACTCAAACCAGCAAGAATGGGCGATGATTGCCGATTTAAGGCATTGGCGTTTAGGTTCAGCAGAAGCTTGTGAGATCTTTTTACAACATCATCAATTTTGTATCCAACAAGGATTACGGTATCAAGCATTAATATTGCCCTGCGGCGCTTTAAAACGCTGGCAAATTAGAGCGTTCACTTCCGATAATTTATTGTTAAATACCCTATTAGCAGACGATGAAGCCCATGCCTTATCTTGGATGGCGTTTAAAGGCTTCATTTTGAAATAATATCTGTTAATATCAAACCAAATTTTTATTGGAAATGTAAACATGCCTTCATTTGATATTATCTCAGAAATCGAACTGACCGAAGTTCGTAATGCCGTCGAAAACTCAACCCGTGAATTAGCCACTCGATTCGATTTTCGAGGTAAAGAAGCAAGCTTTGAATTGAAAGGAGAAGAAGTGGTATTAAAGGCGGAAGATGATTTTCAAATTGATCAAATGATGGACATTTTACGCAGTAATTTAGTTAAGCGTAAAGTTGATACTAAAGCGATGGCTCCGGATGAAAAAGCAATCCATACCGGTAAAACCTTCACATTGAATGTTAAGTTCAAACAAGGGATAGATTCACTGGTGGCTAAAAAGCTAGTTAAAGATATCAAGAACAGTAAAATAAAAGTACAAGCAGCGATTCAAGGTGAAAAAATTCGTATAACCGGTAAAAAACGAGATGATTTGCAAGCCGTAATGGCGCTTGCTCGTGAAAGTGATAGTGAACAACCTTTCCAGTTTGACAACTTCCGAGATTAATCTCTCTCCGACGAGAGCCACTTCGAATCATAGGGATATTTTTCGCTAAATGATGACTAACCTATCAATAAAAGAGGCGATTTTTAATCGCCGAATGCTCATTTGTCTGTTTACTGGATTTAGCTCTGGCTTGCCGTTGTTTGTGCTGATTCAATTGGTGCCTGGTTGGCTCCGGTCTGAGGGCGTCAGTTTAGCGGAAATTGGCTTATTTTCATTGATTGGGATCCCTTATGTTTGGAAATTTATTTGGTCACCATTATTAGACCGATTCTCTCTACCGATATTAGGACGGCGACGAGGTTGGATGCTGGTTACTCAAATTGGCTTGTTGGTCGCGATTGGTGCATTTGGTTTTATTAATCCGGTCATGTCCATTTGGTCGGTGGCTTACTTGGCGGTGGCGGTGGCTTTTTTTAGTGCCAGTCAAGATATTGTACTTGATGCTTATCGGCGAGAGCTGTTACCGGATCAAGAACTTGGGCTTGGCAATTCATTGCATGTACAAGCTTATCGGTTTGCTGGCTTAATTCCTGGTTCTTTAGCGTTTATTTTAGCGGATCATTTACCGTGGCAATCGGTCTTTATGGTGGTTGCGTGTTTTATGCTATTGGGAATCGGGTTGACACTGTCGATTAGTGAAGCTCGAATCGAAAATCATGCCCCCAAGACGCTACAAGAAGCCGTTGTATTGCCTTTTAAAGAATTTATTGAGCGACGAGGCTTTAAAGCAGCGTTGCAAATGCTAATGTTTTTGTTTTTGTATAAACTCGGTGACAGCATGGCAACGGCATTGCAAACGCCATTTTTTATTGATTTAGGCTTTAGCAATACCGAAATTGGGGTAATCGCAAAAACATCAGGTTTAATTGCGACCATGGTTGGCTTGGCGATTGGTGGGTTAGTGATGCTAAAACTGAGTATCAATAGAGCGTTATGGTTATTTGGTTTTGTTCAAATTATCAGTATTTTAGGCTTTGCTGCATTGGCTGAAATTGGTCATAACAATATTGCGTTGGCTTTGGCGATGGGGTTTGAATATTTAGGGGTTGGTTTAGGGACCGCTGCCTTTACCGCGTTTATTGCGAAAAATGCTAATCCAACATTTGCAGCGACTCAAATTGCTTTGTTTACCGCTTTAACGGCGCTGCCTCGTACGTTTGCTAATGCCACGACCGGTTTTATTGTTGAGCAGCTTGGCTGGACTGGATTTTACTTTTTGTGTGTTGGCTTAGCGGTGCCGGGAATGTTGATGTTACTTAAGGTTGCACCCTGGCAGGAACAATAAATTAGCATTAGATTGTACTATTAAAACGACCAAAATTAGTGGCTAATTAGGGTCTCATGCCAATGCAGTCGGCAGGTATTTCATTGGTGTGATGGCTCAAATAATTACAATAATGATTGAGCGAACTACGAATAGCTTTCTCATCATTTTGTTTTTCTTCTGGCCAGCACTGAAGTAGAAATATCAAATGCCAAAATGCATGTTCATAATCACTAATCGCCGGATCATCAAAATCGAGCTTATTCCATTCCTCTAAAATATCCCAAGAAAATATTTTCACTTCGCTAAAAGGAATTGCATTAGCAAGTAGCTGGCTGGTATAGAACACTAATTGTTTAGATTTCTGTTCTATAAATATCTCTATGTTCATGATATAAATACTCAATGTGTCTATCCTCCTCGCAGTTAAAACTCGGGTAATATAATGGCTTGTTTTAAGTGAATGGTTGTTAGTGGAACATCTTGCCAGCCCATTTTACTATCGGAGCCAGTATGAAGATTAGATATTCTCTCTAAAACATCCATCCCTGAAATTACACTACCAAATACAGTATAGCCCCAGTGGCGAGGATTGGGATTTAAATTGTTATTTCCATCAGGATTCATGTTGAAATAAAACTGCCGTGAAGCGGTATGAGGTGATGATTCTCGCGCCATTGCGATGGTGCCATAGTCATTGGTCAACCCATTTCCTGATTCGTTAGCTATTTGATTATTCGCTGGTTTTTGTTTCATGTCAGGTGTTACGCCGCCACCTTGAACGACAAATTTCGTAATAACTCGATGAAAAATGGTGTTGTCGTATTCTTTGTTCTTGGTTAAATGTAAAAATTTATTGACCGTAAGCGGGGCACGACGGCGCTCAAGCTCAACCACAATGTCACCCATGCTGGTGATTAGCTTGACTTGCGGGTATGAATTTTCAGGCTGAATTGCTTCACCTAACGCCCATGCTGGTTGGCAAAATATTAAAGTAATTATCAGAAATATTTTATACATCACTAGACCTATTTGGTTAAAAATTGGCGGATCGCTGGGTCATGAGCCGCTTGATTGATTAACTCACCGAGTTGCTGGTTGAATATTCGTTCTAATACGGCAAAATCGGCGGTTAAGATACCGTTTGATGACCCTTTGCTATTAAAGGTTTTAGTGAGTTCACCTTCAGCATTTTTAAGCTTAATTTGCAGAATAATATGATTGCTGGCTTGGTATTTAAACCGATGCTGATTAAGGTTGATCAGCATCTCATTTATCACCACGGTAACACTCAGCGGGGCACTCAAGGATAATTGATAGCCTTGGTTAACAAAACTCTGCTGAAAGCTCTGATTAATCATGGTAGTGATTAATCGGTTATTGTTGATGAACAGTGGTGGATTGTCGTCGTCATGTATTTGTAGCACATGCTGCTGCGTGCGATGATCCACTACCTGTAAATTAATGGTAGTTGCTGCAACAGTTGCATTAGCATTTAATAAGACCGTCGGCGACAGGATTAAAGTCGTTGGCGCCGATGCACAGGCATTAAGTAATATGATCAAAGAAAACACTAATACAATACGCATAATTATAACCTTGTTGATTCTAAAATAACGAACTTCCCATTAGATGCAACCGTGATGCAGTTATCAAAAATTCTTTGTAATTTAATATGATAACCTAAATGTCGATTGCCAACTATTCTTATTTTTCCACCTTTATTTAACACTCGGTAGGCATCGTTAAACATTTGCCACGCGATATGATCGGTAATGGTCTGTAACTGATGAAATGGTGGATTACAAATAATCCAATCGGCTGAATCAAATTCAATATCGGTTAGACAATCATTCCAGAGAAAGTTGCATCGCTGAGGATCTGAAATGTTGTTACTGACATTGAGGCGTGAGCTTTCAACGGCCATATACGACTCATCGGTAAAAGTGACTTGGGCTTGTGGATTGTTTTTTGCGACTGCCAAACCGAGGACCCCATTACCACAGCCTAAATCTATCACGGTGCTGTCACCGATATTACTCGGGATATTTTCAAGCATCAATTGTGCACCCAAATCGAGAGATGAATTGGCAAATACACCGGGTAAGTTACTGATGGTTAATGCGGGTGATGACGTTGACCAAGTGTGTAAGTCAGGCGCTAAATTACGACCTGTGTGTTTATTACCTGGCTGGCAGAAAATTAAACGAGACTTTTTCTTGGCCAACGATGTCGTGGTTGAGCCAAGGTGTTTATCAAAGAGTTTAAGGGTTGAGCTATGAATATCTTTGGCCTTCGCCGCTGCAATCACTTGGGTCGTTGGGCTGACAATGTTAGACAATTGACGGAGTTGTTCGATTAACATGCTATTGCTTTTTGGTAGTTTAAACACCACTAAATCAATATTAACATCAACTTGAGATAGGTCGCTGATGTGTTTAAAGCTCGGCGTTAAGTGATTGGCTTCTAGATTGTATTGGTAGGCTTGCTTGGCGATGAAAGAATCCGACTGTGCAATAATGTTATGCTGGTTAAGCCCGCACACCAATGCGCCAAAGGTATCATTAATGATTAGTACATTGGCCGGTTCTAATTTGAGTTGCTCAATATACTCAAGCAAATATTGGTCTGCACTGTCCCAAGCTTGGAGGTTTTCGTCATTTGAGCAAGGAAAACGCTCAAGCGTCAGTTCTAGATTATTAACTTCAAATATTGTTTTCATCGGATTACTAATACGTTGCCTAATTAAATTAGCGCTATTGTAACCGCCAAGAGTAAACCTCGGCAATAAAAAAGCGTCAAATTGACGCATTATCACATTTTAAGAAAGTTAGAATTTATAACCAATGGATAAAGTATAAACCCATGGGTCAATGCTAACATCAACTTTCCCTGGTACAGTACCGCCAGCTGCAGTGAAGGTGCCCGTGGTATCGATATCAATAAAGCGTACTGAGGCGTTAACTAACCACTTATCACCTAGTTGATAGTCAGCACCAATTTGCGCCGCTAGGCCCCATGAGTTCTTCAATTTCAGGCTAGCCAAGTCCAATGTGGGGCCATTGCCTTGTAAATCGGTTTCACCAAGCATCGTTATTTTAGGCGAATCAGACCCACTCAATGCTGGATTAGTAAATTTTTCTTCAAAAAATACCGTGTAGTTAATACCCACACCGATATAAGGTTGAAATTTAGCGCTAGGCTCATTGAAGTAATAAAGTGCACTTAAGGTGGGTGGTAAATGTTTAGTTTGACCAAGGCTTAACGTGGTATCGCCAGAGTGAACATTAATGTCATGACTAAAAGGCGTTGCTGCTAATAGCTCTACGGCGAATTGATTGGTCATAAAATAAACGAGGTTTACCCCTAGTTGAGTATCATTATCAACCGAAGCCGTTAGTGCACCTGCTCCTAAATCGACGGTATTGTTACCCACTGCAAAAATCGTCGACTTATCACTGCTAGGCGTCACATTGGTCGCACCAACACGCACGACGATATCGCCTTGAGTATGAGCTAATACAGGTAGTGATAAAAGTGTGGCAGCCGCTGATAATGCAACAATAATTTTGTTTAAGCGCATGATGATTTCTCTAGTTAAGTTAAATGATTATTAGCAACCATACTGTTTTTTTTGAGCCGATTTTTGATTTATATCAAGCGATCATATTCAATGTTAATCAACAATTGATAAGTTTGATTAAAGTCAATGAATCAAACATTTTGCCATGAGGTATACTTTTTTGATTAGCTAAAAATTGTTCCAAAGACTGGGGATTGTGTTAGCTTAATTTGATTGTTTTCACTAAGGAATACATTGTGGAATTATTACCTGTGTTAGATCTTAAACATCAAGTGTCTGTTCAAGAGTGGCAGACGAGAGTCGATTTAGCGGCCTGTTATCGTTTGGTCACCCACTTTGGCTGGGATGATTTGATTTATACTCATTTGTCGGCCCGATTACCGGGGACCGATCATTACTTGGTCAATGCTTTTGGTTTGGCCTTTGATGAAGTTACCGCATCTAATCTCGTTAAAGTTGACTTACAGGGCAACATTTTAGATGACACGCCGTTTAAGATAAACCCTGCTGGCTTTACCATTCACAGTGCGGTTCATGAAGCGCGCCCCGATGCCCATTGTGTTATCCATCTCCACACCAATGCCACGATTGCCGTGGCGACCCAAAAAGAGGGTTTGCAGCCTTATAGTCAATATTCTATGTTTTCATTATCATCGCTTGGTTATCACCAATATGAAGGATTGGCGGTTAACGAGTCGGAGAAAAAACGATTGCAGAGCGATCTTGGTTTAAACAATCATTTATTGTTAGTTAATCATGGCGGCTTAACCGTTGGACCCACTATTGGTGATGCTTTTATGCGAATGTATGATTTACAACGAGCTTGTGAAATACAATTATTACTACAAGCAGCAGGACAACCAGCGATAAAAGTGCCACAGCCAATTTTAGATAATATTTATTCCCAAGCAAAAGTGGTACATACGGGCTCAACGGGCGGCCAAGTAACTTGGCCAGCGATGTTGCGTAAAGCCTATAAGTTAGATCCTGAATTTATGTTATAAGTGGAGTTATTAAAATGAAAGTTACTTCAGTTGAAGTGTTTGATATTGAATGTCCTGACCGTGCCGGTTGGAATCCGGTGTTTGTGCGAATTCATACCGATGAAGGGATTAGCGGCGTTGGCGAAGCTGGCTTAGCTTACGACTTAGGTCATAGTGCGGCCGCTCATATGATTAAAGAGATGGCGCAAGCTTTTTTGATTGGTCATGATCCGTTTCAAACTGAAATGCTCTGGTCGCGGATGCTCCGTGAAAGTTTTTGGGGCTTAGGCGGTGGACCGATCATTTACTCTGCCATGAGTGCAATTGACACTGCCCTATGGGACATTAAAGGGAAGGCGCTAAATGTACCTGTTTATCAACTTCTCGGCGGTAAAGTTAATTCAAAATTGCGTACCTATGCTTCGCAATTACAATTTGATTGGGATAGCAAATTTAAGGCGTTGTCGCAGCCGGAAGAGTATGCAGAAGCGGCCTTAAAAGCGGTAGCGCAAGGTTATGATGCGGTTAAAGTTGATCCGGTCATGTATGACAAAGATGGCAATACGTATTTTGATCGCACTAAAATTATCTCACGACGGGAAATGAAATTGTATCGTGCACGGATGCAAGCGATTCGTGAAGCGGTTGGTGATGAAGTTGATATTATTTTTGAATGCCATAGCTTGCCTGGCGTGACTACGGCGATCCAACTCGGTGAAATCGCACAAGAATTCGATTGTATGTTTTATGAAGAACCGGTCAACTATTTGAATCATTCATTGCATGCCAAAGTTGCCGATAAAGTTAAGGTGCCGATTGCTGGTGGTGAACGCTTATATAATCGTTGGGGCGTTCGTCCTTATCTTGAAGATCTGAGTATTGATGTGCTACAGCCGGATATCGGGTTATGTGGTGGCTTTACCGAAACCAAAAAAGTCTGTGATTACGCAGATATTTTCGATATTAGGATCCAAGCGCACGTTTGTGGTGGGCCGGTTGCGACAGCGGCTTCGTTACATTTAGAAACAGCGATTCCGAATTTTTTAATTCATGAACATCACACTTACGCGATTAAAGCATGGAATCGTGAATTATGCCTGCAAGATCCACAGCCAAAAAATGGTTTTTTTGAAGTATCAGAAGCCCCGGGGATCGGTATTGAACTCAATGACGAAATCGTGATGCGCTCACCACGAATGATGATTAAGTAACTTAGCGGTTAGAACTGATAGATTTTGTAGCTGTTAGTGGCTGACAAGGCAGCCTGTTGCGTAGGTGACAGGCCGAGTTGATTCATCGCTTGCTGGTAGTGTTGCCACAGATTTTGATAGCTGTGGCTAAATAAGCAGAGCGGAAAGTTGCTAGCTAACATCACCCTATTTATCCCAAAATATTGGATAAGATCGGATAAGCGGGCGGCAAGCTGACTCGTTTGATAGTCACGATTAACCATTTCCCATCCTGAGGCTTTTATCACCACATTACGGCATTGGGCAATGGCTTTTATCTGCTGTTGCCAAGTTTGTAATGCTTGAGGTTCATTCGGTGGGAAACCAGCATGACTAATCACTATTTGTAATTGCGGTAACTGGTTCGCAATGTTAAATAATGCCTGCATACCTGCAATATCTTTGCCATTGAGCTGGGCTTCAAAAATTAGTGATTGTATCGCCAATTGATTTAGATTTTGTTTAACTACTGGCTTATTTAATAAGTCGCTGGCGGCTTGATCAAGAATATGGCGAACTCCAACCCATGAACTAAATTGAGCGAGGTGGTTTAAATTAGCCCTGAATTTCGCAACAGATTCGGTTAAGTCGACACTAGCAATTGTACGCAAAGGCACCGGTAATCGTTTGTTTGATTGTTCTAACCATGATATTTCACGCCAAGGTTGTTGATTATTAAATCCCGCTTCAATATGGACAACCCCTAATAATTGATCCTTAGGTGCTAGAGTGAGATCCTTCAGGGAGAAATCACGGTTAATAACCGATTTATCCGGCCAGAAGGGCGGATTATTTGGTTGCAACCAATGATAATCCCCTTGGGACAAATCAAAAAAATGCAGGTGAGAGTCAATTATTTTCATCAATTAGCCAGTGGTGTAGCCGCCATCGATCATTTGTAGGCTGCCGGTGATGAAACTGGCATGTTCACTGGCTAAAAAAGCGACTAGCTCGGCGACTTCTTGCGGTTGCCCTAAACGACCTAAAGGTTGTAATGCCGCCTCTGCTTGGTGAACCTCTTCTTTATTCGCCCCTGATTTTTTACAGTAACTGTCGATAGCGTGGTGATAAAGCGGCGTTTCGATAGTACCTGGGCAAACGGCATTCGCTCGAATGTTGTATTTAGCATAATCTAGTGCCGTCGTTTTAGCTATCGATGCTAATGCATGTTTGGTTAAGTTATAGGCAAAAGAGTTGGTTTTAGCAATGACCGACTGATCGGAAGCAATAATAATAATTGCACCGTGGCGTTGCGCTTTCATGATAGGCAGTGTGGTTTGAATCGCTGAATACGCTCCTTTAACATTAACCGCAAACATTTTATCGAGTTGTTGTTCTGTGGTATCTTCGATTGACCCTGAAAAATGAACGCCAGCATTACAGACTAAACAATCAATGCGTTGAGTTTGCTCAATGACGTGTTTGATCGCAGTAATCGTTTGGATGTGATTGCTAATATCACAGGAAATATATTGCCCGGCGGGGCCCGATTCAAGATCAAGATTATAAACCTGGTAATCTTGGCTGATTAACTTTTGGATAATCGCTAAGCCGATGCCTTTCGAGCCACCAGTAATCACTGCCACTTTATTCATTAATTCGTTTACTCAAGGTTTAGGTTTAGGGCATTATATCGTATTATCTTCTTATTTTTTAAAAAAACAAGCAGTTAACGCGATACAAAGTTGATTGTTTATTTAAAGCATGATTAAATTTAGACAAATTCCATCATAGGGTAATAACGAAAATGATCACGAAGTTCCAATTTTTTGCTAAATCGTCGCTTTTGTGTATCGTGGGCACGATGTTTTGCCAGCAGACAATGGCTCAAGAGTCCATTTCGTTAATTAAGAAAAAGCCCTCCCACAGCTTTGATCATATCGCCACCAAATCTTTGGTTATCTTGCAAGATATTGCGGTTAAATTAGCCGCATCACCAAGCTCGATGACAACTGTATTATTACCTAACGGCCGGGCCAATGCTATTTCTATTGGTGGTTCGATGCCATTTGGTTCAGCGGCTGTTGCGTTAACCGGTGATGGCATAAGTTATGCGCCTCTCGCCTATTTAGATGGCTCTTTATTTAATATATCTAGCGGTTCATTAGAGTCCATTGAAGTGATTAACTCTCCATCGGTGTCTGCAGGTCCTACCGGCCTGGTTGGTGCTATTAATTTAGTCTCGGACCAAATTAACATGGAGCATACCGGGGGTTTATTAGATACCCGCTATGGTAGTGACCAAAACAAATATGTCGACGTTAAATATAGTGGTAAACAGGATTTATGGGGCGGACTATTTAGCTTTAATCGCCAAGAAGGTGATAGTTACCGTCAAAATAGATTTGGCCAGTCGGGTGGTTTTGAAGCCAATGATCTATTGATTAGAGTTAAAGAGTTAGGCCAACATATTTTATCGAGTAAGCAAAACACCGAACTTAAATTTCAATACAAAGATTACGATAACAATGAAAGTCGCTTTGGTATTTCCTCGGCGGACTTAGCTCAGCAACCCATGCAAAGATACATGGCAACGATGGGGGACTTTGAACGTCAGAAGGATCTATCGTTTCACATTAAACACAAAGCTATCTTGTTAAACAATGAGTTAGTAACCACCGACCTATATTATAATGATGGCAACGCTGATTATTTACAGACCATTGGTGCTCAGGGGAAATATGGTCACGACAGTGTTAATGCCTTAGCTAAAATTGAGTCTGCGCCGGATAGTAACTTAAAGGTTGAAAAGCAACGTTTAGCGCGGACCTATTCTAGTTGGGGAGTCGGGGTTAATATAAAGCAAGAAATTGAAGGTCATAAGTTAGTACTTGGGGCGCTGTATCATCGTGAATCATTACGGGACAAAATCAGCGTTGATACATTTACCATGGATACTCATTATGCGTTATCACCGCTAGAAAATAATGATGTCACGGCCAATTTAAAAGATAGCGCTCGAGTGAATTCAATCTTTTTAACTGATTTTTGGCAGCAGCAGCAATGGCAAATTGATTTAGGTATTCGTTATGAACAAATTTCCATGCGCCGAGAATTGACCAATATTGTTGATGATAAATTAAACGCTAATAATTACAATTTAATGTTATTGAATGGCCATGTTAAATATCAGTATGATCAATATTGGAGTTTTGTTTTTTCATCTGCTCAAGGCTTTTTACCACTACGTTCATCGACGACCAGCATTAAGCCGATGAAGAGTTTGGTGACTCGTGCCGGTGCTGTTTATCATCAAAATGGATTAGACTTTAGCGCCATTGCATTTTATAACTCATTCACCAGTATTATGGGCAGTTGTCAGCAAGCTGCAGCATGTGATAATGCTCAAAATAATGGTCGCGGTAATAACATTGGTATTGAGTTATCACTCAATACTCAGTGGCAGGTTGGTAAAGTCTTGATGCCGTTAGAGGTTATTTATTCCTATGGCAAAGCAAAATTCAGTAATGATTTTACCACTGGCTATTCTGGTTTTGCCGTTAATTCAGGTGATCGCTTTCCCTATACCCCAAGCAATCAGTTATGGCTCCAGTTTGGCACTTTATTTGACCAGTGGAGCATTAATACTCAGTTAGTCTATCGTGGTAATCAACAGGGCTGGCCTAGCACTGAACCACTTAACCCTTATGCGAAAATAAATGACGCGCTTGTTGTGCACCTTAACACGGCCTATCAGCTTGACCAATCTCAGAAACTTTATTTCAATATTCATAATTTAACCAATAAAGTTTATGTCGAATCGTTTTATCATGCCGGGTTGATGGCTGCTAGCGATCGCCGCTTTACCCTTGGTTATCAATTAGCCTTATAAAATAAATATTTACCTCTCCTTGTTTTAAACAGCTATCGAACCTTTGCCTATCAAGACAACAGTAATAACTGTTGTTTTTTGGTTCTTTTAGTGGTGTTTTGTTCGTTATCACTAAAGTCTTACTAGAAATTGTCAATTTACAGTTTAGTCTGGGTCGAGATAGTGCTAGAATTTCGTATTAGTTAGAGTAGCTATTTTTATTGTGCTTTTTTAGCTTCAATGAATATATTTATTCTAAAAATTTGAGCGCTATTGTAATAAGACCTTGGGCTGAGTTAATCATTATTATCATTAACTGGTGCAAGTTTTTTATTGCGTGAAAAATAGCAAGCAACTGTCGAGCCTAACGGCTAATTCTTTCCGTTAACCAGTGCAAGTGAATATGATTACAATAAAAAAAGGTCTGGACCTTCCTATTGCAGGAGCTCCCCAGCAAGTAATCCATGATGGTCCGTCCATCAAACAGGTCGCTACTCTGGGTGAAGAGTTCTATGGCATGCGCCCTACGATGAAAGTTCGTGTGGGTGATACTGTCAAGAAAGGTCAGGTAATTTTCGAAGATAAGAAAAATCCTGGTGTTTTGTTTACTGCTTCAGCTAGTGGTGTCGTTTCCCAAATTAACCGTGGCGCAAAAAGAGTATTTTTGTCCCTTGTCATTGATGTCGAAGGTTCTGAGCAAGAAACCTTTTCTAGTTATTCGACAACTGAACTGGCTCAACTTGAGCGTAGTAAAATTGTTGAACAATTAGTACAGTCAGGACAATGGACAGCTTTACGTACGCGTCCCTTCTCTAAAGTACCAGCGATAGATACTACGCCTTCGGCGATCTTTATCTCAGCCATGGATACCAACCCGTTAGCGGGTGATCCTGAGATCATTATCAAAGAACACGCGCAAGACTTTATTAATGGCTTAACTGTTTTATCTCGTTTAACTGATGGCAAAGTGTTCATCGGTAAAAAACCGGGCGCAGATATTCCTAGTTCGAATGTTGGTTCTGTTGAACAACATGAATTTGCAGGTATTCACCCAGCAGGTCTGGTTGGTACTCATATTCATTTTCTTCATCCTGTTGATGCTAAACGTACCGTATGGACGCTAGGTTATCAAGACGTTATCGCTTACGGTAAATTATTCACTACCGGTGAAATTTTTGCTGATCGCGTTATTGCCCTGGCGGGTCCTGCGGTTAAAAAACCTCGTTTAGTGCGTACTGTGCTTGGTGCTAGCACCACTGATTTCACGCAAGATCAGTTAATTGACGGTGAGAACAGAGTAATCTCTGGTTCAATTCTTCAAGGTGATATCGCTCAAGGGCTAGTGACATTTATTGGTCGTTATACCAATCAAGTCAGCGTGCTGAGTGAAGGTCGTGAAAAAGAGTTATTCGGTTGGATGAAACTAGGTCGTGATGTGGTTTCTGTGACTCGTTCATATATTTCACACCTCACCCCTAAGCGTTTGCTTAATCTAACAACCACCACTAACGGTAGTGATCGTGCGATGGTGCCAATTGGCAGCTATGAGCGTGTCATGCCATTAGATTTGTTACCAACGATGTTACTGCGCGATTTATGTGCTGGTGATTTAGACGGTGCACAAACCTTGGGTTGTTTAGAGCTAGATGAAGAAGATTTAGCGCTATGTACCTTCGTCTGTCCTGGTAAGTATGACTTCGGTCAAATACTGCGTGACAGTCTGACGACTATAGAGAAGGAAGGTTAAGCAGATGGGCTTAAAAAATTATCTCGAGAGTATCGAGCCGAATTTTGAGAAAGGCGGTAAGTATGAAAAGTGGTATGCGCTTTACGAAGCAGCAGCGACCATTTTTTACACCACTGGTTTTGTCAACAAAGGTAAAACCCACGTTCGTGATGGTATCGAATTAAAACGTATTATGATCATGGTGTGGCTTGCTACTTTCCCTGCGATGTTCTGGGGCATGTACAACATTGGCCTGCAAGCTAACGATGCTGTTATCGCGGGTATGGCGCTGGGTGAAGGTTGGCAAGAAAGCTTGTTTACCCTACTTGGTGGCGTATTAGGTGCGGATGCAGGTTGTGGCACGTTGTTCCTTTATGGCGCAATGTTCTTCCTCCCTATTTATGCAACTGCATTTATTGTTGGCGGTTTCTGGGAAGTATTATTTGCGATGGTTCGTGGTCATGAAATTAACGAAGGTTTCTTCGTTACTTCTATCCTGTTCGCATTAATCCTGCCGGCAACAATTCCATTATGGCAAGTGGCTATCGGTATTTCATTCGGCGTTGTTATCGCTAAAGAAGTATTTGGTGGTACCGGTAAGAACTTCTTAAATCCAGCACTTGCTGGTCGTGCGTTCTTATTCTTCGCTTATGCACCAGATATTTCTGGTGATGCTGTTTGGACTGCAATCGATGGCTTCTCTGGCGCAACGGCCCTTAGCCTTGTGGCTAACGAAGGTATGGTAGCATTAGAAAGCTCAATGACTTGGATGGATGCATTCCTGGGTAAAATGCAAGGTTCTATGGGTGAAGTATCAACTCTAGCAATCTTAATTGGTGGCGCATTTATTGTGTACCAACGCATTGCCTCATGGCGGATTATTTTAGGTGTGTTCTTTGGTATGCTCGTAACAAGTTTATTGTTTAATGCGATTGCGACCGAAACATCGACTCCGATGATGCACATGGATTGGACTTGGCATTTAGTGACTGGTGGCTTCGCCTTCGGTATGATCTTTATGGCAACTGACCCAGTATCGGCGTCATTTACTAACAAAGGTCGTTGGGCATTTGGTGCGTTAATTGGTGCGATGGTTGTGATGATCCGCGTGGTTAACCCAGCATTCCCTGAAGGAATGATGCTAGCAATTTTGTTTGCTAACTTATTTGCACCGTTATTTGATTACTTTGTCGTTCAATCAAATATCAAGCGGAGGGCTGCTCGTCATGGGTAATAAAGACTCTTTTGGCAGAACATTAATCTTTGTATTAATTACTTGTCTCGTTTGTTCAGTAATTGTTGCTGGTGCTGCTGTTGGTCTTAGACCAATGCAACTCGAGAATAAAGCGTTGGATAAGCAAACTAGAATATTAGAAGCATCGAATTTACTTGAATCTACGATGACTAAAGCTGATATTGTTGCCGCTTATAACAAATACGTTGAAGCGAAGTTATTAGATTTTGCGACTGGCGAATTTGTTGAAGGTAATACTGCAACGTTTGATCAGCGTATTTATGCGTTAAGCAAAGATACCAGCATCACCCCAACTAATGACTTTGCTAAAATTAACCGTCGTGCTAACCAGACTATTGTTTATCTTGTCAAAGATGAAACTGGCAAGACTAATACGGTTATTTTAGAAGTACGTGGTAGTGGTTTATGGTCAATGATGTATGCATTCGTTGGCTTAGAAACTGACCTTAACACGGTAAAAAGTGTTATTTACTATGACCAAGGTGAAACGCCTGGTCTTGGTGGTGAAGTTGAAAATCCTAAGTGGAAAAAACAATGGGCTGGTAAACAGTTATTTAATAGCAATGGCGACATCGCAATTAAAATTGTTAAAGGCGGCGCTAAAGCTGGCGATATCCACGGTGTTGATGCACTTTCTGGCGCTACCTTAACCGGTAAAGGCGTAGAGAATACCTTTAAGTTCTGGCTTGGTGAAGAAGGCTTCGGTCCTTTCATCGCGAAGTATAAAAATGGAGGTCTATAATCATGGCTGACACTAAAGAAATGAAGAAGGTACTGTTTGGACCCATTCTGGATAACAATCCAATTGGTCTACAAGTCCTTGGTATTTGTTCTGCTTTAGCGGTAACAGGCTCAATGCAAAAAGCATTGATCATGACGATTGCGGTAACCTTAGTTACTGCATTCTCTAGCTTGTTTATCTCGATGATCCGTAACCAAATTCCTAATGCGGTTCGAATCATTGTCCAAATGGCGATTATTGCCTCGTTAGTTATCTTGGTTGACCAATGTTTGAAAGCGTTTGCTTATCAAATGTCGAAAGAACTCTCGGTCTTCGTTGGCTTAATTATTACCAATTGTATCGTGATGGGTCGTGCTGAAGCCTATGCGATGAAAGAGCCACCATTAATGAGTTTCCTTGACGGTATCGGTAACGGTATTGGTTATGGCGCGATGTTAATGGCCGTTGCTTTTTTCCGCGAATTACTGAGTAAAGGTTCATTATTTGATATTCAAATTATGCCATTATTACGTGATGGCGGTTGGTATCAGGCGAATGGTTTGTTAGTACTACCATTTAGTTCATTCTTCGTGATTGGTTTGATTATCTGGGCTATTCGCCAGTACAAGCCTGAACAGGTTGAGAAGGACTAGGGATCATTATGGAACATTATATTAGTTTATTTATTAAAGTCGTTTTCGTTGAAAATATGGCTTTAAGCTTTTTCCTTGGGATGTGTACTTTCCTGGCTGTCTCTAAAAAGATTAGCACAGCGATTGGCCTTGGTATTGCGGTAACATTCGTGTTAGCGATTGCCGTCCCTGCTAACCAACTGATTTATCATGCGGTATTAGCGCCTAACGCATTAGGCGAAGGTATTGACCTGAGCTTTCTTAGTTTCATCACTTACATCGGTGTTATTGCTGCATTGGTTCAAGTGGTTGAAATGATTTTAGATAAGTATATGCCAGTGCTTTATAACGCATTAGGGATTTTCCTACCGCTTATCACTGTAAACTGTGCGATTTTTGGTGGCGTAGCATTTATGGTGCAACGTAACTATAACTTCGGCGAGTCCGTGGTATTTGGTATCGGTTCCGGTGTTGGTTGGACGTTGGCGATTGTATTGATGGCTGCTGTTCGCGAAAAACTAAAATATGCAGATATTCCTGACGGTCTTAAAGGGTTAGGCATTACCTTTATCACTGCGGGTCTGATGGCGTTGGGTTTCCAGTCATTTGGCGGTATCTCATTATAATTAGTTCGGTTGGGAAGCGAGTTGACTCACTTTCTAACCAAATTTAAAGGAAAAGTTTATGCAAGAGATTATTCTTGGCGTAACAATGTTCACCGCGATTGTAATGGGTTTAGTATTAGTGATTTTATTCGCTAAATCTAAGCTGATTTCAGATGGTGACGTTACCATAGCAATCAACGACGATCCTGCTAAAGGCGTTGTTACTAAGCCAGGCGATAAGCTACTGGGCACGCTAGCAGCAAAAGGGATTTTTATCCCTTCAGCTTGTGGCGGCGGCGGTACTTGTGGCCAATGTAAGGTCCATATTAAGTCTGGCGGTGGTGAATTACTACCAACGGAAGAAGGCCATATCACCAAGAAGCAAGCCCGCATGGGTGAGCGTTTGGCGTGTCAGGTTGCTGTTAAGCAAGACATGGTTATTGAACTTGAAGATGAAATCTTTGGGGTTCAAAAGTGGGAATGTACAGTTCGTTCAAACGACAACAAAGCAACGTTCATCAAAGAATTGGTGCTTAACATTCCTGATGGTGAATCTGTCCCGTTTAAAGCCGGTGGTTATATTCAAATTGAAGCGCCTGCGCATCACATTAAATATAGTGACTTTGATATTCCTGCCGAATATCGTGCTGACTGGGAACGCTTTAAGTTCTTTGATGTTGAATCTAAAGTTGATGATGAAACACTACGTGCTTACTCAATGGCGAACTATCCTGAAGAGGCTGGTATCATCATGCTTAACGTGCGTATTGCAACACCGCCACCAAACAACCTGAGCCTACCTGCGGGTAAAATGTCATCGTACATTTGGAGCCTAAAAGAAGGCGACAAAGTGACGATTTCGGGTCCATTTGGTGAGTTCTTCGCGAAAGAGACTGATGCCGAAATGGTCTTTGTTGGTGGTGGTGCCGGTATGGCACCATTACGTTCACACATTTTCGATCAGCTGAAACGTCTTAAATCGACCCGTAAGATTTCTTATTGGTATGGTTCGCGTTCAATGCGTGAAATGTTCTATCAAGAAGATTTCGATGGCTTAGCCGCTGCTAATCCTAACTTCAAATGGCATATCGCGTTAAGTGATCCACAGCCTGAAGACAACTGGACTGGCATGACGGGTTTCATCCATAACGTGTTATATGAAAACTACTTGAAAGATCATGAAGCGCCAGAAGATTGTGAGTACTACATGTGTGGTCCTCCAATGATGACATCAGCGGTTATTAACATGCTGAAAGATCTTGGTGTTGAAGATGAAAACATCCTGCTTGATGACTTCGGTGGTTAATCCCTGATGATTATCAAACAAGCTAAATGGCTGGCGCTTCTTGCGCTGGCCATTTTTTTAACCGGATGTTTTCAAACTAACTTACCGCAATCAACTTTAGCCGAATCAAGCATGGTTAAACTGCAAGGTCGCACGATGGGTACAACTTACCATATTAGCTATCTATCAGCGGTTAAAGCGAGTGAACAGCAAGCTAAAGCCCATCAGGTCAATATTGATCAGTTGCTGGAATTGGTTAATGATCAAATGTCGACCTATCGGTCGGACTCTGAGTTGTCGCGCTTTAACAGCAGTCGCTCACTTGAACCATTCCCAGTGTCTCACGACACTGCCATAGTGGTACAAGCAGCGATTAAACTGAGTTATTTAACCGATAAAAAACTAGATGTTACGGTCGGACCGTTAGTTAATTTGTGGGGTTTTGGTCCCGATATGCGACCAGAGACTATTCCTAGCGACGCGGTGATTGCACAGATCAAGCAACGGATTGGCATCGATCATTTGACTAGTGAAGGTGATTATTTACAAAAAGATATTAGCGAACTTTATGTCGACTTATCGACCATTGCCAAAGGCTTTGGGGTTGATCAAGTGGCGCAGTATCTCGAAAGTGAAGATATCACTAACTATTTAGTGGAAATTGGTGGTGAGATCCGGGCAAAAGGAAAACCAACCCCTGAGCGTGATTGGATTATTGCGATCGAAAAGCCAGTGAGTGATGAGCGAGTTGTACAACAGCTTATCTCTCCACTCGATAATGGCTTAGCGACCTCCGGTGATTATCGTATTTACTATGAAGAGAATGGACGTCGCTTCTCGCATATTATCGATCCAAACACCGGACAACCGATTAATCATAAGTTGGTGTCTGTAACCGTTATTCATCCATCAAGTATGATGGCAGATGGTCTATCAACATCGATCATGATCATGGGACCAGAGGTAGGATTTGCCTTTGCTCAAGATCAAGGTTTAGCTGTTTTTATGCTCATCAAGACGGACAAGGGATTTAATGAAGTGTATACTGATAGCTTCAAACCATTTCTTGTTTCAGCCGTTCAAGACAAAGCCAAGGTAACCCAATAATGATGACTTTCTTAATAACTTTTGCCGCCTTTTTTATTGTTATTGTCGCGATGTCGGTTGGTTATATTTTTCAAAATAAAACCATTGCCGGAAGTTGTGGTGGCTTAGGTGCTGTAGGCATCGAAAAAGCCTGTGATTGTGACAACCCTTGTGACAAACGCAAAAATAAAATGGCTCAAGAACAAATTAAAATTAGCTTAATAGAATAGCCTACGCTCTATTTAAGTGACTAAAAGGTGCTAAGGCACCTTTTTTATTGCATAAATTTAAAATTGATTAATAATTAATCTTAGGAGGTTATTTATTAATGAATAAAAATAATGTAATTAATATTAAAAAGTTAACCCTAATAGCAACTATTTTTGCTTTATTGGTGATTGCGCTAGGCGCTTATACGCGTTTGGTTCATGCTGGGTTAGGCTGTCCGGACTGGCCTACTTGCTATGGTCATTTGTGGGCGCCGCAGTCGCTTAATGAAATTAGTGATGCTAATACTTCTTTTCCTGATGCGCCCGTTGATTTAGCCAAAACCTGGCCTGAAATGACTCATCGTTACCTTGCTACTTCTTTAGGCTTGTTGTGCCTGATTATTGCTGGCATGAGCCTGTTTAATGCACGCCAAAGGGTCTTTCCGTTTAAACATAGCTTAGTGTTGGTGTTCGCGGTTATTTTGCAGGGAATGTTTGGCATGTGGACGGTGACGTTAAAGTTATGGCCACAAGTTGTAACGTTACACTTAATTGGTGGTTTCAGTACTTTCAGTTTGTTGCTGTTGCTTTATTTACGCTTGAATGCTGGTCCCGCGCTATTGCGCGTGAATCCTTATCTAAGGCATTTTTCGTTACTGTTGTTGCTGGTCGTTGCCATGCAAGTAATGCTGGGCGGCTGGACCACGGCTAATTATGCGGCAATGGCATGTTTAGAGTTACCATTATGTGACATTGGTGCGTTAACGGCGAATGATTTTAGCCAAGGATTTAATTTGTTGCAGCAAATTGGACCGAACTATTTAGGCGGTCAACTTGATGGCGGTGCTCGGATTGCGATTCATGCGATGCATCGTATTGGCGCTGTGTCGGTGTCATTACTTGGCTTATTGCTGGTGGGCTGGCTCTATTATGCTCGGTTTAAGCGATTAGCCGCTGCATTGATGATGATTCTATTAAGCCAAGTGTTATTAGGGATTAGTAATGTCTATTTTCACTTACCACTCTATAACGCGGTCGCCCACAATATCGGCGGCGCGTTGTTAGTCGCCACCTTAGTAGTGATTAACTATCAATTAAGACCACAAAGTGAATTAACGCCCGCGGCGCGGCCTAAAGCTTAATAGGGCGAAGAATGCAGTGACTACTGTCACGCTAAACACCACTAATAGTGCATTGAGGTTAATCTGGTTATAGAGTGCAAAACGCATTAACTCGACGCAATGGGTAAACGGATTATAGGCGCAGAGCCAATAGAGATAGAGACTCGCTTCTTGCATTTTCCATAATGGATATAAGGCGCTAGATAAAAAGAACAGCGGAAATATCACAAAATTCATCACCCCGGCAAAATTCTCTAACTGCTTGATCAAATTCGACAGTAACAACCCTAAGGCACCAAGAAAAAAAGCAATCATAAAAATTGCTGGAATGGCACTTAAGTAGCCGATTAGCGTTATTTCAACATCAACTACTTGCGCCAGCAATAGGAAAATAAACACCTGAAATACCGATAATATAGCGGTGGCTATGAGTTTGCTTAATAACAGAAAAGGTCGCGGCAGGGGACTCATCAGTAACACCTTCATACTGCCCATTTCTCGGTCATAGACCATCGATAAAGAGCTTTGCATGCCGTTGAATAATACAATCATGCAGCATAACCCAGGTACAATGTATTGCTGGTAGGTAATGTAAGTGCCATAGGGCTCCATGATTGAGACACCCAGTGCTGCGCGAAATCCTGCGGCGAACACCACTAGCCATAATAATGGTCGAATGAGCGCGCTCAATAAGCGGGTTCGTTGTTGGAAAAAACGCAATAGCTCACGTTTAACGATGCCATTAAAACAATAGCGATAATGATCAAAGGTCATAGCAGCTCTCTACTGTTGGTTAGTTGGCGATAGAGTTGATAAATATCCTCTACTTGATGAGAACGGCATAATTGTCCACTATTACCCTGGGCAACTACACGGCCTAGATCCAGCAAGATAAGTTGATCATCTGACTTTATTTCATCGATTAAGTGAGTCGCCCACAATACACAAATGCTGCGTTGCTGGCATAAGGTACGAATATGGTCGATGATCAATTGGCGGCTGTCGATGTCTAAACCAACGGTGGCTTCATCGAGTAATAATATTTTTGGCTGATGAATTAGGGCACGGGCAATTTCAACTCGGCGCCGATGACCGCCATTCAGTGAGCGGATACTATCGTTAAGTCGATCACTTAAATTGAGTTGGCTCAGAATCGACTCGATGTTAGCCAGTGTTTGGGCTGGCGAAAGTCCATGTAATGAGCCGTGATAGAGTAAATTTTGTTTGACCGATAAATCGAGATCAAGGGTGCTTTGTTGAAACACAATGCCAAGTTGACTCATGATCTGCGATTTATCACCCTTGATGTTTAAACTATTTAACTCAATGGTGCCATGGGATGATTGACTTAATCCGGTTAATAGCGAGAATAAGGTACTTTTCCCGGCACCGTTTGGGCCAAGCAAGACATTAAAACCGCTAGATAATGATAAATTAAGATTATTGAGCGCTGTTTTTTTTCCGTAATTAAAAGTTAACTCTTTTATTAATATCATTATTTTTGTTCTCTAATCGCAATTCCCCAAGGGTAGCGTCCGACCTTGATTGATTTGATCGTTTTCATTTTATTAATATCGATGATTGAAACATCACCACTGACACCATTAGTCGTCAACAGTTGGTTTTGCGCTTTATTAAAGGCTAGCTGCCATACTCGACGTCCGACTAAAATGTACTTCTCAATCGCCATGGTGTGACGATTAATCACCGCGACATGGTTCGCAGGACCTAAGGCTATAAAAGCAAAGCGTTGATCATTACTTAATTCAACCCCCACCGGTTGCACGCGATCGCGATGAATGCCACGAATTTTAAAACTAAACTTTGTGGTGATTTTTTTTGTCGCAACATCGATAACAGCGACCGTACCACCAATTTCAGAACTCACCCATAATTGTTTGCCATCACTGGAAAATTTTGCGGAGCGGGGCCGTGAGCCAACGAGGGTATTGGCAATGTTTTTATTGGTTGCCGTGTCAATCCAATGCACCATATTGGTGGTTTCGGAGGTGACGACCACAAGGCTACCATCGGGGCTAACGGCTAAACCTTCGGGCTCAACTCCGACATCGATCTGGGCAATGACCGTACGAGATGGGATGTCGATCACCGTTAAAATAGCATCGTCTTCATTGGCGGCATAAATGGTTTTTTCGTTGGGGTGTAGCGCAATGGTTTCTGGATCTTCACCGGAAGGGAGTTCACCAATAACTTGATTATTACTCAGGTCAATAATTTGAATAGTGTCGGAGTCACTGGCACAGACATAGGCAATGGTTTGTGCGCGATTAAAAATAATTCCTCGCGGGCGCTGACCAATGGCAATGGTTTCAACCACGCGCTGTTGGCTTAAATCGATAATCGAAATGTTATCGTCTTTTTCGTTAGTAATATAAGCTAGCTCAACCGCCTGTGAAAAACTGCTAATTAAAGCAATAGATAATAATAAAAATTTCATCTTAATCCTTAATACGTTATCGACAATGTGACTCTTGCTGATCATAACCCAGTGTGTCGAGTTCGTTGACCGGGTGGAGCACCCCAGTTTGTGGTGACTGTGAGACTAATGCGTGCGGTTGAACTAGTGCAATCGGCATTCTTAATTGGCCGTTCCAAGCACGGTAGCTAAGCTTTCGGCCTTTGTAGGCCGCTAATTCAAATAGATCGGAATGAATGAAGTTCAGCAGTTTGTTCGGATCGCCATTATTGGTCTGATGAACCGCTTGGGCGATGCTTCGAACCGCGAGGTAGCCATTAAAGTCAGATTCATTCATCACTCGCTGCGCTAAGGCTTTAAAGCGATTTTGTAATTGAGCAGCTCCCCATTGTTCAATCACAAAATGCCAAGCTAGCGGTTCTAAGCCAGCAGAGCCAATTACTGGTCGCGGCAAATAGGTATTAAAGGGTAAATACTCGGCAAAGTCTTTGTTGGAATCAGCAACATAAACGACGTCGTAATCTTTGCGTATTTGAGTAAATAAAGGGATTTCCTGCTGAGCACTGCGTCTTAAATCGGTATTAAAGTCCCACGCCTTTTGTTCAATAATTTTAATCCCAAAGCGTTTAGCGGCACGTTGAAAAGATTTTACTAGCGCAAGGTCGGGCGTTTTTTTGCCATGAATTAATAGCACTTTATTGAGCCGACGATGTAATAGCCATTGTGCCAAAGCATCAGATTTCATCGCATTACTAGGAGCTGTGTGTAACATCGGTAATAGACATTGGGAATGTCGTAGTTGATCACTGGCTTCATCGCTATTGATTAAGATGACATTTTTTCCTTGGGCCCACTGCGCAGCAATTTTTAATTGCGCTAATGGCGTGTTAAGAATAAAAAAGCGATGCCCTAGCTGGTATTGATTGGAGAGCTGGTTTAAAAAATCCTGATTGTTGACTGATTCAATATAATTGAGCTTAAAACGTTGTTGTAGAAATTTACCGGTGATATTGGAATCGTTAATGGCCAGTACTGCACCTTTTAAGCCACTGTTGGCAGGGGGGATTATCTTATTTGATAGGACTGGTGGCTGAGGCACCACAAATTTTAAATAATTGATTTGGAGCTTAAGCTCGATGGCAGCCGCTGATGAGCAATATATAATTATGCTGGCAGTTAGTAATGTTATTAAGCGATTCATAAATCCAATCATCAACACCTCAAAATAATTTAAGTTATTGATAGTATATATATAAAATTGTAAGTATTCTTCTTGATAGAATAAGAAGGGTATTTTAACTTATTGATATTTATTGTTATGTGTTATTTTTAGGTGCTTTTAGTTGAGAAAATTCCTACTAAAGAATGAGTAAGTGTCGCCCTAAATCCTCAACTCACTCTTTAGATACATCGCTTAATTATTGTGTAAATGCGGGCCCGATGCCAGCGCTCCACATAAATACAGTTAAGCCCAACATGCTCACCATAAAGACCATGCCAACAGTGACCAATGAACTGGCATAAATGAAACCACGATCTTCATCTATTCCCATTACAATAGGCACTCCGGTATATAGCATATACACCGCGTAAGCGATGCCAGCTAAGCCGACGCACATAATAAACCACAATTCAGGATAGAGCGTTGCAAAACCCACCATATAGAGTGGTGTTGCAGTATAGGCTGAAACTTCAATGCTTTGAACATGACTAGGATCGGCACCAAATTCATGCGCCATCCAATGGGCCATTAACCCTAACGCGAGGACGCCACCCACTAAGCCGCAATACATCAGAATGGCAATCGCTAGTGCACTATCTGCGGTTAAGTAAATGGGATCGCCAGCACCAATACTCCAGCCAGTGTAAACCGATGAGTAATAACTACAGGCCGCTGGGATCAGCGCGATAAATAATGTATGTGTTAATGAGTTAATAAACGATTCGTGACGGTCAGCAATTGCTTGCCATTCCTTTTTTGGATGAGTATAAATTCCCCAAATGTGTGATAAAACCATAATACCACCTTATGTTATTAGTCGATTTCGAAGTAACTGTTGAGATAGAACCTCTCTTCATCATTCATCGGTTCCTAAGTAACAGTCCGTATATACAGCGCTTACTTAATATTTATCGTTCAAAAAACAAGATAAATCAAGCATTGTTTTTTAAATATAACATAGTCTTGTTGACATGTTGATTTATATCGTATTTTTAATTGATTAAAAAATAACGTTTAATTACTTGCAGTTTTTAAAAAATCAGTCATATACTTAAAAAAGCCAATGTGGCGATGAGTATTTTAAAATGGACAACCGCGATTCGTCAGTGACTACTGGTCATTTTTTGTCTAGCTTTGCCATTTTAGATACCGATAAAAATAAGATTTACCATTGCAGGATCTGAGTTATTTTGGATGAGACGGTGAAACTCTGATTCTGTGGTTTGATATTAATCTGACTGTAGGGTGAGCTGTGTGCAAAAAATAATAAAAATATTTGCCACGTTAGGGGTAGTCTCTCTAGCATTTGTGGCAAGGGGCGAAAGTTCCTTCAATATGACTCAAGGGGTGACAGATATTAGTCATCGCGTTTATGACCTCCACATGACAATTTTATACATTTGTGTCGCCATTGGCGTTGTCGTTTTTGGTGTGATGTTTTATTCAATTGTCAAACACCGAAAATCCTCAGGAGCGAAAGCCGCTCAATTTCATGAAAGTACCAAGGTTGAATTACTTTGGACCATCATTCCGTTTTTTATCTTAATCGCAATGGCGATACCAGCCACCACAACATTGATTGAGATGGAAGATAACTCGAAAGCCGATATCACGATTAAAATAACCGCCTCGCAGTGGAAGTGGCATTATCAATATTTTGATCATGACTTTGGTTTTTTTAGTTTATTAGCCACGCCCAGTGAGCAAATTAAAAATAAAGCCACTAAAACAACCAATTATTTACTCGAAGTGGATCGGCATTTAGTGATCCCCGTTAATAAAAAAGTTCGCTTTTTAATTACTGCCGATGACGTTATTCATGCATGGTGGGTGCCTGCTTTTGCCGTTAAGCAAGATGCCAATCCTGGTTTTATTAATGAAGCATGGACTCGGGTTAACGAGCCGGGAATTTATCGCGGTCAATGTGCTGAGCTCTGTGGTAAAGATCATGGTTTTATGCCGATAGTGGTGGAAGTCTTAAGCGAGGTTGATTATCAACAATGGCTTAAGGGTCAATTAGCGCAAGTGGCTCGCGATAAACAAGCTGAGCAGCAAGCCCTAAGTTCAACGGTAACCTTGGAAGAATCGATGTTATTGGGTAAAACTGTTTATGACGGTCGTTGCGCCGCTTGTCATCAGCAAAATGGGCAAGGGATCCCTGGCGCATTTCCAGCAATCAAAGGCAGTGCTATTGCATTGGGCGATGTTAATGCTCATATCGATATTGTGGCCAATGGTAAAGCGGGCACGGCGATGCAGGCTTTTTCTGCACAACTTAGCTCAAAAGAATTAGCCGCGGTTATTACCTACGAGCGTAATGCTTGGGGCAATGATACCGGAGATGTGGTGCAAGCTTCAGATCTGGTGCAATCGAACGCTAACGATTCCATTATTGAAAAATTCGATGAAAAAATCGTTACTCCTGCCGTGGCAGAAAAAATTGAACCCGTCGCGAGAAGTGGTGAAGCGGTTTACCTTGCGCATTGTGCGGCATGTCATCAAGTGACCGGTGCTGGTATACCAGGTGCATTCCCTGCACTGAAAGGCAGTCCAATTGCGTTGGGCGATGTCTCACTGCATATTATCATGGTAGCCAACGGTAAACCGGGCACGGCAATGCAAGGGTTTAAAAACCAACTAACGGCTGATGAACTAGCCGCCGTCATCACTTATGAGCGAAATGCATGGGGCAATGACACCGGTGATACCGTGGTTGCCAGTGACATTGAATCAACCGTGGGAGGTAATAAATAATGACTGATGCAACAGCGAATAACGACCAAACATTGGCCGCAGACGATCATCATGGTCATCAGCCTCCTAAGGGCTTGATGCGTTGGGTATTAACCACTAATCATAAAGACATCGGTACCCTGTATTTATGTTTTAGTTTCTTAATGTTCTTGATCGGTGGCGCGATGGCTATGGTGATCCGCGCTGAATTATATCAACCGGGATTACAGATTGTTGAGCCGAATTTTTTCAATCAAATGACCACTGTTCATGGTTTGATTATGGTATTTGGTGCCGTCATGCCCGCGTTTACAGGCTTAGCCAATTGGTTAATTCCAATGATGATTGGTGCGCCGGATATGGCATTGCCGAGAATGAATAACTGGAGCTTTTGGATCCTACCAATGGCGTTTACTATCTTGCTATCATCATTGTTTATGGAAGGTGGCGGCCCTAATTTCGGCTGGACATTCTACGCGCCATTATCGACGACTTACTCGCCCGATAGCACCGCATTATTTGTGTTTGCCATTCATATCATGGGTATTTCATCGATTTTGGGCGCGATTAATGTCGTGGTAACGATCATTAATATGCGTGCGCCAGGCATGACTTACATGAAGATGCCATTATTCGTGTGGACTTGGTTAATCACGGCATTTCTATTGATTGCCGTGATGCCAGTATTAGCCGCTACGGTGACGATGGTGCTGACCGATAAATATTTCGGTACCAGTTTCTTTGAGGCCGCTGGTGGCGGTGATCCTGTGTTGTTCCAACATATATTTTGGTTCTTTGGTCACCCTGAAGTTTACATCATGATTCTGCCATCTTTTGGCATCATATCAGCGATTGTCCCGACTTTTTCGCGCAAAAAACTTTTTGGCTATTCATCGATGGTGTATGCGACTTCATCCATTGCGCTACTGTCATTTGTTGTTTGGGCCCACCATATGTTTACCACCGGAATGCCCGTGGCCGCTGAATTGTTCTTTATGTATTGCACCATGTTAATTTCGATTCCAACGGGGGTTAAAGTGTTTAATTGGGTGGCGACGATGTGGCGGGGCTCATTAACCTTTGAAACCCCGATGCTATTTTCGATTGCCTTTATCGTCTTGTTTACTATTGGCGGTTTCTCTGGACTGATGTTGGCGATTACCCCGGCGGATTTTCAATACCATGATACTTATTTTGTGGTGGCACATTTCCATTATGTGCTAGTGACTGGCGCGATATTTTCGATCATGGCCGCAGCCTATTATTGGCTGCCGAAATGGACCGGTCATATGTACGATGAACGTTTAGGTAAAATTCACTTCTGGTGTTCTCTTATCTCGGTCAATGTGCTGTTTTTCCCGATGCATTTTTTAGGACTCGCAGGAATGCCGCGACGGATACCTGATTATGCGCTGCAGTTTGCTGATTTTAATCAGTTAGTCAGCATCGGTGGTTTTGCCTTTGGTTTATCACAGCTGATTTTCTTAGTGGTATTAGTTAAATGTGTTCGTGGTGGCGAAAAAGCGCCGGCTAAACCTTGGGAAGGTGCGGAAGGTTTAGAGTGGGAAATGCCATCACCAGCGCCATATCATAGCCATACTACGCCACCAGAGATTAAGTAATATGAGCGATTCACTCAAGCAAATTAATCGACGATTAATGCTAAAACTAGGCTCAGTGATTGTGCTGATGTTTGGCTTTGGCTTTGCTTTAGTGCCGCTTTATGACGTGTTTTGTGAGGTAACAGGGCTCAATGGTCGTACCGTCGTCAAGGCTGAATCGATCAGTCATCAAATTGATAAAACGCGCACTGTGCGATTGCAATTGATGACCTCGATAGCGCCGGGTATGCCGTGGCAGTTTGAGCCCTTAGTTAAATATATCGATGTTCATCCCGGTGAGAATACCGTGGTGAAATTTCGGGCACTTAATCTGACCCGTGAATTAGTGGTTGGCCAGGCTATTCCGTCAGTGTCACCTGGCCTTGCTGCGAACTACCTTAATAAAACCGAATGTTTTTGCTTTAATCAACAACCATTATTAGCAGGTGAAGAAACATTGATGGGATTAGTCTTTTTTATCTCACCGGATCTTCCTGCCAACATAGATACCTTAACCTTGTCTTATACATTATTTAATGTCACCGAGCACTATGTTGCAAGTTCGGCACAAGCGGGTATTTAATAGGAGCTAACATGACAGAAAAAACTACAGTTTATTATGTCCCAACTCAAAGTTATTGGCCAATTATGGGAGCCATTGGCTTGCTGTGTATGGCAGTTGGGGCAGGGACCACTGTTCAACAAATGAATAGTGAAGCCACAAGCGGCACCTGGATTTTAACGTTAGGTATTGGCATTATTATTGCGATGTTATTCGGCTGGTTTAGTGACGTGATTAAAGAGTCACAATCGGGAATGTATAGCGCTCAAATGGATCGCTCATTTCGCCAAGGCATGAGTTGGTTTATTTTCTCGGAAGTGATGTTCTTCGTCGCTTTCTTTGGCGCGTTATTTTATGTGCGAAACATCTCAATCTATTGGCTTGGTGGTGGTTCTAATAATGCGATGACCGGTCAGGTGCTGTGGCCTGAATTTGAAGCGATTTGGCCACTTATTACCACGCCAGCGGGAGATACCACCGAGGCGATGGGTTGGAAGGGTTTACCGCTGATCAATACCGTGATTTTATTAACTTCATCGGTCACTTTACACTTTGCTCATCTTGGCCTTGAACAAAATAAACGTAAACAGCTTACGGTGCTATTAGCGATTACCGTGTTACTCGGCGCTAGCTTTATCTTTCTTCAAGCGGAAGAGTACATCGAAGCCTATCGCCACATGGGACTGACGCTAAGTTCCGGAGTGTATGGTAATACCTTCTTTATTTTAACCGGTTTTCACGGCATGCATGTCACCATTGGTACCATCATGCTATTTGTGATGTTAATTCGAATCATGAAAGGCCACTTTACCCCAGACAATCATTTTGCCTTTCAGGCCAGCAGTTGGTATTGGCATTTTGTCGATGTGGTATGGCTCGGGTTGTTTTTCTTCGTTTATATTTTGTAGCAAAGTGCTGAAATATGCCTGTTCCTCGATGAATGTAAATGTTAATAAGGTCGAGGGTTTGGTGTGATAACCCCAAAGGCGATGGCGGCAAGGATCAGGGTGAAAATGATCACCGAGGCGAATAATCGGCGACCAAAAAATTGGCTCATGCTTTTATTTGAGTCGGGATTATTCATTATTTTTACCGCTTGAAACAAGCTCACGACAATAAAAATGAATAGTACAATAATTAAGGGCTTGAGTAGCATGTTTTATCCTCCATTAAATCAATAGCAACGTTGAGGCCATATGATAAAAAACAGTAACACAATGGTTATCATCGCACTAGGTTTAGTACTGCTAGTGTTTATTGGGTTATTGAAACTAGGATTTTGGCAACTAGATCGAGCGCAACAAAAACAACAGTATTTTGAACAGACCGAGCAGTTGATTGATTCGTCACCGCTTGATGTTAAGGGCTTGTTTAACATTGAACATCACAGCCAACAACCAGTGAAAGCCAGTGGCAAGTTGTTACATCAATATACTTTTTTACTCGACAATGTGACATTTAACGGCCAAGTCGGATTCGAAGTGATAGTGCCATTATTGGTCGATGATTATCAACGTAAGTTGGTGCTTATTAATCTGGGCTGGGTTGCTAGCACTGGGTATCGTGACATATTGCCCAGTTTATTGCAGTGGCAGGGGACCGTGGCAGTGATTGGGAATTTACATCAACCAACAGCTAATCCATTTGCGTTAACGGCAGAGGGCACAGCGGGTTGGCCTCAGGTGATTGGGGAGCTCAATATAACAGCAATGACTAAACAGCTGGCTGAAAATATCGAACAATTAACCGTGTTTAATTCCATTGTTCGCGTCTCGCCTTTCACTACTGTGGGTTATCAAAAGCAATGGTTGTGGGTCAATATGTCAGTGGAAAAGCATCTTGGTTATGCGATGCAATGGTTTGCATTGGCGTTTACATTATTGATTTTAACGGCAATGTTTACTCGAAAAAAATCTGTGAAAATAAGGAATAACAATGAAAAATAGACGTGCAAAAAGCCAACTACTTTTATTATTACTAGCCTTTGCTTTACCTATCATTGCGGCAAAGATATTATTAAATAGCGGTTTTCGAGGTGAAATCTCGACTCACGGTGGTGAGTTATTAGAGCAAGAAATAAGCTATCAAAGCTTAGCACTTAGTAATCCGACACCAGGCCAATGGCAAATGCTGTATATCAGTGACAATGGCTGTGATAAACAATGCTATGACAAGGTTGGCTATTTGCAACAAACGTGGCGAGCGTTAGGGCGTTTACAAGAGCGGGTCGCTATTGTGATGCTCGTTAACGAAAATTCAAGCCAGCCAGTACCATCGTTTATTGATCATCAATTAGTTAATCAACTGCATGTTGAGTCAATGGTCGATATTCCCTATCAGGGGCAAGTTATTATCGTTGACCCCCTAGGTAATTTGGTGATGAGTTTTTCATGGCCCGATGATCAACAACAATCATTAATTGTCGCGCATGACATCTTACTCGATATTAAACAATTGCTTAAATTATCTCGAATTGGTTAGGGAGCATATTATGATTAAAACTCAACAAATCATCACAACCGGTCATGATTTTATTGGCTCATGGCAAGCCTATTATCAATTAACCAAGCCTAAAGTTATTTTATTATTGCTATTAACGGCAGTGGTGGGCATGTGTTTGGCCTCGCCGGGTGCACCGCCGCTATTATTGGTTATTGTCGCTAGCCTTGGCATAGGTTTAATGGCCTCAGCAGGTGCGGTGTTTAATCATTGTATTGATCATAATATCGACTGCAAAATGGCCCGCACTAAACGGCGACCAATCCCGCAAGGTAAAGTGAGTTTAAGGCAAGCCGTTTACTTTGCGGTTGGCTTAGCGATTAGTGGTATGGCGATATTATGGTGGTTGGTCAACCCGTTAACCGCCGTACTAACGCTAATTAGCATGTTAGGTTATGCGGTTGTTTATACCGTGTGGCTCAAACGGGCGACGCCGCAAAATATTGTGATTGGAGGCATTGCTGGTGCTGCGCCACCCTTACTGGGCTGGACCGCCATTACGGGACAATTTGACGGTAATGCGCTGTTATTGGTGATGATTATTTTCACTTGGACCCCACCGCATTTTTGGGCATTAGCCATTGATCGTTGCGATGATTATAAAAAATCTGGTTTACCCATGTTACCAGTGACCCATGGTATCGAGTTTACTAAAACCATGATTCTGCTTTATACCGTGTTGTTAATGGCGGTTGGTTTAATGCCATTTTTAACAGGGATGTCTGGATGGCTCTATTTTGTTGGTTCTAGTTTGTTAAATTGGGGATTTTTTGTGGTGGCTTGGCAGCTTAAATATACCCCTGAAAAGCGCACGCCAATGGCGGTATTTAAATATTCGATTTACCATTTGATGATATTGTTTATAATTATCTTATTGGATCATTACTTAATGGGTTAATGGATTGAAAAAGTACTTATTTGGGTTGTTGCTGTTCGTGATATCTGGTGGCTTAGGTATTGTTGCTAATTTGTGGTGGCAAGGTGACAGCAATAATCAAAGTTCAACGGTGGCGCTAAAAATGACGACCACTGATAATGGCTATCGAACTTTTGCTACGGCTAAAAAAATAGCACCATTTTCGTTATCCAGCAGTCGTTCGAGTAATTTTAGTAACCAAAGTTTACTTGGTCAATGGACTATTGTGGTGTTTGGCTATACTTATTGCCCGGATATTTGCCCGACCACACTAGCGCGGTTAAAAGGAATTTATCCGCAACTGAAACAAACCGCTGCAATGCAGGTGGTGTTTGTGTCAGTGGATCCATTACGTGATGATATGGAGCGATTAACCCAATATATCGGCTACTTTGAGCCTGAATTTATCGCGGTAACAGCGAATCATGATAAATTATTTCCGTTTGCGCAATCATTGCTGTTGCCCTATGGCATTATTGCCATTAAACCAAACGATGATTATTCGGTCAGCCATAGCGCATCGATTGCGTTAATTAATCCAGCAGGGCAATTGGTTGGACAATTTAAGCCGAGTCATCAGCTTGGTGCTATTCCGGTGGTGGATATGAAATTATTAGCCAGCACTTTTGCGACGATTGTTGCTGCTTATTAAGGCAACTATTACGGTAATACAAACATTACAATAGTCATTAAACTCAGTACTAATAAAATCGTCGCGATAATCGCAATGACAATATAAGTTTTCGGATCGCCAGCGGCAAAGTCGCGTTGGCGATTTTTGTCACTTTGAACCCCTAAAAAAGCCGAGAATACACTGCCAATTTGTTGTGGTAGCGTCGGTTTTTTCGGCTGATTCATCGTTGTTCTCCTAAATTTTAGTTATTTCAATATGATAGTGATCTTCAAATGGCACAAAACTTAATTGATGAGTCAGACAATCGAGTTTATCGCGACTGTCATGACTGACAAATAATATATGAGTATTACTGTGACGAGTAATGTAGTCAACTAAGGCCAATACCTGGCTGCGATGTTGATTATCGAGCCCTAAGCAGGGTTCGTCTAATACCAATATTAAGGGTAATTTCACCACGGCGCGAGCAATTAAAATAAGCCGTTGCTGTCCATAGGATAGTCTAGAAAACGGTTTATTTTCAGGTTGATCAATCCCTAATAATTCAAGCCACTCTCTCGCTATTTTTATTTGTTGTTTACTGGGTGTTTCATATAAGCCAATGCTATCAAAAAAGCCCGATAGCACCACGCCAAGTATCGAACAACTCGCACGATAATCACGATGTAATTGAGCGCTTACTAACCCGTAGTGTCTTTTTATATCCCATATCGTTTCACCACTACCACGCTTAACGCCAAATAGTGTGATGTCTTTACCGTAAGCTTTGGTGTTATCACCATTAATCAAGCCAAGGAGGGTCGATTTACCACAACCATTGGGACCCGCTAGTCGCCAATGTTGGCCCCGTTGAAATGACCAAGTAAAGTCACTAAACACTTTATGATCTTGGTATTGAATCGACAGATCATTAATTTCCACAAACGCTTGTTGCGAGTCTAAATGTTGATAATCATAACAGTCAGGTAAATGATGCGGCAGGTTAACTTGATGATGATTTAGCTGTTGCCATATCGCTGAGGAAATCACTGTCTCTTTTGTATCATATAACGCTATTTTGCCATCCTTCATCACTAATATTTTATTGATGTTATTGGGCAGTTCTTGATGATAAAAATCGACTAAAATGACGTTAATACCACGTTCGATTAACTGCTCTAACACCGTGGTTAAATGTCGTTGTGAGGTGATATCTAATCCGGAAAAAGGGTCGTCGAGTACCAACATCTCAGGTTCTTTTACTAAGGCTTGAGCCAGTAACACTTTGCGAGTTTCACCGGTTGATAAAATTTTAAAAGGTTTCTCTAGCAAGTGCTCAATCTGTAATAACTCAACGATTTGATTAAACTTATCACCTGAGCCAATAATTTGCTCGGCACTGCGGCCCCAATCGATGCCACCAGCAATGCATTCGCTGTCGTCATTATGTCGATCTTGCGCTAGCGCTTCGTTTTCTAAAGAAAAACTCACCGTCGCAACTTTATCTGGGCAAATAACCTCACCGCAGTCAGCAATGATATCACCACCAATGATTCTGGCTAGCAACGATTTACCGCTGGCATTGTCGCCACAAATTAGTAAGGACTCACCATCAGGCAATTCGAAATACTCGATTTTCAACTGCAATTGGTTATTTGAGGATAGGGTTAAATTTTTAATCAGCAATGGAAATACCACATAGATGTTTTTTTTAGTATAGCGCAACTATGTTCGTTGTTGATATAACCAAATCTACCTGTCTAGTAACAATAACGTTTGCCTGATTAAAATGATAACAAGAGGGAATCAATTACTTTATTATCGCCCAACAACTCATAATGGGGTACATAGCGCCATAGGATTTATCGTGCCAATGTTGGTTTAAGGATTAGGTTTTGTAATGAAAACCCTTATTGTTAACTTCCCCTCTTGCGACAAAGCGGAAGTAAAAGTCGTAACGGAATATCTTTATTTAAGACTGCTTAGTGCCAGGAGCGGGCATAGATAGAAAAGAGCATCTACCTAGTTGGCAGATGCTTCTTAATGATTATTGACGACATTGGGTTATTCTGTTTGATTGATGCATGATTTTATCTTTGTAGTCAAAGGAAAACTAAGCTTCCTTATCGATAAAAATTGATTCAATAGGCTGCTGAAAAAGACGTGCGACTTTAAATGCTAAAGATAAACTTGGATCGTACTTGTCTTTTTCAATGGAGTTAATAGTTTGACGACTCACGTCAAGCTTATTTGCAAGATCAGCCTGAGTCCAATCACGCTCTGCCCGTAGTACTTTTAGCCTATTTTTCATCTGTACTTTACCTGCCCGTAAATGACAGAGGCCATATAGCAAACAGTCATGATTAATATAAGATCTGATGTTTCAGAGTCTTTGACGATTTGCGCCGTGGTAAGTAATGAATAGGTTATCGATGCAACAAAAGTTGTACCCATCGAAAAAGCAAGCGCATCAAATTGAATTTTTCGTTGCAATTCATCCATAGCTTTTAATAGGTTTATAAACATAAATATAACCACTATGCCAAGTATGGTATCCAAGGCAATAAGCAAATTGATTTGCATGTCTGACGCAAACCATCCATAGAGAATTCCTTTATCGATAAAAATCATCATGGCTATCCAAATAAATGTCGACGCGACAAAAATTACACTTTTCATTTTTCGTTTTTTCTCTGATGTTGAAGCGGTTAACTCGTTCATATATATAGACTCACAGTCTTAATGTCAAGTGTGCTTTACATTACATGTTGCACCACCCCAGTGTCAAGCTAACTTTACATAAAGATTAATTAACTTGATAAAATGTAACGTTTGCTTGGAGAGAAGAGGGAGCTGAAAAGGCCGCTCCTCGCTCTTAGAAGACATTAAGCTTTTCAGATGATTGCGTCAACTATGCGCACTTTACGGTCATTAAACGCATGAGAAAATGTATCTAAAAAAACGCCCTAGGCATCAAACCCAATGTTGATGTTCTAAGGCGCTATTGCGATGTATGGACTCCACTCCCACAGCAGGATAGTCTGAATCGGTCAACTATCGAGGAGATCTACTAGGTCTAAATTTGGGACATAAATTTGGGACAGGCAAGTAAATTTGATTGATATTCAATAACATTTAAAGCTACTCACCTATTTTGGTATAACAATCCAGCACTAAAGTGTTAGTTGCGCAACCGCGTTAAACTGTAGAGTTATAGAGGGGAAATAATGCATTTATCTGGAGTTCTAAGTATTAGAATAAGTATCGCAAATTGAATAAATTAGATCGACCAATTAAGTCTGACGTAACTCACTATACGCGATAGCGAGTTACAAATTTGGAAACACTGAGGGGCATGACAACAATCGGGCAGATTTTACTATTCCTAAACAGTTGGCTTATTTGTAGCTGTTGACAGAGATCCAGTTAAGGATCTCTTTTTCGTTTAATCCGATTGCCTAAGTATTGAGATTAATCTAAATACTTAGGCAATTTTGGCAACTTTTTGATATCTGCTGTTTCATGTTGAATAACCACGCGTGCTGAGGTTTCTTTGGCTATTTTTTCGAAACGAGCCATCGACTTAAGCGTGGTTTTTTCATCATGGTTAAAACGCGGTACACGTTTAAGCTCTCGGCTTTTGGCTTGATGATACAGATCGCCCGACAATAAAACCGTACCAGTGTTTTTCAAGTTCACTTGCAATGCGCTATGTCCTGCGGTGTGTCCAGCAAGATCTAAAATGATCACAGAACCATCACCAAACACATCATAATCACCGGTGAAAGTTTTGCGTTTGAAGTCTTTAAATGCAGAAAATTGTGCTGACGACTTTTCATTAGCAAACATCGATTTCTGCTCTTTATCGCTAACCAGCCAAGTCGCTGACGCAAACGATGACGCTTGGCCTACATGATCAAAGTGGCTATGTGACAGTGACAAATATTCAATATCGCTTGGCGTAACCTTGATATCTTTGAGTTGCTCAACCAAGGTCTTTTGCATGCTAAGACTAAAGACGCCGTTGACCATAGGTTTTGCATTAACAAGTGAGGCGGGTAGACCAGTATCCCACAATAAATCGCCGTTTTTATGGCGTATTAAATAACAAGTATTGCCTAACTTGGCGCTTGTTTTAGCGTAATCGCCGGCGGATGAAAATCCGTCCATGTCTGATACCGCTATGTCACCGCAATCTAGCGTATATAAGCGCAGGTTATCTTCGTGTGCTTGCGCCACATTAAATGCGCTCAGTGCAAAGAGGCAGACGCCAAGAAACTTTTTCATTGTAAATCCTTAATCCAATTAAATTATTTTTCAACGCAGATTAATATATATACTTTTTAATTATTATGCATACATTTTCTGTAAGAAAATACATTTTCACGCTACAGCGTAATACCAACCATTGCACGAGCTAGCATCTTTGGTTCATCTGATTTTAAAAATAAAGGCTTTATCAAATGAATAAAGTAGTTATTGTTACTGGGGGCCGTCGTGGTATAGGTGCGGCAACCGCAATCTTGTTAGCCAGCAAAGGCTATCGGGTTTGTGTTAACTACCTTAAACAACATGGCGCAGCGCAGCAAGTAGTGGCAACAATTTAAAAAGGTAATTTCTAGGTGAAACATAAGGTTCAAGGGGCGATTGACAAGGCATGATTACAGGGATATTTTGTGTGAATGGCTAACGAGAGCAGCCTTCCTTATCTATTCGTAATCAAAGGGTCTAATAAAGGGTCAGAGTTATTGATACATCATTTTCTCTCAAATAAGGTAATTCCCGCTTATTTGTCATGAGAAAATGTATATAAAAAATTTACAATCGAGTAAAACCAACGTGGAGTGGCTAACTCACTTTTGCGCGTTAACGAGACTGAGACACTAGGTCAATATTGGCAATTTTGTGGTCTTTTTGGCACTTTATTGATCAGAACGTGAATCAAACTAACTCGTTGTAATCGATGAAGTAAGGTGATTTATGATTATTTATATTAGACTGATTTTTCTGTTCTTGATAAATACGATTTTATCGACACGCACCTATATCGCCAGCAAGTTGAATCTATCATTTAAAACGTTATTGGCGTGATACTTTGGTCGATTGTTATAACTTTTTTCTTGACTACATTGTGTCCAAAATGATTTAATGCGGCTAACCTTTCTAGAAACTACTGATAAAAAATCATCGGTAGAGAAAGGCCAGAAGAGGAGCGTTAGCTAGGTAGCTGTTGCGAGATATCCAAATATCGATGACCAGCAGTGAGGGAGACTAACGCCGAGAGACAGTGATTATTTGGCATAATCATTATTTCGGTTTTTAAGGCTGAATCCTTAAAAATTGTCACCTATAGGGTGGAGAGCTTCTGGTCTTTGTAAAAGATTGGGGCATCTGCCTTAGTCTTTATTCAAATTCCTTAAGTTCTCTCAGCAATTTATGTTCGAGAGATAATGATGAATAACCTTACAAATGTTCCTATTGTTGCCAAATTTGGCGGCACCAGTTTAGCCGATTACTCGGCGATGTCCCGCTGTGCTGATATCATTATTAATTGCCCCAAAAGTAAAGTCGTGGTGGTTAGTGCCTCAAGCGGCGTCACTAATTTATTAGTGGAACTAAGTACCGGTAAACTCAATGGGCCGCAACGCACTGTCGCAATCAGCGATATTCGCGCCATTCAACAAAAAATTATTGATAATCTCGCGTTAAGCGATCAAGTAATCGAAAGTATTAGCCATTTGTTGGCACAGCTGAGCGATTTAAGTGCTGCCATTGCACTAAAACCCAGTGCTAAGTTAACCGATAAATTACTGTCTTTTGGTGAACGATTATCGTCGACGCTATTTACTCAAGTACTTATCGGTAAAGGTGCCAGTGCTGTTTACTTTGATGTGCGAGATGTCCTGCGAACCGACTCTCATTTTGGCAAGGCCCAGCCGCAAGTGGGCGCTATTAATCAATTGGTTTCTGAGCGACTAACGCCACTACTGGCAGACAACATTGTTGTCACGCAAGGCTTTATTGGTGCAGATCCTAGTGGTGCGACAACGACGTTAGGTCGCGGCGGCAGCGATTACTCTGCGGCTTTACTCGGTGAAGCCCTAGGGGCTGAGCAAATCAATATTTGGACCGATGTTAGTGGTATTTTTACCACCGATCCGCGGATCACAGATCAAGCACGAGCGATTGAAGAAATTAGCTTTAATGAAGCGGCCGAAATGGCGACTTTTGGTGCCAAGGTTTTGCATCCATCTACGCTCGTACCAGCGATGCGTAAGAATATTCCGGTGTTCGTGGGTTCGACACTCAATCCTCAAGCGGGTGGCACCATTGTTCGCAATCAAACTAATACTCAGCCTGTGTACCGCGCGATTGCATTGCGACGTCATCAAACTCTTGTCACCGTCACCAGTATGGATATGTTACACGCGCCGGGCTTCTTAGCGCGGGTATTTACCTTATTGGCTAAGCATAATTTGAGTGTTGACTTAGTGACAACGTCTGAAATCAGCATCGCATTAACCATTGATAGCACCGGTAGTGAGTCCGGTGGACGAGCGATATTGACACCAGAACTGTTGGCGGAATTAAGAGATGTTGGTCAGGTAACTATAGAAGAAGAACTGGCGCTGGTGGCATTAATTGGCAATAAAATTGATAGTAGCTATGGCATCGGCACTCGACTCTTTGGCGCGTTATCAGATGTTAATGTCAGGCTAATTTGTCATGGCGCTAGTCAACATAATTTATGCTTTTTAGTTGATGATAACGTGGCATCCGATGTTGTAAATCGATTGCATCAACAAATGTTTAGTTTAAATAGTGAGGGACAAGCGTAATGACACAATATGATTTAAGTAATTACCCACTTTGGACGGCATTAGTGACGCCATTTAATGAACGGGGCAAGGTCGACTATAACGTGTTGGCCGATTTACTCGATCAGCAAGCGGTCGCTGGTAATGGCATTTTGTTGCTTGGGAGTACCGGTGAAGGACTTGCACTCTCGGCTAACGAGCAAAAGAAGATTGTTCGTTTTGTGTGTCAGCATAGCCCTAAAGCACCCATTATGGTGGCCATCGGTGGCTACAATCTTGAGTCGCAACTGGACTGGTTAGAATACTGTAATCAGTTGCCAATTGATGCTTATTTGTTAGCCGCGCCACTCTATGCTAAGCCCGGTCCGAAAGGACAAGAGCAGTGGTTTAAATCACTATTGGAACACAGTAATCACCCTTGCATGATTTATAACGTACCTTCTCGCAGTGGGGTTGATTTATGCCCGCAGGCGTTGGCTAATTTAATGCAGCAACCGATGTTTTGGGCGCTCAAGGAAGCCAGTGGTTGTGCGCAGCAATTTAAAACGTTTAAACAAGCGCTGCCTAACATCGCCATTTTCAGTGGTGAAGATGCGATGTTAGCGCAATTTGTTGAATTGGGCGCGGTAGGTTTAGTCTCGGTGTGTGCTAATGCTTGGCCTCTGCCGACCAAAAAATATGTTGAGCTATGCTTGGCGACCACCATCGGTAGTGATTTACCTTTGTGGCAACAATCAATCGCGCCATTATTTAGTGTCGCTAATCCAATCCCCATTAAGGTGCTGATGCATCAGCAACAACGGATTAATTCTCCCAATTTACGCCTCCCATTAACCCATCATGAGGTTGATGAACATCAGGCGTTATTGGATGCAAACTCTCAAATTGAACAATGGTTCTCACAACAGTAGAAAGGTCTTAGCAATGAATTGGCAACAAGTTTTTGAATTATTAGAAATCGGTGAATTACGCGCAGCAACCCAAGATAGTGATGGTAACTGGCAGGCAAATGTTGAAGTGAAACAGGCAATCTTAGCCGCTTTTAAAGCTGGTGAAAATATTGCATTTGAAGGTCCTTACCAAGGTTTTGTCGATAAACATAACTTAGCGCCGCGTCAATTTACTCCTCAAGATAAAGTTCGGTTAGTGCCTGGTGGTTCATCGGTGCGTCGCGGTAGTTATGTTGCGCCGGGGGTCATTATTATGCCACCCGCCTATATTAATGTTGGCGCTTATGTCGATCAAGGTACGATGGTTGATTCGAATGCCTTGATTGGTTCTTGTGCTCAAATTGGAAAAAATGTCCATATTTCAGCGGGCGTACAAATTGGCGGTGTATTAGAACCCATTGGTGCAAGTCCGGTAGTGGTCGAAGATAATGCTTTTATTAGTGCTGGTTGTATTTTGGTGGAAGGCGTGGTGGTTAAAGAGCGTGCGGTGTTAGCGCCAGGCGTAACGTTGTCGGCGTCGGTGCCTGTTTATGATTGTGTTAATGAAGTGATGTTAGCGAAAGGAGAACCTATTCCACGCAATGCGGTCGTGATCCCTGGGACTCGACCAATGCAAAGTGAGTGGGCGAAAGCACAAGGTTTAAGCATGAACTGTCCGCTGATTGTTAAGTATCGCGATGAGAAAAGTGATGCGGCATTGGCGTTAGAGCAAGCATTAAGATAAGGGGATTCACGTTGATTGATTTAGGGTTTAGTAAAGGGTTGACAGAGTTTGCAGCTAACCAGCAGGGATCTTTTTTTGTTTATGATCTCGATGCGTTAAGTGATCATATTGCCAATTTGCAAAATGATCATATTAAACTGTGGTTTGCGGTTAAGGCAAATCCTCTATCGTCAGTTATTCAGACCCTTGACCGCCAAGGGATGAATTTTGATGTTGCCAGTGTTGGTGAACTCGAACAGGTATTAGCGCAAGGGATTAGGCCGCAACGTATTTTAAATACCGGACCAGCGAAATCGGCTCAGCAATTAGCTCTTTTCCTGCAACGAGGTGTTAATACCTACGTGGTTGAAAGTATCAATCAGCTTAAATTACTTAATCAATTAGCCGAGAGCGTTGATTTTAAACCGCAGGTGTTATTGCGGGTGCAGTTACGTTTTGATGATGACGGAGATAACCCGTTGGGTGGTAATAGCCTCACGCCTTTTGGTTTAGGTATTGATGAATGGAGTGAGATTGATTTAGCTGATTATTCGAAAGTTGACGTGGTTGGCTTACACATTTTCCAGTGGGGAAATATGCTCGATGGCGCTAAATTGATTAGCTTGTGGCAGCAGATGATTACGCCGCTTAAGGCATTAGCGCTGACGCTTAATTTTGAATTTAAGGTGCTAGATTTAGGTGGCGGTCTTGGTATTCCCTATGCGGGTGAACAAACAAAATTAGATTGGGCCACGCTAGTCGCGGCACTAAATATCATTAAACAGCAGGCTAATGTTAATGAATTATGGTTGGAGCTTGGGCGTTTTGCCGTTGGGGAGTATGGTCATTACCTGACTAAGGTCGTTGATCGTAAAATAAACTATCAACAACAAATGTTAGTGCTTGAAGGGGGAATTAACCATTTGTTACGGCCTGCGATCACCGCTCAACCTTTCCCGGTGCAATTATTAAGAAAAAGTGACGGTGACTTTGAGCCATTTCATCTTCACGGTCCTCTGTGTACCAGTCTCGACAAGTTAGGGGTTTTGGCGCTACCTAACGATGTAGCGATTGATGATCATTTAGTGTTTTCACAATGCGGCGCCTATGGCTTTACGGAGGCGATGCCATTTTTCTTATGTCATAGTTTACCCGCCGAAGTTATTTATCAAGCGGGGGAGTTTAAGGTGATACGGCCGACTCAACCCGCCAGTAGTTATTTATTTTAAAGGTTTTTTATGTCACAAATACAATCGAGTACTCTTGAAGTGACTCAAATGGCCAATGGCCAAGCGATGACTGTTCCTGTGTACACTATTAAAGGTCAAGGCTCTGGGCCTAGTGTATATATTCAAGCCAATATTCATGGCGCTGAAGTACAAGGCAATGCGGTCATTTACCAATTACTAGAACAATTAAAACAGTTGGATTGTTATGGTGATATCACCTTAGTACCGTTAGCTAATCCCATTGGTACTAATCAAAAGAGCGGCGAATTCACCTTAGGGCGTTTTGATCCAATCACTGGCGAAAACTGGAATCGTGGCTATCATTTTAATCCCCAATTACCAGCTCAGTTTGCCGCTGCTAATCCTGATTTGACCATGAATGAGATTGTTGAACAATATCGCGCTTTGATCATTAGCGATCTCGAACAACAGAAAATAAATAATCCGTACGGGGTTAAAACCGGCCATGCGCTTTGTGCTAAATTGCAACGAATGGCCTTTGAAGCAGATATAGTGTTGGATTTGCATACCGGTCCTATTTCATCACGTCATCTCTATTGTCCTGAATATACGAAAGATAGCGCGTTGTTCTTTGATATTCCCCATGTACTTTTTATTCCTCAGGACTTTGATGGTGCATTAGATGAAGCCTGCTTTTGTCCGTGGTGGCAATTACAACAAGCTTATCAGCAACAAGGACGAGAAATTGAAGTCGCGGTTGCAGCATTTACCCTTGAGTTAGGTTCGCAAGAGTGGCTCTGTTTAGATGAAGCAAAACGGGACAGCAACAGTGTCTTAAGTTACTTAAGTCATCGCGGAGTGGTTAAGCACGGGCTGTTTAAACCACAAGTGATGACTCGCTACGGTTGTTACTTAAAAGATTATCGTGCATTTTATGCCCCCAAGAGTGCGATGGTTGAATATTTAGCGCCGTTAGGTGGCTTGATATCCCAAGGCGAGCCATTGGTGAGGATGTTGCGCATCGATCGCTACGGTCATGATGATGCTGTTGAAGTCATTGCTGCTCCTGATGATTGCATTGCAATTTTACATTTTGCTTCGGCCAGTGTTAATCAAGGCACAGAACTTTATAAATTGTTCACCAATTATTTCACTTTATCAGCGTAAGCCGTTAAGCTTATGCCTAAGTATTTTTAAGTGGATTTATTATGGCCATTGGTAGTCGTAACAAAAAGAAAAAAGGCCCAGCAACAACCCCTGCTAAAGTGGTTGGTTCAGGCAATGTCATTGTTGAAGTCAATGTTGAGCCGATTGAGCTTTACAAGATTTTAAAAATTGAAAACTTGGTTGAAGGCGGTGGTGAAGCAAAAGTGCGTATCGCAAACGGTGAAGTGATGCTTAATGGGTTGATTGAAACTCGTAAACGTAAAAAGGTTTATCATAACGATGAAGTGGAATACTTAGGGCAAGTCATAACCGTAAAGTTTGTTGGAACCGCTGAGTAATGTGATGGAAAAATTTAAACGATTTTGTTTGATTTTTATCGGTGTCACTTCATTAGTGTTTGGCATAATAGGGATAGTATTACCTGTGCTGCCAACCACGCCTTTTTTATTGCTGTCAGCGGCCTGTTTTGCCCGTAGCAGCGATAAATTTTATCAATGGTTAATTACACACCCTTGGTTTGGCGAATATATTCAAAACTATCGCAGTGGTCGCGGTATACCCCTCAAAGTTAAAATCATCACTATTTGTTTACTTTGGTTGTCGATCGGTAGTTCGGTCATCTGGTTTGTTGATTTTTTCTGGGCAAAAATTATAATGATCTTGATAGCGCTGAGCGTTTCTTGTTATCTTTTGACGCGCCCGACGCTTGATTCTTAAGATTTTAGATAACTTAAAACATTTATTTGAACCTTGGTTTATTGAGAGCCGAGGCTTTGCTTTAAATATCGACTCCCAAAATAATAGACAACTCATGATGGTAATGACCAATAATCCTGCGAGTAAATAAAGAATGATTTCCATGGGGGTCTCAAACATTAAATGAGTTAGATAGTTAAAGCCTAGTTCAGTTTGACTAAAATTCCAGCACTTACTTAAGGTTGGTTAAATGATGAAGACTAAATATATTGGATTTACCCTGCTTGAATTACTGATTGTTATTTTGATTGTTGCTATTTTATCGTTAATAGCAACGACCTCTTTCACTGACGATAGTGCAGAGGCGAGGCGGGATAATCGCCTGTCATTATTACGAGCACAGCTGTTTTTTGCTCGAATATATGCAATTGATAATAATACCAATGTTACGCTTTGCCCGTTGGTTAAAGCCAGTTGTACTAAAGTATGGCAACAAGATCTGACACTCTTTAATGATCTTAACGGCAATAGTAAGTTCGATGATAACGATCTTATTCTTCGAAAACTCCCCGCTACTCATGGTCAAGATGCACTTAGTTACCCCAAAAAATCGATCACCTATCGCCCTAATGGCAGTATTTCAGGCTTTCAGTCAGGCAGTTTTGTTTATTGTCCGCCATCATCATCCGATGTCGCAGGAAAAAGAATAACCGTTAGTCAGGCGGGGCGGATCCGGTTTAGAACCACTGATAAATGTGAGTAATTGATAGTTTACTCACTCCAGCAAGTGGCTTTGGTTGCACTGCCGGTTGATTTTCTTTCACCGAGATCATTGATAGAAAAGCTGGTACATTTTTGATCTGCCTGTGCCGTACTGGCACGTTTAGCGGTGATAGTAAAAGTTTTTTTATCCTTAGCAAGGGCCATAGTTACTATATACAAGCCAGTGCTAGTAGTTTTTCTGATGTTTAATTCGCTCAGCTTATTACTGAATTGATAATTGTCGATATAGTACTGTTCTTGCTGATTAGCGCCATAGAGTAAAACAGAAATCGCTTCGCTGCGCGAGGCTCTAATAACATAGCTACTATAATTGGGCTGAGCGATAGCGGTTAAAATCCCAACGATCACCAGACATATTAATAATTCCATCAATGAAAATCCCGTGTTTTTCATCGGACTAATCGCCAGTTCTTAGGTGACTGTATGAGCGGTAAAGTCGTAACCCCGGTGCTTTTGATGAGACAAAGTCAATCCGATGGTTGCCATTAATATCCAATGGCACTAATGACTCCATGATCATTAAATTTCTCAATGTTGCACCATTTGTTCCGCCATGCAAGGTAAGCCATTGTGCATTTTGATTGTCCGAATAGGCTAAGTATTGAGGCGGTAGGCTAGAAATACTGCGACCAATTCTCCAGGATAATTTGTCATATATTTGGGTTGCGTAATGTAAATGAAAAGCATACAAACTGGCAGCCCAATCGCTGACTAAGCATTGATTACTTGGTGATGAAGCGACTTGGTAGCCGGAAAAATAAATCACTCCACTGTTTATTCTGGCTTTCGATAATACTTTCTCTCCTGACTTTAATCGATATTTCCAGCCATGGGCACGGGATAATTTCTGTTCAACTTGATTAAATAATTTAAGATTAGTGGCTGCTTGAGCAAAATAGTCCTGATTCATCGTCACTAACTGTTCGCTGGTGATAACCGTAGGTTTCTTTAGTTTGTAATAGGATTTAGTCACCGTTTGTTTATCTCGAAGCATATAAAAATAATTATTAATATCTTGATGCTTGGGTCGAGTTCTATTGCCACTACCAATGGCGATAGCAGTAAATTGGGTATTGATTCTACTGTTCGTTGTAACATGACTAAATAACGTTTGTGCAATGGTTGGTTGATAAAAAAATTGTCGCTGTTGCCGTGTTGATGATGACGCTAAGCTGGCCAATTTAAACACACTCCAAGGCGTTTTATAGTCAAGGGGGTATTGACCAGGTAGATCGATACGCCAGATATTACCACCGAGATCACTGGCATATAGTCGATCAACAAAACCATCATTATCAGAATCAAGAGTGGCGATTTCACTTGTTATACTATGTTGTCCCGGAAAATGGGTCATGCCCGTTGGGGTTAAACTCCACACTAATTTTCCGGTTTGAGCATCGACGATATACAGTCCGCGACCGTTGGTGCTATTAATCAATGGTTGCTGGTCGTGATGGCTATCGTAACCAGCGCCAAAGACTAGCAAGGGTTTTGAGCGGTAACCTTTGATATTAACAAAAATAACGGTGGGTTTAGACCAACTTTGACCAAGTTCAGAAAATAGCCCAGTGTTATTGATCGTCCACATTAGGCGAGGATACTGCGGGTTTGTGATATCAAGAGCATAATATGAACTACCTCCGCGACGCATGCCAAAAAAGGCCCAAACCTTATCGTCATCATTAATGTAGCCATCATTATTTTTATCCACGATATGGAGTGTCGGTGTTAAATCCATGCCGTAAATCTTAGTGGCGCGGACATTATCTTTGAGGGCTTGGAGATAAGGATAAAGTTGATAGGGAATAAATGCCCAATTTTCGGTTATTTTATTACCGCTGTCGCTAAACAAATGAATAAAACCGCCATTGGTGGTCACTAAAATACCAGTGTTATTTGGTGAGTAGTGAATGAGCACTGGCTGGGAGTGCAACGGATCAGCCATGATGTCATGGCGATAATCGACTTGGGAACCATCATTGTTTTGATCGTCGATATCAATCCCGCTGGCCCAACGAAATAAATCCGTCAGCTTGCCGACATCTGTCGCCATGTATTTGGCTAACATCTGATGTGAACCCGCGGCACTTATCCCATTGCTTATATTAAAGAGACCCGTGCCAACATCGGTAAAAATCTGTCGGCTATCACTCGATGATAATTGTTGATTAACACCACCTTTGGTCACGTCATTGCCATCTGGCTGGTGAGTGCTGGGTAGCCAAAATGTTCGGGCATCATTGGCAATTAAGCCAGTAAGCGGATCGATGGCTAGGTTATTATTACTATCAACTATTTGGTGATTTTTTAGGGCTAACTTCTTTAAATTACCACGCCATCTGGCGCGCGGTTGCGGTTCAAACATTCCGTAGTATATTGTGTTGTGGCGTTGATCGATTACCGGCGCTGTAAAACGGACATTACTGATCTTAGCGACTCGATCTATTCGGTTAATCGCCGAAATGAGTGCTGGTGAGGAATCAATGTGGTCGTAATCCCCACCCCCTAAGCTTGCAGTTCTTTGCAGCAGTAAAGTTTGCTCATTCGACAAATTCTGTTTAAAGCTAATGGTTGAAATTGTTGCACTGTTTTTTAATTGTGGGTTGGTCGGCCAAAGATCTTGTTGATGAAGGTAATTAGCCAGTAAATGGAGATAGCTATTATTAATTGGCTCAGTTGTTAATGATGATAATGTTTTGATCTGAGGGTCTTGCTCTGAATCGAAGCTTGGGCTAGCAGCAGTGATTAGTTTGATATTAATATTAGAGCAGCATTGATTATCGGGCAAACTAAAAGGGGAGACATAACGATTACCGTATTCGATGGTACGATCTTTTTTACTGATTAAATGCTGAGGCATAGAGTAAATACGTTGTTGACCACTGAGATAGAGGTAGGCTTCAAACAGGGTTTCAGAGATAGGTGCTGGTAATTGGCTGGTTAAATACTGAGTTGCATCAAGCAATTTCTGTGGTGACGAGCCAAACCCTGCCAAAATGAAGCCGCCTTCGCTTTGGTTAAAACTCATTAAGGCATAGTCCCGGTTTGAATTAGCCTCAAATGTCTCCATTAAAGCATGTTTTATTTCGTCGAGTAGCACATTCGGACAATTGACTTGATCGATTTGGCTACAGCGTTGTTGTGCTTGATAGCCGATTGAGCTATCGACAATGATTAACACTTTAGGTCGCTCATTACGGTTAAACAAACTATCGATATCTTGAGCATTTAGGAGTTGTAATCCACCAATTGATACCGTTAACAGGAGTAAGGTGAGTTTTTTCAGCGTGTTAAGTATCATGATTATCTCCTTGGCATGATTAAATCTCTTAGTGGTTTAATTCCTGAATTAAACCACTATGAACAACGATTAAGTGTTGATTTTTTTTACCGTAATTTAAACGAGACTCTAAGCGTAAAATATTACACTTTTGCTCTGAACTGGCGGCAAATTGTGCGGGGCAGTTAAGTTGGGCCGTGTTGCTGCCATTATTAAATAAGCGAATATTACTACGTGAACCAACGGGGGTTATGTCAATGCCAATGGTTTTATCTGCTGGAAAGCGCGTTGCTAACCATAAAAAGTGACTGTCTTGAGCGAGCAATAGTTCTTGTTGTAATGCTTTTTTTGTATCACCTTTAGCGATATATTCATTGAGTACACTTTGCTGCGCGGCATTAGTCATTTTTAAATCGATAGCACTGATACTCATTAAAGTGACGGCGATACTGGTCATTATCATCATCAGTATCAGCGCGGTGACAAGGACAAAGCCCTGTGAAGTCTGGTTGTTGGTTAGAGTTGCCATTGCTGCATCCCCGAATTAGTAAGTTTAATCGTAGAGACCATCAGAGTTCGACGATAATTATCATTAAAGGTTAAACGCCGTTGGGTCGCAGCATTATCACCACCTAAAATAAAAGTGACGGCGTGTTTTGTACGATTATTGGCAGGCTCTAATGAGCGGACTAACAGGTATATTTGCACGGTTAATATTTTACTGTCGGCTTGGGCCCAATTAGTTTCGGTCATTTGATCGCTCGTTTTATAGATATTGACTTGGGCATCGGCGGTGGTATCAAGACCAAAAATAAAGCGGATATTCTCAATACCCTCCATGATCGATTCACTAGACATTCCGCCTTTTTGAGTCAGGCGTTTTCTCATTAATACTGGCACGCTTAATTTGACGGAATTGACACTATAGTATTGACGGCTAATATAATAAACATGATGGATATAATGCCAAATGGTAACATGTGGCGAGCTTGGTAATCGATTTCCGGAGCCAGCAATAATCGTTCCTTGATTACTTTGGCTTAACATATAATACCAATTGTCATGGCCGAATAAGTCAGATTTCTCTTCACGTCCTAGGTGTTTTATTTGCACAATATCACTATTTTTTTGTGCCCGTTTAACGCAATTAATCATTGTTGTACTGTTGACCGTGACACTGTAAATAAACTTGAAATTATGTTCACTGACTTTAGGAAAACTACCATTATTGAAGTTATCAAAACAATCGTTGCCTGGCGTTACTGGCACACTGACATTGATAGCATTGAGAGTGTGGGGAAAGTAATTGCCCCAAAACCCTGCCATTTCGAGATCTTTTCTTAATATATCCATCGCTAAACGTCCAGACTCCTGTAGCTCGCCGATGATTAAGGTGTCTTTAGTGGTTATTTTTAGGCTGAGATAAGTCATCACGACGCCGCCTAGGATAAAAACACCAATCGTCAGGCTGATCATCATTTCGACGAGAGTCATCCCTTGAGAATGTTTCATTACTGGCGAACCAATAGATAATTATTTAAGGTAATCTGCCGGCGATTTTTAATGTTAATACCACAGCTTACTTTATTATTTTGTGATTTAGCCTGCGCTCTACCTTGCCAGCTGACGATGACTTTTATATTAATTTGATCGGTCGCTGGTGGGTTAATTAAAGTGGGAAGGATGCATACTTCGGCGTCACTTAAGGATCCGGTAAATTCAGTGGCCTTAATTGATTTTTTCCATTGTTCAATATCAAAAGCGGCGATTTGTTGGCTATTACATTGCGTGTTAATACAACTTTGTATTGCTTTAGCCTGAGTCGAACTAGAAAAACTGGTGCGATAAATGTTTATAATTTGGTTGGAGGGATTAGCATTAATCCGTTCAATGATATCTTGGGCAACCGCTAATGCCGAGGAACGTTGCAGTGCATCAAAACTAGCATGCTTGGCAAAGCCTTGTAAGCTAATTGTGCCCAATAAACCAATGGTTAACACGGCGAAAGCAATTAAGCTTTCTAGTAGAGTAAAACCGTGATTACTAAACATATTCAACTCCTTAACTCTTAAAATCAGTGGTTTATGACTTTAATTGGGGTGGTTAATATTTAACCAGGTGTTGAGTGTAGACCACTAGTCTGAATAATGTAAATATTTTCTTAGGGGAAATTTTAGAGGGATTTTTAGAAGATAAATATCGTGTTAAAAAACAACTGGTCAATGGTTATTGACCAATTGTTGTATTTTTTTTACAGACCTAATACGCCATCAACTGTTCCTTGCGCTAACGGATGGTAGCCAGGGCGAGCTGTTTGATAGACTCTTTGAGCCCATGTTTTACCTTTGGTTGTTTTAGCCAGTTCCTTATAAAGCGGAACGATTAACTTGCGACGACCAATTTCAATTAAATAATCATTAAGTTGATCAAAAATTGCAGGGTAACCAGCGCGCAATGATAATAAAAACCAAGCGTGAGCTATTTCATTATTGGTGCTGCTTGTTAATTGGTGAGCTTGGTCTAGCGCGCTCATTTTATCCTTGCTTAAGTCTTGTGGTAAGTTATTTAAGAAGTGCAACCATTGGTGTACCGTCCAGTTAGCCGTTGGTAAATCCTTAGCCGCTAATGTCCCTGCTAACAGTTCACTGATTTCGCTATCTACCTTGGTGAAAACATCAGAGGTTGGCGTTGGGGTAAAACTTGGTAGCCCTTCGCTAAAGATCCACTCATTGATTTGTGCTTGGCTGACTTTATCTGAATGTTGGTTGAGTAAGTTAGCTTTTAAATAGTCAACAAAAGTACTAGTGCCAATGCTTTGGAATGCAAAGTGGTTAAAGTAGTCTTTAATAAACTGATCGAAATTAGCACGACCGAGCTTTTGTTCTAGAAAGATCAAGAACAACTGACCTTTAGTGTATGGCACACTTGAGAAAGCCGCATCAGGATCACGACCCTTTAGATCGACATATAACACGGTGTCACTGGTTGGTTTCATTGTCGCCACTAATTGGCGTAAATTTTGCGCATCTAATGCTTGTTCCATGACTGCGCGTTCAACCCCAAAAACTTCTTCCATAATGCGGTTTTCAACATATGAAGTGAAACCTTCGTTTAACCACAGATCGCGCCAGCTTTCGTTAGTCACTAAGTTACCAGACCAAGAATGTGCTAGCTCATGCGCAATTAAGTTCACTAGGCTTTTGTCACCGGCAATAATGGTTGGCGTGATAAAAGATAGGCGTGGGTTTTCCATGCCGCCAAACGGAAAGCTTGGCGGTAAAATTAATAAGTCATAACGACCCCAACGATAAGGACCAAATAATTTCTCGGTCGCATCGATCATCGCTTGAGTGTCTTCAAATTCAGCGGCAGCGGCTTCAAGCACACTAGCTTCAGCATAAACACCGGTGATGTCACTCATGGCTTTAAATTCTAAATCACCGACCGCTAGTGCGATAAGGTAAGGAGGAATTGCCTGTGGCATTTTAAAGAAGTAATCACCATCGCGTTCAGTATTCGGCTCATTGTTAGCACTCATTACCGCTAACAAATTTTTATCGGTGTGAATGCGAGCACTATAAGTCATGCGCACACTTGGTGAATCTTGAATTGGGATCCAGCTACGGGCATGAATCGCTTGGTTTTGGCTAAACATGTAAGGCTGTTTTTTGCCTGCCGTTTGCGCTGGTGTTAACCATTGCAAGCCAGACGCTTTATCCGTTGATTGATAATAAACGCGAATAGTCGCGGCTTGAAAGCCTGGTTTAATGGTTAGCTTTGAGCCCATGACATCATCACGAGCGGCTAGGACATAAGGTGCTTTAACCCAAGCGCCAGTAGCTGATTTAGCCATGATTTTTTCAATGATTAAATCGCGAGTATCTAATACAACGGTGGTGGCATTTTTAGCTGACCAGTTTAAGCTTAAATCAGCGAAACCTGCTAATGCTTTATGGTCGAAATCGACCGTTAAATCTAAGTAAAGATGAGAGACTTTAACTTGATCGTAATTGGCGTAGGTAAGTTTGTCTTTGAGTTGAGCCATCACTTGAGTAGAGATGATCATACTCAAGAAAATAGATAGTTTTAATAACACACGCATTATATTTATCCAATGATTAAAAAGGCATAAGTTTAATCAAAAGTTTAAGATATTCAATACAATTGTTGCCAGTGGTTAAAATTTAAGTGCTACAATAAGCGCTCCTAGGCAAAAAAAGGCAAAATAATGAAAAAGATCGAAGCAATTATTAAACCATTTAAACTTGATGATGTTAGAGAAGCGTTAGCTGATATTAATGTCACCGGAATGACAGTCTCCGAAGTTAAAGGTTTTGGTCGTCAGAAAGGCCATACCGAGCTTTATCGTGGGGCTGAATATATGGTTGATTTTCTGCCTAAGGTTAAACTAGAAATCGTGATTGATGACGATGCGCTAGATCATTGTATTGAAGTGATTCAACAAGCCGCCCACACGGGAAAAATTGGTGATGGTAAAATCTTCGTCACCGAGATCGAACGAATCGTCAGAATTAGAACTGGAGAAGAGAACGAAGACGCTATTTAATTTTCTTATTGCCAAGTTTTTGAATAAAGCGCTTTTGTAATAACGCCTGCATTGATAGCTTAAACGGCATAAAATAAATTTCTAATAACGTTAAATGCTCAGTATTTTTTCGACTGATCCCAAACTTAATAGTGGTGGGGTCATCAACCTTGTTCGCAGGTAAGTAACAGCCGAACAACCTATCCCATATAGCTAATGCCGCCCCCATATTTCGATCAAAATGGGCCGGGGTATTACTGTGATGTATTTGATGCATCGCCGGGCTAATCAACCATTGCTCAACGACCTTTCCCCAACTTAACCATACGTGGGAATGGCGCAAATTCGAGCCCATAAAATTAAACACAAACACAAATATATTCGCCCCTAAAATGTCGATCATTTGTAAGGTTGGACCAAACAAATAATAACTAAGCCCGACCGCAATACCTTGTGTAATCGCCATTCTAAAAGCATAAAGTAGCGTTTCTACTGGGTGAGAGCGATAGATAGTCATTGGGGTGAGTACTTTGGCCGAATGATGGACCTTATGAAACTCCCACAATGCTGGAATTTTGTGGAGTAAATAATGGAGTAAAAATCGGCTAAAATCGTCAAAGACAAACAAAATAACGGTAAAGATAATTGAAACTGTCAATGGCGAGACTGCTAAAAATTCCATGGTGCCAAAAACCTGTTCTAACAAGCCTGAAAAACCAATGGCGATCGGTGCCATGGTAATAATTATCGGTAATAATAAGATATTTTTGATCAGTTTGTTGATCACTAAAATAGCATAATCTTGACGAGCTGATGGTGCCAGCCAGATTTTTTTATTAAACAGATAACGACTGAATTTATTGAGGTTAAAAGAGCGATTAAATTGAAAATAAGCAATAATTGCCAGTGGTATTGATGCCACTAAATAAACAAAAAATATCCGTTTATTGGCATTGGCTGGATATTGCAGCAGTTCAGTAAAGCTTTGAAGAATTATATCCATGAGTGGCAGTGTGTAATCAATTTAAGTGAAGAATAACACCAAGGCGATCGTCACCGCCTTGGTGTAAATCAATTAGAAGCTGTATTTGTAGCCAGCAAATAATTGACGTGTTTTACTTGGTCGTGCGCCGTACGGACGGTGACTAACGATTTCAACACTATCAAGTACGTTATCAACCTTAATATAAAAGCTGCCATCGTCGCCTAAGTCGTAAATCGCCGAGAAATCAACGGTAGTTAAAGGTTTCGTTTTAACTCCAACGAAGTTGACATGGTTGCCTGTACCGGCCACTTCCTTCATTTCGCCAACGTAGCTAGTCAACAAAGAAACCTGCCAACGATTAGCCGATAAGCCCAAAGTGAAGGTTAATTGATTTTCGGCTAAATAAGGCACTTCATCACCAGTGGTAATATTACCCCATAATGGAAAGTCAGAGTCAAAGGTCTCTTTAAATTCTGATTGGGTATGGGTGTAAACTAAACTGACTGGAATATCGACCGTATCATTAACGCTAAAAGTATGACTAAAGCTTGTCTCCAAGCCGTAAACATCAACATTACCGGCATTATATTCTTTATCGACCGTAGCACTACATTTGGCCGAAGCAGAGAAAGTACAGCTCTCTTTTAGGTTACTAAAGTCATTTAAGAACGCAATAACTTCGGCTTTTGTGCCGTTATCTGAATAACGAAACCCTAATTCATAGTTAACACTTTCTTCTGCTTTAATCGCTGGATTCTGTTGAGGGCTAGTTGGGACATAACCTTTATTTATCCCAAACAAGAAACCTAAATTATCAGTACTTTGATAAAAGGCACTAAAACCTGGTAACCACACTTTGCTGGTTTTGTTGAGCCAATCGTTGGTTTTGTGGCTGAATAAATTTTGATATTCAGCATCAATAAACTCACCACGCACCCCTAGGGTTAAGGTTAAGTCGCCGATGTAAACATTGTCTTGAATATAAACAGAGATTGCATCGGTGGTTTCAGTGTTTGAGGTGGTTGCTTTGGTTGGTTCACCAGTCGTGGTTAATGTGCCACTGCGCATCATAAAAGTGTCGGTGGTGTGAGCACGTTCAATTTGATCGCGATGATAACGTAAGCCGACATCTAACGAGTGCTCATAGCCACCCAGTGTATATTGCCAAGTTAAATCACTTTGCAACCCTTGCGAATAATATTCACGAGCATTGTCGCCAACAATAATGCGGCTAAAGCTTTCTGAATCAGTTTGACCACTTAACACTTTATAATAATCAGGATGAAGCCCTTCGTTGGGCTTAGCAATGATGTCTTCGAGTGACGTTGCGCCTTCAAAGCCATTAACCTTAAACCATGAGCGAGCAAAATTATTACGATAGGCACGAGTGGTGACACTAACGTTGTTATTTTCGATATGGTGAGTCAATAAAATAGACTGATGATCCCAGTCCATTAAATCCTGTTGCGAAGCAGCATAACGACGGTAAGGAGTATTAACAAAGTCTTCTTCCGTTAGCCCTAGGTAACTCTCATGAGAAATCTCGTCATCATAACCGAGTTTTAATTCAATAAACTGACCATAATCTTGATCTGATAAATTGTATTTAAACTTAGCCATTAATGAGTTTTTCTTAAAACCAGTGTCGCCACCGCCATCGAGCTCTTTAAAGCCATCGGCACTCACTTGAATGCCTTCGACTAAATAGCCAAAGTTACCATGAGTGTTGCCATAATGGAGGTGAGTTTTACGGTAACCATCGCTACCAAAGCCTAAATCTAAACCACCTTCGCTAATTGTTGGTACTTGGCGGGTGGTTAAGTTTAAGGCTCCAGCGACGGTGTTTGGACCATATTTAATCGTGGCAGGCCCTTTAAAGACTTCAACCCCGGTCATCCGGCTGACCATCGGGAAATAATAAGCCGCAGCAGCAGAGTAGGGTGCTGGTGCAATTAAAATACCATCCTCCATCAGTGCTATTTTTTTACTACGTTCAGGAGTCGCGCCGCGAAAACCAATGTTAGGGCGCAGGCCATAGCCATCTTCCTGACGGATATTAACGCCAGGAACATTGGCTAAAATACGGCTAATATCATCGTATTCAAATTTTTCAAGCTCGGCCTGATCAATTAAGGTCGCCGAACCTGCATCGTTACGCAGCGTATCATCGTGACCAATAATTTGAATCCGCTCTAAATATTTAGTGGTCTCTTTTTTAGTGGTCTTGCTTTCATCAGCCAACGCTAAATGGCTAACCAACAGGCTAGAAATGACTGTTGCTAATAATGTTTTATTCATCGTATTACCCTGTTAATCGTTATCGCCGGCTGCTGTTTCTGGTAATTTTAACGCCAGATTAGTGATGAAATCATTTTTTAGTTGATCGGTTAATGATTTGAGCTTGGCATGGCTTGCGGTTATTTTATCTGGGTTTTCATTTAAGGTGGTCGCTAAGCTTTTTTCAATGGTTTTCAATTGCGCGATAGCGGCCTTGGTGCTAGCTATCATGTTGGTGCTAGTGGCGGCGCTTTTTTGCTCAATTAAATAATCGTCAAAACCGGTGGTATTACTTGCGTTGCTGCCGTTGCCTAAAAAGAGCTTTTCGAATCCTTTCAGATTACTAATTAGGTTGTTAACTGAGTTGTCACTATAAGGCGACTCAACACTTTCAGGATGGATACCTGAAGTACAGCCTTTACAAATACCCAAAGGCTTAGCTAATTTGGCATCTTTACTGATTTTATCAAGATAGAACAAACCGTCACTAATCGCATTGACCCCAGCGTGCGCACTTTCGAAACGACTGCCTTGGCTACCTGCTGTTTTTAGCTTGTTAGCATAGCCAGTATCGCCAAGCCATTCACCAAGTAAGATATCGCTGTTAGCGATTAAATCTTTACTGACTTCGCTGGCGAAATTACAACGGGTGATTCTTTGTTGTTCAGTGCTTTTTTTATTCCAATCGTTTAATACCGTTGGCGTTGTTTTACAACTGTGGCTTAATATTGGATTAAATAATAAATACTCTAAAGCGTCTAAGCCTCGGCGGGTCGCTGTACGGCGACTAATGTCATAGACGGTGCCATTAATATCACCGTTAGCAAAATACATCGTGTCTTGATCGACACCACAGCTACTGACCACTGGCCATGAGTAGATGTTATTACGCAGGGTTGATGAATTAGCAAGTAATGGTCCAATTTGCATCACTTCAATTTCTTGCCAAACCGCCATCGCTTGCTGCCAGCTAGTTTTAGCCGCGGTTAATGAAGTATCAACACTGGTGCGTGCGCTGCCAGCGACATAGGACTTTTCAGCGCTACAATAATCAATAACCGCTTGTTGTTGGCTGGTCGCTAAGGTTTTAAATGCTTGATAAGTTGGAGTGATAACATTATCGGTTAAGTTCACTAATAATTTAGTTTCGTTAAAGGTGGTGGTAGGCGGTGTTGGCGTTGAAGGTGTCTTGTCGCCATAATCGCTACCGGCCGTACTTGAGGTGCTTTCGCCACAGCCAGATAGAATTGCTGCCATTGCAACAACTAGTGCTAGCGGACGATATTTGTTGATTTGAGCCATAATGATTACCTTATCTATTACAGGATCATCGAGAACTATAGGGTGATTAATCTGTAATCAATATTGTTTGTGTTATTAATATTTTTAGCAGTATAAAGCAAAAAAGCGAGACCGTTAATGATCTCGCTTTATTTAGTGGGTATTACTTAAAATTTACCAACCTTTAACATTCGTTTCGTCAAAGCTATAAGCTGCTTGAAGAATGTCACGTGCTTCTAATAATTTTGCTTCGTAACCAGCAACGTCAGCTGCTTTTAATACTGGTTGCATACCGATTAGCTCTTGTAGTTTAGTAAATTCAGCATCAGTAACTGGGCTGTGTGGGTTAAACTGTAGACCTAAAGAGAAACCTTTAAGTTCTGACCAATGCTTCGCCAAGTTGCCATAGTTAAAGTCAGCTTTACCGATCATTGGTAAATCATCTGCAATCACTTCATTGATGTAATGAACGATAGTTGCTGAGATTGCTTTTTCCCAAGCCACGATAGCTTCATCACGCTGTTCTAGTAATGTAGTCTTTTCATCAGCGGTAAATTCAGCACCAACTTTATTGTTAATGATAGTACGAGCTGTTAGAAAAGCATCGAATGCTTCTTTGGTTAAGTCAGTTTTGTTTTCATTCTTAGCTGAACCAACATCACGCTTAGCCGCATTCGTTGAATTACTAACATTAATTTCAGCGGTTAGATCAATTTTACCGTCTGTATTTGCGTCATTGTAGCCTTTACTCCAGCCATCGCGACCTGATTTAGCACGAATTTCTAAATCGGTGAAATCATTGTAGTTACGTGCTGCGCCAAAATAGCCGAAACCTTCATCAAAACCATGCTCAAGTGCAGTGTAATTTTTAGCACCATCTTTTGCGCCGGTAAGATTATTTTCGTTTAAGCCTTTGCCATCAGTAGTGTGATCTAAGTAATCATCAGCACCCTGTGAAAAGTTAATCGCACCCAATAAGAATTTTTGAGTTAGTTGCTTAAGATCTAAGCCATTATCTTGGAGGAAGAACTTTGTGATTGTGTCACCGTTAACATCAGTACGAGTATCACCGTTAAGTGCAGTTTGAATATTGTCAGCAATTAGACCAAAGAAATGTTGAACTAGGCTATCAGGAGTTTTTGATCCTTTAGCATCCCAACCTTCAAGATCGGTTGTCCAATCTTTATGTTGACCTTTTTCGTCTTGACCAGCAATTTTACCCTGAAGGTTTTTATGCGATGAACTGATATCACGAAGTGAAGTTTGTTTAGTGGTGAAAGATGATGAGTAATTTAATGGTGCGTCAGCTTTACCATCTTCCCACTCAGTAGAAGTACCTGCGTACATCGACATTAGCTTAGCAACAACATCCGCTTTGTTAGTGAATACGTTGTTATCATAATCAGCTTGTAAACCGGTGTTAATATAATCGTTTAATTGCTTGATGAGTACTTGGCGAGCTACTTGACCACCATAAGAAACGCTTGATTCACCAGATTTGAATTTACTTTCAAATTTATAGGTTGTAGGGACTGTGATTGCAGCTAAAACACTGGCAACACCTTTGCTGTCAGTCACTTTAACTGTTAGCTCTTGAGTGTAGCTTTTCTTGCTACCAGAACCTACGCTATCGTTGTCAGTAACTGTTACTTTTAGCGCAATTGACTGTGCCTGTTCAAAATTAAGTGCTGTGTCAGCTTTTAATTTAAGTTCGCCAGCTACTACTTCAAAACGTTCGTCATCAACAGCGTAAGTAAAAGTATCTTTAGCATCTGCATCAGTAGTTGTTAATGAACCGATAGTTGCCGCTACTGCATTCTCTACTACTGTATCAGCTGATAAAGCAACTGCTGTTGGTGCTTTATTCGTTGGCTTAATAATATCAGCTATCTTGTCACTGCTGCCACAAGCGCTTAGGCCTAGTGATAATAAAACAGCGGTTGCGATGATACTTGGCTTTGATTTAAACATAGTAATAGTTCCCATAAAATAATTGCTAGTAGTCTACAACGATTGCCTAATAGGAATCAATATCATTATCGTAAATGTTAAGGATATTGTTTAGATGTTTATGATATATATCAATAATGAAAAGTTATGAATGGAATTTTGATAAAAAAGTGGATGGTTTAGGCTTTACTGATGGCTCAATAAAACCTAACCGTAAAAATTAAGCCTTGTCGAAACAAATTTCGATTACTGCTTTACCATCAATGCAGGTAAAAGGGATCATGATTTTAGGGCCATCGAATTGATGTGAAATCGTGTGATCTTTACCAGACACAACAATCGGGGTTGCCATACCAAAGTCATAGCCTTTTTGACCTAATAAGTTTTTAGCGCCGCCAGCAACCATATTAGTTATTTCACCAACCATATCAGTTACTTCTTCATTGATTTTTCCTGGGTTTTCCCCCAGCATTTTTTGCATGATCGATAATGCCAGTTTTTTTTCAAATGAAATAGATAGTGACCCTTTGGTGTCTGGTCCGACTAAACCGATAAGTCCTGATACATCGCCATGAGCAATTTCATTGCGTTTTAATATCGGCTTCCCTGGTTTTAATTTAGTAGAGGCCATTATTTCTAGTACATTTATTAAAGAATCTAAAAATGGATTGATAAATTCAGCTTTCATGGGCGGCTAAAATCCTTTGGTAATATTATTATAGTTAATCGACTCGGCACTGATGACATAAACCATAGGCTTCTACGGTTTGTTTTTTTACTTGAAAATCATTTAGTCGAGCTTGATCGTTAATTGATTGTTGTATTAGGAGCGAATGAACTTCCTGAACATCTTGGCATTTTTCACAAATAAATAGTTGGAGCTGATGCAGGTCAGAAAAATCATTACAGGCAATAAACGAATTTTGAGATTCAACACGATGAATAAAGTGTTGTTCTAACAAAAAATCTAACGCGCGATAAACCGTAGGCGGTTTAGCGGATGAATCAGTTGTTTTTAAGTTATCCAACAAGTCATAAGCGCTGATCGCACCTTGAGCTTCTAATAAAAGCTTTAACACTTTTCGACGAATCGCGGTAAATCGTGCACCTCGACCATCACATAATGTTTGAGCACTCTCTAATAATGTATTGATTTTTGTTGTCATTTTATTTTTATTTTATTTTTATTGGATTAACTTTAACACCAATAAAAACTTTTGGTAATAGTTATTATTAATAAATATAGCAGCTAAGGGTTTTTGAGATTGCTAGTCGTTTGCTCTCTTATCTCGCCAGGCGTCTGTCCTGTCCACTGTTTACAGCGGCGATGAAATGAACGAACTTCAGAGAACCCTAGTCTGTTGGCAATATCTGAAAATGATAATGGACTGTTTTTTAAGTAGTCATGTGCTAATTCTTGCCTGACTTGATCTAACAGTTGTTGATAGTTAATTGACTCTTGTTGCAGTTTTCGTTGCAGGGTACGAGGGGGCAGATTAAGTTGTTGAGCGGTAATTTCTTTACGGACTACTCCTTGTTTTAACTGGGCCCTGATTGAGTTTTTAACTTTGATAGAGAGAACCGAGTTGTCATGGTTGAGTACTAGCATTTGAGTTGATGCATGTTGCTCTAAGGTTTTTCTTAATGATTGGTCGGGTTGGCGCAACGGTTTTTCGATTTGAATTTTACTAATCACTAAACCGCTTTTTTGTTGGTTAAATAAAATAGGACAGTTAAATGTTTGCTGATAAATTTTGACAATATCGGCAGTCGGCTTGTCATGTTCTAATCGCAGTTCGATCGGACTTTGATTGGAGTTAGTGAGCCATTTTGCATAGGCACACCAAGATGCCAGTACGTTATCAATCATGTGTCGGCGTACTATGGGGTCGCTGTAAGCACCATGCCATTGAATAATTATTTGATTGTTGTCTTCGGTAAGCGAAGTAACTCCCATGTCTCCGACTAATTTTTCGTAGGGAACAATGCGATTAATCGCTTCACGCAAGGTTGAGCAACTCATGGTGATATAGCCTAACGCGCGATAGGAACCCGGCTGAACATGGCGACCAGACTTTAATCCCAATAACGGATCGCCCGATTGTTCTATCAGGTTTTTGATTAATCGCTGAAATTGTTCACCGCTTATGGATGCATTCTCTTTATTGATTAATGAAGCGGGTATATTAGCCGCGGTCAAGGCGCAACCGATTGATAATTTAGCTGCTTTGGCATAACGTAAATATTGTTGCACTGCCTCAATGGAGGCCGAACCGAGGTTTTTCATGACTTTAATACCAAATAAGTGGCTTAATTAGACCAATGACTTGGCTCAAATAGTCACAGATTAGTCATGGATTGTCTATAACATAGATTATCAATTGGATAAATATTGGAGAGTGAGTATGCGTCGTTGGAATGGTTGGGGGGATGAAGCCAATAGGTTAGCATTACCTGATAATGCCAGAGCCTTTTTGTCGGAGCGCGTGGGCGAGGCAATGCCGTTGCCCGATGCGACGTTAGCGTCGGTGATCAAGACCGTACCGGCATCGCGATTACCTGAACATCCGTTGATTGATCGCAGCGAAGAAGAGCGAGTTCGTCATGCTAGGGGTCAAAGCTTACCCGATTGGCTAGCGATGCGAAGTGGTGAGTTTAATATTTTTCCTGATGGTGTCGCTTTTCCTGAAACCACTGATCAGGTTGCGCAGTTATTGGCTTTTTGTCATCAGCAAGACATTGTCGTTATTCCCTATGGTGGCGGCACTAGTGTCGCTGGACATATCACGCCATTAAAGTCGAAAAAACCTATTTTAACCGTCGATATGGGGCGAATGAATCGATTAATCGATTTAGAACCGCAGAGTTTAATCGCGACTTTTGGCGCTGGCACACCGGGTCCTCAAGTCGAATCTCAACTTCATGCGCTGGGTTATACCTTAGGGCACTTTCCTCAATCCTTTGAATTGGCTACGATTGGTGGCTGGGTTGCGAGTAGATCTAGTGGTCAACAGTCATTACGTTATGGTCGAATTGAGCAATTATTTGCTGGGGGTCGCATCGAAACGCTACAGGGAGCAATGGACATTAATACCTATCCTGCCTCGGCGGCAGGTCCCGATATTAAAGAGATGGTACTTGGCTCGGAAGGGCGAATGGGGATTATTTCTGAAGTTAAAGTACGGGTCACAAAATTAGCCGAACAGGAAAATTTTTATGTTGCGTTTTTTAGTCACTGGCAGCAAGCGAAAAGTGCGGCGCAGTTAATGGTGCAATCGGGCATTCAGTTGTCGATGTTGCGATTAAGTAATGCGGTTGAAACACAAACTCAATTAGCATTGGCCGGACAGCAAACGCAAATCATGTTGCTAGAAAAACTTTTAGCATTAAAGGGCGCGGGCGATCAAAAATGCATGATGACCTTTGGTGTAACGGGCTCAAAAGTGCAATGCCGTTCATCACTATCCCAAGTGAAAAAAGTGATTAAAAGCCATCAAGGGGTTTATACCGGGACTCGATTAGGAAAGCATTGGGCTAAAAAACGTTTTACCATGCCTTATTTAAGAGAAACCCTATGGCAGCAAGGCTTTGTCGTAGACACGTTAGAAACAGCGACCGATTGGGATAATGTCGATAACTTATTAAATAAAATAGAGCAAACTCTCGCTAGCGCACTGGATCAACACCATGAAAAAGTGCATGTATTCACTCATTTATCTCATTTTTATAGCCAAGGGTGTAGTATTTACACCACCTATGTTTTTCGTTGCGCAAGTAGCTACCAGCAAACGTTAGCTTGGTGGCATCAGCTAAAACATAGCACATCAGAAGTTATCGTTAATAATCGTGGCACCATTAGTCATCAGCATGGTGTTGGTAAAGATCATGCGCCGTATTTAGCGGTTGAAAAAGGTGAACTCGGCATGTTGGCAATCCGTTCGTTATATGATGCTTTCGATCCTGATCAGCGAATGAATCCTGGTACGTTATTAATGGATAGAGATATCTAGGGGAATACGATGAATAAAGCGGTGTGGTCTCCTGGCTGGCGTGAGCAAGTCATTGAACAGTTACAGTCACAACCAAAAACGTGGGATGTCATTATTATTGGCGGCGGCATTACCGGTGCCGGGATTTTACGTGAAGCGGTTAAGTTGGGGCTGAAGACTTTGCTGATTGAGCGTAATGATTTTGCGTGGGGGACCTCTAGTCGCTCTTCAAAAATGGTTCATGGCGGTTTACGCTATTTGGGGTCGGGGCAGTTGCTGTTAACGTATCATGCGGTGAAAGAACGGCAACGACTGTTAAATGAAGCACCCGATTTAGTCCAGCCGCTGAATTACTTAATGACCCACTATGGTCATGATTTCCCTGGACCGTTTTTATTTAATCGATTATTGAGTATTTATGATTGGATGGCCGGGCAGCATAATCATCAATTTATTAACGATGGCATTGCGGATTTTTTTGCACCAGGGATTAAGCAACATCAATTACAAGGCGCGACCCAATTTGCCGATGCGGTGACCGATGATGCTAGATTAGTGATGCGGGTGTTAGATGAAGCAACACAACAAGGTGGCACCGCATTAAATTATGTTTCGGCACAGGGGTTTATTGATGATAATGACGGTAAGGTCGGTCGTGTAAAAGGCGTGATCTTAAAAGATCAGCTCAGTGGCATTAGTGTCGAGGTGCAAGCCAACGTTGTGATCAATGCATCGGGAGTGTGGACCGATCAATTACGTGAAAAATTAAGTCAGCATAAAGTCGTAAATCAGCATGAAGACAATAGTATTGTCATTAGACCGCTAAGAGGAAGCCATTTGATTTTCCCTGCGTGGCGTTTACCAGCGGCATATTCCATTAGTTTCTTTCACCCTAGCGATCGACGATTGATGTTTATTTTCCCTTGGCAGGGAGTCACCGTTATCGGGACAACAGACATTGATCATCAGCAAGCGATTAATGCCGAACCTTATATTACACAGTCCGAAGTGGATTACCTGTTAGCGGCGATTAACTCACAATTTCCCAGTGCGGATATTACCGAACAAGACGTTATTTCATCTTATTCGGGGGTTCGTCCGGTTGTTGGTACAGGGGAAGGGAAACCATCTGATGAAAAACGTGATCACTTTATATGGGATGATCAAGGTGTTATCAGTGTTGCTGGGGGGAAATTAACGACCTTTCGGTTAATTGCATTGGATGTGTTAAAAATAGCGCGTGCTTATCTTCCTGATCTTAAGAAGGAGAGTGATGATAGCCGTATTTTTAAATCAATTAATATTGAGCAGCTAAACTGGCCATCCGATTCACCGCTAACCACCCAGCAAAAAAAACGTTTAGTGGGTCGATATGGCGAGGCGGCGCCTTTTCTTATAAACAACCCCGGTGATGCTCATTGCATTGTCACCACCGACACCCATTATGGTGAGTTACGCTGGGTGTTAGAACACGAAACGGTGATTCATCTTGAAGACTTATTACTGCGTCGCACCCGCTTGGGGCTGTTATTAAAAGATGGCGCGGCGATTATTTTTAATGAAATAAAACCATTGTGTCAGGAGATATTAGGCTGGGATGATGCACGTTGGCAACAAGAGTTATTGGATTATCAACGGCTAATTAAACGGTGTTACTCACTGCCTAGTCGTCGCTTAGCTGAGGATAATGATGAGTAAACGTTACATTTTTACCATTGATAATGGTACTCAGAGCGTCCGAGCTTTGCTGTTTGATACTGATGGAAACTTAATTGGTAAAGGCCAACAGCAGCTTATCCCTTATTTTTCCAAGCAACCGGGCTGGGCTGAACAGGAACCCGAGTATTACTGGCAATCATTAAAGCAAGCGTGCGATAAGCTTTGGGCCTGTGTTGATATCGATCGCGCGGCGATTTGTGGCATGTCGGTAACGACTCAACGCGGCACGGTGATAAACCTTGATCAGCAAGGACAACCATTAAGGCCTGCAATCATTTGGTTAGATCAACGCCATGCGGCTATTGAAGGGAGTATTAAGGGCTGGTGGGGGTTACTCTTTAAAGTGGCACGTGTTGGCGATGTGATTAAACGTTTTCGCGAAAAATCCCAAGCTATTTGGATTAAACAAAATCAACCTGATATTTGGCACAAAACCGATAAATATCTTCTCTTGTCAGGATATTTAACCTATCGCTTAACCGGGAATTACGTTGATTCGGTGGGGGCGCAAGTGGGTTATCTTCCCTTTGATTATAAAAAATTAAAGTGGGCGTCAAAAAACGACTGGCGCTGGTCTCTTTTATCATTGACCTTGGACATGCTGCCAACACTGGTGCAACCGGGTCAATTAATGGGGAAAATAACCAAAGAGGCTGCATTACACACCGGTTTACTGGCAGGAACTCCTGTTATTGCCGCCGCGTCGGATAAAGCTTGTGAAATTTTGGGCTCTGGCGGCACTGATTCTCACATTGGTTGCCTAAGTTATGGCACGACGGCCACTATCAACATGACTAACCAGCGTTATGTCGAACCGATCCCTTATATGCCTGCTTATCCGTCAGCTATTCCTGGGGTCTTTAGTTCTGAAGTGATGATTTATCGCGGTTTTTGGATGGTTAGTTGGTTTAAAAAAGAGTTTGGTCAACACGAACAAAAAATTGCCCAAGCTCGCGGTATTGAACCGGAACAATTGTTTGATGAGCTAGTGAACCAAGTACCCGCTGGTTCCATGGGCTTAATGTTACAACCCTATTGGTCTCCCGGTGTTAGAGAGCCTGGCCCTGAAGCGAAAGGTGGCATTATTGGTTTTGGCGATGTCCATACTCGCGCCCATATTTATCGGGCGATACTTGAAGGGCTAGCCTATGCATTACGAGAAGGGAAAGAACGTATTGAACGACGAAGCGGCAACAAAATAACGGTGTTAAGGGTTGCTGGTGGCGGTTCTCAAAGTGATGCCGCGATGCAATTAACCGCGGATATCTTTGGGATATCTGCGGAGCGTCCACACACCCATGAAACCTCAGGTCTTGGCGCAGCGATTAATGTCTGTGTCGGATTAGGGGTGTACCAGAGCTACGAACAAGCCGCTGAAAACATGACGCGCATTGGTGATGTTTTCCACCCTAATCAAGCCACCTCAAAAATATATGATCGATTATATCAAGAGGTGTATTTGAAAATGTACCAGCAGCTACAACCGCTTTATCTCTCATTACGCGATATTACTGGGTATCCTAGTTGAGATATGAGATATTATTTTTCTCCCAAAATCTCAAATGAATCATTTCTCAGGCGAGCTTTACGATCTAGAACAATTACCCAGTGTGTGCGATGAATCATGTCAAAAGCAATATTCATCTCCCAATTAGATGTCAGGTGTTAGCGCCATCCTCCGAAGGTTCCCACTTAACTTTTGAATATTTAACGTCAGTAAACTCTTGATCTATTATATTTTGCCCTGTTGCTGACGTATGGGATAAAGGACTTATAAGCATAAGTGCAATAAGAAGCTATTTAATAACGTAACCTATTAATAATTTAATATATTTTTATTTTTCACTATCATTTTTAAGAATGTTTACTGTACTATCATGGTCGATTTATCGGATGAATTTTTAAATTTGACAGAAGGGAAATGTTTTATGCTAGATAGAATGGGTAAGTTGCTTGTGCCAGCAGTACTGGCTGGATTACTGGCTGGTTGTGGTGGTTCTGATGCGCCAGTCGTTGAAAGGCCACCAGAGGCTAGTAAGTCGATTTCTGTTGCCGGTAAAGTCATTGATGGTTACGTGGTTGGTGCAACCGTGTGGCTTGATTTAGATGGTAATGGTCGTTTTGATGATAACTTAGAACCGTCAGTGGTCTCTACCGAGTCAGGTAACTACAGTTTTGAATTTACCGAAGAACAAGCGTCTTGCGTGCCGTATTCAACCATGTATGTTGAAGTGCCTGTTGGAGCGATTGATGAAGACTCTGGGGTCGTTACGCAAGCCTATCAAATGTCATCTCCGCCATCGATTACGCCATTATCTGATGATGATATCCGTAACATTTCGCCATTGACTTCTATTATCTGGGATCAATTTAAGCGTAAATTTAAGAGTAATGACAAAGACAACCTCAGTTGTGCTGAGTTAAAGTCTGATATTAATTTGCGCAATGAGCTTAAGGAGGAGATTGAGTCAGTCATTCTCACATTGGTCAGTCACTATAATCTGTCTGCGGATCAAATATATTCTGACTTTATCGCTAAGGGAGATACGGCGGCATACGACTTGGCGCAAACTATTGTTACTGGTATGAAGGCATCTTATAAGCACAAAGTCGCGTTAGAAAAAATATATCCCACTGCTGAGATACGTGTTGTTATCTATCAAGATAATAAAATGGATGAAGAATACAAGTTCTCCAATGTTTGGTATCGTGACGCAGTCGTTTTTTTGGATGATGGAAGTTTATTTGAGATGACTAAGCTATTCGATACTGGGTCATTGGACAAGGTTGATGTTGTTCTGATGAAGCTTCGTAATGTTGCTATCGCATGGGGTGATCCGTCTCTTGATGGGAAGTTAAATATTCGTGAAGACACTTATAGAGATCCAGATGGGACTTATCGATGTAGCAACATTGAGAGCGTTACTTTTGATAGTAAAGGTATTCGATATGTATTAGGTAACATTGCTCCTTCCATGTCATTCCCTACTATTGATGAGTGTGTCAATAATAATTTTGATAAGCCTGAACAGCGCTATTTTTCAGTCAGGTTCACCGAGGGTGATTCAGATTTCTATACGAGTTTCTTTTTTAGAGACGATGCTGCTAACTTCACGACATTGAGTCATTGGATTAATGTCAAAGACAAGGCTGCTGTTTTGAAGGCTAATGAATTGATTAGCATGTTTGATTCGTTCCCTTACCGTTTCGATGATCCTGTGAATATTAGTTACAGTTACTGGCGTAAAAGTAAAACCTTGGGTAATGTAATTATCAGGAAAGATGATAAAAGCAACTGGGTTAAATCGACGAGTAAGAATGATGGAACGAGTGTCTACCAATGTAGTTCAGACGGTGTGAACTGGGTCGCTTGTAGCGGTTAAACACTGTTATTGACTGAAGTTTCTAAAATGAATATCAAATTGTAAATAAGGGTCACACAGTGGCCCTATAGAGTATTTTAAAATGATTTTTAAAATACCATTTAGATAAAAATCTGTTATTTGGTTGTTTTATGTTTTTTTTATTCTCTTTAAGTTGGCGTTTTTATGAAAGATATCCCTGCTTACCGCATCTCTATAGTACCGATGTTAGATTAGCCGTTTTTATTAGTTACTTGGCATAGTATCAGTTAAAGCAAAATAGTAGTTTTTATTATGAAAATACCTTTAAAGTAGATTAGACTAATATTCGCTAAAATCTACGCCTTAAGCTTAAACTGTAATGGTTGCTTGTGGTTCTTATCCTTTTGATTTGTATGGTAACTTTCTCTTTTTTGTTTTTACTGCAAGGAAAGTGACTAAACTTCTGATTGAGCTAAGTGAAGTATATCTACACCTATTAAACCAATTTTCACGCTTTTGGCATACACACCATTTTAATGCGGTATTCGTGCCGTTATTTGAAGGAACCTGTCCAATACCTTCACAGTCGACAAGATGGACAAAAGTGTTATTCCAACGACCATCTGGAAGACTTCCTCTAACCCTGCTCCTTTGACCATTGCTTAAGGTAAATGGTCTTGTTTGTATATTTATGGCAACTGTTGTCTCTGGTGATTTAATCGCTCCTTTTACTGACATCATGGTTGCTTACCTGCACGGCTTTGTCTTGAATGCTTATAAATTTAGGAGCCACAGAGGATTAACCCAACGTGCAACAAATGTGAGAGTTGTTAACTGTGTTTTCACAATTTCGCACAGGAAAAACACCTTTGAAATAAAGTATTATTCGTTAAATCGTCATCTCGATTAATATTAAGTTTGGTGCCGCTCAATTTTGACGACATAGCTTACGTTTAATCGTAATGTTTTTATTAGTTTATACAAATACTGAAATTTTGAGTTACCGAAGTGATCATCACAATATTGAGCATAATGGTGCGATGATTAATTTTTTCATTATTACTTCCTTGTAAATCAATGGCATTTTGGATGTGTTATTAGAGCAATTTTATTTTTAATAAGCTAAGCCGTTGTTAAACTAAACTCAGGGCGAATCACCAACCTTATTTTTTCTTTAAGGCGTTCTTAAAGAGGCTGCTTAGCTTACTCCTATTCATTTTTTTATTGGTAATTGAACTGTTATATTTATCAATAATTTAATGGTGACCTATCAAAGATAGAGAGCACATCACTACTTTTTTCATGAATATCTACTATGATTTTTACAGATGTTATTAAGTTGTAATTTTAGATAGTTGGTGTGTCTTATGGAAAATGAATTAAGTAACTCAAGATTAAAAATCGGTTGCAATATTATTTATGTCCATTGTTTACAAGGTCTTAAATATAAGATAAATGCAAACTTAACGAAGCAAGATCACGTAAACTCTCGTGAAACTGGCTTTACATTAATCGAGTTGGTTGTTGTTATTATTATTCTCGGTGTTTTATCTGTTTCTGCACTACCAAAGTTTCTTAATTTTGCTCGAGAATCCAAAATAGCAGTCTTAAATAAAATTGCAGGAGATATGAGATCGTTAAACGAACAAGTGCACTTTAAAGCTATTCTGAAAAATAAAAATAACCTATCAGGTAATACTTATTTTGATTCTAACTTAGGTGAAATTAATGTTTACAATGGCTATTTAGAAACTATTGGTGAGGGTGGTAGTAGAATTGGAATCTTTGAAATGGTTGGCGTTGAGACAGTTAATGATTTTAGTTTAAGTAATGAGGTTGGTTATTGCGCGTATCGAAGAGGCGGGTATGGAGAATTGGGCGTTGCAGGTTCCTCTAACCTTGGTAATCAATGTTTCATTGAGTATAGAGAAGCATGCAGTTTGACAGTAAAATATAAAATAACGGTAGTTAATGATGGGTGCTAAAAACCTTATGTGATTTTCAACTTAGTTTTATGCCCAATCGGACTTTTTATTACCCAATTATTAGCGCAGCACCCGATGATAGTGATTATTCATGGTCGAATAAGCCGTAATATCAATTGAGAATACTTGAGCCAGCACATTAATTCGGTTGATAATTTATCCTATTGCCAGTTGGTTTTTGTTGCGTTTGGTCAACAGATCGCGGTTATCATGTTGCTTGAAATATTATCATCTTCGCAATGTCGGACAAATAACTTTGTACCGTTAATTTGTTTTCATTACAATTTCCGCCATTAAAGCGCCGTTATTGCTGTATCGATTTTCGTTATTGAGTTATATCCATATACCCACACAAAATTTCTATTGCACCGATGTCACGTTGCAGCAATCACACCGCAGCAAACTAGCTGGCAGTGATGGCAATTGGCATTTACAAACCGATGGTGAAATAAAACAGACTAGCCAAAAATCGATTGTTGATAGCCAGATTAGAGAAGAAATTCACCATCAGCGCGATGTCACTATCACAGGACATGACACCAACAAAACTGATGGCAACCAAATTAATGAAATCATGGGCGCTTTAAAAATATTGGTCGGTGAAAAGGCGATCATAACTTCATTGGATAATTTATTGCTTGGCAGTGACAAACAAATCATTGTAAAAAGCACTGAGAACATGACATTGGAAAGTTTAAAGACGCTCGAAGCCAAAGCCAAGAAATTGGTAAAAGTTCAAGGTGCAACTGTTTGGCTGGGTAGTGAAAGTGTTAATGCTGTACAAATATTGCTTGATTTGATTGCTATCGTAAAAGATACCAATGGATTATTGGCCACACATACTCACCCAGGAACAGGACCATCACAACAAGCAAGTCAGTTTGTCGTTTTTAAAACCTCAGCAACTGGCCTTGAAAGTAGCTTGTCACCTATTACTGAGTAGAGGGAATCATAAAACTCCCCTTACTAGTTTTATATGTAAGGTATCTGTATTATTGATATGTTCTTACTTATTAATTTTAAAGGATTGTTTATGAGTGCTCAAAGAAAACTGTTGAAAACGTGGGGTTTTTGGCTGGCATTTTCTTCACCTATAGTAATCGGGTTGTTACTCGCTTGGTGGATGGCATATGTAGATGGTGTGTATGCTGTAAATATTTTACGTTGGAATAATTCTAATATACTATTTGCTTATGATTTTTTTAAAATTCCTCTGCTTATTGCTGCATTATCTTTTCCTCTTGTTGCATTAATTACTGCCAATCATCGCTCTGGTCAAAGTGTTGCATTGATGAGTTTACAGCGCTCTCAGAATTATTTTTCAAATCATTTTACTCACCTTGAACGATTTGAGGAATATTTGAACACTAATCACCTGCTTATAGATAATGTGAAATCTCCTCGAATTATCCATAAATGTTTTTACCCTCGTTCTAGAGGTGGGGACTTAGATATTGACAATAAACTAATAACTTCATTCAAGGAAAAAATTAGTAGAATTGAATGTTATGCCCTAGATATCAAAGCAATTGACGGTGAATTTTTTACTAACGGTGAATTGCATGATTCTGTGGTAATTTATATCAAAGAAATATTATCGTTTATCCAAGTGGTTTCCAATAAAATGCAAAGCCAAGACCGGATGATGTTAGGTAATTTTCATCAAGTGACGAGAGCGCTATTTGATTATGTGCAAATGCTAAATCATATAATCGACTTTGATAGTGATCATAGCCAGCTCCAATCAAATTCAATAATTCCCGAAATTCCTACAACGATAGAAGATAGCTGGCACATACTTACCACTGAAGAAATCGGAAAGTTCAGTTAAAGAACATATTGCTTTTACTCTTTGAATTTATCATGCAGCTTATGCGGGAACAGCTGCGTGTAAACTTGCCACAAAATATTTAAATTACGGTGCCCAGTCACTTGGGCTACTTCTTCAATTGAATAACCCTTTTCAAATAGTCGGCTGGCACCCTCACGCCTTAAATCGTGATAGCGTAAATCTTCAATGCCTAAGGCGTTACGAACCCGTTGAAAACCTGCAGTGACGGATCTCGAATTGTAAGGAAAAATCAGATCACCATCGTTGGGCTGTCGCTCAACAATATCAAATGAACCGGCCAACAATGGCACAATCATGTGATTACCTTCTTTTTTACGTGGATCTTTGCGGTCACGAACTAAGATGGTTTTGTGATCGGTGTTCAAATCATCCCAGCGTAATTTGCAAACCTCACCAATACGCATGCAAGTAAGGATTGAAAAGTCGAGAATATCTAAAAAAGGGATCCGAGTTTTACCATTTAAACGGTAAGCCATTCGCTCTTTTAGCCCGTTTTTCAATCTATCTAATTCATCCTCAGTTGGGCGGCGAGTGCGCTTTTGCGATTTACCAACCAAACCCATTTCAATTAGAACAGGCACAGCGTCTTCAAACACTTTGTAATTGGCTGAGATATTCCAAACAGGATCGGCTCTTTTCATTACGCTACGCAGATAAGCAATATCATGATAAATCGTTGCTGGTCCAGCACCGGCACTTCGACGGTTTTTGCAATGCTCAATTAAATCACTTGTTCTTAATTCATTGGACATTACTTTTGCAATATCACAATCAATAAGCATCTTAATTACATACTGTTTAGTGCGTCCCGTGTTGCTCCACAGGTCATGATCATTAAAGTACAAATCAAGAAGTGCCCCAAGGGGCACCGTTTTTTCTTTAAAAAGTGCCCCATTTTCTTCCAGGCGATTTGAAGTAGCTTTGCCCCAGGTGCGTGCTAATTCTTTTTTACTGAATGTTTTTGACTCACGGTGTATAATCTCACCGTTTTTTTTGATGCGTACAGTGCAGCGATAGCTATAATCACCATTTTTTCTGGCACGCTTTTCGATAGTAATAGAAGCCATTTTCTATACCTGTTTGAATATTTGTCCAACCCCAAATGGGGCGCATATGGGGCACCGCACACCGAAATTGAACGTAATTCAAGGCGATTGAGAGTAATTTAAGTAAATGAATGAACAAGTAAAGCATGACTGTAAGCCAGTTGTACCGCGCCATACGGGTAACCACCGCATCTCTATTGCGCCTATGTTAGATTGGACTGATCGCCATTACCGTTATATGGCGCGTTTGATCAGTCGCCATCAATTGCTTTATACCGAAATGGTCACCACAGGCGCTATTATTCATGGCAAGGGTGATTATTTACGTTATAACGAGCAAGAACATCCTATTTCGCTGCAACTCGGTGGGAGTAATCCGGCTGATATGGCGCTGTGTGCGCAAAAAGCACAGCAATATGGTTACGATGAAGTGAACATTAATGTCGGTTGTCCATCGGATCGGGTACAAAACGGCATGTTTGGTGCGTGTTTGATGGCGCAGCCTAAATTAGTCGCCGAATGTGTCGATGCGATGCGCAGTGTGGTGGATATTCCGGTGACGGTTAAGCACCGTATTGGGATTGATAACCTAGACAGTTATCAGTTTATGACGGATTTTGTTGGTGAAGTGAGTGAAGCCGGTTGTGAAAGCTTTATTATTCATGCCCGTAAAGCGTGGCTTAGTGGCCTGAGTCCGAAACAGAATCGTGAAGTGCCGCCGCTTGATTACGAACGTGTTCATCAGCTTAAGCAGGACTTTAGTCAACTCGACATTTCGATTAATGGTGGCATCGTGACGCTAGAGCAAGCGGCAGAGCACTTGCAACATGTCGATGGTGTAATGATTGGGCGCGAAGCGTATCAAAATCCTTATATTTTAGCTGAGGTTGATCGGTTGTTTTATCAAGACGATGCAACGGTGTTAACTCGCCACCAAGTGGTCGAAAAGATGATGGAGTATATTGAACAACACTTGATTGCTGGTGGTCGAATTAACCATATTACTCGCCATATGCTCAACCTCTTTGTTAAATTACCCGGTGCGAAAATGTGGCGTCGTCATTTAAGTGAAAATGCCCATAAGCCAGGTGCTGATGTTCGGGTGATTGAGCAAGCATTAACTTTTGTTGAAGCTCCTGACTAAAACACCATTAAACTGACCATCTTTAGGTGGCTTTATTAATAAATAGAAAAAACGTAATTTAAACGTTAATATTATCAATGAATTAAGTGTGGCTCGTTAATTGCTTTAATCAATTGTTATTTAGTTATTAAGGATCGTTATGGGACTTTTAATGCGCTTTCGTAAAGATACTCAACATGCACTGGTGAGTGGGATATGTGCTGGCTTAGCACGGGGATTTTCAATCCCTAGAAAGTGGGTGCGGATTACGGCGCTAGTGTTATTGTTGGTGATGCCAATCACTACCATCATACTGTATTTGATTGCGAGTGTGGTATTGCCGCCTAAAAGCAGATGGCTTGACTAGTTTAGGCGATGCCTTTGTTATACTCTTGGCTAAGATAAATTATGTTGATTAACAATTATAGATGAAGGAATGGAATTCAAGATGCTCAATTTAAATAAATCAGCAATATTTGGCAGTGCTTTTGGGGCGCTCATACTGATGTGGATTATCTCTATTTGGTGGAGCAATGAACCTGATATTATTGATATTAAATCGGTAACTGCCGAACAAGCGACAATACTTGAAGTTAAACCTGTGGTGGGTTTTGCAACGACCACGGCGTTAATTGAAGTAACCAATGCTTTATTCAATAAACCCGGTGGCTATTTGACCAATGATATTATTGTGCCATCGGTCATGATGGATGATATGCCAGCCTTTGAGTTTGGGGTGTTACAGCAAATCAGAGATATGGCCTTAGTGATGCGTAATGATTTTAGTCGTTCGCAATCGCAATCCATCGAAGATAAAGACTTAGTTAAAGCGCAACCGTTACTTAATTTTGATAATGATCGTTGGATTTTACCAAGCACCGAAAGTGAGTATAAAAAAGCGGTTAAATATTTAGAAGCTTACCGGATCAGATTATCGAACCCACAGTCGCAAGCACAATTTTATGCCAGAGCGGATAATTTAACCGAATGGCTTCAAGAAGTTGAAAAACGCTTAGGCAGTTTATCGCAACGCTTAAGTGCCAGTGTTGGTCAGGATCGTTTAAATACCGATTTATCCGGCGATAGCGCAGCACAGCAATCGACAACGGCATTACAACATCAGCAGATAAAAACAAGCTGGTGGCAACTTGACGATGTGTTCTATCAAGCGCGTGGTGCTAGTTGGGCATTGATTCATTTATTAAAAGCGGTTGAAATTGATTTTGAAGGTGTATTGGAAAAGAAAAATGCGCTGATTAGCTTACGTCAAATTATTCGCGAACTAGAACAAACCCAAGATGCCGTATGGAGCCCAATCATTCTTAATGGTAGCGGTTTTGGTTTAATGGCCAATCATTCGTTGGTCATGGCTAACTATATTTCTCGGGCGAACGCTGCAATAATAGATTTAAACAAACTTTTGAAACAAGGATAGAGCATGATTAACAAAAAAATTGTACTAGCAACAGCTATTGCTTCGGTAATGAGTTTGCCAGTATATGCCGATGCTATTGGTGTTTATGTTGGGGCACAAGCATGGCAAAGTGAAGCGAAAGGTGGTTTTGCTGAAAGTAATGATTTAGTCAATTTTTCATTTGATGAGCAAACTAAAGCCAGTGCCTATATTAAAATTGAGCACCCTGTGCCGCTAATTCCTAATCTGCGTTTAAGAATGGGCACTTTAGAAGGACCTGGTCGTGTTAGCTTAACCAGTGATTTTACCTTTGGTGATAAAAATTACTTAGCAGGCAAAGAACTTGAGACTAGCCTTGATTTTACTAATACTGATATCACGCTTTATTGGGAAATTTTAGACAATGATTTAGTTGGTTTAGATTTTGGCTTAACGGCTAAATATTTAAGCGGTGAGTTTTCTGTTACCGGTGATGTTGATGCTCAAGGCGTTAAAGGCACCAGTTATGAAGATGCTTCATTGTGGATCCCAATGGCCTATGTTGCCGCTAAAATTGCAATTCCGATGACCGGTGTTTTTGTCTATGGTGATGTCAATCTAGTGTCGTATTCAGATAATTCAATTCACGATTATGAAGTCGGCGTCGGTTATAACTTCGTTGATAATTTTGCTGTCGATATTGCGGTAACCGCTGGTTATCGTGAAGTCTCTATTGAAATTGAAGATGTTGACGATATTTATGCCAACTTACAATTTGAAGGCTATTTTGCCGGGATTGAAGTTCACTTTTAACCTAAGAGGTTAATAAGTTATAAAAAGGAGCCTAATGGCTCCTTTTTATTTTTTGTAGTTAGACGATAAAGTTATAAAAAGTTGTTTTTTATTCTTTTGGGTTATCTATTGCCCTAGTTATTATGGTGCTATTCAAAATAAAGCATCGTGAGCTAGGAAATGCTATTACAACAATTAAGTTCTTTAAGTAGCCCGCTGTCTGATCAGCAAGTTACTTCTCTACAGCAAGCAACGGCTAATATGTCGGCGGTTGAACTCTCTTGGGTCAGTGGCTATTTAGCTGGTCTAGCACAGAGTTCTGACCAAAGTGCCATTGTGGCAGCACCTGTACCAAGTGCGACATTAACGGTGCTTTATGGTTCGCAAACAGGAAATGCCAAAGGTGTAGCGAAACAAGTTGCAGAGGCTGCTACTGCACAGGGAATTAACGTTTCCTTAGTGTCGATGGCTGACTATAAAACCAAAGCGCTTAAAGATGAAACTCATCTATTAGTGATCGTTAGTACCCACGGTGAGGGTGAAGCCCCCGACGATGCCGAGCAACTACATCAATTTTTGGCCAGTAAAAGAGCGCCTAAACTCGCAGGATTAGAGTTTGCAGTCTTAGGCTTAGGGGATACGTCCTATGAGTTTTATTGTCAAACGGCGATTGATTTTGAGCTACGTTTATCAGCACTGGGCGCTAAATCAATTTTAGATCGTCGCGACTGCGATGTTGATTACGACAGTGATGTTTTAGCGTGGCAAGGTCAAATTATTGAGCTGCTAAATGAAACGCTATCACAACCTGTTGCAGCTACGGCTGTTAGTGCGGGAGTTGCCACTACAACTTCACAATATTCGAAACAGAATCCACTAAGCGCTACTTTATTAGCCAGCAATAAGATTACTGGTCGCGGCGCTAATAAAGACGTTAGACACATTGAAATTTCTCTAGAAGACTCTGGTTTAAGCTATCAACCCGGTGACGCCTTAGGTGTGTGGTTTGATAATGATCCTATCTTAGTTAACGAATTAATCGAGCTCGTTGGTTTACAAGCTGAGCAGTTGGTCAATGTTAACGATCAAGAAATATCTTTAGCACAAGCATTAATCCAGCACTATGAGCTTACCCAGTTACATCCTGGTTTTGTGAGTACCTACGGTGAAGCCACTGCGCAAAGCAATTTGGTTGAACTTGGAACCGATAAAGCGGTGATGCGTGAATACATCGCTAATCGCCAAGTGATTGATGTGATCCGTCAAAATCGCGGCTCATTGTCCAGTGAGCAATTACTGGCAGCACTCCGTAAATTAACCCCACGGTTATATTCAATTGCTTCCAGTGTCAGTGAAGTGGATGAAGAAGTACATTTAACCGTTGCTGTTGTAGAATATGATGCCTTTGATAAAGCACATCAGGGTGCAGCATCAAGTTATTTAAGCCATCGTTTAGCCGAAGGTGACACCCTACGAGTCTTTGTTGAACATAACGATAACTTCCGCCTACCAAGTGCTGATAAATCAGTGATCATGATTGGGCCTGGTACAGGGATTGCCCCATTTAGATCTTTTTTACAGCAGCGTGATAATGATGATGCATCAGGTCAAAACTGGTTGTTTTTCGGCAATCAACATTTTACCGATGATTTCCTTTATCAAACTGAACTGCAAGATTTCCAGAAGCGCGGCGTGTTAAACCGAATTGATTTGGCCTTTTCACGAGATCAAGCCCATAAAGTATATGTCCAAGATCGCATTAAAGAGCAGGGTAAAGATCTCTATCAATGGTTAGAGGATGGTGCATCACTTTATATTTGTGGTGACGGCAATCAAATGGCGAAAGATGTTCATCAAGCCTTAGTGGAAGCCATTGAACTTCATGGCAACAAAACGAATGAACAAGCACAACAATATTTAACTCAGCTTAAAACCGATAAGCGTTACCAGAAGGATGTCTACTAATGACCGATGTAAAATTAGCAGCCAATGAATACATTAAGGCCGACAGTAACCTTCTGCGTGGCACGATTGAAGAAGGGTTACAAAACCATATTACCGGTGCGTTGTATGACGATGATACTCAATTGTCTAAGTTTCATGGATTTTATCAACAAGATGACCGTGATTTACGTGGCGAGCGAAAAGCACAAAAACTAGAGCCGCTGCATAGCTTTATGTTACGAGCTCGCGTGCCCGGTGGTGTTTGTACATCGCAGCAATGGCTTGATATCGATAAAATTGCCAGTTCGTTAACCATGAATCAAAGTATTCGCTTAACGACTCGTCAAACGTTTCAATATCACGGTATTTTAAAGCGTAATCTTAAGCCGTTAATTCAAGCGCTTGATTTATCGTCGCTAGACTCGATTGCTGCCTGTGGCGATGTTAACCGAAACGTGATGTGTAACCCTAATCCGGTCGAATCTTCGTTGCATCAAGAGACCTATGAATGGTCTAAGCAATTATCAGAACAACTGCTACCTCGCACCAATGCTTATGCTGAAATTTGGCTCGATGGCGAAAAAGTCAGAGGCCATGAAGAAGAGCCGATGTACGGTAAAACTTATTTACCCCGTAAGTTTAAAATTGCTGTTGCGGTGCCGCCGCATAATGATGTTGATGTTTATACTAACTGTCTTGGTTTTATTGCGATTAGCGAAAACGGTAAATTGATTGGTTTCAATGTCACTGTTGGTGGTGGTATGGGCGCAACCCATGGTGATAAATCAACGTATCCTCGCTTGGCCGATGACTTAGGATTTATTAAATTAGCCGACACCATTGCCGTTGCTCGCGAAGTTATTACCACGCAGCGAGATTGGGGCAATCGAGTCGATCGTAAGCTAGCTAGAATTAAATACACGGTGCAAAAGCACGGGATCGAAAAATTCAGAGACGAAGTTGCTAAGCGTTCTGGAGTGACGATTGAACCACCTCGCACGATTAAATTTACCACCCGTGGCGATCGTTTTGGTTGGGTTAAAGGCACCGATAATAAATGGCATTTAACCCTGTATATCGAATGCGGTCGAATTAAAGATGTGCCGGGCAAAGAAGTGCAAACTTGTTTCCGAGAAATTGCTAAAGTGCACCAAGGTGACTTTAGAATGACCTCGAATCAAAATATGATTGTGGCCAATGTTGCTGAAGCTGACAAAGCGGCTATTGAAGGTATTGCACGTAAATATGGTGTGCTTGGCGAGCGTTTAACGCCGCTGCGTGAACATTCTATTGCCTGTGTTTCTTTACCAACTTGTGCATTGGGTATGGCAGAAGCAGAGCGTTATTTCCCTGAATTTACCGATAAAGTCGATAGTTTGCTGACTAAGCACGGCATCAGTGACCAACCCATTGTGATGAGAATGACCGGTTGCCCTAATGGTTGTGCTCGCCCCTATGCCGCTGAAATTGGCTTAGTAGGTAAAGGCCCCGGTCGTTATAATTTGTATTTAGGCGCAGCCTTTGATGGGACACGATTAAGTAAAATGGTCCGTGAAAACATTAATGAAGCTGAAATTATGGACGAACTAGATGGCCGCTTTGAACGTTTTGCGTTAAACCGTCAGACTCAAGAAAACTTTGGTGACTTCTTAGTAAGAACACAAGAGGTTAAAGCAGTATTAAGCAGTGCGAGGGATTTCCATGACTAATACCATATCGACTATTGATTTTAGCGCGTTATTAGACGCGCCAAAGGATCAGCAACAAGCAATATTAGCGCAAGTAAATCAACACTTGATTGAGCTAACACCGCAGGAGCGAGTGCAATGGGCCTATGAAAATTTGCCTGGTACTCATGCTTTGTCGTCGAGCTTCGGTATTCAATCGGCTTTAATGTTGCACTTATTGACTGAGCAGCAAGCGAATGTACCAGTGATTTTAACCGATACCGGCTATTTATTTAGCGAAACCTATCAGTTTATTGACCATTTGACTGAGCGTTTAAGTCTCAATTTGAAAGTTTATCAAAGTGAAACCTCCAGTGCATGGCAATTGGCGCGCTTTGGTAAAGAATGGGAACAAGGTGTCGACGGTATAGAGACCTATAATCGCCGTAATAAAGTTGAACCGATGCAGCGAGCGCTAACTGAAATCGGCGTTGACGTTTGGTATTCAGGTTTACGCCGCGAACAAGCGGGGAGTCGTCAAGAGTTACCGGTGCTTGAAATTCGGGGGCAGCGTTATAAATTGTTACCGATTATCGATTTAAATAATAAACAAGTGCACCAATATTTAACCAAACATGACTTGCCTTATCATCCGTTGTGGGAAAAAGGCTACGTGTCATTAGGTGATACACACACATCAAGACCACTTGAACCAGGGATGAGTGAAGAAGAAACTCGATTCTTCGGCTTAAAACGAGAATGTGGTTTACATTACGATATTTAATCGTTATCAATTCTAATAAAAAACTGCGCTGAGTCGCAGTTTTTTTATCGCAAAATTTCCTCCGCTATTTTTTTACTCTGCTACACTTTCAATTAGATGTACGGTTAGATTGTTTGGAGTCATAGACATGATTTTATCAAAGGGAAGTCGACAATTATGCTGGACCTAAATGATTTTGTAACTAAGGCCAATAGACTGTATACGTTACCTGACATCTGTCTGCAATTGAATTCTTTAGTTAATGATGGCAAAAGCTCAGCAGAAGAGGTCTCGCGCTTAGTGAGTATTGATCCTGCACTGACCATTCGAGTATTAAAATTAGCTAATACCGCAATTTACCTTCGTAATAAACAGGTAGAAACCATCACGGAAGCGGTACAACTTATTGGCACTGATGAATTAAATAATATTGCGATTATGACTTCTGCTGCATTAATTTTTAAGGGGATAAACTCTAATAAACTTAGCCTTGATAATTATTGGTATCATAGTGTAATAACGGCTATTACTGCTAAACTTTTATACAAAGCTAAATTTGGTAAAGCCGGCGGTCATATGTTTGTGGTCGGTTTATTACATAATATAGGAGTGCTGATAATTTTAGAGCGATTACCATATTTTTCAATAGATTTTGATCGAACGTTTGGCTGCAATCGATTGATGCATGGTCATGAAAAGTCCAAGCTTGGCTTTTCTTTTGCTCAATTGGGTGCTGCGCTTATTGAACTGTGGGATATTTCACCCTTAATGTCGAATACTATTAAATTTCAAAACTCGCCCCTTCGTTGTCTAGAGTACAAACAGGAAGCACTTATTCTTCATTGTGGGATAATCATTGCTGATAATACCGTTGAATATTGTACTTGTGAACCTAGCGATACATTTTTGACTCCTAAATTGGTGACGGAGTTGGCGCTAGACTATTCTGAGTTAGATCAGGTGATAGCTGATGTCATTAAACTAGCGCCAAGTGTCGCGAATATATTTAAAGGATAAGGGGCTAAAATAATGAATGATATGTTTCTTTTTTCTGATGACGAATCTGATGTTCCAGACATCAACACGGAACCTTGGAATATCCTCATCGTGGATGATGAGGAAGATGTTCATGCGGTCACCAGTTTAGCACTGGCCTCTTTTGAATTTAATGGCCGAAGGCTTAATTTATTGCATGCGTACAGTGGTGAGCAGGCGAAGGTCATTTTAAATCAGCATGATGATATTGCACTTATTTTGCTTGATGTCGTGATGGAAAGCGATCAAGCCGGATTGGATTTGGCAATTTATATTCGTAAAGAGCTAAATAATCATCAAGTTCGCATTGTATTACGCACCGGACAACCTGGAGAAGCCCCTGAACATCAGGTGATTCGTGATTACGATATTAATGACTACAAAAATAAAACCGAATTAACTTCAGTTAAACTTTACACCGTGCTCTATTCTAATTTAAGAGCTTACCGAGATATCGTTACGGTGATTCAAAGTAAAACGGCCCTAGAACGTTTGATCAAAGCGTCTCGCGGTATTTCGTCTCGACATGGCTTAAAAAGTTTTGTCAGGTTAACCATTAGCCAACTGCAAGAGCTACTTTACTTTAGTGAACAAGATCTCTATAGCTACGAAGCTAATGCTTTTTCTTATGTTAACAAGACACTTAAGAAGTTTCAGCTAAACGATCCTCACAAAATAGAGCAAGATATTACCATTGATGAATTGTCAGGCATTGAGCAAGAATTAGTGACTCGTGCCATTGAGCAATCCAGTAATATTTATCAAGACCAGCATTTTGTGATGTATTGTAGTAACAATAATATTAGTTTAATTTTCTATGGGAAAATTGGTCATCACTTAACGGATATTGATCAACATATTCTTAATATTTTTACGGAGAATTTAATTTCGGTTGCTGAAAATATTCGATTACATGAAGTGATTGATAGCAGCCAAAAGGAGTTGATCTATCGGTTAGGCGAAGTGGTCGAATTACGCTCTAATGAAACTGGATATCACGTTAAACGAGTGGCGTTTTATTCCGCGTTGATGGCTGAGTTAGTTGGACTATCTGAGGATGAAATCAGTTTAATTATGAGTGCCTCGCCGTTACATGATGTTGGTAAAATTGCGATCCCAGATGCGATACTTAATAAGCCCGGTAAGCTAGATGGCGATGAATGGGAGATTATGAAAACCCATGCTTTAAAGGGATACAATATTCTTAACGGTTCAGGGATGGTATTACTCGATGTTGCTGCAACCATTGCATTATCTCATCATGAAAAGTGGGATGGTAGTGGTTATCCGCAGGGGCTAAGTAATGATCTCATCCATATGTATGGTCGAATTACCGCAATCGCTGATGTTTTTGATGCGTTAGGTAGTGAACGTTGTTATAAAAAGGCCTGGCCACTAGAGGATATTTTAGATTTATTTAAACGAGAGCGAGGTCGTCATTTTGATCCTCGATTAATCGATTTATTTATGGCGAACCTTGATCGTTTTTTAGCTATTCGTGATGACTTTAAAGATGTGCCATAAAAAACCAACATAATTGTTGGTTTTTTACGGCAAACAGTTTAAATAGAGATTATTTAAATACGCAGTGCTTAGCGAAATCAGCAGCTTCGTTAGCTGTCCAGTCTGATTTTGGCTTTTCTTTCATTTGGTCACACCACTTCTCGCTGCCAATTTCCGGTGCACACGCTGCCAAAACAAATACACTTAGAGCGATGATTAATTTTGTTCTCATTAGTTATTCCTTTAAATTTTAAAAACATTCCACGTTTTACTGAATCAAAACTTATCGCTAATCAAACCATGATCACAAGTTAAGATTCTGCATACTTTAAAGTATAGATAGGGTTCTCTGAATTGAATATTAATGAAGCATTCAAATCCTATATATCAAAAAGTAATTAAAATTAATTAACTATTATTTTATGAGATAAGAAGAGCAAGGTATATTAAGGACTATTCAATTGTATTTATAAGTGGCCGTGGTTGTTTCACCGTCAATGTTATCGGGAACGTATAATGAGTCAAGTAAACCTTACCCATCTCCAACAGCTTGAAGCGGAAAGTATCCATATTATTCGTGAAGTTGCTGCTGAGTTTGACAATCCAGTGATGCTGTATTCTGTCGGAAAAGACAGTGCGGTGATGCTACATTTAGCGCGTAAAGCGTTTGCGCCAGGAAAAATTCCATTTCCGTTATTGCATGTTGATACCACTTGGAAATTTCGTGAAATGATTGAATTTCGCGATCAACAAGCAAAAAAGCATGGTTTTGACTTGTTAGTTCATATTAATCCTGATGGTGTTGAAATGGGCGTAGGCCCATTTACCCATGGTAGCGCTAAGCACACTGATATCATGAAAACGGAAGGATTGAAGCAGGCACTTAATCAATATGGTTTCGATGCTGCCTTTGGTGGAGCGCGTCGCGACGAAGAAAAATCTCGAGCGAAGGAACGTATTTATTCATTTAGAGATAAATTACACCGTTGGGATCCTAAGAATCAACGTCCAGAATTATGGCATACCTACAATGGTCAAGTGGATAAAGGCGAAAGCATTCGAGTTTTCCCACTTTCAAACTGGACCGAATTAGATATTTGGCAATATATCTATCAAGAAAACATTGATATTGTGCCTCTTTATTTGGCGGCTAAACGTCCGGTAGTAGTCCGTGATGGCGTCAAGATTATGGTTGATGATGATCGGATGCCGATTGCTGACGATGAAAAAATCGAATATCAAATGGTGAGATTTAGAACCCTAGGCTGTTATCCATTAACGGGGGCTGTTGATTCAACGGCTGCTACCTTACCGGAAATTATCGAAGAAATGCTCCTGGCTCGTTCATCGGAGCGAGAAGGTCGTGTGATTGATTCTGATTCGTCAGGTTCAATGGAAATGAAAAAGCGCCAAGGTTATTTTTAGGAAACTGTGATGAATTTAGAAATTGAAAAGCAAATAAATGAACTGGGTGTCGAAGCCTATCTCGATAAACAACAACATAAAAGCATGTTGCGATTATTAACTTGTGGCAGTGTTGATGACGGTAAAAGTACGTTAATTGGTCGCTTACTCCATGATAGCGCTCAAATTTATGAAGACCAATTAGCCGCAATTAAGAACGACAGTAAGAAGGTCGGCACCACTGGTGATGATATCGATTTAGCCTTACTGGTTGACGGCTTGCAAGCTGAGCGTGAGCAAGGGATCACCATTGATGTTGCTTATCGTTATTTTTCGACTGAAAAGCGAAAATTTATCATTGCTGATACTCCAGGTCATGAACAATATACCCGAAATATGGCCACTGGTGCTTCCACCTGTGATCTGGCGGTTATTTTAATTGATGCGCGTTATGGTGTGCAGGTACAAACGCGTCGTCATAGTTTTATTGCTTCATTGTTAGGGATTAAGAACTTCATTGTTGCGATCAATAAAATGGACTTGATTGACTACAGTGAAAAGACTTACGAATCTATCAAACAAGATTATTTGAACTTTGCTGAACGATTAGGCGAGCGTAATATTCAGTTCGTGCCATTATCAGCGCTTAAGGGCGATAACGTCGTTAATAAAAGTGACACAATGGCATGGTATCAAGGAGATCCGCTGCTTAATTTACTTGAAGATGTTAAACTAGACAGTACTGTCTATACCGCTGGTGCACGCTTACCCGTGCAATATGTTAATCGTCCTAATCTTGATTTTCGAGGGTTCTGTGGCACGTTATCCGCTGGCACATTGAGTAAAGGCGAAGCAATCACCGCATTACCTTCAGGTAAAACTAGCACGATTAAATCGATTGTGACCTTTGAAGGTGAGCTCGACATGGCTGTTGCTGGTCAGGCGATTACGGTGACTTTACAAGATGAAATAGATGTCAGCCGCGGTGACTTACTGGCGACCGGTGTATTACCCCATAGCAGTAATGGTGCCATCGCTAATTTAGTATGGATGGACGAACAACCCTTAGTGGAAAATCGTCAGTATGATTTAAAAATTGCGAGTAAAAAAACGCAAGTGACCATAACGTCGATTGAACATCGCATTAATGTTAATACGCTCGACAAAGAACCCGTTGATAAATTGTGCCTTAATGAGGTCGCTAGTGTTGAATTAGCGTTTGCAGAAAAACTTAGCTTCGACTTTTATGATGATGTTCGAGATACCGGTGGTTTTATCTTAATTGACCGTATTACCAATGTCACCGTTGCGGCGGGCATGATTAATCAAGTCAGTGATTTGTCACCTCAATCCACTGAGTTTAGCGAATTTGAAATAGACTTTAATACCCTAGTACGCAAGCACTTTCCTCATTGGCAAGCACTAGATATTAGTGTCTTGAAAGGGAAATAAGATGATATCAATGTCAGCTGGGGTTATTTTTATGCTGGCAGCGCTGGTTGTATTGTTAATTACTAACAAGATACGACCAGCGATATTATTTACTGCTGCCATTGGCATTAGCTATTTATTAAACTGGATTAGCTTAGAGCAAATGATGGCTAATTTTACTAACCCATCATTGTTAACGCTGATTTTGTTGTTGTTAGCGGCTGTTGCTGTCGAAAAATCTGATGTACTCCAGTTGGTTGGGCGTCATTTGAATCACAGTAATTTCCCGTTAGTAGTCGCTAAATTAGGGCTGTCAACCGCATTTTTGTCTTCGATTACCAATAATTCTGCGGTGGTCGCTTCGCTGATTGGGGTAATAAAGCGAAATCAATATCACTCGCCGTCTAAGCTGTTATTGCCTTTGTCTTACACCGCAATTCTTGGCGGTACACTGACCCTGATTGGGACATCGACGAACTTAATCGTTAATAGTTTTGTCGTTGACGCTGGGCTGGAGCCGATTGGTTTTTTTGATTTTACCTTAATTGGAGTTGTGGTGGTGATTAGCGGTATTATCGTGATCACTATTTTTGGTGCGCGTTTGCCTGACCGCTGCTCACAAGTTGATGCTGAATTACCTTACTTACTCGAAGCGGTGATCAGTACCGAATCAATCATGGCCGGACGGAGCGTTGAAGATAATCGCTTACGTGCTTTGCAACGACTGTATTTAGTTGAAATTGAACGTGACGGTCAATTCATTAAGCCGGTATCTCCGAAAGAAATCCTGCAAGCGGGCGATCGATTGATGTTTGCTGGTGATACTCAAAGTTTGCACATTTTGCAAGAAATGGATGGCTTAGAGTGGTTTGCTAAATCTCATCTGAAAGGTCAGGCGTTAGTCGAAGTTATTATCAGCCACTCCTCTCGCATTAATGGTAAAACATTAAAAGAGAGTTGTTTCCGGCAGCGTTTTGATGCTGCCGTAGTGGCTATTCGGCGCGGGCATGACAAACTCAGTGGTGGTTTTGGTCAAATAAAACTGCGCGCCGGTGACACGCTAATGTTAGTGCCCGGTAAAGGTTTTCATCAAAACCCAGATATTTATCGTGAATTTGTAATGGTAAGCGAATCCGATGTCAGCGCTAGGCTCGATAAAAAACAGTCTAAACTGGTGATTTTTGGTTTCTTAGCCACGTTGTTCGTGTCGTTGCTTGGTTTTATTCCTTTAACGAAAGGCTTGCTGGTACTCAATATTGGTTATTTATGTGCAGGTGTTATTACTTTAGAGGAATTGAAACGGCGCTTTCCCTTTGAGTTAGTTGCTATTGTTGGCGCAGCACTCGGGTTAGCTAATATTATGGTCGATAGTGGCGTTGCTCAATTACTTGGTGATGGCTTACTAAGCCTGTTTAATGGCTGGGGAGTGCTAGGAGCTTTTATAGCGGTGTATTTTTTTACCCTATTGCTAACTGAGCTTATTACCAATAATGCCGCTGCGGCATTAGCGTTTCCTATTGCCTATAGTTTAGCGCTAAGCTATCAGATTGATCCTAGACCATTTATTATGGCGGTTATTTTTGGTGCTAGTGCCAGCTTTATTTCTCCCTATGGTTATCAAACCAATTTAATGGTTTATAGTGCCGGTAATTATCGATTTAGGGATTATTTGAGTTTGGGGGTACCACTCTCTATTGTCTATTCAACCGTGGTTATTATCATGATCCCACTCGTTTTTCCTTTTGTGAAAATTGCGCTTTAAGAGAATTTTATGAATAAAATAAATATTGATGATAATGTCGTTTGGCACCACCATCAGATTGAAAAGCATGACCGAGGTCAGCTCAAGCAACAAAAACCCTGTTTACTATGGTTCACCGGGTTAAGTGGCTCAGGAAAATCGACCCTCGCTGGAGCTGTCGAAGCGGTATTATTTAAACGTAGCCAACATACTTATTTACTCGATGGCGATAACGTTCGCCATGGTTTATGTGGTGATTTAGGCTTTAGTGATGACGATCGGATCGAGAATATCCGCAGGGTCGGTGAAGTGGCCAAATTGATGGTGGATGCTGGATTAATTGTCTTGAGCGCCTTCATCTCACCTTTTAAGAGTGAACGAAAGGTCGTTCGTGAATTGTTTGAGCAAGGTGAATTTATTGAAGTGCATATTGCGACCTCATTAGCGGTTTGTGAATCAAGAGATCCTAAAGGGCTATATCAAAAGGCCAGAACAGGAGAAATAAAAAATTTCACCGGTATCTCGTCAGAGTATCAAGCGCCCGTTAATCCTGAATTGATCATCGACACCGATAAGCAAAGCATTGAGCAATCAGTCGATAGCATTATTGAATATTTACTCCAGCGAGGATTTTTATTATGAAACTTGAATGGCAACAGCCGCTCATTAATATTGCTCGTGATGCTGGGGCGGCGATTATGGGATTTTATCAGCAAAGTGACACTCAAACTTGGGTTAAAGCAGACGATAGCCCATTAACTCAAGCTGATTTAGCGGCTCATCAAGTGATTGTTGATGGCTTAGCACTGTTAACCCCGGACATTCCTGTGCTGTCTGAGGAATCAACCGCTTTGCCCTGGGCCACTCGTAAAACCTGGGATCAGTATTGGTTAGTTGATCCGCTGGATGGCACTAAAGAGTTTATTAAGCAAAATGGTGAGTTTACGGTTAATATCGCCTTTATTGCTAATCATCAACCAGTAATGGCTGTGGTGTACGCGCCAGCATTACAAAAATTGTATTTTGCTAATACTGCTCAAGGTTGTTTTCTGCAAGAGGAGAATAACGAGGCGATACCGTTAAACTTAAACAAGGTTGATCTGGGTCAATTAGTGCGAGTCGTTGGCAGTCGATCCCATGCTAGTCCTGAGATGGCACAATTTACTCAACAATTTAGTTCGGTAGAATTAGTACCAACCGGTAGTTCCTTGAAACTGTGTTTAATTGCTCAAGGTTTAGCGGATATTTATCCAAGGCTAGGACCTACCATGGAGTGGGATACTGCTGCAGGGCAGTGTATCGCACAATGTGCCGGTGCTAAAGTGACGAAAATAAATGGCAATCCATTGCGATATAATGAAAAAGAGTCTTTGCTTAATCCATTTTTTGTCGTGACTCACCCTGATTTATTATGGAGAGCTTGAAAAATAGTCCCTTGTCATTAGATTTAACATGTCTTAACATATATTTGTAGTTGTTGTATTGGAAGTTAACAATAGTATGTTGAGGAGTTATCTATGTTATCAAGATTAACGATTGCCCAGCGTGTGTGGGCGTTGTCTATTATTTCAATTTGTATTATTTTGACCAAGTTAGTGTTTGGTATTGTTGAGCTAAGGGAGCAATTGCTTGATGAACACAAACATAACCTCACTAACGTGGTGAGTGTAGCGCACGGTATTATTTCTAATTATCATCAACGTTCACTTAATGGTGAACTGTCAAAAGAACAAGCTCAAGCTGATGCCATTAGTGCCGTCAAGTCGCTTAGATATCAAGATGTTGAATATTTTTGGATTAATGACATGCAGCCAAAAATGATCATGCATCCCATTAAACCGCAACTCGATGGTAAAGATCTAAACGGTGTTAAAGATCCCACCGGTAAGTATTTATTTAAAGAATTTGTTGCTAAAGTCCAGAGCTCAAAATTTGGCTTTGTTGAATATTATTGGCCGAAAGCCGGCAGTGATGATCCCGTCGCTAAATTATCTTTTGTTAAAGGGTTTGAACCTTGGGGCTGGTTAGTTGGCTCAGGGGTTTATATTGATAATGTCGATCAACAGTATCAAAGTGCATTAATGAAACAACTTTTCACATTATCAATCGCTATCGCTTGTTTGTTAGCGGTCACAATAGTTATTGGTCGATCAATTATAGTGCCGTTAAAAACAGCCACTTTAGCGATGCATGACATTGCCGAAGGCGATGGCGATTTAACCGTTAAACTTGACGATAGTGGTCGAGATGAATTAGCGCAATTAAGCGATGGTTTTAATCAATTTGCCGAAAAAATTCGTCAGGTGATCATTCAAATGAAAGCCTTTGGGATAGAAATTAACTTATCCTCAACCAACCTTGCCGATGTTACCGTGCAGTCACGGACGCAAATTGATAATTCTCAAAATGAAACCAATCAAGTGGCTACTGCTGTCACTCAGTTAAGTTCAACGGTTATCGAAGTGGCTTCTAATGCGGGAGAAGCATCTAAAATAGTCCAGTCGGTCCGCGAACAAGCGCAGTCAGGGAAAAAAGAAGTGGCAGATTCAATTAGCACCATGCAACAAGTCGCCTCCGCGATTGATGGTGCGGCGCAATCGGTTGCCAGTCTCGAGAATGATGCGCAAAACATTGGGAAAATTGTGGTGGTGATAAAATCCATTGCCGAACAGACTAACTTGTTGGCATTGAATGCGGCGATTGAAGCCGCGAGGGCGGGCGAACAAGGACGCGGGTTTGCCGTTGTTGCCGATGAAGTTCGAGTTTTGGCGCAACGCACGCAAGAGTCAACCACCGAAATTGAACAAATGATCGCTAATTTACAGCAGGGCAGTCAGGATGTTGTCGCGGTCATTGCTCAGGGTAAAACATTGGCGGAACAAGGTGTTGAGCAATCAAATATCAGTGGTCAGGCATTTAATGCCATTACCACTGAGATTGATAATATTGTTAATATGAATTCTCAAATCGCTGCGGCCACTGAGGAACAAAGGGTTGTGGTTGATATGATTAGCGAGAACATTAACAGAATTAACGACTCTTTTACTGCCAGCCTTGATGATGCAACTTCAATTGCTAATGCTAGTGAGAAACTGGAATCGTTATCACATGAACTAGAACGACAATTATCACACTTTAAAGTGTAATAATGACCTTACTGTTCCGCTTCTCGCTTTAGGTTAGTTAGCCCTAACTCGAAAGCGGAACCTATATTTGAGTCCATCATTTGAGCGATATAAAAACCAACGATCGGTATTTGTATCTCACCTTCAATTTTCCACTCAACTCGTGTTTTATTGTTACCGATAGCGATGTAGTTAAGGTGTGAAACGCTGGGTAGTTTGGCGTCATTGAACCACAGGTTATATATAATCCCTGTTCGTGGGGCGCTGGCGATAAACTCAAGGCGTCCGCCGCCTGAATTATCACTCCAATATTGATTGGCCCCAACACCTTTGGTTGTTTCACCAAGGGTGACCTTAATCGATGGTTCTAATTCAAGCCAAGGGTTCCAAACTGGCCATTGTTTAAGGTCATTGGTTAATTGATGAATGCTATCTGAAGACGCATTGATCTCAATCGAGCGATTCACTTGATAATCCTGTGGTAAAAAAAGCCCCGCAAAACAAACTAGCACTAAAAACCAAAATATAATTCTTATTATTTTCATCGGACATTCTCATTTTTATTATATTGTGCTTTAAATTTAGCCTATTTTTATTGATGATGCATGTAGATTATGAAATGCTCTATTGAATAATAAAAAAGACTCCCTTAAATAATCAAGGAAGTCCGAGGATGTTAGGTGGAAAAGATTAAAATTTAAATTTAATCCCTACGATCATTTGTTGCGGTTTTCCTGGGCGAGCGCCAAGAGGTCTTCTTGATACCACTACTTGTTTGTTGGTTAAATTATCAATTTTTCCATAAATACGTAATATTGACGTTAATTGATACCAAGCAGAAAAATCGATTTGTTGTTGTTGGTCGGTCCAATAACCCTCTAAGTCGGTACGGCTACCAGCAGCTTCACTCATTTTATCGGTGTGTTTAAAGAGGAGAGCCAATTGCCAGTTTTCGGCGGTTAATCCTGTTTTTATGCTCAGTTGATTTTTTGGCATATAAGGTAATTGATCACCTTTTTTTACATCGCCCCATTGAATGAACGATGACTTAAAGTCACTGTTAAATGACGAGTCGGTTAAGGTATAGCTAATCGCAAATGGTATATCAATAGTATTTGTTAATGACCATTGACTGCTGAAACTTGCTTCAATCCCCTGAACGTTGACGCTACCGCCATTAAACTCGATATCTATATTGGTAACACAACCGCTAGAAAATGTGCAGCGACCTTTTAAATTGGAATAGTCGGTATAAAAACCAATAAGCTCGGCTTTCGTTCTCTGGTTTGAATAGCGTAACCCAAACTCATAATTCCAACTTTCTTCGGCTTTGATATCTTGTTCGCTATTATGGCTTTGACCTGGGCTGTTAGGAACAAAGCCCTTATTAACACCAGCTAATAAACCAAATTGATCATTAAAGCGATAAAAGGCGCCTAGACCCGGTGACACCAGAGTGTCTTTATTATTGTATTGCTGTTGAGTCTTTTTATCGAGCAGTTGACCGTCTATATTCTCAACCCGTAAACCTGCTTTTACCGTTAGTTGTTCAAAGTCGAGTTGGTAATTTAAATAAGAGGCTAGGGCAGTGACTTGTCCTTTATTACGGGCACTGACGATAGTCGGTTGATTAGTGGCGACTAACTTTTTATTAAGCATCAAATAACCATCTTCAAAGTGATGTCTGGTCACTTGATCTTGATGGAGTCTTAAACCAAATTCGAGCTGGGAATCAGCCCCAAAATGTTGTGATTGCCATGTTAATTTTGATTGTAACCCTTGTGAGTAATACTGGCGATCATTATGACCATACATTAGGGTATCGGTCATGATAGCAGAGTCACGTGCGCCTGTTAGGACATCATAATATATTTTGTTTAATCCCGTGTCTGGCGATAATAAAACCGTTTGAATACTACGATTAGTGTTTAAACGATTTAGTTTTCCCCAATCACGGTCGAAATCTCGGCGGTAAGCAACCGTGTGGATATTTACCCGATCGTTTAATTCAATATAATGACTTAATTGTATTTGTTGATGCTGCCAGCTCATTAAGTCATTTTGGCTCGCGAGGTAACGTCGATTGGGTTGGCTATTAAAATCATGGTCAGTTAATCCGAGGTAGGTTTCATGGGATTTTTCATCGCCATACCCTAGTTTTAGCTGCCAAAGTTGATAATACTCTGGGCTGTCGACTTCATAATTTAATTTAACTAATAGTTCATTTTTAGTAAAACCGGTATCGCCACCGTTATCTAGTTCCTTAAAACCATCGGCGCTCACCCTTATTCCTTCAACCAAGATCCCTAATTTACCAATATGGTGGTTATAGTAACTGTGTAGTTTCTGATAATTATTTTCACCATAAGCCAGCTCAAGGCTGCCTTCGTTTATATCACTGATGGTGCGTGAATGCATGTTGATAGCGCCGCCAACAGTGTTGGGGCCATAACTGATTGCTGCAGGCCCTTTAAATACTTCAATACCAGTCATGCGGGCACTGTTAGGGAAATAATAGGCAGCTGGAGCAGCATAGGGGGCTGGCGCAATTAAAATGCCATCTTCCATGATGGTTATTTTACTACTACGTTCTGTCGTCGCACCACGAAGACCAATATTCGGACGCAAGCCATAGCCATCTTCTTCACGAATATAAACCCCTGGCACTGTTTGCAGAATCCGATGAATATCGTCGAATTCAAATTGTTCGAGCTGCTCTTCGTTTAAGTAATACGCAGAACCCGTCTCGGTATTTAATTGTTGGCTTTGGCCAAAAATACTGATAATTTCAATTTGCTTCTGTTTACTTATTTTAGACTCGGCTTGAGCCGCATCTGCAATTGGATGAAAGGCCATACTTAATACAATTGGTAGTCCTAACATCATCCGGACTTGTTGTGATAGGGTCATTTTTAAACGCCTTGTAAAGTTGTGAGGTGGTTGTCCCAGCGAATATCGTTAAATTTTAGTGTATTCATTTGTAAAGAATCAGATTGTCGCTGGTGATTGACTATGCCTTTACCGTTAGTGGCGACAAAATGTTGATCGACTAGCGACAAACCAGCACCATCACGTAAATGAATACTGTCGAGAAAACGATTGGATTTAAGATCCCAAAATGTTACTAAATCACCACGGGGGCAACTGATTGCCACTAATTCTGCTTGGCTATTAATGCAAATACTGGCGGTATACTGATTCATAGAGCGCCACACTTTATCGTTCGCCAGTAAATACTGGAGCGAAGTCTCACCGTGATGGCTGATTGCTAACGGTACTTGATCTGTTTTTTGACCTTGATATTGTAACCCTGCAATCACCTTGCCTTGATCACTAACATCGAGATGACGAATACTAAGGTGATGGTTATCTAATTTAAATTGATCAATAATTTGACCTGTTTTTAAATCGAGATAAGTTAACGAAGGCGCCATCGTATCGAGATTTAGTTTCTTGCGCGGCCAATTAGGGTGTGTTTTGATCCCGCCATTGGCGATGACCAGTGTTTGACCATCGGGCATTAAGCGACACTCATGAGGACCAAGCCCTCCTGCATCAAAACTATCAATTACTTGATAGTTTTCAGTGTCACGTAACACGATAACACCACGGCCTAATTCAAAATCATTTTCGGTCGTAAATAAAATTTTACCATCTTGGGAAAATACGCCATGACCATAACTGTGGTGGTTTTTAGCCGACCGAATATGATGACGAATTTCACCTTGGCTAAAATCGATTTCCATCATGAATGTACCAGGACGTCTAGCGAAAATAATGCCGTGCCCTGGTTTATTCGGATGAGCCCATGCGCCATGACCCCGTGCGGGCAAGCTAACTTGGCTTATCAGATCGCCTTGTAAATTAAACGCAGCAGCAAAGTGTTTCTTTTTTTTGTTGGAATAAGCACTGATTAACCAGGGTTCATTAACTTGCGCTCGATTTAGCCACCAAGGAAGTGTAGCAGCACCTACCGCTGCACTAGCCCCGATGATAAATTGACGTCGGTTAAACATTAGTCACCATCGTTTGAGTTAAAGCCAATATTAAGATCTAATGCTTGAACAAAATCAGCAGTGAATAGGTCACGTAGCGCCCGCAGGTTAGTGATCACAATCGTTAATTGTTGACGTTTCTGGTTATCACTTAATGCTTGAGTATAAGAGCCATCAAGTTTATTTATCGCGTTAATTGCCGCGGTGATCTTCGTTTTCATATTGTCATTAATTGACTGTTGTTTTAAGAATTCCCCTAAAACTTTGCCAAAACCATGGCCATTACCCGCGGTATAAATATCATTAAAGACCGCAATGTTTGTTTTTATATTGGCAATAGAAGTATCGCTGTGATGGCTTTCAGTACTTAAAGGTAAGCCGGGACTTGCTTTATCTAAAGGTTTTAAGATCTTTTCATCTTTTACTTTTTCTAACTGCTCTAACCAATTGGTCACGAGTTCTTCAACGGCATCCTGCACGCCAGTAAACTCGCCTGTGCCAGTGATTAACGTGTTACCGTAATTCCCCCCTGAAGCTTGCCATTGATTGGTCAAGTCGGTGGATATATCCGCTAAATTAGCGCTGATAGCCGTTAATAGTTCACAGCGTTTTGATTTGTTGTCGGCTGCTAATAAACCATATTGAGTATCTGTCGGATAAAGTAGTTGTTCTGCCGCAGGGAAACCCTGGCCACCGACACTTTTTGATGCAATATATTGAGCTGTTAAAGGTTGTTGTTCTAATAAGTGGTTCTTAATTGCAATGGTGACAGCATTATTTTTGTCAGGCCAAAATTGAATACGAAATAGCATATCAACCACGGGGCCTACTTTAACCCATTGAATATGTTGCCATGCCTGATGAGCTGCTGACCATTGTGATTTTAAAATATCAAGATCGCTACTGGTAGCATTGGTCAATGCACAAAAGCTAACTGTTGCTTGATTAAATTTCTTACTCTTCATCTCGAAATTTTGATAGCTTGGTATGATGTGATTTTTGGTTAAATCAGTTAAATATGAAGAAAACTCTTGTTCTATAGTTTTAGTTGGAGTGGTTGGTGTTGTTACAGTACCACCACCATCATCACTGCCGCCGCCGCATGCGGTTAGTCCAAAGGCTAAGGTGAAGGAAGTTGTTAATGCCGCTATTTTTTTCATGTCACTAATCCTATATTGATTTTAGGAAACCCAACAGGGCTTGTCTATCTGATTTATTCATCTTTAAATAATGTTGTTTGGCTGGTTCCGCTTCACCACCGTGCCATAAAATGGCTTCACTGATTGAGCGAGCCCGACCGTCATGAAGGAAGAAACTTGCACCGGTTATTTTTTGTTGCAAGCCAATTCCCCATAGGGGAGGGGTGCGCCATTCATTCCCATTGGCTTTATACTCGGTTATGCCGTCGGCTAACTCTATACCCATATCGTGAAGCGCTAAATCGGTGTAAGGCCAAATAGTTAAATTGGCCAGCGCAGGAATAGTATAGTTAGGGTCTGTCACATAGGATGGAGTGTGACAGTATTGACAACCCGAGGTGTAAAATAGTTGACGACCATGTTGTTTGTTGGCTAAATTCCTTGCTGGCGGTACACTAATATAGGTACTAAATAAATTAACTAAACGCAGTAATTTGGCCGGAATTTCTGGGCCTCCTTGTTGACCGACTGCTGACGTTTGTTGGCAATTAATTTGAGATTTAGTACAGTTTTCATCTTTGAATAAGGGATTAGTAATACCAATATCACCATTAAAGGCAGCCGCTACTTGTTGAGCAAGGGTTGGGTGTTTTGCTTTAAAGCCAAACCGACCAATGGCAGTATCATGACCTGAACTGACATCTTTGACTCGATTATAGTGGGCTGATATTCCATCTTGATCGCGATCATCGATATCTTCTTGTGCCAGTAAATCCGCTTGTTTAATGGCATCAAGTAACCCCATGCCATAAATGCTCGGTGCATACCGTGGTGATAGTCCGATGTTTTTTGCTAAGGGCCCATAATTTAAGCCAGTGAGTCGATAACTTGGTTTTCGTAATTGATAAATTTCACCATCGGTGAACTTTCCCTCAATTTCTTGGTATTGCAAATCGAGTAATGCTTCACCCATGAGCTGGTTTTTATCATCATTAACTAACGAATGGACATGGCGCGGCTGGATCTGCCCGCCATATACGGGGTCAACAATGTTAATGCCAGCAGTAACGCTACCTAAACGAATCAATAATGAAGACGGTTTATGGATCCCCGGTTCAGACATTGGACCTCGTCCGCCGGCATGATGGCAGGTGATACAAGAACGGGTAATAAACAATGGACCTAAGCCATCACGATCGCGAGTCGCTGCCGGTGCTGCAACCCAGGGATCGCGAAACAATGAAAAACCGGTCCAAAAATCTAACTGGTCCATCCTAGAAATATGTGGCATCGGATGAACGTAACTTCGACTCGAGATGTTTTCTAAGGTTGCAGCACCTGCTGGTCGATGTTCTTTGGGATCAAATTTAGGAACTTTATTGTCACTACAAGCTGCTAATCCTAGGGTAATAAGGATTAGAGATAGTGGCTTTGTTATCATTACAACGATCCTAAAAATGCTAATAATTGCTGGCGTTGTACCGCGGTTAAAGCCATAAATTTATCTTTAGAGGCTTCTGACTCGCCTCCATGCCATAAAATGGCTTCTTCATGGGTTCTAGCGCGCCCATCGTGCATAAATGTCGCTTTGGGATGGACGGTTTGGACTAATCCCGTTCCCCACAGTGGTGGCGTTTTCCATTCTGTCCCCGTCGCATTACCTTGCGGTAAATCATCGGCTAGTCCTTCACAACGTTGAACGTAGATGCAAAGCTCCCCAGCACTACAAAGCGTACCGTCTGCTAATTCTCGGGTAACTTTACAGCTACCGCCCATATCGTGTAACAGCAAGTCGGTGTAAGGATAAATGACTTGATTTGATAAGTAAGCTAACGGTTTAGGATCAGGTAACAGTTCTGTTAATGTTAATTTTCCGAGTAAACTGCCCATCGCTGTTCCGGTGACATGGCGAGGTGTATGGCAATCAACACAACCGGTATTAAAGAACTGTTCACGGCCGGCAATTATTTCACTTTGCCACTCTTTAGTACTGCGATCGTACCCTCGTCGAGCTGGCACGGCGAGCACTTTGTTATAAAATTCAACTAACGCTAATTGTCGATCAACAATGTCAGGTTCATTCCCTTGTTTAATTTCTTTTTCAGCGCCTAAGGTGCAGGCAGTTTGTTGTTTGGTACAAGATTCTTCGATAAATAGTTTGTTAGTGATCCCCATATCGCCACGGTAAGCGCCTGAGATTTGTTGTAGTACGATTGGGTTCTGTGCTTTGTAGGCAAATCGTCCCAATTCGACTTTTTTGGTCATGACATTGGTCACCATCGCTGCCTTGCCAGAAATACCATCTTTATCTTTATCTAATGGATCGGCGAGCGCTAAAATATTTTGTGCCGGGATTGCTTCGAGTAAGCCTGAACCAAAAATAGCGGGGGCGACTCGTGCTGAAAAGGCCACCTTGTCATTGAAAGGACCATAGCTTAAGTCTTTCACTTTATAGGTTGGTTTTCTTAATTCATAATTGGTGCCGTCGGGATATTGACCTAATATTTTCTCGTATTCGATATACGCATACGCTTCACCAAAGAGCTTATCGCCATTGATTGAGCCATTATGCTGAGGCAGACCTGATTTGACGTCTGAGGTGGTTAAGCTTTGCTCGGCATAAGTTTGAATTTGATCGCCATAAATGGGATCTTCATTACCATAGATGTCACCAATTTTTAGAAAAATACTGGTCATTGGTTCATTAATGCTTTCGGGCAATATACCTTTGCCATCATTATGATGACAGCCTTGGCAACTTGCGGCATTAACGAGAGGACCAATACCTTTATGTGGGGTGCGGAACAAATGATCGCCAGAAGTGAAAAAACCATCACTGCGAAAATCGTCACTCACGGGCACTGGACGTTGACTAAAAGCATCTTTGGTTTTAACAAACATCGTGACATCGCCACCAGCAAGGTGCTCATTTGGTTGGATAGTTGTTGCTGTTAAGGGGGCTAAGCCACTGTGATCCTTTGGATTGGTCGGTGTGGGTATTGTTGGAGTGGTCGGTGAGGTAGGAGTCGCTGAGTCGGATCCTCCTCCACAGGCGCTAAGAGTAAGCGTTAAACAAGATGTTATTACGGATAACATTATTTTTTTGTATTGCATTGCCATTGCAGGTACCTTAAATCACAAAAGGGCTCATAAACATGAGCCCTTAAAAATCAATATATTATAAACTACTTAGTTCATTTTTAAGCTTTTTTTCATAGGTTATTAGATTTTTTCTTCAGTATCTTGACGTATATCAGATGTTGTTACGCCTAATGCTTTGATGGCTTGTTCGATATCATCAGTTTGTGCAACTAACGCTTTGATCACAGCCAAAACATTTTTCTGTTCTGGTCCTTCTTGGATTAGCATATCGAAAGGCATACCTGATTTTGCTTTGGTATCAATCACAGCTGCAGCTGCCATTGTTGCCTCAAGTGAACCACGAAGTTTGTTGGCTAATTCATGCTCACCTTTAGTCACTAATAAATCAAAGATTGAAGCTCCTTTGATTTCTTCACCATTGATGCGAGTGTAACTAGCACGGAAACTGTTTTGTACGCCTTTGGCATTTAGGAATATGTCACGATGCGTGTTATCACTGAAACATGAATGCTCGTCTTCTTGTGAGTTAGTGATTAGTGCGATGTTGATACGCTCACCGGCTAATTCACCAAAGCTTAAGCGGCCCATGCCTTCAAGGATTTTAGCTAGCGAAGCATCGCCACCTTTAACAAAATTGTTGTAATGTGTACCGGTGCTTGGTTCCCATGTTTTAACAACAGGCTTTAATTCGTCAATTAATAGCTGCGCTGCAACTAATAAGTATTCGCCGCGGCGTTTACAAATTGCTTCATCACTGTAATCAGGACCTGAAGTACATAGACTGCCCATTTGGTAATCAGACACCGGGCGTTGGCCGCCTGAAAAATCACGATTACCTTCGCCTGACATGTCTTTGTTTAAATCTTGGCCCCACAGTAGGAACTCGATGCCATGGTAACCGGTTGTCACGTTACGCTCATCTTCACCGGTTTCGAATAAACCTTTAATCGTCGCCGCATCAATTTTAGGATAATCAATGCTGTTAGCGATGATGTTTTTACCATTGGCACCACTAATCGCAAAAGTACCGTCTTCTTGCTTTTCATTACCATCGACGACTGGGGCAACATAATCGATTAATGCTTCACCTAGTGGCCATGCATTTAAACGTCCTTCAGGACCACTACCGTCTTTACCTAGCGTGCCGTCAGCTTTTAATTCATCAATAGGACCACTACGAAAACGATACACTTCAGTTTGGCCGTATGGTTCGCGAGAAGCAAGCCAAGCGTGTTTTGCGTCAGCCATTGTTTCTACGGTGGGAGCAGCAACAAATGCTTTTAATGCAAGTTGTAACGCTTGAGCAGTGAATAAAGAATCTGAATAAGCCGCATAAGCGATATTGGCATTGGTTTTTAGAACATCATCACGAGTCACGAAAGTGCTAACACCGTTTACGCCTGCTTGACCTTGAGCGCCAACTTGGCCAGCTTGTCCGTCTTTACCATCGCCACATGCCGCTAGATTTAATCCGATGACAACAGCCAGCGCGACTTTTGAAATTGATTTAAGATTCATTATTGATATATCCTTGAATTTAAAATTAAACGTTCGTTTAAATATATTAGTTGAAATTTGGTAGTAAGATAACTATTACTTATCTATATGTCAATCTAAATAGGAGTGATTCTCGTTTGTTTGGTGGTTTGTTGTTAATATAAGCTATAATGAGTTGATATTATTAAAGAGGAAGTGCTGATGGCTGTTTTTTCTTTTACTCATTTCACCCTGGGCTTAGGCGTTATTTTATTACTACTAACCGGATGTAGTAATCGCTATACCAAGGCTCAAATCGATCATCGAATATTATTTCATGACGCTGCCTTTGAGCGCCCTGAGCATCTACCCGATCCTGCTCAAGTATTTATCCTCAGCGCCATTCAACAAAACCAAATTTCAAGTCTGATTAATTTTTCTAGTGATATCCCTTTGGCGACTCAATTAATCAATAAATTACTCAAAGATGATTATGGCTCGTTCGATTATGATAATAGCTACACGAGAACAGCCAGTGAAACCTTTGAGGTTAAACAGGGTAATTGTTTGTCGATGGTTATTATGACCGTGGCGATAGCACAGCAATTAGGGATTAATTATCGAGTCCAAGATCTGGCTATTGCGCCTGTTTGGTCTCGTGATGGTGGTTTGTTTTTAATTAACGGCCATATTAATATTCAGTTAGATCGCGCTAGTGGCGTAACTGCTCAAAGGGAAATTTTTGTTGGGCCACGATATGTGACACTCGATTTCATTCCGAGTCGGGCGATTCGAAATATTGCGACCACGAGAGTATCACAAGCACGGCTTGTTGCGATGTATTTTGTGAATTTAGCGGCCGAGACCATGGTTAAACAGCAGTGGGATCTTAGTTACTATTTACTTAAATTAGCGCTTGAGTCTGATCACAGTTATAGCGCGGCATGGAATAGCTTAGCGGTGGTCTATCGCTATCGAGAACAATTAATGCTAGCAGAGAAAGTGTATCGTTATGCAATGTTGGCCAATCCCGATGATCTTAATTTGATTGCTAACTTTTCGCTATTGTTAGAGTCACAGGGGAGGTTTAGTGAATTATTTGAATATCAACGGCGCTATGATTTAGCTCAGTTGCATAACCCTTATCATTACTATGATTTGGCTGAAATAGCATTAGCGGCGCAGCAATATCAACGCGCAATTAAATATTATAAGCAAGCGATTGATTATTCGAGTGCGGTTGATCAATTTTATTTTGGCTTGTTTAAATCATATTATCTGCTGGGACAATGGAATACGGCGCAGAAATACTTAGTGCAAGCGCGAAAATACAGTGCGACGATTAAAAATAGACAGCGTTATAACGCAAAGTTGATGTTGTTATCTAACCGGTAAGAGAAGCCAGCATACCGATGATATGCTGGCCTTTAATTTTTCTAAGCAAATACTTTTTGCAGTGGCGGTACCACTTGTTTTTTACGGCTCATCACGCCAGGTAACCATGCTTTACCATCAACAGTTGTTGTGTCGAAGGCTTTTAGCGCTAAATCAACGTCATCACTAATCAACAATAACTCCGAACCTTCCTGCATAATGTCAGTCAGTAATAAGAGCACTGAGTGTTGACCTTCTTCTTGCTTTAATTTGGCGATATCAGCTTGTAAATCCGCTTTCATCTGGTCAAAAATAGCTAAATCGATCACTTCTAATTGTCCGATCCCAATTTTAACGCCATTCATATTAAAGTTCTTAAAATCACGCATCACTAAGTCACGCATTGGCGTGTTAAGGACCGCTGATTTTACTTCAAACATTTCCATGCCAAGGGCTTTAAAATCTTCTATGCCCGCCATTTCTGCGAGTGCTTCAACACAACGGATATCGGCCGTAGTACAGGTCGGTGATTTAAAAATAACCGTATCACTTAAAATAGCGCATAGCATCATGCCAGCGATATCTTTTGGAATGGCAACTTGATGAAAGTCATACATCATTTTGATCACTGTATTACTACAACCGACCGGGCGGATCCAACATTCTAATGGTGTGTCTGACGTCAAATCACCCAGTTTATGATGATCAACAATGCCTAATAATGTTGCCTCAGCGATATCATCAGGTGCTAGCGCGATATCTGAGTGGTCAACAATGTATAGACTTTCGCCAGCGTAGCTCATTTTAAGTTCCGGCGCTGCAAAGCCAAATTTATCTAAGATAAACTGTGTTTCCGGTGATAGCTGGCCTAAACGAGCTGGAATAGCTTCTTCACCTATTTGGGTTTTCAGATGGGCTAGTGCAATGGCACCAACAATTGAATCTGAATCTGGTATTTTGTGCCCCACGACGTAAACTGGCATTTTTAACCTCTTATAATTACCGTGCTATTTCGAATGTTGATTAATATTCGATGCTATTAGCGATAGATCGAATGTTGTTTATTTATGGTAGCCAAGACAAGTGTCGACTTCATTTTTTGAGCCTAAAATAACCGCAACGCGCTGATGGATCTCTGTTGGCTGAATCTCCATGATTCTCTGATAACCTGTTGAAGATACACCGCCAGCTTGTTCAACTAAAAAGCTCATTGGATTGGCTTCATACATCAAACGTAGTTTGTTTGGTTGCTTTGGGTTTTTGGTATCGGTCGGGTATGTAAAAATACCGCCACGAGTTAACACGCGGTGTACATCTCCTACCATCGCGGCAATCCAACGCATATTAAAGTTTTTATCACGAGTTCCAGTGTCACCAGCAATTAAATCACTAATGTATTGCTGCATTGGTGCTTGCCAGAATCGTTGATTTGACATATTAACGGCAAATTCTTGGGTGTCTTCGCTAATTATCATTTTTTCATTGGTTAACAAAAACTCACCAATGGTGTTATCTAAGGTATATTGGCGAACACCATTACCCGTCGTTAATACTAATTGAGTTGATGGGCCATATAAGACATAACCCGCGGCAACTTGTTGAGTGCCCGGTTGTAGAAACATTTCCTCAGTAGCACCAGTTTGACCTTCGGGTACTTCCATAATTGAAAAAATGGTACCGACAAGGCTGTTAATGTCGATATTTGATGAACCGTCTAATGGATCAAAACAAACGAGGTAGCGACCATTTTCACTGCCTGCGACGATCGTATCTTCTTCTTCTGATGCAATCGCACGCACTAGGCCTGATTCTAATAAAATGTCTTTAATTAATTGGTTTGAAATAACATCTAATTTTTTCTGAGTTTCACCTTGAATGTTTTCATCTAAGGTTGAACCTAAAATATCGGCCAGTTCACCTTGGTGAAGTCTAAATGATATTTCTTTACAAGAAGCCATTAAAGTATTGATTAAGGAGATTAAATCTAAATCGACATTATCGTTACGAAGTACGGGTACAAAACGTTGCATCTGGAAATCCTAGTCTCATGAAAAGTTAATTAACCATATAATAACATCATCTTTAAATAGTTTTTATCACTAGTTTCGATGATTTTATCGTTCAACCTATTGTTTGGCTATTTTTTACCGTATTATAACAAGCACTCTCTTGAATTTTATGGAAGAAATTTTAAATGTTGTACAAGTTAGGGTCGCATAGTTTAATTGGGCGTCGTTTCATTTTATATACGGTTTTGTTTAGCTCTTGCATTGCATTACTCTTTACCTTAATTCAGGTGCAATTAGAGTATAAACGAGAATTAAGTAAGCATGCGATGTATCAACAGCTGATCAATGACAGCTTACTTAATAGCTTAAGTAAAAGTATCTGGACCTATGATGACTCTCAAATATATCTGCAATTACAAGGCATTGTAAAAATACCAACCATTGAACAAGTTAAACTAAACTTACCTGAAAATATTAAATTCAATGTTGGGAATATCCAATCTAATCAATTAAATTATACTGAAATAGACGTTCAATATTCATCAGCGCAAGATAGCCGAGTACTTGCGCAATTAGTGATAGTGTCAGGAATGGATGAAACTTATCTCCATTTAATGTCGTTTGGTAGCATCATGTTGTTATTAAATGCGACAAAAACGGCTTTGGTCGTCATCTTTATGTTATTTTTGGTTGACCGCTTAATTGGTCAACATCTCTATACGATAAGTCGTCATATCTTAAATTACCAAGAAACAAAAAAACCGCTGCCATTAAAACTACATCGAACGATGTATATAAAACATGATGAAATAGATCAGTTGGTTGATTCACTTAATAGCATGCAACAACGGATATATTTTGAACGGAATAACTCCTTAGCCGAAGCTCAAAAAAGAGAGCATTTACAAGCTAAAATTATTGAACAAAAAGAACAATTGTATGCGCTTGAGCGTAATGTAAACCTGAGTGATATGACGTCCCTTGGGCAAGAGCTTGAGCAGCCGCTGATGGGGATAGTTGGCTATGCTAATATTGCCCGTCGGATGCTCGATGAGGATTCTAAGGATGTTGAACGATTCTCACAGATTGTTGATAAAATCAGCAATAATTCACACTTAGCGACTAGTATCGTTGAACGGAGTAAAAATGTGCTCAATTTGACAATACCTGTGCTTGAGTTAATAGATGTTAATAGTTTAATTTCAACAGTTATTAACATGTTAGGGCATGAGTTAAATGAAAGCGGTGTCATTGTTGCTCATCATAACGAACAGCAAAGACAGTTGATTAAAGTGGATGGTAAACAATTTGAGCAAGTACTGATTCATTTAATCCGTAATGCGATAGATGCATTGCAAGAGCAACCTGACGATTTACGATTTATCGAAATTTCATGTATTGAAGATGGTCGTTTTACCCGAGTAATAGTTGAAGATAATGGCCAAGGTATTAGTGAAGAAATATCTAATAAATTATTTAAGCCATTTTTCACCACTAAAAAACAGGGGTTAGGCATTGGCTTAAGTTCGTCGAAAAACTTGATTGAGGCAATGCATGGCACTATTGTTGCTCGAAATAGGTTAGATCGCGGGGCATGCTTTACAATCAGCATCCCCCTATTGGAAAGGGCGAGCGATTAAGCACTACGCTTGAGATTAACCACTGGCGTTAAATAACTGGGACGGGTTGATTTTAAGTAGTGAATATCGTCATAGTTTGGCTTACCTTGTGGTAAGTTTAAGCGCTGCTTACTTAAATATGGCCGAGCGTTGTGAGAGATCATTAATTCGATTTCTGCATCGCCTTGCTCATTGAGCTTAATCTGACTATAAAAATCGACGGGGCTTAATATGCCGGAGCTGAGCAGGCTTTTAACATCAGATTCATTTTTAGGTAACCATAATGACGTTTTTCTTTGTAAAAAGAACTCTCTTAATACAGCACGTTCACCGGTTACTAAGGTTTTAATTCGATTTTCAATTTCTTGTTTTTGTAGCGTTTCGATATTGCTTACCCGCACTTGTTTTACCATTGATGAGATAACATCAATCAGTAGGTAAGTGGTGCTGATAATAAAGAACATCCCAGCAAAGTGAATATTCTCCGTGATGAATGGAGTGATTTTGATCGTAGAACTAACGCTACTAGGCATAAATATTATTAATGCGCTAACGATAGCAAGCCATAACATGCCATGAAAAATATAGTGTGAAGGTTGTTTAATTGAATGATCTTTCCACATAATTAGCCTCAGTGACAAAAAACTGTCATTTATTTAAATTCACTATAACTAAAGCAATTATTGTACCTATATTTGTGTTTATTTTAATTAGTTGAATTAGTGTTTGTTTTTTGTTCTAAAAATCGTGTAAAACCATAAAATGGCCATCAATGCGGCAATTTTAGTCTAATGGTAGGTGTTAAATATTAGCTAACAGTTCAAATGTGATGTCGTTAAAGCGCAAGGTTTTACCACCATAATTTTTGATGAATAGTTTGGCATCATGTTCGGTCGAAAAAGCCGCTAATGTTGCACCCATTGCACCTTGTTGATTATGCTCCTTTACATACCACGCTGTTTTAGCATTGATAAAGTGCTCATCATTAGGTTTGTCCCAAGGTGTTTGTGCCATATCATGGACCAATATTTGTTGCACTTGGCGTTTGTTTTCTGGTTGCAGGTAATAGGAAAACAAATCGCGGGTTGAACAAAATTTATGGGCTTTGGTGGCCTTTTTGTTAAAAATTTCACCTTTAGGGCCAGAGAACTGAGTGATTAACATGCCGCATAAATGACATTCATCACCCGATTCAATCACGACAGCTTGTTGAGCGAGTGTCGGAGATTGCTCTTGGCTACACCCCGTGAGGCTCAAGATGATAATGACTAAAAATAATCCTAGTTTTTGATTCATGTTAAGTCCCTTAAAGCCCTTTACGGTTAAAGATAAAACTGGCGAGAGACAGTGGTAAAGCTATCCAGAGCGCCATGATGGATAGTAAGGTTGCTTGTGAAAAATTAGCCGCGGATGCCACACTTAATAAACCAGAATAGTCCTCTTGACTGAGGGCGGTTAAATTAATTAAACGAAATAAATCGGTGGGATTTAACCATAATAAATAAGGAAGAAAATCGGGATCAATTAAGCCATCACCGGTAACAAGTAACGTTAATAAAGCTAAATCAAACACCAGTACCATCATAAACCAGGTAATCAATGATAAACCCGCCGCTTTACTTTTCTCATCAACTAATGCACTAATAACAAAGGCAAAGCTGATAAACACCCAACTCAGCATAATCGCATAACCAATAAATGCTGAAAATTTAGCAATAACATCGCTGGCCGCGATGTCGCCACTAAATAAGCAAACCACCAATGCCGCAAAACCAAAGCCAATAATATTGGCCACGGCCATAATCGCGCCATGACCAACGAACTTACCCAATAGTAGTTGTGTTTTACTTAATGGATAAGTTAGCAGCAGTAGTAATGTGCCTGATTCCTGTTCGCCGACAAACGCGTCATAACATAACATTAATGCAATAAGTGGAATGATAAACACCGCTAAGCTAGCCAGTGATATCATGGTGGAGTCAAGCGAGACAAAGCCCACTGTGCCAGACGCTGCCGAACCAAAGAATGCCAAGCCAATGGCTAATAGTGAAAAAATAACACTAATCGCAATAACCCAACGATTACGCAAGCCGTCAGTGAACTCTTTTTTTGCGATAGTAAACACGGGATTCATGATACTTGCTCCAATAATGATTGCATCGGCAGATGTTGATAATGAAGGTAGAGCTTCTCTAGGCTGGCATGGACCATTTCAAACTGACTTAAGTCTGGATGGGTTGCCAATTGTTGAAGCATCGCCAATTGCTTTTGATGGGGAATGGCTAACTCGATCTCTTGCTCATGTTGACTAACGATATACTCTGTTAGTGACATATCCGCTAAATGTTGTTGAGTTAAACCACCTGTTTTGATAATAATCGGTAAGTTAGCCTGTTGTCGTAACTCATTGATTGAACCTTGAGCTAGTACTTGGCCCTGGGCCATAATCATCACTTTGCTGACATGGTGTTCAACTCCAGGTAAAACATGAGAGCATAGGATCACGGCACAACCCTGTTGCTTTAATTTATCGACACTCTGATAAAATTCATGGGTGGCTACCGGATCTAAGCCAACGGTAGGTTCATCAAGTAACAACAACTTTGGACTTCCTAACATCGCTTGAGCCAAGCCTAGCCGTTGCCTCATTCCTTTGGAATAGGTTTTCACTTTGCGTTTAGCTGCTTGGTCTAAACCTACTTGCATTAACAATTGGTTGACTTTACTCGCCGGAATATTTTTTAGCTCGGCAAAATAAGCCAACACTTCATGTCCCGTTAATTGATCATAAAAACTGACATTTTCGGGCAAATAGCCGATATTTTTGCGAATAGTAGCAGCTTGAGATGAAGTGGGAGCGGCACCTAACACTGAAACTTTACCGAGACTTGGTTTAAATAGGCCAAGAATTAGTTTCATTAAGGTGGTTTTTCCAGCACCGTTATGACCAAAAAGTCCGAGTACTTCACCTGGTTTTAAGGTTAAGTCGAGGCCATTAACGGCTTTGACAGCGCCAAAATGTTTAAATACTTGTTCCAGTTCTACCACGTATTTAGTCATGATACTCGAATTCCTTAATTGCGATTGCTTGCCTAGGTGTAGCTTTAAAGCTTGGTTCCATTAACGGGCTATGATCTCTAATGCCCGATGGCTTTAATACCGGGAACTCCCGCTGAACCCAACGCAGAGTTAAGATGGTTGGACTGTTCATCAGTAATTTTGCTTCGGGATATTGCCATAGCATTTTGTCGATGCCGTCATTGGGTTCAAAAGTTACATCACCACGGCCGTCACCATCAGTATCCCAGCCAAGATAATTGCTCCAATAATTACCATCCCAGTCTTGATCGCGGCTTGACACGTATTTAACTTGAACCGGATTGTTAATGAAGTGATTAGCGACAATCTTATTATCTTCAGAGCCTGCGGTTAAATGGATACCTATTTGTGATTTGGCAAACCAATTGCCGCTAATCGTATTAAATAGCGAGTTATAAACAAACAGAGCCTTGCCTTCAGCACCGATCGCATCGGGGTCTCGTCGCTGGACGACGCCGGAGATATAATTGTTGGTGATATTTGATTTGGTAATGAAGTTAAGCAACAGACCGTGATCATTACTATTGATCGCCAAATTATTGGCCACGGTTAAAAATTTAGATTGCATTAATGCATAACCGACTCGGGTGTTAACGGTGAGGTTCTCGCTAACAACATTGGTGTAGGAATACATGTAATGAACTCCATAGCGCAAATCATGGAGATAGTTATCGACCAGTTGATTCTCATTGCTGCTAATAATATAAATGCCATCACGGGTGTGCGAAACTTCATTCCCTTGTATTTGTGCATACTTGACCATCACTAAATGAATGCCATTACCACGATCGGCGCTGCGCATTGTGTTATCGCCTTGAATGTGATTATTGAGCACTTTGGTATAATAACTTTTATCAAGGTAAACGCCCATGCCACGACCGGTTAAATGATTGTTTTGAATGAGGGCATGAGTCGCTGATTTTTTTAGATAAATCGCAGCGTTTTGATCGGTTAAATTATCGCCCCAATGAATCAAGCTAATATTTTCAATGGTAATGTGTGAGGCCTCAAGTAATAGGGTATTACCTTGACCGTTGCCATCAATGATAGTCTTGGATGGAATACTTAAATCGCCACGTAAAGTCAGCGCTTTATTGATGATGAAATTGCCAGTGTAATGTCCAGGCGCAAGGACTAGGATATCGCCAGGATCAGCGTTATCAATACTTGTCTGTAACGACATTTCACTGTTCACTCTGTGTTGCGCAGCTAATATTTGAGTCGATAATAGCGCGACAACCCCAGCAATCAACAGGATTATTATATTTTTCATGGTTTATATTTCGTTAGCGGAAAAACATCCCACTCATTTAGCATGAGCGGGCATCATTAAACCTTACTACTCCATAAAGAAGTTATTTAGGCTCAACTAACATACGACCACGCATTTCCATGTGTAGGGCATGACAGAACCAGTTACAGTAATACCACTGAACACCCGGCTTATCAGCAATAAAGGTCACTGAAGCCGTGGCTTGTGGGCTAATTTCCATTTGCACGCCATGGTTAGTCATACAGAAACCGTGGGTAACATCTTCAATCATATCGAGGTTAGTGATAATGACGGTGACTTCGTTACCTTCTTTGACTCTAAACTCAGTCATGCCATAGTTTGGCGCAACAGACGTCATGTAAACACGTACTTTGTTGCCTTCACGAATCACTTTATTATCTGTTTCAAGGGTAACGCCATCTTTCTTCGCTTTTGCAACGGTGCTTGCAAAGAATGGGTCATCGCGAGTCCATAATTTAGCTGGCTTTAGCTTAGAGCGATGAACCATCATCACATCATGGGGTTCAGCAAAAGCAGGGCCGTCATGTAATAGCACCATTTCATCGCCAGAAATATCGATTAATTGATCGTTTTCAGCGCGTAATGGACCGACATTTAAGAAGCGATCTTTTGAGAACTTACACAGTGATACTAGGTATTTACCATCGGCATCACGGGTTTCACCCATGGTTGTATGGTTATGACCGGGTTGATAGTGGACATCTAACTTCTGACGAATGTAGTTTACTTTTTTACCGTTGTAAGCAGCAATCGCTTCATCGATATTCCATTTAACAATTTGGCTATCGATAAATAGCGTGGTGTAAGCAAAACCGCGACCATCGAAGGCGGTGTGCAATGGACCTAAGCCTAGTTCTGGCTCACCAATCACCGCTTTACGTGGGTCTAAGTTATTATCAAATACTTCCGCTAGTTTTTTGATTGATACGATCGACACAGTTGGTGATAGCTTACCGTTAATCATAAAGTAATCACCATTTGGTGAGGTATTGATGCCGTGAGGACTCTTAGGAATAGGCACATAACGAGTGATTTTAGCTTTCGCATTGTCTTTTGTACCATCTAATACAGGGACTTTTGAATCACCAATAGTGATGAATTGACCCGCTTTAACCGCTTTTTTAATGGCATGTAAATCGAATACGACAATATGGTCCCGCTCTGCACTGATCATTTCACCTAAGGTCATGCCCATTTCTGAGTTATAACAGGTTGATGCCATGAAACGACCATCGTAATCGGCATCGGTATTATCTAAGTTACCTGAGACAATGACTTGTGCGAACACTTCCATTTTTTCAGCATCGATGATGTTAAACATTGAACGGTAAGCACTGACGTTGTCTAAATCGCGGCCATCGTTTGGTAATGGAATTTCATATTCGCCATTACAAAATACATATTTGGTAAAAGGGACTTTTTGGGTTCGCAAACCGTGGATCGCTTGAACATTTGGAATTTCAATAATCTTATCTGTTTTCATCACGTCACAACGAATACGTGCAACACGGGTGTTGGCTTTATCATTAATGAAAACGTATTTACCGTTATAACGACCATCGGTCATTGACATGTGAGGGTGATGACAATCGCCAGTCAAAAAGCGTTGTGATTCACCTAAAATTTCTTTTGATTCGTTGGTGATGCCCCAACCAGTTGCACTATCAACATTAAATACTGGAATTCGCATTAATTCACGCATTGAAGGTATACCTACGACGCGAACTTCACCCGACTGACCACCACTCCAAAAACCGTAGTACTCATCGAGTTCACCTGGGGCAACGCTGGCGTGAGCTGCCATTTTTTCTTTGGTTCTTGCCGTGGCAGCAGCGGAAAACATCGCTGAAGTCATGACTGGAGCGGCTAAACCTACACCACCAATAACTGCGCCAGCACCAAGGAAGCTACGGCGACTAAGACCTTTGATTTCTTCTTGTTCTATTTCATTATTTTTGATGTCACTCATTTTTTTCTCCAAAAATGCCTTTACGGCGGACGCGGTTGGAATATGACCGCATTTGATGTGTTTTGTGTATATCTTCGGTTTACGTTGGGTGTCAAATACGGCTGGAATAGGGCCGTATTTGACTTTTATTTATTATGGTCTAAACCACTTTTTTGAAAGATAGCAAAATTATTGTTTAGCCAACTTGCTTTATATCAATTGTTTGCTCGTTGCTTGGAATTTTACGACGACGCTTTCTCGCCATTTTCATCAGTGGTGGACACTTTTTGTCATCATAATAGGTGACTTGGCAATCAAGACAGTAATGGCATTCACGGAGGTTGATGGTGCCATCGGGATGAATCGCTTGAATTTCGCATTCCACGGCACAAGTATTACAAGGACCGCACTCATGACGGCGTTTAAGCCAATCAAACAAACGCATGCCAGATGGAATGGCTAATGCTGCACCTAGTGGGCAAATATAGCGACAGTAGACCTTACGAGTGAATATGTTAACCACTAACAAAATAACGGCATAAATGACAAAAGGCCATTGACGATCAAAATGTAATAAATAGGTCGTTTTAAAAGGCTCGACTTCAGCAAACTGTTCAGCGACGGCCATTGAGTCAAGCGACAAGCCAAACAGGGCTAATAAGATGATGTATTTGATAGCCCACAAACGTTCATGAACCGCAAAAGGGAGTTCGTATTGCTTGATTTTTAGTTTACGCGCTGCTTCATTTATCAGCTCTTGCAGTGCACCAAAAGGACATAACCAGCCACAAAACACGCCACGCCCCCATAACATGATGCTCATGGCGACAAAGCCCCAAAGAATAAAGAGCATTGGGTCGAGTAAAAATAAGTCCCACTTGAAATTACCCATTAAGGTTTGTAAAAAGGTGAATACATTAACAATAGACAGCTGACCAAACTCGCTCCAACCGATAAAGATCACGACATAAGTCAGAAAGATCGCTCTAAAACGTTGATAAAATACCGGATGACGAACCAGTATGTCTTGGAAAAATAGCACCATGGTAAGAATCACTAGGCTAGTGACTAAGATCATAATAGAGATTTGGCGGTCTAGCCAAACCTGCTGCCATAGCGCTAATTCAGGCTCAACTATCGGTGGGATAGGGCGAGTAATGAAACGGTCAGGCAGATTGTATTCCGCTTGAAAGCTGGTAAATACGCTATCAAGAGGCCCCGTTTGACGCCGTACTAATAGTTCTATTTGCCAGGCGCTGCCGGGATCAAATTCATGATGATCGCGAATGATAAATATCGACATTTCCTTGAGTCGTGGTGCCCCCATAATAAAAATGTCGTTAACCCGATACTGATCGGTATCACGAAATGAGACTGAATTCTCTTTTTGGTGGAGCTGGATACGATCAAAAATCCCGCCGCGGACATAACCTGACCCTTTAAATGAATAACCATTAGCCATCATGATAATGGCGTGTTCATCGGGTTTTAGCGTGTCCATTAGCCATTGATATTCACTGTCGCCGAGTAAGTTTCTACCAATAGTCGGGATGTTCAATTGCGCATAATATAATTCGATAAAATCATCATTCTTTTCATCCGGTTCTGCGTTGTCAACAAACTCCGCTTCAGTGTCGACAAAGGCTTGATCAACCAGCTTACGGTTAAGATAAAGCTTACGAATAGAGCCATCACCGGTTAGGGTTAACCAATCACTTGATTGGTAAAGTTCTTGTTTTATGGTCGATGGTGGTAAGTTCGCACCGGCGGTTTTCGTGATTAAGCCAATGTGCTGGGCGACTATTCTTGCCGCTTTCATCACCGCGACATTAACCACCATCACGGTAACGGTTGCACCGGATACGGCATCAATATTAACTTGACCGTCGCTGGCTCTGCCACCTACTTTGACACGGTCAAAAACCGTTAATCCTTGATATTGGTCAGCGAACTCAAACAACAATTTCTCAGGTAAACCAACTAACAGAATCGGTTCATGATGCTCCAACACCTTGACGCCGATAAAAGTCCCTGTGGCATCCATTAACACTAAGCTATTGACCGGCTCTCCAGAGTAAGCGGGAATACGTGCAATATCATTAGTTTCAAACGCATAACCAATAGTTTCACCGAATTTAGTGATAGTCCAATAGGGTAATTCACTATTTTTTTCGGTTAATGGATCTGCGCCTGGAAACGCCGCGGTAATAAAAGGTTCAGGTGCTTTTGCTGGGCTGACAAATAGCGCATGGCTAAACTGACTGGTTGTCATCAACGAGAGAAGAAAAAAACACAAGATGAGTTTTTTCAGGAATGGAGTCATCTGCTATATACCTATTTATAAATATTAAGTAATTCTAATGTTAAGGTTACTTTTTGTTGTTTCTTTAGCGGTTGATCTTGATCATGACTGATAAAAATGGCTCAAATTTTATTTAGTCAAAATGGCTAAAATTTAAGTTGTTTTATATGCTCGATTGGTCTATTTGCAAATGACATTAATCAACAGTCTTTAATGTTCTTATATACCAATGGTTTATTGTTTTATGATAGTTGGCACTGTTTTCGCAATCTTAATGATGAGAAAACTAACAACAATAAAATCAAGGAATGTTCAAATGAATAAATTATCGGCTCAGCAAGGCTACGTTGCAGGTATCATGTTGGTGTTACTAACAACATTAGCGACTTGGAGTGTATTAGCCCAAGGTAAAGAGGAAAAAATCCTGACTGAGCAGTTCTCAATCACTCAATTTAAGCAATTAGTGATTAACGCTAATGTCGGTAGTGTTAGTGTCAGTGCCTCAAAAGATAACAAGGTTCATGTGCTGGTCAAAGTGAGCGCGAGGGATAATTGGGGTTGGTTTAACTCAACGGTTGAGGATGCAAAGTTGGCTGTAAAGCGTCAAGGCGATCAGCTAAAAATAGCCGTTAATGATGATGACTATGGTGAAGAGTGGCAAATTAAGTTACCAGCATCGCTAGATCTTAAGCTTGATTTGGGCGTTGGTTCTGCTGTCATTAAAGATATAATAGCGAATATTGACATAAATATCGGGGTCGGTGAGGTAAGAATTGTCACTGATAGTAAGGCATTTAAGCAAGTTGCAGTCGAAAGTGGAGTCGGTGATGCCACTATTAGCGCAAACACTCCGGTAAAAAGGAAGCGCGCTATGGTCAGTGTTGACTCACATTGGCAAGGTCATGGCGAATTTACGATTAATGCCGAAGTTGGTGTCGGTGATGCAAGGGTTATATTGAATTAGCCCACTGTTTTCTTGGTGAATATAAAATCAATTTTGTATTAACAGTATGAATGTCTGTTATTAGCAAAACAAATAGCCAAAATGATGCTTGTTGCCACCATACGAGGTATTCTTTTAGTTAATTATTCATATGTTATTGCTTGAGGTTTTAGATGACACCACGTGTTGAAGTTGGAAAGCTAAGAATTGCAAAGTCTTTATATAGTTTCGTTAATCAGGAAGCTTTACCGGATCTCGGTTTAGATCAACAACAATTTTGGTCAGCGTTTGAGTTGATGATTGAAGAGTTAGCACCGCGTAATCGCCAGCTCTTAACTAAGCGCGATCAATTGCAATTGCAGATTGATCAATGGCATCGTGACAATGATTATGAATTCTCAAAATATAAAACCTTTTTAGAGTCCATTGGTTATTTACTGCCGCCGATTGCTGATTTTGAGATAACCACTTCAAATGTCGATCCTGAAATGGCGACTATGGCTGGGCCACAATTAGTGGTGCCAGTGATGAATTCCCGTTTTGCATTAAACGCCGCTAATGCCCGCTGGGGATCACTCTACGATGCGCTTTATGGTACCGATGCGATTAGCGAAGATAATGGTGGGGAAAAAGGAACCGCTTACAATCCTGTCCGAGGTCATAAAGTGGTGGCTTTTGGTCGTGAGTTTTTAGATCAAGCAACGCCGTTAGTACAGGGTAGTCACAGTGAGGCTACTCGTTATTCTGTTAATAATAATGGATTAGTTATTACCTTAACCACCGGTGAGGAAACTCGATTAGCCGATGAGTCACAATTTATTGGTTATAATGGCAATATCGCTAAGCCAACGGCGGTGTTGTTACGACAAAATGGTTTGCATATCGAATTAGTGATTGATGAAAGTAGTCAAATTGGTCAAACCGACAGTGCCAATGTTAGTGATATTATCGTTGAAGCGGCATTAACCACTATTATGGATTGTGAAGACTCCATTGCCGCAGTTGATGCCGCTGACAAAGTGGTGGTTTATCGTAACTGGCTTGGCCTGATGAAAGGTGATTTAACGGAACAAATGAATAAAGGGGGTAAAAGCTTTACTCGTACCCTCAATGCCGATCGCCAATATTTAAATCCGCAAGGGCAAAGCATTAGTCTTAAGGGTCGTAGTTTAATGTTTGTTCGTAATGTTGGTCATTTAATGACTAATGAAGCGATAATCGACAGCCAAGGTAATGAAATTCCAGAAGGCATACTCGACGCGATGTTAACCTCATTAATTTCACTACACGATGTTAAAGGTAATGGTAATTTCAGAAATACCACCACCGGCTCAATTTATATTGTTAAACCTAAGATGCATGGGCCAGAAGAAGTCGCTTTCGCTAATGACTTGTTTGATCGGGTTGAAGATATTTTAGGGCTCGATCGTTACACCATTAAAATGGGGATTATGGATGAAGAACGTCGGACCACGGTTAATCTAAAACAATGTATTAAAGCCGCTGCTGCTCGAGTGGTCTTTATTAATACTGGATTCTTAGATCGCACCGGTGATGAAATTCATACTTCGATGGAAGCTGGTCCAATGATCCGTAAAGGTGAAATGAAAGCCTCATCGTGGATTGCTGCCTATGAAGACTGGAATGTTGATACGGGGTTATTATGTGGCTTAAGTGGCAAAGCACAAATAGGCAAAGGGATGTGGGCCATTCCCGATCAAATGGCCAATATGCTTGAAGCAAAAATAGCGCACCCGCTTGCTGGTGCTAACACAGCATGGGTGCCATCACCAACCGCCGCTGCTTTGCATGTACTTCATTATCATCAGGTCGATGTGTTTGCTCGTCAGCAACAGTTGAAACAGCGTGATTTTGCTAATATTGACGATATTTTGTCGATTCCTGTGGCCCAAAATCCGAATTGGACTGATGAAGAAATTGGCCAAGAGCTTGAGAATAATGCCCAAGGTATTTTAGGTTATGTGGTGCGCTGGATTGACGACGGCATTGGTTGTTCTAAAGTGCCAGACATTAATCATGTGGGCTTGATGGAAGATCGAGCTACTTTACGTATTTCATCACAACATATTGCGAATTGGCTCCACCATGATATTTGTAGCGCAGATCAAGTGATGAACGCGATGAAGAAAATGGCCGCCGTGGTTGATCAACAAAACGCCAGCGATCCTAGCTACCGTGCTATGACCGCTGACCTTGGGGCGAGTATTGCCTTTAAAGCGGCTTGCGAATTGGTGTTTGAAGGGCGAATTCAGCCCAACGGTTATACCGAACCCGTATTACATCGCCGCCGGATTGAAGCGAAAAAATTACAGTCGAAATAGAGTTATTTAAACGAAAAATGGGCGGTGAAATGTCGTAGCATTGGTGGTTGCCAATCTATTTTCATCGCCTTTATTTTATCTTTATTGGCATAAACCTCCGTCAAGCATTCAATGCAATAGTCAATATGACTCTGGGTGTAAACTCGGCGTGGAATGGCTAATCGCACCAAATCCATTGCGGCGGGTTGTTCGCTACCATCGGGTTGTTGCCCAAACATCACCGTACCAATTTCACAAGCACGGATCCCGCCTAAACGATACATTTCAACCGCCAGTGCTTGGCCGGGGTAATCTAAGGGGGCAAGGTGAGGTAACATCGCACGCGCATCAATATAAACGGCATGACCACCGACTGGCTTAACAATAGGAATGCCAATTTTATTGAGGGCATTACCTAAGTAGGCGGTTGAGGTAATTCGATAATGGAGATAATCAGGCTCAACCACTTCGGTTAATCCCACGGCCATTGCATCTAAATCTCGACCGGATAAGCCACCATAGGTTGGAAAGCCTTCGGTTAAAATCAGGACATTACGCGCTTTCATTGCTAAGTCATCATCATTTAACGCTAACCAACCGCCCATATTCACTAAGGCATCTTTTTTAGCACTCATGGTCATGCCATCGACGTAGCTAAATATTTCTTGGACAATTTCTTTCGGACTTTTGTCTTGATAACCGGCTTCCCGCAGTTTGATAAAATAAGCATTTTCGGCAAAGCGACAGGCATCCAAAAAGAACGGCTTATTAAATTCGACACAGAGTGCTTTAACCGCTTTTATATTGGCCATCGAGACGGGCTGACCACCCCCTGAGTTGTTGGTGATAGTTAACATCACGATTGGAATATCTTGGTGACGATCAACTAATAGTTGACGTAGTTTGATTAAATCGATATCGCCTTTAAAGGGGGCGATGAACTGTGGATCTAATCCTTGCTCAGTGACTAAATCGATCGCTTGGCAGCTGGTGGATTCAATGTTAGCGCGGGTGGTGTCAAAATGGGTATTATTGGGAATGATTTTTCCCGGACCAGCGATAATTGAAAACAGTATTTTTTCCGCAGCGCGCCCTTGATGAGTCGGGATAATATGCTTGAATGGCGCGAGTTCTTTTAAAGCTTGCTCGAAACGATAGAAGGAGGGCGAACCGGCATAACTTTCATCACCTAACTGGATTGCTGCCCACTGCTTGGTACTCATGGCGCTGGTGCCCGAGTCGGTTAATAAATCAATCAGGACATTATCGGATTTTAGGGAAAATAAATTGTAGTTGGCTTGTTTAAGATATCGTTCACGTTGTGCCACCGTGGTCATTCTGATCGGTTCAACGGATTTGATCCGAAAGGGTTCTATGATGGTTTTCATTAATATCATCCTGGTTCGGTTATCGAATGTTTAAGATGACATGGTAGTGGTTGAAAAAAAAGCGCTGGGTGAAAATTACCCAACGCTTTTTAGCATTAAACTGTAAAAGCTAGTTTACATTTTGTATGAAACAGTCATGTAATAGAAACGACCTAAGTTGTCATAAGCTGCTGAACCACCGCCAGTACCAGAGGTACCGTACGGTAAGTCTTTATCGAATAAATTATCGATACCAACCGTTAGCTTAACGCCATTATCAAACGAATAACCAGCCGTTGCATCGGTAATCACATAGCTAGCGTAGCTCATTAGGCTACTAGGGTTTGAATTTTTTTCCAATTCCTGTTCGGTGTACAATGAAACATCCTGCAGGTAACGAGTTTTCATCGAACCATGCCAGTTGTCTTTCGCGTATGACACGCTTAAGTTAACTTGCCAGATTGATTCGCCACTGGTACCAGCATTTTCAGTATAATCCGTTGGATCATTTTGGAATGGGTAATCTTTGCGTTCGATTAAGTAAGTCCCCATTAAGGTAGTTTTAACATCACCTTGCGCTAATTCAAAATCATAACCAAATTCAAAATCCACCCCAGCGGCATCTTGACCAGCTAAGTTTAATACATGGCTTTGGATTAAGGTGATTTCATGATTGGCGGCATTACGAGTAATTAACCGACAGTACTCGTTATTAATCCCTGTTTTTGAATCAACACAACGCTCGACTATGTGTTGAGCGCTAGTGGTTGAAATAGCATCAATTAGATCTATTTTCCAGTAATCAACGGTTAACGAAGCACCCTCAAGGAATTCTGGCTGATAAACAAAACCTAGGGTAAAGCTTTCTGATTTTTCTTCTTTAATGTCGCGGTTACCACTGGTTTTACCCGGTAAGAAGCTTGAGTCATAATCAGAATTGAAATCAACCGGTACGCCTAAGGCTAAACAGTTAGCTGCGCGGTTTGCTCCATCCTCAAGTTCTATTAAACGATCGGTTTTACAAACATCTTTAACGTCAAAGAATGTTTCACTGGCCGCGCCAAAAACTTCACCAATGTTTGGTGCACGTAATGCTTCTGATAACGTTGAACGAATACGTAATTCATCATTTATCTGCCAATCTAAGCCTAGTTTCCAGCTCGTGACATCACCAATGGTGCTGTAGTTAGCATAACGAACAGCTGCTTCAGCGGTTAGATCTTGAATGAACGGTAGATCAGTTAAAATAGGCGCTGAAACTTCAATAAACACTTCTTTAACGTTAAAGCTACCGTTGTCTTCACCCACTGAGTTAAAGAAAGTACCGCCAGCATTAGTTGGTTCGTGACTTTCGCTTTGCTCTTTACGGTATTCAAAACCGGTTGCAAAACCAACTGCGCCAGCAGGTAAATCAAATAATGCGCCATTATTTAATGAACCACCAATCACACTTTGGCTAATCTTACTGGTACCGGTAGAAACCGTATTAATGTAGTTAATAGCTTCCTGAGATGGCGCGCCAAATCCGAAGGTATTAACGGCAACACAGCCATCAGCACGAGCAGCTTCGTCACGACAAACAATGTTGCCACTGCTGTCTTTGATTGCGTCTAAGGCATTAGCGTAGTTAGCACGGATTAAATTGTTTGAGTTAATACGGGTTAAATCAGTTTGACCGTAAACAGCAAATGCTTCATAGCCCCAATCTTCACCGATTGTGCCTTCAGCACCCAGCACGTAACGTTGGGTTGCCCGTTCATCATTCTCAGTTCTAACGCCTAAATCAGTCATCATTCGATTGATGCGGATTGATTTTTGATCGTTAGCGTCCATTAGCTGACCTAACTCTTCATTAACAAAGGCATTATCACGGCTAATACTATTCTTTGGATTGTAGAACCAGAATGCTGGTTGGCCACGATCTTCGGCATTGATTGATGCATGCTTAGCGCTGAAATAAACATTGTGTTCATCGCTGATGTCATAATTCACTTTGAAATTAATGTTTAGGCGATCAAATTCAGGTTGTAAGTCAGAAAATTGACCGAGGTTAAACGAGTCACAATCCGCACATTTGATGCCATCGACATTATCGCCAACGAATATTTTACGTACTGAACTATCGCGATTAAAAGTATACCAATCACTACCAGATTTAAACGCACCTGCATTATTGATGGCGTAATAACCAGCATTAGGGGTATATATTTTGTCAGGGTGTAATGGTGAATTTTTAAATTCTTCCAGACGATTTTGATTTTTTAAGGCTGAATATGAGGTCGATGTTTGATCGCGTTCTAGTTTATTAAGGCGGTTTTGCTCACTGTATTCAACAGCAAAAGCAATGTTACCTCGGTCGTCATTAAAGTTTTGGCCAAAAGAAAAACTATATTTTGAGTTTTTATACGGGTTATCAGCAGCAAAACCTTTAGTGATAGATACATCTAATCCTTCAATGTTCTTCTTGAGGATAAAGTTAACCACACCGGTCACCGCATCAGCACCGTAAACCGCTGATGCACCACCAGTGATAATTTCAACACGGTCGATCCATGCCGTTGGAATGGTGTTGGTGTCAACCGAAGAGCTGCCAGCACTACTAGAGACATGGCGTTTACCATTAACGAGTACTAAAGTGCGCTTAGCGCCCATGTTACGTAAATCAAGGATATTTAGGCCAGCGGTACCAATGTAGCGACCTGAATTTGATAGCGAATAGGTATTAGCCAGTGCTGGTAGCTCATTTAAGGCATCACCAATATTTAAGGCACCGGTGTTTAACAGGTCTTCACCGCTAATAACCGATACTGGTGATGGTGCAATGGCACCTTCACGTAAAATACGTGAACCAGTGATTGAGATACGTTCAACGGTTACTTCAGTTGTTGCCGAATCTGCTTGGGCAAATACCGGATTAGCGACTACGCCAACTAAGGCTAGTGAAATAGCTTGGGTTAATAAAGTTACTTGTTTCATTTTTATTAGATCTCTTTAATTCCAGTATCATTAATGACAAAAGTCATCATTTGATATTCCATCTGGGCTATCAATTTATTGCATTGATAAGCAGGATCCTTGTGCAATTTGTTATTTTTTAAGTGATGTAAAATCATCCCTACAATCCTATCAATGATGTCAGAATGCTGTCTAACACTTGCTGGTTAAGCTATTGTAAAGTTTGTTTTTATTTGTGGCTCAATGGGGTTTGTTTGTTTTTTTTGTTGGTGTACGTGGGTTTTTATGTGATATTTTGAATTATTATTCACTATTGTTTGTTAATGGTGTGTGGCGTTAATTGTTTTTACCTTGTTAAGCCGTAACAATGCCATAATAAAGAAAAATCACCTCACTAGGACAATTCAATTGAAATTTAACACTAAGCAAGTACTGCTATTTGATTTAGATGGTACGCTGGTTGATA
>JABSRU010000097.1 GCA_013214965.1 Gammaproteobacteria bacterium
CAATGACCGGCATGATGCCACGGTTTAAAAGCGCCTGCCGCTCGCGGAGCGAGTGCAACTTGGCTAATCGGTTGATGTGGCAAGTGGTAGCTATTGCCTGGCTTTCGATTTAGCAGCAGAAATGCTGGGGCGTTTTTTGTTTTATTGAAAAAAATACCTTGAATTGAAAATATGAATCCCCATATCTTTTATATCATTCAGTTTATAATACTGATTAAATAAAAATAATATTTAGGGATTATCATGACAACCGCTGCGCCTGCAATTGCACAATTGAATGCTAAACAACATGCAAGTACCAAAATAAAATCAGACTATAATTTTTCTCATCTTAAAGATCAGCAAATTCTCCCTGTGATTGTGCACGAGTTTGCGCAAGCAAGTTCTGAAATGCCAATTATCTTTATTAAGCATGAAAATGGTGAATTTCAACCCGTTGCTTTGCTCGGTTTGAAACCTAGTGAAAATTTATTTTACACCGATAAAAAATGGTTGAGTGATTACTTACCTGCAATTGCTACTCATTATCCATTTATGATGGCCCCTGCGGAAGATGAATCAACTAAACTTCAAGTTTATATTCGTGAAATTGATGGTCTTGTTAATGAGAAAGACGGCGATGCATTATTTGATAAAGAAGGTAAAGAAACTGAATATATGACAAAGCGTAAAGAAACGCTAGGTCGCTATTTTGAAAGTTCACAAATTACTCACGCTTTTACTAAACACCTTGTAGAAAAAGAACTATTAAGTGAACAACCTTTAAATATTGACATTAACGGTGATAAAGTCACTCTCAATGGTCTGTATTTGGTCGATGAAAAGAAACTTAACGAGTTAGGTGATGAAGATTTTCTTGAGCTTCGTAAGCGCGGTTATTTAGCACCAATTTATTGCCATATGTCGTCATTGCGCAGTGTGTCTAAATTAGTAAAAATTAAAGCTGGCTAAAATACCTTTAATTTAGCCAATAGAAGCCCAGTCGATTGAGTGACTGGGCTTTTTTGTTTTTCGTGATAAATAATATATTGATCTGAATAAAAATAAGCCTTAAAGTGTAAGCAATAATAAAATGGAATTTATTTTAGATATTTGCAGTAAGGACACTAAAATTGCTTATTTCAATCGCGAAAAAATCAAAATATTCAATCCGGATGACTGTTGTTTTTGTGTTTGTTATAGCAAATCTATTTACGGCCACCATTGCTATTTCTTTGCAGTACTATTTCAGTCAGTCAATGGCCACTGAATCAGCTTTCTCTCGTTATAATATTACCGCTGAAAATACCCGAAATTATTTAGCCACACTTGACGCTAAAGCAATTAATACGTCCTTAATACTCTCTAGATACGCCAACTTAACTACTGATAATTGGATTAATCCACAGGGTGATGTTCGTGGTCTGTTTGCGCAAGCAATGATTAACAATCCAGTATTTTATGCGATATATATCGGTTTTGAGAACGGTGATTATTATGAATTAATCAATTTAGACTCTTCCCCTATTATTCGTGAAAGCTTAGATGCGAGTCTCGATGATCGTTGGCTTGTTGTCTCTATTACTGGGAAAGACACTGCTAGGCTTAAGCGTTCTGATTATTATGATCACGATTTTAAATTGACGAAAAGTGAAAGAATAGCAAGTAGTTATCAAGCCAATAAACGGCCTTGGTTTGTCAATGCTACAGCAGCCGGTGTCTACAAAACCGATCCCTATTTGTTTAGTCATTTAAAAGCACCAGGACAAACATACTCCACTATTTTACCTAACAGCAATGCAGTATTAGCGGTTGATATTGCGCTGAGTTCGCTATCCCAGTATTTATCATCACAGGGGATTAATGAAAATAGTGAAATTTATCTGTATAAGCCAAGTGGCGAGATTATAGCCACGAACATTGAGCATCGTCATGATGAGGTGTTAAATAAGGTACAGCGACTAGACTTAAATCTATTACAGCAACAATATGTAGATAATAGCGAAACTATTACCATTTCAAACTCAATGGATTGGGCGCCAATCGATTTTGCGGTCTCGGGACAACCTAAAGGGTATGTCGTTGATTATGTCTCTTTGTTATCAAAACTGACTGGGCTAAAGTTTCAATACATTAATGGCTTTGGTTGGCCACAACTAGTGAAAAAATTTAAAAGCCGCGATATAAAGATATTACAAGCTGTTTATGAGAACGATGAAAATAAACGAGAGGGTATTCTTAGTAACCCCTTTATTACATTACCCTTTGGCTTGATTACTAAATCAGATGTTTTAAGTATTAAACATATTAATCAGTTAATTGGCAAAAAACTGGCCATTGCGACTGGTTGGTCGATTACTGATGTACTGCGTCAAGAATTTACTAAGATAGAAATTATTGAATTAGCCACGTTAAAAGACGTCATCATTGCTGTTCAGCAAGGGGAGGTCGATGCCGGCTTGGATATTGGTGTTATATTGGAATATGTCTCTGATAAATTTTTTATTGATGGTCTAAATATACATCAAAATATCGAGTTTTCACCTTTGGTTTTTCCAGAATCTTTGCATTTCCTGTTTCAGCACCAAGACCATCAGTTGGCACAAATAATTAATGAAGCAATCTCTCAAGTTACGCCAGCACAAAAAGCAGCATTAACAAATAAATGGTTGCATGCTGATATTAACCGTTCATCGAAAAACACCGGTATTGTTCCATATGCGCCATTGATAAACCCGACATTTAATAATCAAGCTAAAGAATTAACGGTTATAAAAATTGGTGAGATAGAACACTTTGTTTTCAGTAAAAAAATCGTTAGAGACAGTGGCAAGCATGACATATTTGCAATTGTTGTTCCGGTTGATGACGTACTCGCAGACAGTTTGCATGAAGTGAAACTATCCATTGTGGTTACAATGAGTTGTTTACTGCTTTTGTTACCGATCTCGTGGCTTTTTGCTTCGCCAATTGTTAACCCAATCCGATTACTCGTTCAGCAAAACAAAAAGATTCAACAACGAAAATATGATGAGATTAAGCTCGTTGAGTCTGGTATTTCAGAAATTAACGAGCTGTCATTATCTCTTAATGAAATGTCACAATCGATTGCGCAGCAAGAGAAATCACAGCAAGAACTCTTGGATTCCTTTATTCGTATTATTAGCCAAGCGATCGATGATAAATCACCTTACACTGCTGGTCATTGCGCCAGGGTTCCCGAATTAGCAATGATGTTATCTGATTATGCCTCAACGTCGACAGAACCGCCCTTTAAAGATTATGAGTTAGACGAAACTGAGCGCCGTGAATTCAATATTGCTGCTTGGCTCCATGATTGTGGTAAGGTGACATCGCCAGAACATATTATAGATAAAGGCACGAAGCTTGAGATGATTTATAATCGGATCAATGAAATAAGAATGCGCTTTGAAGTATTATGGCGTGATGCTGAGATTGATTATTTCCAAGCGGTTATTAAACAACCAGATCAAAAAACGACACTGCAGCAGAAAATGAAACAATATCAGGCGAATTTAACCGTTGATTTTGAGTTTATTGCTAATGCGAATATCGGCGGTGAGTCCATGAGTACAGATTCATTGCAACGCCTGGCCTCTATATCGCAAACGACGTGGTTGAGGAATTTTGATGATCGGCTTGGGCTTTCACCTGTTGAATTGGCAAGGTATGAAAAGATAGAACATCAGTTGCCAGTTGTTGAATCATTATTAATGGATAAACCACGCCATTTAGTTGAGCGTGACTATGAGATTAAATTTGAGCCTCACCTTAATATTAAAATGGTGGTACCTCAGTACTTATATAACAACGGTGAGTTATATAACCTATCAATATCCCGAGGCACATTAACAGCCGAGGATCGATTCAAGATAAATGAACACATCATCAGCACAATTAAGATGCTAGAAGCGCTACCGTTACCGCCAGAGCTTTCTAAAGTGCCTCGCTATGCCTCTACTCATCATGAAACGATGAAGGGCACGGGTTATCCAAGAAAACTATCGGCGCCAGATTTATCTATTCCTGAGCGAATTATGGTGGTTGCTGATATTTTTGAAGCGCTAACGGCCGCAGATCGCCCTTACAAAGAAGCTAAGCCTGTCAGCGTTGCGATTGATATCCTATATAAAATGGCCCTTGATGAGCACATTGATATTAATGTCTTTAACTTATTACTCAGCAGTGGCATTTATTTAGAGTATGCCAAAAAGTTTTTACCCGCTAAGCAAATTGATGCGGTTGATATTGATAAGTACCTTAAACCGTGCGAAATCGTATAACAATGGACATGGTAGTCACCAATAATTCCAAAGCGTTTGAAGAGCAGGCTAACAGCCAAGATAACCCTTTAGTGTGGCCATTGTTAACGGTACTACAAGCGTCAACAGAGAGTTGGAAAGTTCACTGTTTGGCGGCTAAATTGGTTGAAGAAAAATTATTGCTCACCCTTGATGAAGATCCCAATCAAGACTTATTTAAACGTAATTTTTTATTGATGAATGCGCTTTATCAGCTACAGACGTTATTACAACCGGATCAATGGTTACAAGTTCATGCCATGGATATTCGTTTGTCACCAAGGATCCCTCATAATGTTTCATTGTTATTAGCCCAGGAAAAAATATTACGGGATTATTATTTAGATTGGAATAACTATGATGTTAGCGGGGATTATATTCAAGCAATGTTAGCGCAATTTTGGCACCGTTTTGACCAACATATTGGCGCTAATGCTAACGACAAATCACAACCTAGCATGGTGGTTATCGAGAAAATTCAAGCGTTAAATATATTTGAGTTATCTGCTAATGCATCGGATAAAGAAATTCGTCAACAGTGGCGGTTGTTAGCATTACGGTGGCATCCTGATCGTTGTGGCGGTAATGCCGCTAAATTTAGAGTCGTTTGCGAAGCATGGCAAATATTAAGAACTTTCCGAAATTCTTAACGCCAGCAAATAACTTGCTCCGCCCATTAATATATTGGCAATAGCAATACCGGCAAACACGCCGATAGCGCCTAGTAATATATTGCCTAGCCAGGCTAAGGGTAA
>JABSRU010000098.1 GCA_013214965.1 Gammaproteobacteria bacterium
ACACATTTCAAGATAAACTGCCGAGCATTAAAGTAACTCGATTGGATAAGGAGTCCCTTATCCAGATCTGAGGTTAAATTAATAAAACTAGGAAAAACACTGGCTATTGGTGAGGTCTCGATTTATTCAGATGGCATGACTGAACCAGTCGCACATGCAGTTGGCACATATGCTATCCCTCCGGTTAATTAAGCAACAACTAGGTTGAATACAACTTTCCTTGTCTCGCAAGATGAATCAGAGTTCTAGGATTGCTTTAGTCGAACACCAATGGTATTTACAAAGCAAAATGTTCTCGAAAGTCATGACTAAGCATCCCTTATGGCTGGACACTCAAGCAACGGTTTATTTTGGGGGTGATGAACCTCTGTTTTAATGAAATCAAAGTTTCACTTCATCACGATTTATGACCGCAGGTCTTGAGCGCTAGGCCTATATTGACTACAATAGCGCACTTTTATTTATTACAGGTCACGAACATGAATGACACTAAATCGCTACCCGATTTACCGGATCGCCTTTCGGGCAATCCTCGTAGCCCACATCATGTGGAAGAAATTTTCGAACATGACATCGGTATTCGCCTCAACGGCAAAGAGCGTTTCGATGTCGAGGAATATTGCATCAGTGAAGGTTGGGTAAAAGTACCTTCGACCAAAGCGTTAGACCGTCGCGGACAACCACTAATGATGACGTTAAAAGGAACTGTTGAAGCGTTTTATAGCTAAATACGCATTACAACTTTTTACCTTTATTGCAAAGAGATGGCCTAAAGAAATTTAGGCTGCTATTCACTTTTATCTCAATACCGATTTAGGCGAGTTAGAGTGGTTCATGTTTAAATTTACTCGCTATCCACTGACCTAAAAAAATTAGTAAATACAGCGAACTTGCAACCAAAAATGCATATATATTGCAGATAGCCCCTAGTGCAATTATTGAATGACACAGTCCAAAATATAATATTTACAGCGAAAATACGGATAAAGATAGCAATATTGGTCGACGACAATACAGCAAACGATTAGGGATGATTGAGCCAGTATTTTGCAATATCACAGTGAACAAAGGAATGAATAAATTCACCTTGCGAAGAAAAGACAAAGTGAATGGCCAATGGCTGGTGTATTACCTTGTCTATAATATAAAAAAGCGACGAGATAACCTTCATTGAATAGTAAAAAACACAAATCAGTCCTAAAACCATCAATTCAGTGTTCTGCATGTACTAAACTCACCACAAACACTCTTGTCACCAAATAGTCAGTTAGTAATTAAAAATAAGAAAAGTCTCAATTACTGTGTTTATATATTAAATTTTAGGCTGAGAACGGTTAATTCTACAGCCTTATGTGCAATGATGAATATGGTGGAATGTTTATAGTTTTGCACCAACCTTTTTAATTTCTGCCCGCGATAACACCACCATCTACATCCCAAATTGCACCGGTTACCCAACTAGCTTCATCTGATAATAAAAAGCAAATACTATTTGCTACATCTTGTGGTGTACCGATACGACCAATCGGGTGGAATTCATCAAACGTGGCTAATGTTTCATCCAGTTCATTGGGATCAATAAAACTTTCATAAATAGTCGTTTTAACGACCGCTGGAGAAACTGCATTTACGCGAATGTTATTATCTGCTAATTCCATTGCCATGTGCTGTGTTAGTGCATGCAATCCTGCCTTTGCCATCGAATAAGCTGACGAAGGTGTAGCCTTAATTGCCTGTTTTGCCCACATAGAGCCTATGTTTACAATGCTGCCACCGCCATTTTTAATCATATTTTTAGCAACTGCTTGGGTGATCATGAAGGTTGATTTATTTAATTCATGATACAAGTCGTAGTCTATTACAGTATGCTCAATATAGGCTTTTGGCTTGAAGTAACCCGCCGCATTCACCAGATAACCGATGTTATTTTCCATAGACGTTATAAAGGTAATTAGGTTTTTAACGCTGCCAGCGTCATAAAGGTTTACTTGAATACCCGTTGCTTGTCCTTTTTTGTTAAGCGCAGATACGGCATTGTCTAATTTTTGTTGGTTATTACCAACGATAATAACAGAGATATTTTGTTCTATTAGTGTTTGGGCTGTTTGAAATCCCATACCACTTGAACCTCCGATAATAAGTGCAACACCTGATTGAGTGAAATTCATTTTTTTTATCCTAAGTTGTGAGTACGTGATAATATTAAAATAATAAAAATCTATTGAATAGTAAGCACAATTTAGTAGGGTAAGCACTTTTTGGTACATCATTATGAATAATAAAGAAAAAAAAATTCCCCACAAATTACCTCCGCAGAAAAGTGCTCGAATGGTTGAGTCTATTTATGGGTGTAAATGGTCGTTAACGGTATACCAATTATTAGATAAGGGTATTAATCGACCTGGTGAAATGGTTCGCAACGTCGAAGGTTTAACTACAAAAGTTTTGAATCAATGCTTAAAGCGTAATGTTGAGTTTGGTATTTTAGAAAAGGTTGTGTTCAACGAACTTCCACCTAGAGTAGAATATAAAGAGACTGATTTTGGTAAGCAATTTATGTCAATTCTTGAACAGTTGGAAATTTTACAAGAAAAGATTGACAGTTTGTCGTGACATAGCACATATGAGCCCTAACGCTGCCAATAGGAATAATTAACTTCTTTGGCCGCGTCAGCGATCAAATTGTAAAACAACTAATCGGTCTGTCTACTTTGTCTGACAAATGAAATGTCCAACTACAAACCCAATTTACCTTGTCCAAATAAATTCATCCCAGTTGATTTTTCACTGTAAATAATTCTTGTACATTTGAATATGCATGAGCCCATACTATTAATAATAAGCTTGATTTTTCAAGTTTTGATAAATGCTTTCTCAGTAAAAAGAGGAACGATAAAAAGCCGCTACGGCTTATCCACCATCAGTGATGCTAAAAATTAGATTATTCGGATATTCACGTGGATTAATCACCAGCCGCCGTATTGCTAAAGCCTGTAAAACCAATATTAATGAACCTCTAGAATAATAGTATCAATGCTTTTAACATTGAGATTATGATGGCATCATCTGCAAAAATCACACACTAGCAGTCAATTTTCAAGTAAAAAAAAGACAGTGGATTAACGATTTCGACTTTCTGCAAGTAGTACAAAATAATATATCAACGTATGGCTCCTGACAAAATGACTATATCAATTTTAAATAACTAAAAATTCACAATAATTTGATGTAAAAAATTAAAAATCAGCTCACTGTTTAAATGTATATTTATATCTAAGATGGGTGCTTAGTTTCTAGATTTTTTAGCTAATCACACTGAGTAATTTTAGCTTCAAATTAAGTCTTATTTATATATGCAATGGTATTGTTCATATTGCTGCTATTACAGACGACTAACATGTAACTGGCATGTTAACAACTTTTTTCGCCCCCAATCACACGCTAACCCACTGATTCAATATACATTAAATAGTGGCACACATTTTTCATTACTATAACTCCGCGGACATTAATAAGCGAAAAATCTCGTAACAACCAGAAAACTGATTTTCAAGGATGTTACTTGAACTCAACATTAGTTAAGGAGAATACTATGTTAGTAACGAAAATAGTTGGTAATGAAAAGCTTTTAGTCGGTTTGACGCTAATCGCAACGTTGTGTATGTCTAATGGTGTGGTAGGAGAAGAATTACATTCCTACGTACAGCGTCAAACCCCCGAAGAAGCAAAAATCGAGGACATATCACTGATAGCAAAGCAGTCAAATTTGAATTATGACGAGGTTGAAATGGCGGTCAATTTTCAACATCAGATGCTCAAATTGGCTGAGAAGCTTAATAATAAATTTCCGGATAAAATTTCAGGTTTCTGGTTTGAACCTGTACCAAAACGCGTTGTACACGTTCGTTTTGTCGGTAAAGTTCCTACATCCGTATCAGAAATGACGCGCTCAAAGTTGTACAAGGGACTTAAAGTTCATGGCGGGGACACATTGCCGCTCCATGTGCAATTAGATCGCGTTAAAACATTGTCAAAAGCCATAGTGGCGCTAGGTTATAAGCATGCCATCACCATGTTTAATCAGAAAAACCAACTTCTTGAAACTAGCGTTCAAATAAGCTCAAACGATAATGTTCTTACAAAAGGCGAGCTTATTGATGCTAGCAACATGTTAACGCACAGCTCGGTAAAAGTAGGCGAAGATGATGATACGGCAATGATTAAGGGGGCAAATATTTTCAATGAAAAAGATATTGCGTTCAGCATTAATTATGGAGAGAAGCCGATCATTAGTTTTGAGCATAGTCGTGGCGGCAATTGGTTGCGCGATGATGGTTTTCGAGAATGTACCAGTGGCTGGGCGGTACATGGAACTAATGGTGATGGTATTGTGACCGCAGCACATTGTAATGGGCTCAATCAATTTGAACAACCAGGTATTTCTCCGTACTCGATGCAGTGGCGTAGACAACATTTGGGTCCAAAAGGAGATGTTGAATATCATACAACGTCTCATTATGAGCCAGCTGAATTCTATGCAACTCAATCTTCTATTCGCGAAGTTCATAATGGCATGCATCAGTTTTGGTTTTCTACCGGCATGCCTGTCTGTCGTTATGGTCGTTCGTCAAATATTAGGACGTGTAATCACACCATACAATCAGTTGGTATTTCAGTGAATCTGAACGGAACGATTGTTGGCAGCTTAGTCAGTGCGAGTAATCACAGTGGTATCCCTGGTGATAGTGGTGGAGGCTGGTCTTTTAATAATACAGCCTATGGGATCCATAGTGGTTCAATTTACTCTGGAACTACCTCGATCTACACTCCGATTTTCCCTGC
>JABSRU010000099.1 GCA_013214965.1 Gammaproteobacteria bacterium
CAATAAGCATTATTGTTCCTATAGATGATGGCGTGTGATTTACAATCAGTACATGGAAACTTTACCTTAAAAATAAAGCTAAAAAAGTAACGCTATAAATTAGCGTAGACAATGAAATTCAATAAAACAAGGATTGCTAGTTATATGCTAAGTGACTGACCGAACTAACTATTGTGATTATATTACTTTGGCTATTTTAGCTTTTTCTGTAGAGAAAATAGTCATAACAAAAGTTAGCAAGTTACCGTTAAAACTGGGTATAATTCCTTCAACGTTGTTTTGTAGATGTTTTTGTCACCTTAAGGTGAGCTCGTCTGAGCAATAACATCTATATCACCTGATTTTCCCATAAACTTTTAAATGACATTTTAGGAACACCTCTTGAATAAATACCTTATATCTCCTTTATTGCTCACCTTATTTCTGCAAGGTTGTGGTGGTAGTTCATCTAGTACTCCGCCAAAGCCACCAGAGCCAGTTGAATACAACTTCTCTTTAACATCACAGTTAACTAATGATTGCGGCGTTAGTAGTGCCTTCACTGACGTAGAACTTTTACTGCAAGATGAAGCTTGGCAAACACTTGAGGTTTATCCAGCTGATGCAAGTGGTGTTATTAGCTTTGTTACAGAAAATGAGTTTATTAACTACACTTTGGTTGCTAAAAACCAGCAGGGCACAGAAATAGAAGGCTTGAATGTGGTTAGCTTTTATCAAGCAAGTAGCGAGACAGCAGCGCATTACCAAGCGCAGTATGATGAGAGAGTCGATAATGATACTACTTGTCAATGTATCATTAAAAACCTTGAACTATCGCATCGCTCATTTGAAACACAAACCTCGGTAACTAGTTCTTTAGAGTTTGCTAGTTCCAGCGTGATAGATAAAGGCATGACTTTATTTGAGGGAGTGAAGGTATGTGGCACGTTAGATGGTGCTTGGCCATTAAGTTCATTTTCAATATTAGGTACAGATAGTAATGGTAAAGAGATTGGAGCTGCGGGCTTTTCTGAGGACTTCAATGTCAGCGATGATGTATGGTTAGTATCAGGAGTCGAAGCTGCAGATGCTTTTCAATTAAGTCCACCATATCAAGAAACTAGCAGTAATCAGCTAATTAGAAATGTTAAGCATTTTTCTACCCAAGTCCCAGAAGGTGAAACCAGTTTACTTATTTTTGACACCCATATACATGTCAGTGAAACTTATTATCAATCTCAAGCCAGTGTCACTTTTAAACTTAATGACGGTTTATATAAAAGTGCAATTAGTAAGAACATCCACCAAATAACTTTAACCAGTGCTAGTGACTCTTTGATATTACTGGCTGGTCAGCATCAACCTGCTTTTGACTACCCCGATTTTGCAGAGATTAAGCCTGATTATAGCTACGATTATAGCGCTATTGTAGGTTATCCTATGGCAATTATTCACTATACTTTTACTGATTTAACCATGCCGGCAAAGTGGACCTTTTATGGCCCTGAAAAAGGGTTGTTAGCGATAAGTGCTGATTTAAAGGGTTATGAAGATATTATTAAGGTTGATTCCGAACCAAAGACCATAGATGTGCAGTTAATTAAAAGTAAGATGACGAATCATTACTCGGATTATATTAAATATTACCAAGGTGATAGAGCTTTGGATATGACTAATGATTTTGTGAAAGATATGACGGCAGCAGAACTTGCTCTTAAACTTTAATTAATTTATTTTCGTTATAAAAAAGCCTGCAATTGCAGGCTTTTTTATTGAGCTCTAGTTACTAAGCTTACTCAGTATAGCGTTAAAATTTATAATCTAGCGTCAGGCTATAACCACGCTCTGCACCTGGGTAGTTACTTGCCGTTTGATAATCTTTTTCGGTAAGGTTAGTTACTTTAGCGAATAAACTCAATTGATCATTTAGACGGTAGTTCACCCCTACATCAAGCAAAGTATAAGCCTTAAGCGTTTTATCTTGTGAATAAGACTTATCGTAGCTACTACCTTGATAGTTAACATCAAAAGTGAATTCTAACTGTTCAAGCGAATAGAAGAAGTTATAATTAGCCGAGAAATACGGACGTCTAGCTAATTGCTTGCCAGTAGTTTTATCTTCAGCGTCAACATGGCTCAATGTTAACCTGTTACTCGTATCAGCTATATCGGCTGTGATGGTTGCTTCAGCACCGAATATTTCAGCTTGGGCAATATTACTTGGTTTCCAAATAAACCCTGAGCTATCAATAGGTGCCCATTCGATTAAGTTATCAATATTGGTTTGATAAACTGAAACTTCAGCAGAAAAAATATCATTTTGATAACGCGTTAAAAGCTCAGTGCTATCAGAGGTTTCTGAAACTAAGTCAGGGTTACCTGAACCAGGGTAATACAAATCATTAAAGCTAGGCGCTTTAAAGGCAGTACCATGGCTTAACGAGAAAAGTAACTGGTCACTCACTTGGTAACCTGCCGCTAATTGATAAGTTGTTTCGCCATTAATGTCACCCACTTTATCGTAGCGTACTGAGGCTTCAAGTTTAATCTGCTCAATGTTATGACGACCAGTAATAAATAAGGCACTAGCATCGCGTGTTGTTTTATCATATTCGTTATTAGTATCAATGCTTTCCGTGTACCACTCAGCACCTGTGGTGACTTCTGAAGATTGAGCAAAAGGAAGTTGCGCTAAAGCCGTTATTTGGTCACGGGTTGTGGTAAATATATTATTTTTATTATTACCACCATTTTCATCATTATAATCACTATAGTTATCTTCATTACTGTCTTGAGAAGTACTTAGACCCAATTGTAAATACACTTGTTCAAGTTGCAGGTGATTTCTTAGTAATAAATGATAATTCTCGTAACTGCTTTCATCACCACTGCCATAAACGGGGTCCGTGGTATTTGCATCAATCTCGGTAGTGCCTTGGTCGTATTGTGTGTTTAACTCAAGGGCATATTGTTTGGTAAATTGACTGGTACCTGAAATACTTACTGATTGACGGTCATAACCATCATCATCATCATTTTTATCAACAGCAGGCGGGATGCTGCCACTAGGAGCAGTAACATCAAAACCGTTTGATTTTTCAGCGGTAGCGCTTAATGTGTAGCTATGATTTTCATTACCAAAACCTAGTGCGCCATAACCTTGATATAAGCTATCACTACCAACTTTTACCCCTACTTGGCCTTCACCTGGACTTAAATCTCGGGTGAAAATTTGAATAACTCCACCAACTGCATCTGAGCCCCATAAGGCAGCTCTAGGTCCTCTGATTACTTCAACACGCTCAACTAATTGCACAGGAATGTCGGCAATGCTTTTGGCGCCAAGGGTAGCCGAGCCAACGCGAACACCATTCACTAAAACGAGAATATGATCTGAGTTGGTACCACGAACAAAGGCTGACGATTTATGTGCTGAAGTACCTTGTGTGCTGATAGTTATACCGGCAACACGCCCTAGCAAGTCGCTAATAGATAATGGCTGAATTTGTTCTATTTTTTCACGGGTGAAAATGTCGACAGCAGCTAAAGTATCAAATTTATCTTGAATACTACGGTTTGCGGTAACGACAATAGTTTCATCCGCTTTAAGTGTTTTATTAATCAAGGCAGTGTTACTTTGCTCAGCAAAAGAAAGTGATGAGTAAAGTAGGCTGCTAATACTTAGTGCTATTAATGTTTTTTTCATGTTGTCCTCAGTTATAAGCACCCACCGTGCTTACAATGATTAATTTAGGCCGGTCTCCGGACTTGAGCTACAAAAAAATTGTAACTTATACCGTTGCGGGGGCAGTATTGGGTTAACCAATTTCCCGTTTCACCTTCAGCATTACAGACTATTATTGACTAATCATCAGTAAAGCTATCGGGCACCTAATATATTTATTATTGACTAGCGTAAAGGCTAGTTATGTTTTTGTTGTAAAATCGTTCTTGTGTTATCGATTGCTGCACACAAATCTTTTAATGCAGTTAAGCTGCGAATTGACATGCGGTGCATGGCATCGGCGTCAGGTTGAATTATTTGTTTATTGGCAACGGCTGGTATTATGGGCCAATCCTGCCAATTAAAGCCTTCACGCTCTTTTTGATTTACTGACAGTGGTTGAATAATAAGTTGCACTGAAGCGGGTAGTACTTGCTCTATGCTAATTTGCGGGTATGGGGTGAGCACTGGCTTAAAAGGGTTGCTAACTTTACAAACATTAAGGAACTGTTGTGGCCAACTGCCCTTAGCAACAGTTGTTAAAGGTCTCGACCAAAGCTCGTAAAAGCCTGTAATTGCTGATTTGTTTTGATAAGTCTTGGTTATCTGCGCTAGCTCTTGTTCAAACTTTTTCGCAACTTGCTCACCTTGCTCTTTATGACCAGTCAACTTAGCAAAGCTACGCACTTCTTTGGCTATATCTTCGAATGTATGCGGTTGTGA
>JABSRU010000100.1 GCA_013214965.1 Gammaproteobacteria bacterium
TCGCAGCTTTAAACAAGAAGCCTTAAACCTTGGTCTATCAAATGCGCTAATTTCGACCATTGATTCACATATATCTGAGCAATATCACCAATTAAAAAATTGATAAAAAACCGATTCGGTGTTTGAAAAAAATTCAACCATTAACTGAACATATTCTGCGTAATGTAAAAGTAGGGTCAGGTTAAACATAATGAATTTTACTGCTGCGTTCAAAGGTGCAGCTTTTTTATTCGTAATGTTCGCGTTGGTATTTAGAGCCACGCTTGTTAAGAGCAACAAGCGATAAAATCGGTCAAACAAAAGGGCTGTAAACACCGCTCTAAATCCGCAGATATTTGCCTCAGAATTTAAAGATAAATTATGTCACTTGATATATTGAACCTTAAAACTACCACAATAGTGACAGTTAATTGGTTAAATGTTATAATTTGTCATTATAGTAACCATTTGGATTGATATGCTATCACTTCATACTGCATTTGATGTTCAACTTGAGTTGAAAGATTTCATCAAACAACGCCGCAAACAACAAAAACTCAGTGTCGAAGCATTAGCCCAATGCTCTGGCGTGCCCTATAGCACAATTCGGAAATTTGAAAATACAGGAAATATCTCTTTAAGGCAGTTTTTAATGTTACTTGAAAGTGTTGACAGCCTTAACGACATAAATAATCTAACAAAGCAATCGAATCAAGAGCCGACGAGTATTGACGAGGTGTTGAAACATGCTTAATACTCCGTTGATCATAAAAAGGACTTTTTCGGATGGTCATCAAGAAAAGCTAGGTCAGCTTGCCGAAAATAAAACAGGTATTTACTTTCAGTACGATGAGTCGTACCTAAACCAACATTCGTCTTCAATCGCTCCTTTTAATATTCGATCCGATCTTAGTCTACAGAAAGCGCCGAAACAGCCACATTATGGACTTCACGGAGTTTTTGGTGACAGTCTACCTGACGGCTGGGGATTATACTTAATGGATCGAATGTTTAGGCGCAATGGGCTTAACCCTCAAACTGTTACCGCTTTAGAAAGACTCGCTTATGTTGGAGACCAATGCTTAGGTGCGCTTTCTTATGAGCCAGAAATTGAATTAGCCGATTCAAACTCAAGTGATATAAAATTAATCACCTTAGGTAAAGAAGCAGTTAAAGAGTTTGAAGGTACAGAGTCCCATCTTATTGCAAACCTGATGAATGCAGGTGGGTCGGGTGGTGCACGACCAAAACTTAATGTAACTAAATGCAGAGATGGTCAATTTTCAACACTTCCAACTGCAAAAGGTGACAAACTGCTGATCAAATTAACGTCCGATAAGTTTGACTTGCAACATTCAGAAAGCTTAGTTGAATATGCCTACATGAAAATGGCAAGAAATGTGGGGATAGAAGTACCGGATTTTGAATTGGTTGACGCGAGTAATGGTCAATTTTGGTTGCAGCAAACGCGCTTTGATTGCACGGTAAATGACGGGCGTCTTCATATGATATCCGCATGTGGTTTACTGGATGCGCCTTTTAGAGAGCCATCTTTAGATTATATTGATCTCATTAAAGCAACGCGCCAGCTTTGTGGAATTAAAGAGGCACAAAAATTAGTAAAAAGAGCATTATTTAATTACATCACGGTTAATCAGGATGATCACAGTAAGAACTTCGCCTTTCTCGCTGACGATAACGATAATTGGCGATTATCGCCATTTTACGACATTGTTTATAGTCCTTCACCTTACAAAGAACACATGACTTCGTTTAATGGAAATGGTCGTCTACCAACATCTAAGGCGCTAGATTTAATGGCAGGACATGCTGGTTATGCAAATGCCACATCATTGCTAAATATAATCGAAGAAATCTATCATGAAACTCGCAGCTTTAAACAAGAAGCATTAAACCTTGGTCTATCAAATGCGCTAATTTCGACCATTGATTCACATATATCTGGGCAATATCACCAATTAAAAAATTGATAAAAAACCCATTCGGTGTTTGAAAAAAATTCAACCATTAACTGAACATATTCTGCGTAATGTGAAAGTAGGGTCAGGTTAAACATAATGAATTTTACTGCTGCGTTCAAAGGTGCTTATTTTTCATTCGTAATATTCGCATGGTATTTATTGTAAAATATTTACAGTAAAATATTTACAGTAAATATCTTACGTTCGGTGCCTCATGAAAATTTTTTATAATAGAGATTTAGAGCTGCGTTTGTTAAGAGCAACAAGCGATAAAATCAGTCAAACAAAAGGGCGCTTAACGATGTTAGTTGGGCGACGTCGTGTCGGTAAAACAGCACTGTTATTACAGTCATTTAAAACAACTGGCTTTCTTTATCTTTTTGTCACAAAAACTACAGAAAGCGACCTTGCTGAGCAATTTTTTTTACAAATCAAAGAACAGCTGGATATAAAAGTATTTGGTAGCCCCAGCACACTTCATGATGTCTTTGATATCCTACTTGATTATACTAAAACTCATCCTCTTACTGTCGTTATTGACGAATTTCAAGATATTAATATAGTAAACCCGTCATTTTTCTCACAATTGCAAAAGCTATGGGACTTAAATAAAGACAGTTCCATGATGCATTTAGTGTGTTGTGGCTCGATATATTCGATGATGACTAAGTTATTTCAGGATGCTGGTGAGCCTTTATTCGGGCGAGCCGATCGTCGGGTTCACTTAAAGCCCCTCAAACCATCCTATATTAAAGAAATTATGCTCGATAATGATCTTTATAATCCGGCTGATTACCTATTATGGTTTTGCTTTTCCGGTGGTATTCCCAAATACACCGAGTGGTTGGTTGATGCCGGTGATAAGACTTGGCAGCGTTTAATTTCAGAACATTCCTTAGTTGCTGAAGAAGGGCGATATCGACTCTTTGAAGACTTTGGTTCTGAGCATCCTTTGTATTTTTCAATACTTTCAGCAATCGCCAGTGGTAAAACTTCGCGAGGCGAAATTGAATGGCATTTGGATGGTACAAGTGTTGGTGTTGCCCTTGAAAATTTAGAGCAAACCTATGAGGTTGTAACACGATCAATGCCGATCACAGCAAAGGAGAAGTCGCGAGGATATCGATATCAAATTGTTGATCCCTTTCTTAGTTTTTGGTTTCGCTTTATTTACAAAAACCGTAGCGCTATTGAGATTGGAAATTTCGCCTATGTACGATCGATCATCGAAAGAGATTTCTCTGTCTATAGTGACCGTTCTCTTGAGTTGCTTTGTAAGGAAATTTTAGCAGAATCAGGTCAGTTTAATCAGATAGGCAGTTATTGGGAACGAGGAAATGCCAACGAAATTGATATTATTGCCATTAATGACTTGGATAAGCGTATCGTTATTGGCGAGGTGAAAAGGCAATCTAAGCGATATAGCGAAACCATTCTAATTGAAAAATCGGTGCCGATGCTCCAAAAATTAAAAAAACATGGTTATAGCGTGGAATATCACTACTTTTCGTTAGATTTTCTCGATAGTCTGTTCGAAAAATTCCCAGCCATAACCCCTTAAAGTAGTAAAGTAGGGTCAGGTTAAACATTATGAATTTTACTGAATTAACAGAGGCACTCAATAGTGCTTCGCCATTTGATTTATACCGTTTGAAATCTGCAATCGGTATTATGCTAGACGATCCCGTTAAGTTGCAGCAAATAAAGCGTCAATTGATCGTGGGGGATGAGGTTGAATATTTTTGTCCTGATAAAAATGGCTTAGTTAAAGCGACTATTGTTCAAGTTAAACGAACCCTCGTTGGTGTCTTAGATGTTGACGGTGGCCGAGGCTGGAATTTACCTTTTTATATGATCAATTTGAATAACGTTGATGTGGCCATCGAAGAAAATCGTAATATCGGATTAACTAAAAATCAACTTAGTATTGGTGAAACGGTTGGCTTTATTGATGATAAACGCCAAGAGGTATTTGGCACTGTGCTGCGCTTAAACCCCAAAACAGTGACGGTAAATACAGATAAATGTGAATGGCGTATTCCTTATGTATTATTGTTTAAAGTGTTAGATGGCGAAAGCTCAGAAAGCCAAGGGACGTTGTTGCTAGATTGAGTGTATTATTGGTATCAAACTATGAGGATATTAGAATAATGCGAATAACTGAGCAAGAACCAGGGCAAACGGGTCTAAATCATACTGACTTAAACCCAACAGCCAGAACTTTCATCATATAATCATTATCCCAACCT
>JABSRU010000101.1 GCA_013214965.1 Gammaproteobacteria bacterium
AGGAGACTGAGTAATGGCTGATACAATTACCATCGCTCGTCCTTATGCTAAAGCAGCTTTCGATTTTGCCGTTGAGAAAAACAATGTCGACCAGTGGTTAGAAATGATCACCTTTATTGGTCTAGTAGCATCTGATGCTAACGTTGTTAAAATGCTCAAAACGACAACTGCTGCAACGGAACAAGCAAACTTGTTTATTGCATTAGGTGGCGAGCAACTCGACGAAAATGGTCAAAACTTGATTAAAGTCTTGGCTCAAAATGAACGTTTATCAGTACTTCCTGAAGTGGCTGTTTTATTTGCACAATATCGTGATGAATTCATGAAGCAAGTAGACGCAGAAATTATTTCTGCCACTGAACTAAATGATGCACAAATGGCTGATATAGCCGCATCATTGGAAAAGCGTTTAGCTCGCAAAGTGAAGCTAAACGTATCTATTGATAAATCTCTGGTTGCTGGCGTGATTATTCGTGTAGGAGATCTGTTAATTGATGGATCAATACGCGGAAAATTAGATCGTCTTAGCAGCCAGCTGCAATCGTAATTGGGGATTAGAGCATGCAACTAAATTCCACTGAGATCAGTGATCTGATCAAACAACGTATCGAACAATTCGAAGTTGTTAGTGAAGCTCGTAACGAAGGTACTATCGTTTCTGTAAGCGACGGTATCTTACGCATCAACGGCCTAGCGGACGTGATGCAAGGCGAGATGATTGAATTACCAGGTGACCGCTACGCGATCGCGCTTAACCTTGAGCGTGATTCTGTAGGTGCGGTTGTTATGGGACCATACGCAGACTTAGCTGAAGGCGTAAAAGTAAAATCGACTGGTCGTATCCTTGAAGTACCAGTAGGCCGTGGTCTACTAGGTCGTGTTCTTAACACGCTTGGTGAACCTATTGATGGTAAAGGTGCTCTTGAGCATGACGGTTATTCAGCAGTAGAAGTTATTGCTCCTGGTGTAATCGAACGTCAATCAGTTGACCAACCAGTACAAACTGGTATTAAAGCAATCGATACGATGATCCCTGTTGGCCGTGGCCAGCGTGAACTAATCATCGGCGATCGTCAAACTGGTAAGACTGCTATCGCAATCGACGCAATTATTGCTCAGAAAGATTCTGGCATTAAGTGTGTTTACGTAGCAATCGGTCAGAAAAACTCTACTGTTTCGAACGTTGTTCGTAAACTAGAAGAGCATGGCGCGCTAAGCAATACTATCGTTGTTGTTGCATCTGCTGCTGAAGCTGCTGCACTACAATTCCTTGCACCATACTCTGGTTGTGCAATGGGCGAGTATTTCCGTGACCGCGGTGAAGACGCACTGATCGTATATGATGATTTGACTAAGCAAGCAGTTGCATACCGTCAAATTTCATTATTACTTCGTCGTCCTCCAGGTCGTGAAGCATACCCAGGTGACGTTTTCTATCTTCACAGTCGTCTATTAGAACGTGCATCGCGCGTTAACGCAGATTACGTTGAAAAGTTCACTAAAGGTGAAGTGAAAGGTAAGACCGGTTCTTTAACTGCTCTACCAATCATTGAAACTCAAGCGGGCGATGTTTCTGCATTCGTACCTACTAACGTAATTTCGATTACCGATGGTCAGATCTTCTTAGAAACTGACTTGTTTAACTCAGGCCTACGTCCTGCTGTTAACCCTGGTATTTCGGTATCTCGTGTTGGTGGTGCTGCACAAACTAAAATCATCAAGAAGCTATCTGGCGGTATTCGTACAGCCCTTGCTCAGTACCGTGAACTAGCAGCATTTGCTCAGTTCTCATCTGATCTAGATGATGCGACTCGCGCTCAATTAGAGCACGGTCAGCGCGTAACTGAATTGATGAAGCAAAAGCAATACGCTCCAATGTCTGTTGCTCAGCAAGCTATTGTTATTTTTGCCGCTGAAAAAGGCTTCTTACAAGAAGTTGAAATCAAGAAAGTTGTTGATTTCGAAGCGTCTCTACTTGCATATGCTGACAGCGAAGGTAGCGAGCTAATGGCTAAGATTAACGTTAAAGGCGCTTATAACGCTGATATCGAATCTGAGCTTAAAGCATTGCTTGAAAACTTCGTAGCAACTCAAACTTGGTAATCTACCCACACGTAGTTTAACCGAGTCGGTTTCGGGTGCTGATTACAGCACCTATCTAACTGGAGAAAGAGATGGCTGGCGGAAAAGAGATAAAAAGCAAGATCGCGAGTGTTAAAAATACTCAGAAGATCACTAGTGCGATGGAAATGGTTGCTGCAAGTAAGATGCGCCGTGCCCAAGAACGCATGGCTGCATCTCGTCCATATGCGACGAACATGCGCTCAGTGATCGGTCATATTGCAGAAGGTAGCTTGGAATATCGTCATTCTTATATGGAAGAACGAGACGCCAAGCGTGTAGGTTACATTGTCATTTCGAGTGACCGTGGCCTATGTGGTGGTCTGAACATTAACTTGTTTAAGCAAACGATGAAAGATGCGGCTAATTGGTCAGCCAAAGGTGCAGAAATTGATTTTGCATTAGTTGGTACCAAAGCAGTGACATTCTTTAATAGCTTCGGCAATGGTAGCGTAGTTGCACAAACCTCTGGTTTGGGTGATAAGCCGTCATTAAAAGAGTTAATCGGTAGTGTTCAGGTCATGCTTACTGCGTACGACGAAGGTAAATTGGACCGTTTATATGTGGTTTACAACAAGTTTGTAAATACCATGGTTCAAACACCATCGATCGATCAATTATTACCTTTGCCAAAGCAAGAGGCAGAGTCAGAGCAATCTCGTCATTGGGATTACCTCTACGAACCAGATGCAAAAGAATTGTTAGATACACTTCTTGTGCGCTACGTAGAGTCTCAGGTTTATCAAGGTGTAGTAGAAAACGTGGCCTGTGAAATGGCAGCACGTATGGTAGCGATGAAATCTGCTACCGATAACGCATCTGATATGATCGACGATTTGCAACTTGTTTATAACAAAGCTCGTCAAGCAAGCATCACTCAAGAATTGGGTGAGATTGTTGCTGGCGCAGCGGCTGTTTAGGCTTAGATTTAATAAACTTAGAGGATAGATCATGAGTTTAGGAAAAGTAATCCAGGTAATCGGCGCTGTTGTGGATGTTGAATTTCCACAAGACGCAGTACCAAAGGTATATGATGCACTAGAAACCACCAACGGTGATTTCAAGTTAGTGCTAGAAGTTCAGCAGCAGCTGGGCGGTGGCGTAGTTCGTACTATTGCCATGGGTTCATCTGACGGTTTACGTCGTGGACTTGAAGTATCAAACACTGGTCGTCCAATTATGGTACCAGTAGGTGTTAAGACACTTGGTCGTATCATGAACGTACTAGGTGAGCCAATCGATGAGGCTGGTCCTATCGGTGAAGAAGAGCGTTGGGAAATCCACCGCGAAGCTCCTACTTACGAAGAGCAAGCTAACTCTAACGATTTGTTAGAAACGGGTATCAAAGTAATCGATCTAGTTTGTCCATTCGCTAAGGGTGGTAAAGTAGGTTTATTCGGTGGTGCTGGTGTTGGTAAAACTGTAAACATGATGGAATTGATCCGTAACATCGCGATCGAGCACTCTGGTTACTCAGTATTTGCTGGTGTTGGTGAGCGTACTCGTGAGGGTAACGATTTCTACCATGAAATGAACGAATCTAACGTACTTGATAAAGTATCGTTAGTTTACGGTCAGATGAACGAGCCTCCAGGTAACCGTTTACGCGTAGCGTTAACTGGTCTTACTATGGCTGAAAAATTCCGTGATGAAGGTCTAGACGTACTTTTATTCATCGATAACATCTACCGTTATACACTTGCGGGAACTGAAGTGTCTGCACTTCTTGGTCGTATGCCATCAGCAGTAGGCTACCAGCCAACACTTGCTGAAGAAATGGGTGTATTACAAGAGCGTATCACTTCTACTAAGAAGGGTTCTATCACTTCAATCCAAGCGGTATACGTACCTGCGGATGATTTGAC
>JABSRU010000102.1 GCA_013214965.1 Gammaproteobacteria bacterium
CAGCTGTTCGTTTATTTCCGCAGATAAATCACTACGTTCTGGAAGGCGCTTATAAGTACCTTCAAACTTAGTGGTATCAACTTCAACCCAAGCACTAGTCTCGCGTTGTGCGGCCAATTCTAAAGATGCAGCAATACGTGCTTGCTTCTTAGATTTTTCGCGAATGCTGATAACGTCGCTAGGCTTAACGTTATACGACGGAATATTTACTACGATACCGTTAACTAAGATAGCTTTGTGGCTAACTAGTTGACGAGATTCAGCACGCGTAGAGCCGAAACCCATGCGGTAAACAACGTTATCCAGACGACCTTCAAGGATAACAAGTAGGTTTTCACCCGTGTTACCTTTAAGACGAGCTGCGTCTTTGTAGTAGTTACGGAATTGCTTTTCTAATACACCGTACATACGACGTACTTTTTGCTTCTCACGTAATTGAATACCGTATTCAGAAAGGCGTGTTCTACGAGCTCCGTGAACACCAGGCACTTGCTCGATGTTACACTTAGATTCGATTGCACGAACGCCACTCTTCAAGAAAAGGTCAGTACCTTCTCTACGGCTTAGTTTGAGTTTTGGACCCAAATATCTTGCCATGTTCTTTCTCCAACTGGCCTAAAAATGTCTTAAACGCGACGTTTCTTAGGTGGGCGACAACCATTGTGCGGAATAGGGGTAACATCAGTGATGTTAGTGATCTTGTAACCCACTGCATTTAATGCACGGATTGCTGATTCACGACCTGGTCCCGGACCTTTTACGAATACTTCAATGTTCTTTAAACCGTATTCTTTCGCAGCTTCACCTGCACGTTCAGCAGCAACCTGTGCAGCGAACGGAGTTGATTTACGAGAACCACGGAAGCCAGAACCACCAGATGTTGCCCATGAAAGAGCGTTACCTTGGCGATCAGTCAACGTAATGATTGTATTGTTAAAAGAAGCATGGATATGAGCCATACCGTCAGAAACTTGCTTGCGTACCCGTTTACGAGAACGTGATGGAGTTTTAGCCATAATTACTATCTCTTAATTGGTTTACGCGGACCCTTACGAGTGCGAGCGTTAGTTTTAGTACGCTGCCCACGTAGTGGTAAGCTTCTGCGGTGACGTAGGCCACGGTAACAACCGAGATCCATAAGTCGCTTAATATTCATAGACACTTCACGTCGTAGGTCACCCTCAACGTCATATTCGCCTACAGCATTACGTAGGATGTCTAATTGTGATTCGTCTAATTCCTTGATCTTAACAGTTTCTGCGATACCCGTTGAAGCACAAATAGCTTGTGCACGAGTTAGGCCGATGCCAAAAATTGACGTCAGCGCGATCACAGTATGTTTATGATCAGGAATGTTAATGCCAGCGATACGGGCCACTGTAGCACTCCTCTAAGTTTAATGGACTAGGTCGAAAAGCCCGTTAGGATACTCGACCTTCTGTCAGTTTGCAAACAAAATTTGCACTAAGCTTATTTCAAGAAACAAACTTAATGCAATTTCATTCGATTTATTAGCCTTGGCGTTGTTTATGTCTTGGTTCTATACATAGAACGCGGACTACACCGTGGCGTTTGATGATCTTACAGTTACGGCAGATCTTCTTTACCGATGCACGAACTTTCATATCATTACTCCGATATTTCTATCTTATTGGCCTTAGCCTTTAAGATTTGCTTTTTTCATGACCGAATCATACTGATGAGACATCAGATGGGTCTGAACTTGAGCCATGAAATCCATGATTACGACAACCATAATCAGTAGCGATGTGCCACCGAAGTAAAATTGTACATTCATAGACATGGTCATGAATTCTGGAACCAAACAAATAAAGGTAATATATAACGCACCCGCAAGGGTTAAACGCGTCATAATTTTATCAATGTATTTAGATGTTTGCTCACCAGGGCGAATTCCTGGAACAAATGCACCACTTTTCTTCAAATTATCTGCTGTTTCACGTGGGTTAAACACCAACGCTGTATAAAAGAAACAGAAGAAAATGATTGCAGCTGCATAAAGCATTACATACAAAGGCTGCCCAGGGGCAATTGCCAATGATATGTCAGCTAACCAAGTTAAACCCTCAGTTTGACCGAACCACTGCCCTAGCGTACCAGGGAACAGGATGATGCTTGATGCAAATATTGGTGGAATAACACCTGCCATATTCACTTTCAATGGTAAATGTGTGCTTTGTGCGGCAAAAACCTTGCGGCCTTGCTGACGTTTCGCATAGTTTACCACAATGCGACGCTGTCCGCGCTCTACAAACACTACTATATATGTGACGGCAAACATAATTCCGGCCAATAATAGCGCCAGTAGTATATTTATATCCCCTTGACGCGCTTGCTCAACTGTTTGACCTAGTGCTGATGGCAGACCGGCAACAATGCCAGTAAAAATCAAGATTGAAATACCGTTTCCGATACCACGTTCTGTGATTTGCTCACCCAACCACATCAAGAACATTGTGCCAGTAACTAAACTGACCACCGCGACAAAGTAAAAACCAGGTCCCGGATTTAAAACAAGTCCATTGATAAGGTTTGGCAACCCCGTGGCAATACCAATTGCCTGGAATGTTGCCAACACTAGCGTAGCCCAACGAGTATATTGACTGATCTTACGACGACCAGCCTCACCCTCTTTCTTTAGTTCCATCATTGTTGGATGCATCACGGTCATTAACTGCATAATAATACTTGCAGAAATATAAGGCATGATACCTAAAGCAAAGATAGAGGCACGCTCAAGGGCACCACCTGAAAACATGTTAAACATGCTCAGGATAGTTCCCTTTTGTTGTTCAAACAACTGGGCTAGTACAGCGGCGTCAACACCAGGAATTGGCACAAATGAGCCTGCTCTGAACACGATAATCGCGCCTAGAACGAACCACAAGCGTGCTTTCAATTCAGAAAGACCACCTTGTGCACTTTTTAAATCTTTTCCTGGCTTAGCCATCAGCTACTATTCCTCGATTTTGCCACCGGCAGCTTCAATAGCTGCGCGAGCGCCTTTAGTTACACGTAGACCTTTAATGGTCACTGGACGCTCAATAGTACCCGAAAGTACTACTTTAGCAAACTTAATGTTACGTGTAATAACATTAGCTTCCATTAAGCTAGCCAGTTCAACTACGTCACCAGACACTTGAGCAATCTCGTGAAGACGAACTTCAGCAGTTACCATTGATTTACGTGAAGTAAAACCAAATTTTGGTAAACGTTGCTTTAAAGGCATTTGACCGCCTTCAAAACCTGGACGAACACTACCGCCAGAACGTGATTTAAGACCTTTGTGTCCACGGCCACAGGTTTTACCTGTACCAGAACCAATACCACGGCCTACACGCTTAGCTGCTTTCTTAGAACCTGCAGCTGGTGAAAGAGTATTTAAACGCATGTCTTAATCCTCTACCTTAACCATGTAGTAAACTTTATTAATCATACCGCGCACTGAAGGAGTATCTTCAAGTGTTACAGTGTGGTTAATGCGACGTAAGCCAAGACCTGCTAAACAAGCTCTGTGCTTAGGTAAACGACCGATTCCGCTCTTTACCTGAGTTACTTTAACTGTTTTAGTCATATCTTACTCCATGATCTCTTTAACGCTAAGGCCACGTTTTGCTGCGATACCGCGAGGAGTATTCATCCCCTGTAAAGCATTAAACGTTGCGCGAACGATGTTGATCGGATTAGTAGAACCGTAACACTTAGATAATACATTCTGTACGCCAGCTACTTCTAAAACTGCACGCATAGCGCCACCGGCGATGATACCAGTACCATCTGATGCTGGTTGCATGTATACCTGTGAACCTGAGTGCTTACCCTTTACAGCGTGCTGTAAAGTAGTACCACGAAGGTCAATAGTTACCATGTTACGACGAGCTTTTTCCATTGCTTTTTGGATTGCAGCAGGCACTTCACGTGCTTTACCGTAACCAAAACCAATTTTTCCAGAGCCGTCGCCAACT
>JABSRU010000103.1 GCA_013214965.1 Gammaproteobacteria bacterium
GCTAACTTTCTCGCGCACCGGAATGCAGATACTAATATAGCAGGTCTTCTCAAGTCGACCTCTGAGTCCTGGATACTAACAAGCTATTTTGTCGATCGCACCCGAGTGCAGGTATGCACTCCGTGAAATAGCTAGCTTTCTCTCGTAACGGACCCGAGGTGTGGATACTAAATAGTCGTAGTCGCTTTGTGTCTACAAGAGACTGTACATTGGGCGGGGAGATCATGTCGTGATTGCTCGATGTTGGTGTATGTTGGGCTATCCGGTCGGTCACTTGGCATGCATGTTGGGCTGTCTGGTTGTGGTCGATTTTTGAATGTTGTCACACTATCCCGCCGCTCGCTAGAACGCGCTAACCATGGCATCGGACGTTACGTCATATGTGCCGGCCGGCTTAACTCTATGCAAATTCCATTCCTATCTCCTCGTTTCGGAGGGTACTGGGAATATCCGGAAAGAACATAAGAGAAACTCAATTCAATGCACAGCACTCCATGCATTGAATTGCCCCCTGAAAGGCCAAGGCCTAAGGCTAGATCATATTCAACTAAGTTCGTTGAAGGGGTAGGAGGGTCCGTTCTTTAGGACCGTATGAGGTACACAGTACACCTAAGATACGACAACGGCCTGAATTAGGTATATCGTGTACCTCACCACCTACATCCCCTGGGCACGATGCCCAGAACCAGCGAAAGATCCAGAGGTAAGGTATGGTGCGGGATAAAATCTTCTGTCAATACCAAATCTTACTTGCCATCTCGTCACGATGGAGATACGCTCATTCCATTCCCCAGTGCCGCCAATCTTAATTACTAGTTTGAGATCAAGTGTCTCAGGCTGTCATACCCGAATGGTCCGCGACTCGGGCTGGCCCTACATCATAGAGTGCGAGGCATGGAAACTCTCGGCAAACTATTTCGACTTGACTCATCTTCGGTGTGGTGCATTCCTATCCGTTCGAAGATATGCTAGCGGGCGGGTTGTGAAACGTAGTTGAGGTATCTCGTCCCGAATTTGTGTTCAGCAAGCAGAACCATGACAAACTTTGCCGGCTGTAATACCATCGCTGGCATGTGTCCGACGAAAGTCGCCATGAGAACTACCCGGAATAGCACGAGCTGTGTGCATATTCCTGGAATACCTCGATCACGAGGATCTTGGTACTCCCGAAACAAAGTCTCTGATTTCTAATTCCAATGATTTTTAGTCCATCGTACTTTGCCATAGCAACTCCACCTGCAACCATCACCTGCACATTGTAACAGCCGACGGGGCTTGAACCCGCGGGACGGAATTTTTTAGCATAAATGTCCTTCGTCCAGGGCGCCTAAAGCGCCCCAGCTGTTGCAAACAACAGTGATAAACATCAAGCGAAGCCCGGAGTACTTGCTTGTGTAAACTGCTGGCAGATGAGTCGCATTGAACCCACATCTAGTTTTCTCACACACGTCAGTTAACTCATGGATCAGGATTGTTGTGCTGTCGTGTCCTGTATCTCGTAACTGGAGTCCCTGGATACTCTGCCGAATAGGTTAACCCTCACCTTTTCGGACTCTAGCTAATTTCCCTTGCACCCATCCTCTTCTCTTGGGTGCTGTGGCGTGCAAACCGCCCCTGCGTGCTAGGGTACTAATAGCTAGTTTTCTCTCGTAACTCAGAGTGTGTGATAGTAACAGTGGTGGAGTCGCTATGGGGGTCTTTCCCTGTAGTGATCTAACTTCAGAGTTCAAATGTAACAGCCGACGGGGCTTGAACCCGCGGGACAGGTCAGTCTCTGTACTGAGTTCCGGTTGCCTAAAAGCTCTCCAGCTGTTACATTGTATGGGATCTGGTCTGCACACAGGGCGACGGGTCAAATCTGAGATCTGGCATGACTGGAGTCAGCAGTCACCTCGTACGTTGGATCGGGGCAAATCAAAGTTATCAGAAATCATAAGTCAATGTCCCGGCGCCTGCCACGACGCATAGGATTGAACTCAGATTCGGTTGTGGCTCATCAACGGCAAATTTTCTTTGGTGGGTGCGTACCCATTAACCAGCTCGATATGTAACCTGGTTACTGGGCATGACATTTACTCGCATGTTTAGTGTGTCAAGACTGTGTGTTTTGGTTGAGACCAAGTAGCTGGACACCCGAGTGATCGGATGCCCCTTTTTTTAATTTCAGGGTGTTTTTGCGGAACTTTTAGGAATATCCTCCTGGGTTCCCTGAGTGGTGGCTCACCACCATGGCTACTTTGCCTCGCGAGTAGTGAAGACGTGTGAGATCATTCAAATGGCAATCAATCGCAGAAGTAGGAATTTCACAACGACACTCTTGCGTAGATGTCAGTCTAACTAATCAATTCCGGGTGGGCCCAGTATATCGGACCTAGAGTAGTAGTACAAGTACTATACAATTCTCCAGAATAGCCTAGAATTATCGACTGAACATCATTGGGTTGGGTTGACTCGGGACTCTAAGAATCGGCAAGCAGCAAGCTGATTCGCATCGATGATGTACAGGCACTTAGTTTAATAAGGTCGGAGTGAACCAACCTGGCCCGGCGAAACACAAAGTCAAATGACATATCTCCCTCGAATCACTCTCCTTCCTTTGTACCAGGGCAGCTTCAGCTAATTTTCTCGCGCACCGCAGTCAAGTCCTCGAGACTACCAGGCTAACTTTCTCTGCGCACCGGAGTGGAGATACTAATATAGCTTAGTCTTCTCTCGTCGACCTCTGAGTCCTGGATACTCACAAGCTAATTTGTCGATCGCACCCGAGTGCAGGAATGCACTCCGTGAATTAGCTAGTTTTCTCTCGTAACGGACCCGAAGTGTGGATACTAATAGTCGTAGTCGCTATGTGTCTACAAGAGACGGTACTTTGGCGTGGGGAGATCATGTCCTTGGTTTGATAGCTACGGTGGATGTGGGGCGGTGGTAGCATCATGTCATTTATCAGCCATTTGCATACTAGCTACGGTGGATGAGGGGCGTGTAGCATCTTCTTCGGCGACTACAATGTGGGTGAGTGTTTTGGGTCTTTTGGACCGCGCCGACCACGAGAATTTGTGGATTTGGGGATGTTACCGAGAATAGGATAACCTATTCATACCAACAAGGGTATATCAACTTACGCAATTTGTGTGGAAGTGTTCTTTACTGCGCAACAGCAGACGGGATATTTCATCGCTTTTCACCGCGATCCACCTCTAGACAACGTGGTCGATGCTCACCATGGGGTGGCTTAGAGGCTGACTTGAAGTCTGCTGCTGTGCCCACACACTCATTTTGTCTACAGCGGAGGTTTACTAGAACTTCTAGAATACACCTCCATTGCCGGCCGGACCTGTGAGTTCACCTATGGCCGTGCACCACCCGAAGGTGGTGGAACTGGTCCTGGATCCACTGCAGATTAGACGAGTGCATGGACTGTGATTGTGCCATCGCGTTGCATACTGTGTGGTTGGTTGTCGTGGTTGTTGCTCAACATCTAGCGCTCAGTGTTTGGGATTCTCTCAAATTGTGAAACTCTCGACATCGTGGTTGTCGGTTGTCGTGGTTGTTGGTTGTGGCAAATCTTAGACCGTGTAGAACTGGATGCTTTTGGCGATTTTGGTTGTCGTAGGGAAATCTTGTCGGTCGAAACTTCTCCCTCAACTCACTCTTTATCGAATTGCAATGGGTTCACCTGCTTAGATAGCCGTGCCTATCTGACGTGCCGCTGCTTGGTTTTACCGCATCCCACCGCACTGCACACGAGGTGCAGGTGTTGGCGGGGTTGGGACTTGGTTCGGAACCCTCTTTCGAACCCATTACGCAATACATGTAGAGCGTTTGTTTTTTGCAATGTTCAAAAGAGATCATTTTGGGATTGGTGTCATTTTGGGCGGTTGGGTAAGGCTGGATGCTTTTGGCGATTTT
>JABSRU010000104.1 GCA_013214965.1 Gammaproteobacteria bacterium
GCCAAAGCCGAGTACGCTTCGCCAATATTGTTCGCATGATGCAGTCCTCACTGCTGAAAAGCAATCGCTAATCTCACACTCCGCCAATGGCGCAACACTCGATACAGGTGGTTGGTTAAACCTTACCTGACAGGGACTTTCACCCTGCAAGATGGATCAAGCTTAGCTTGACGCACCAACGCCATTTTAAGCTGCAAATTGCAGTTGGCTAAAATAAGTGAGGCACGAACAAACAGCCAACTGTAATTTGTCCGTTTGAATGACTTGTTAGCCCTTATTTTTTAGCAACTTAGCCTCTATGATGTTTATCTGCCATTGATTACTTTTGTATTGCTTAGCCAAATTTAATGCTTTTTCATAATAGTTAAATGCCAACTGAGTCTTTTTCAACTGTTCGTATGTTGAAGCAATACTATTTAAATAATCTATAGAATGCTCAAAGCGAACTTCAGATTCTAACAACACTTTCAATGCTGATTCAGGCGAGTCAAAATGTCCTGTATAACTAGCCAGCATCATAGTAAAAGCTTGCTCAGATGCGGGGAGTTCACTCTTTACTTTAGCCATAAATACTGGGATGTCACCTGTTTTTTTCTGGCGATAAAAAAATCGGATTGCAGATTTTATACTTGTTGTAGGAATTGGCTGATTGATATTCAACGACAAAGAAAGGCTTTGATAATGTTTAATTAATTGCTCCGCCGAAATGATGTTTTCTAATTCTTTATCTGGAATATCCCAGCCTTCAAATATTGTTCTTAAATCTTGTCGCAATGAAACCAATCCTACAGAGTGATGGTTTTCATTTGGATAATGTGAAAACTGCCAGTGAATGTTTTTAGGTTGTACTTCATCCAATAATTGCAAAACTCCATACACTCCTTGCCTATTTTCATCACCTAATGATAGATATAAAGACGTAGGCTTATGCTTACCTTTTTGAATAAAGTTTTTTGCCTTTGCCATAATGGCGTGATCATTTAACCAAACTGATGGACTTATCGACACAAAATGTTCGAAAGACGCTGGTGACTCTAATAGTGCATTAAATACAAATAACCCACCCATTGAATGACCAACCAATATTGCGTTATTCGCCGTTCTATAATTACTGTTTATATAAGGTTTAACTTCTTCGGTTAAAAAAGTTAAAAACTTCTCGGCTTTACCATCATCTTCTTTCTTAAAAGGAGCAGTTAACCCGGCAGGTGTCATGTACTGACGATATATATCCGTTCCTTTGTCTGCAATAGCAACGAGAATAACGTCTGGAATTAACTGACCTTTATTCGCCATGAAATCCAACATGCCCGATACTCCGTGAAAATTATAATCACCGTCGATATGATAAATAACAGGGTACGTTGCCCCTGTATTGCTATGGTAATTTTCTGGGAGCAAGATCTGAATTTCTCGCTCTTCGAGTAAAATCTTTGAATTTAACTTTACTCGTTCTCCTGTATTTATTTCAGCCGAAAGTGTAAGTCTAGATGTAATCAAAAGTAATAAAGTAAAAAAGAGTATGAGTTTTTTTATCATTATAATCATCCATAGGTATGATATTAACTAAAGGGCTAACGCCCAAATAACGGGCTAAGTAATGCTTGCTAAAATGTGAAACGAAGTGGAACCGAGCAAGTGTTACGTGTCCCTGTTTATTTACTTGTTAGTTTTTCATTACACCAGCACGTCTTTTAGCATAATAAACGGCTAGACCACAAATGATTATAAAAAGACTGTAGAAACTTACTTGATACTCCCACGGTACTTGTGGCAATGAACCATAAAGCCGAAGACTATCATTAACGATAAATATACTAATACCTGAAATTACAGCTGTAACTTTAAAATAAAATATATTTCCAGTTTTAATTGTAACTATAGATATAACCAATATTAACAGAGTAATAAATGATGCTAGGGCTGACATTGCACCGGGCACTATACTTGGCGCAAGAACTATTACCTCGATTAGAATACACATCCACCCTAATACTTTTAAATACACCATTCCTCCTTGAAAAACTAACGCTCATATTAAGCGGCTAAGTACTGTTTGCTATACTGCGCGGAGCGCGAGCAAACTGTAAGTGTCCGTTTGAATTTTCTTGTTAGTTGCGGTAAACACCCCCCTAATCCTTTAACCATTCTATTGCTTTATTTAATACATCAGCTTGGTCTTCAATTTGATCTACAGGAACACTATCACCATATTTGTTTTGCTCTCTATCTGCCATAATAGCTGTCGTTAAATAGAGTTCGCTACCGTCACTTAATTTAAACATACTATTTGACGTAGATAACCCGCAGCTATCGGTTCCAAAAACTCTAACATTAAATTGTTTTTTAAATGCAATTAAAATAGCCTCTCCTGAACTTGCAAGTCTCTTACTACTTAGAATGGCAATTTTAGGTAGTGAGTTTAATAAACGATAAGGTTCGTCAACGGTAACTCTTTTTTGATAATTTTCTAAAGAAGAACCATTGTCATATCCCCAACTGACAACATTCTCATCAGCGTCAATAAAGTGTCCAAGAACATTATCATCAAACAATGGTCCTAACCCTGCGATCATTGACCACATATTTCCGCCATTGTTGTCTCTTAGGTCAACTACCCAACCAAGTAAATTTTCATTATCTTGCTTAGCGATGCTATTTTGAATTTGTATTGCAGAATTTTTAATCAAATCGTCATTACTTGAACTAAATCCATCAACTCTTACATAACCGATATTTTCAATAATTAGTTCATTGATTTCAAATGATTGTTCACAATTTAGAATGCTATGATAAGCAACAAAATCGCCGGAGGAAGAGCGTAGAAATGAATGATTAGTTCCTAGTAATTCTAGTGCTTTAGTGATTACAGGATAAGTATCCTTTATGCTACTTACATTTGCAGCTAATGTATTTACTTCAGATTCAAGGTTCCCCCAATCTACATTGTATCTTGTAACTACATTCTCACGCATTATATTCAATACTTCGGATATATAATTTTTCGCTAAAGAGGACTGTGACACAGTTTTTTTGTTTCCGCTTCCACATGAGATCAAACTTAAACTTAAACAGATTATACTTATATATTTTATCATGATACATCCTTGTTATTTTTAAAAGACTCTGAATCCTGATTTAGCAACTAACGCCACAATAAGCGGCTAAGTAATTGTTGGCTAAAATGTGTAGCGAAGCGGAACCGAGCCAACTGTTACGTGTCCGTTTGATTGCCTTGTTAGTTGCTGGTTGTTAAAAACACCAGCTTTACAATAAGTTACCACGTTTACTGGATGGGAGGAAGAACCAATAAATACTTCCGCAATAAACACCTAAACGTGAACTTTGAGCCTTAAAAACTAAAGGCATTTATACCAACAAACTACGCAAGGCGAAAACTGGGTTGGGCAAAAAGGAAGGTAGATTTACGAGGCACCTCCATTGCCAAACCAAAGAATTGAACCAAGCACAAAAGCTTGTGTTGAGCACTTAACGACAAATAAAATTAGTCGATCTTGTGCGGACAACTAACGCCCAAATAACAGGCTAAGTAATTGTTGGCTATAATGTGAAACGAAGTGGAACGCAGCCAACTGTTACGTGTCCTTGTTGATTTTCTTGTTATACGTTTTTATACAGGTCGTGTAATAATTCATTACTTGTGTCGTTTAGAAGAGTATTACCGTGAGTTAACTTGAGGTTATTGGAAACCCCAGATTTAGAAATTGATCTCACACCATCTAATACACA
>JABSRU010000105.1 GCA_013214965.1 Gammaproteobacteria bacterium
ACGAGATTTTGGGCCAAAAAGGCCGAAAATCCTGGTTTTAAGAGAGAATGTGCTCTCCAGAGGCACTTTTCATTAAATGGCCTATAATTAAGTCAATAAATAGGGTAAAAATCAGTAAATTGCCTATTTATACGTCTTTTTGACCGGTATAATGACTGTACTTATACGAAATTCCTACCCCAGGCGCTGTATGGGATTTCAGCTGCTTTTTTGGACGGGATTTATAAGAAAATTGAAAATTTCATCAATTTCTATCAAAAAACACAGATTTTTATAAATTATACATTTTTATAGTTTTAAAGGTACTTAGAAACTCTATAATTAACCATTTCCTACTGTAAACACAGTGGGATTTAAAACGGGTTTTAGGCCTGTTTTTCAAGCAAATTTTGAGTTATAAAGCTACTTTTTTAGTAATAATCAGCATAAATTGCTTTTATAGCCCAATTTATACCCCTTTTTATGGGCTATAAAACCCCATAAAAGCACCTGTTTTTAGGGGAGTACTCACTTTATTACTATTCTTGAGGCAACGGGGCCTACACGAGATTTAGGCCCCTTTAGGGTCAAAAAAGACCCTTTTTTATTATTTCCTTGTTTTTCAATCATTATAAAATTCAATGAAATTTGATAATTTATAGCATTAAATGACATTCTCAATAATTTAAGACCGTAAGAAATCCTACCAAGGGCGCCTCGTGAGATTTACAGTGTATTTTATGCTATTTGATAAGTATATAATACGTTAAAAAGCCCAAAATAGGCCTAAAATACCCTATTTTTACCCTATTTTAAGCGCTTTATAGGGAGGTATTCTGAGAATTCCTACCCTAGGCGCCTAATGAGATTTTAGACGTTTTTCACGATAAAAACTATAAAATTATAGTAAATTTCATGCATACTAACGAAAATTACTCTATTTATAGACTTATGGTGAAATATGCAGTAAAAGTCAAATCCTACCCCAGGCGCCTAATGGGATTTTCGTATTTATAGGTCATCGGTACTGACCCCCAAAAAGGGGTCAAAGTACCATAATATGGCCCATTTTTCACCTGTTTTATAAGGTCTTATAATTATTTATAAACAGAAAAATCACCATATTTTCACTTAAAGTGCCCTTTGAGGCAACGGGCCCTACACGGGATTTAGTGTTTTTACCCTACTTTTGAGTAAACTAAAATTTCATTGGTTTTCAATGACCTACATGATTTTCATAACTTTTCACTTTTATAAGTCATGCTTAAAAACCCCCTAAAAACCCCCCCTAAACGGGCCTATTTCTCATGAGGATCCCGTTGTCTCGCCTTTTGCCTGTTTTTGCTATATATCGTATAATATCGTGATTATGACGATTTTAGCCCCTTCTATAAACCTTATAAATCATGGTATAAAAAGTGGAAAAACTATGTATTTATGCTAAAAATCATGTTTTTTACACTGTAAATCCCATTACAGGCCTAGGGTCAGGGATTTTATAACTTTTCTATAAATTTCATCAAATTTAATGATTTTTGATACTTTTTATAAAGTCTAATTTGTTGGGTTTTCAAAAAACACGGTTTTTGGCGACCAAATTTTGGACCCGTTTTTGGGGCCGAAATTTTACCCCTATTTATACGAATCCCGCTCGTAAAACCTTAACTAAAACGCCTTAGGGCCACCGTCGGCTCTGTGATACGACAAAACACCCCTTTTTACCCTCTTTTTGGGGCCTGTTTTAGACCCCTTTTTGGACAAAATGTGACCAAAACACCCGGGCCCTCTAAAACGACTTATTCCATGTTTTATAGGTATCTTTTTGGTATGATTTTAGGATAAATACCCAAAAAACACTCATTTTTCATGAATTTTGCACTATTTTATGAAAATAAGGGTGCTTTTAGACCCCCAAAAAGGGCCCGGATCTTCGGGAAAATAGCCTATTTTGACCATAAAAAACATAAAGTTTACTACTTTTATTGATTTTTATAAAATTTTAATGAAAATACCTATATTTTTTGAAAATTTCTCAAAAACGACGTTTTTTGCCCGACCCAAAATCCAGGATTGTCCCCTTTAAATAGCGGTTTACAGTCGCCCGTAGCTTGGGATTGAAACCGGCCAGGACCCCCATTTTGCCCGAAATGAATCGGTCATAAAATGGCATATTTGTCAATTTTAGGCTATAAAACACGTTTTTTAGGCTAATAATTGGGTATTTTATCAATTATTACCCTATTTTATTTATTTATAATGACCTTTTTCGCAAGGGCTCCATGGGCCTGTGTGGCGGAAATAGGGCCTTTTTACTAGGCTGTATTATAGCAACTTTACGAATTTCTATAACTTTGATCATTTTTAATGAAATATACCCTACTTTAACACATATTTATTTTCCGTCGCGCAGGGCAGGGGAAACGGCTTTTCTTAACCTATATTTACACTGAATTTTCATGATTTTTACTATGATTTATCAAAAATTTGCTATAATTCACTCATCTTAAACCTTAAGGCAAGCAAAAAACACCCCCTTTTTCTAGCCTACAAACAGGCCTTTTAAGGCCATTTTTACCGGGAGCTTTTCCAGACCACGAGGGGGGCAAATGGCCTTTTTGGCCTAAAATACCGAAATATGAGGTATTTTCTTCTTTTGTCTACTTTATTGAATTTTTATGATTTTATCATAAAATTCATTTAATTTTATAACTTTATCAATTTTCCTGTTTTCCATCGAACAGGGTCGTATAAGCTACCTTTTCGTTCTCTAAAATTTATACGTATCTTTGATAATTATACCGATATACAGCTAAAAACAGCGTGTTTTCAGCTAAAAATCCCTTACAGCGCCTTTGCCTAGGGGTTTTATGCTGTTTTTGCTATATTCATCAGATTTTTAAAAATTTCTATAAAAATACCCTTAATCATCTCTAAAAACACTGAAAAACAGCCTAAAAACGCTGTTTTTTCAAGCTACGGGCTCTCCCGGATTTTTTGCCGTTTTGGGGCACCCCTCAAAAAAAAGTGGTGTGCTAGCAGGTATATCGAAAAACGGGTGTTTTACAGCCGGTTTTCAATGAACATTCTGCTAAAATTTTTCTAACTAGTTTTAATTAGTTTGACAAGATTCTCTCTGATGGTAAAAAGACCCTCTTTTTACCCCCTGAAACCCCTGTTTTGAGCACGTAAACTCAAAATTCAATATTTCAGGTCCTATTTCGGCCCCTTTTAGGGGGTCGAAAATGGTGTCTTTTGAAGACCCGAAATCTTAAAGGATTCCCAATATAACGGGTCGCCAAAAGGGGCGCTTTATACACCCCCAAAAAGGGGGGGCATTTTTGGCCCAAAAAGGGCCAAAAAACCCCTTTTTTGAATTCCGTATATAGTAGCCCTTGTGACAGTGGATGCAACTCTGTTTCTTGATATAAGTCTAGGGTGATATAATCACACGTAATTTGGCAGGCAGGAACTGCCTAGCTAAATACTTGATTCTAAACGATCTAAAATAATGCTCTTTTGCATAGTTTATATCTTTAATGGTTAG
>JABSRU010000106.1 GCA_013214965.1 Gammaproteobacteria bacterium
CTAACAGAGCTTTTGGCATAAGTTAACTCCATCAGACACACTGCTGATGATCGGCTTGGTTTTATCCTCCACACCATTACTGGCTTTCACAGGCCTAGCCTTACTCACTACTACGGGTTCATCTGCCATCTCACACCAACATTGATCTTGGGTCGCCCCTCTAATCTATGCCTCCAGTATTCCGCTGGATCTGATGCAAGACTTCCTCGGTTACTACACCAACTCCCTGTTAGAGATTCCACCCTCAAGCACAGTATTGGTCTGTCTGAGTATAGAGCTTCGCGCTATTGTGGACGCTTACTCACCAATACCGCCGAATCAGGTTACGGTTAGTTGTGTACCTCTAACTTCCTATGGCTTCCTTCAGACCCCACCTTTGACCGGCAACGCCCTTGCCATTCGGATTATCTTCCCCTCAGACGGGGCGATTCTGCTTTCTTTCAAGCAGACGGGTTTGCTGGCTTCGCCGAGCAAACACAAAAAAGCCGCGATAAACGCGGCTTTTTATTAAGCGAGAAGGCTGATTTACATCATGCCGCCCATACCGCCCATTCCACCCATGCCGCCCATATCAGGCATTGCAGGAGCACCAGCGGCTGCTGGCTTGTCAGCAATCATCACTTCAGTTGTGATCATAAGACCGGCAACAGAAGCGGCTGCTTGAAGTGCAGCACGCGTTACTTTAGCAGGATCAAGAATACCCATCTCAATCATGTCGCCGTATTCGCCAGTTGCAGCGTTGTAGCCGAAAGAGCCTTCGCCCTCACGTACTTTGGCCACAACCACTGAACCTTCATCGCCTGAGTTTTCAACGATTTGACGTAGTGGAGATTCGAAAGCCTTAAGAGCCAGCTCGATGCCGACGTTCTGATCGGCGTTATCGCCTTTAAGACCTGTTACTTTTTGTAGTGCGCGTACTAGTGCAACACCACCGCCGGCAACAACGCCTTCTTCAACCGCTGCTTTAGTTGCATGTAATGCATCTTCAACACGGGCTTTCTTTTCTTTCATTTCGATTTCAGTGGCAGCACCAACCTTGATAACGGCAACGCCGCCTGCAAGCTTAGCAACACGCTCTTGAAGCTTCTCACGATCGTAATCAGAAGAAGTCTCTTCGATTTGCGCGCGTACTTGGTTAACACGTGCTTCAATTGCAGAAGTTTCACCAACACCATCAACAATAGTAGTGTTTTCTTTAGAGATAGAAATACGCTTAGCTGAACCTAGCTGCTCAAGAGTCACTTCTTCTAGAGACAGACCGATTTCTTCAGAGATCACAATACCACCGGTTAGGGTAGCGATGTCTTCAAGCATTGCCTTGCGACGATCACCGAAACCAGGAGCTTTAACCGCAGAGACTTTAACGATGCCACGCATGTTGTTAACAACCAATGTTGCCAGCGCTTCGCCTTCGATATCTTCAGCGATGATCAATAGTGGACGTGATGCCTTAGCAACCGCTTCTAGTGTCGGAAGCAAGTCACGGATGTTTGAAATTTTCTTATCAACAAGAAGAACGTACGGAGCATCTAGCTCAACAGACATGCTCTCTTGGTTGTTGATGAAGTAAGGAGATAGGTAACCGCGATCAAACTGCATACCTTCAACAACCGTAAGCTCGTTTTCAAGGCCTGTTCCCTCTTCAACAGTGATAACACCTTCTTTACCGACTTTAGCCATCGCTTCAGCAATGATATCGCCCACTTGAGCGTCAGCATTGGCAGAGATTGTACCCACTTGTGCAATAGATTGAGCATCAGTACAAGGGACTGCTTGAGCGGCGATTTCAACAACAACAGCGGCTGCTGCTTTATCGATTCCGCGCTTAAGATCCATTGGATTCATGCCAGCGGCAACTGCTTTAAGGCCTTCAGCGATGATCGCCTGCGCCAATACAGTGGCTGTAGTAGTACCGTCGCCCGCTACATCGTTAGCTTGTGACGCTACTTCTTTAACCATCTGTGCGCCCATGTTTTCAAACTTATCTTCAAGTTCGATCTCTTTAGCGACAGATACGCCATCTTTAGTCACGGTAGGTGCACCAAAAGACTTGTCTAGAATAACGTTACGACCTTTAGGTCCTAAAGTTGCTTTCACTGCGTTAGATAAGACGTTAACGCCAGTCATCATACGGGTGCGGGCTTCATTGCCAAATATTACTTCTTTAGCCATTGTTCTAATTCCTTAAATTTTGGATTAATCGACTCAAATTTTTGAATCGATAAAAAATTTTAAAGCTGAATAGAGAAACTGCGATTAACTTTCTAATACACCGAAAATTTCGCTCTCATTCATGATTAGCAATTCTTCGCCATCAATTTTTACCGCGTTTGATCCAGAGTACTGACCAAATAACACAGTGTCACCGGTTTTAAGACTAACCGCTTGTACTTCACCATTGTCTAAAACGCGACCCGGACCTACGGCAAGGATTACACCTTGATTAGGCTTTTCCGCTGCTGAGCCTGGAAGTACGATACCGCTTGCTGTGGTTTTTTCTTCTTCACTACGGCGAATAACTACACGATCGTGAAGTGGACGAATATTCATTGATAGATTCTCCTAATGTTTTATCACAAAAAATTTATTATTATTTTGCGATGTATTAAAGCCGTATACCTTCTTTTTTAAAGGTATTTAACAGTTGTTTACTAGTTGGGGACTGGCCTATATTTTTCAATAGTTTTCTGTGATTTATTTTTCATAATGGTTCAATACCCAGCCTAAAGTAGCGCGAATTCAGCTGGTGCAGCCTCAGGGTTTATCAGCTTCTCCAGGCTTTTTATCATCGATTAATACGCTACCCTCTATTTCCTGCGTATATTCGCCCTCAAAGATGTCACCCTGATTTTTAGGATCAACTGAATAGCCTTGATGGTGGTGCACACCGGATAAGCCAGCCGATGCAACTTTACTGCTAAAGCGTCTTTTTGCTATGTTGATAAAACCCATACGAGTCAACGGCATCAAACAACAAAAACCAATAAAATCGGTCAGAAAGCCAGGGGTAATTAACAGTGCACCCCCCACGGCCAAGACTAAACCTTCGATCATCTCCTGCTGTGGCATTTCGCCCCGCGCCATTTTTTGCTGAGCGCGACTCAAGGTCGCTAAGCCTTGATAGCGCAGCATATTTACCCCGACAAAGGCAGACAACAAGACCAAACCAACGGTATACCAAGCACCAATTAATTGGCCTACATTAATCAACAGGGTAATTTCAATTATGGGGATGATGATAAATATTATGAAAACAATAGGCATAATAACTCTCTATAAATAATCTGGTGGTGAATAGCGCTCAGTGCTGTCATCGGTTTCACACCGGCAAACAGAATGTAACCTATCACCACGCATTCTCAATATCCTTTGCATCACGCTTTGCAGATGCAAAAAAATCGACGTTGACTGATAAAACACGACTGGAAAAGATACTGGCCCCCTCATCTCAACACGACTCACTTATCCTACATGGATCTTAGATATATGGAGATGGTTATGTTAAAA
>JABSRU010000008.1 GCA_013214965.1 Gammaproteobacteria bacterium
TGATGCTATTGATAGTAGTTTAACCGCTGACACTGATACTGGAGAATCCAATACCGATAATATAACGAGTAACGATAAACCGACGTTAAAGGGGAACTCTGAATCATTTTCTAGTATTGAATTGACATTTGATACTATCGCGGACGAAACGTTTAAGGTTGTTGCTGACCATTATGGTGATTGGAGTCTTACACTAACAAAATCACTGCAAGAAGGTGTTAATGATTACCATGTTAAGTCGATTGATTTAGCAGGCAATGAGACGATTAAGTCGTTTACTGTTACTGTTGATACGATAGCACCAACGACATTGACATTGATATTAGCAGAGGATACCGGAAGTTCAGATTCTGATAATGTAACTAACATTGGCCAAATTAATGTTGAAGGGATTGGAGTTAACGGCAGTTGGCAATATTCGATCGATGGCGGCACAACTTGGTTGGAAGGGGCAGGTGATAGCTTTGTATTATTGGAAGGCCAATATGACAACACAATGGTTCAGGCTCGACAAATAGATGCCGCTGGTAACACCTCGGTTGTCTCAACAATGCCGGCTCTTGAGATCGATACAAGTCATGATGCGATTGATAGTAGTTTAACCGCTGATACTGATACTGGAGAATCCAATACCGATAATATAACGAGTAACGATAAACCAACGTTTGAGGGGACTTCAGAACCACTTTCTACGATCAATTTGTCATTTGATACCATCGCGGGTGAAACATTCAAGGTTACTGCTGATCAATATGGTGACTGGAGCATCACATTAACAGAAGCGCTGCAAGAAGGTGTTAATGATTACCATGTGAAGTCGGTTGATCTTGCTGGTAACGTCAGTGATAACACCGGATCTGTTACTTTAGATACTCAAGCACCGTCGATCCAATGGGGTACACTTGAACCCGAACAATCAGCGACCGGCAGTGTGAATAGTGAAGATGCTGGAGCGATGGTTGAATTGTTTGATGCTGATGGCAACAGCTTAGGGAGTGATATGGTGGATAATACAGGCCATTGGGAAATCGAGAATCCAGGGTACCAATCCGGTGATACTGTGACCATTAGTATTACTGACATAGCAGGAAATCAAGAGACTGAAGATCATAATATAATTTAACTAGGGAAGAGTGGACAAATATGCTCAAGCGAGAAAGTATGAAATTTACTTGTCTTGAGCGTATCACTCAATATTAAGCAGGAAGCTGATGAAAAAAATAATCCAAAGTAGTCTTATGTGTGGCACGTTGATGATGACATCAATGACGTTCGCGCAAAGTAACGATAGTGCACTAAACATCAATTATGAAATTTCATTTAGTGAGGTATTTCAAGATGCACTAAGCCAATCCAATGAATATAAAGCACTACGGCAAGAGATATTATCATCGGATGATTTAGTTAAAGTTGAAAGAAGATATTTTTACCCCTCCCTTACTCTCGGATCTGAATTCAAAATGCTTTACGGTAAGCCAGATCCAACTCCCGACAGCTTGGGGGAACTCAAGTTATCCTTGAAAGCTAAAATTTATGGTTCGGGTGTTAGTGAACGAATTGATGCTGCTGAAGAATTTTTAGATTCAGGACATTTAAAATTGAGGCAAGCAGAATTAGACATCTATTATGTGGTGCTTAAATTTTTAACGAAGATTGAACGTACTCGTCACTATAAAATACAAGCCGATAAACTAAGAATTGAGTTTGAAAGTTATTATCATAAGCAACTCAATGCGACGAAAGAAGGGGTATCGAGTCAATCTAATGCGATGGAAGTCGAGTTAAATAAAGTCCGTTTTGATGAGGCCGTATTTGGTGTTGTATCTAACATTGATAAATACTTCAAACAACTGAAAGAGGAAATAGGTTACAAAATAAGCGACGGCGTTGATAAAAACAACATCGGCATTAACTACAGGGAGTTGCTCGCTATTCTAGATCGGCCAATCGGAGATATTAATGTTAATGACCTTATTTATTTGAATAAGGGCATGATGTCTGAACTAAAAATCGTAGAAGCCAGTAAATTAAACGCTCAATCACAGCGGGAACGCCTAACCGTTACTTTGTCAAATGAGTATTACAATACATTATATGGCAAAGATAATGACAACGATCTTAGAGGGAATACGGATAAATCATTTGTCTCAATAAAAATTGAATATGACATATTTAATGAACAAGCTGCGCTGAATAAAAGTTCCAACATGCATGTTTATCTAGCGGAAAAAGACAGATATTTTAAAAATACAGAACAATTTAAAGCGCGTATTGAAGCATTAATTTTAAAATATGAAACGTTACTCCAGCAGCGGAATGCCACGATTAAACAATTATCTCTAAACCGGGACTTAATTGAGAATCAAAAAAGAGAGATTTTGATTGATAAAATTACCTACTTGGACATTGCAGAGAGCATGTCAGCTTTTAATAAAGCGCAAATAGGTTTAATGAACTTAGAACTTAATTTATTCGATGTGATTTATCAAATAATGACCATGAAATCTGAACCGATATTTTAATAGTGGCTGCGATGATAAAAGTTTATTTAAAAAAACTCCCTTTTATTGCCGTTATCTTGATGGTTGCCTATTTTTTGTTTTTTAAAGAAATAGAAGTGATAGCGCCTGGTTCCGGTTTAACCGGTATTAAGGAAAGTAATGTATCGGTTAAAGCACCGTCTAATAGCTATATTGTCGAGCTAATGGTTTCACAAGGAGATGAGGTCAAGGTGGGCCAGCCGCTATTACGTTATAGGAATTTGATTGATGAACATCAATTAGCGCAAACCACTGATGAAGTGACGATGGATTTGTTATTACTCGAGCGCTATAAAGAGGAACGTTGTTACTTAACCGGTACACACTTTAATGAGTCTAAATTAGGCGATTTTCAGTACGTTTGTTCTGGGCAAGGGCAATTAATGGGGGCTGGCGGGTTGTATATTCTTAGTTTTTACCAAGATTATTTACATGAAAAAGAATTCTTATTGCAACTGGGGGTCGAACGTCAAAATAGAGAAAGAGTATTAATTAGAAAGCGGAATATTTTAATAAAAAAACGTACCGCACTACGACGAGGGAATGGCGAAACGTTACGTTTCTATGATCTTGAGACTGAGGTTACTGATCTTGATAATGAGCTAGTTGCCTTTAGTATTGAAGAACTCGAGGGGAAGAAAAAACTCAACGATAAACGAATGATTTTTCAAATGCGTCGTTCTGAACGTTTACTGTCACTTGATGAAAAAATTGATGTGTTAGATATGACGATTATTGAAAAAACTCATCAAAGAAACTTGCTACTCGAAAAACAATCTAAAACAATCATCCGTTCCCCTATTGAAGGCAACATATTGGAGTTTACTGATGGTATTGCTAGTGGCACTTTTGTTCAAGAAGCAACGCCATTATTCATTTTGAAAAAACAAGGCGCGTCTCAAGAAGTCATTGCAAAGTTTGACTCGCGTTATCGAAACTTTCTAAAGATAGGGCGAGTCGTTAAATTAAGAATTAATACGCCAGGTTTTAGTGAAGTGTTTGATGGCAAGATTATAGAACTGAGCTCAGACTCGATAGTTTACGACGAACAAAATAAAGCAGGAAGTCGATATTATCGGGTCACCATTGAGCCTGATGAACAGTTTTTAAGCTTATCGCTTAATCTGGGAATAGATGTAGAAGTGTTTGTCGTAAATGATCAAATAAATGTGCTCGAATTTATTTTGAGCGTCCTTCCAAGTGATATTAAATTTGATGTGTGGTGATAAATGATAGGATTTGTGTCAGCAATTTCAGCCGCGTTAGCGGTCATAGTATTGGTGGTTATAGCGACTCTACTTAGTTTTATAGATTCCTTATTACCACCGGTGGGGTTAGTTAAAATTAGTGAAGTAAAGTATCGCTATATCATGGAAGGTTATTATGTCAACGATCGCTTTCTTGAAGGGGTTGTACGGGAAATGGAACACTTAGATCTTAGTGCTCGTATTGTCTCATATCAACCTGGATGTTTTTATGGTTTTAATGCTGGGGAGCGGAGTATGACTGAAATCCCAACATTTAATCACATTATGATGGGCCAGTATTTTGATAGCTCGGTGGCGATTGAACCGATTATAACTTACGAACAGACGGACATTATCAATCGTTGTTTTATTGATATTAACTTGAGTGAAATTAAATCATAAACAGAGGAGTTATTATGGATGATGAAACGTTAGCACCATTTGTAGACGCTTTGGCTTCAGCGCTTATAGTCATGGTTCTAGTATCAATATTTTTTATGATACAAACAGCGTCATCGGTGGCTAATTTAGCTAAGTTGTACACGGTGAATATAGATATTCAAGCACCTTTATTAAGTCGTATTGTATATCGAGAAATCATCAGCCATGACATAGATAGTCAAGAGTTTACTTATTTGGTCAACTTTGAAATGGACCCAAAGTTGCTAGAAGAGATAAAGAGCAATATCGGCCTACCAGTGTCATTAACTATCACTGTAGAAAGTAATGACGCGCAACAAAAAAGTGTAGTTAATTTAATTAGGTTTTTGAAATACCTTGCTCTACCAGGTGATGTGAAAATCACGACAAATTTGAAGGAATCAAATTCAATGTTATCAAAAATAAAATGGGAAATTAATTAATGTATATTATCGGCTTACTGCTTTATATTGGTGTGCCTGCGCTAGCTTTTTTTCTGGATATATCTAGAGAGTTTATCACGCAGACATTTGAATTAGCTCCAGAAATATCAATGCTAGTGGCGGGGGTCTATGTATATCCTCTATTAGTGTTCTTGGCGTCTATGATTTTTAAACAAAAATCTTTTGCTAATGTAGAGTATTTTCGAAGTCAAGTCACGTTATGCTCTACCTTGGCAGTGTCTTTTGGTTTGATTGGAACATTTATCGGCTTGGCCAATATGATCGCTCGTATCGCTGAAGGAATGGGGGGGAACTCACAAGATTTTTCTGCCAAAATGGGCGATTTATTAACGGCCATTGGTGCTGCAATGGACTCAATGTCCTTCGCATTCTTAACCTCGATTTTAGGTGTTGGCGCTTCTATCGCAATCTTATTGTCTTCTAACTATCTAGCGTCATATTATCAGGGGGCTTACGGTGGTGTTACCGGTGGGAAAAGTTCAGGGAGGGGCTTTGGTGGGCGATCCACTGTGAACGCTAAAAATACCGAGCTGGATAATTTTGCTAGGCATGCTCAAACAGTCGAGACATCAGTGCAACAAACTCTCGAATTGATAAGCGACAAAGAAAAAGTATGGTCTGATCTGCATATGCTATTAGACAAAAGCTCAAAATCTGTTGTTGTTGATCAGCTAAATGAGACGCTGTTTCAGAACAATAATTTGATCACAGAAATGACTGGCGTGTTAAAAGTAATTCATGATGACCAATTGATTAGCAACGAAAAATTCCAGAGTTTGTTGCAAGGTTATACCGATAAAATGGCCGGTGAACTGGTGAAAGTATCAAATGCTATTCATCATATGTCAGTGAAAATTGAGAATATGGATAACTCGGTTGCAAAGTCTGCTGCGGCGACCTCTGTGGTCGTAGAACAAACGACGAAAGAGCTTACTGGGGTTGCTAGCGTTCTGGGAGATATTCGACTTGAAATGGCTGAGCCAATAGAGAACATGTTGAAATTAGCCATTGAAACGAATGAAATGACACTGACTTATCAATCGATAAATAATAGGATCGGTGATATTGTTGGTGTTGAGGTTTTTGTCAGCTGGAATCAGTCTATTAGAGGGAAAATCCCTAATATTGAGTTGTTTAAGATTGCTCGAAAAGAAGGGCTATCGATTGAACTTGATATCTGGGTTCTGAATACAGCGCTAAAACAGCTTTCTGCTTGGCGAGTTTCTGGTTTGTGGGACGATCAGTGGGTATTGGCTATTAACGTGACAGAAGAAAGATTACTCTGCCCTAACTTTATCACAGATTTAGAGCTTTCATTGATCGATATGGCAATACCTGCAAAGCTTATCGCATTAGAGATAACTGATACCACTATTATGAATAATCCTGATGCCTGTAAGGATAAGATACGTCAACTATCTAATATGGGACTAAAAGTCTATATTGATGACTTTGGTACTGGTTACTCTTCGTTGATGAATTTGCAAGAGTTTTCAATTGATGCTTTGAAAATTGACCGTAATGTCATTCGTCAACTGTTGGCTAGTGATAACGCAGGAATTTCAATCATTGAAACCATCATGGTCGTGGCCCAGAATATGCGTATTTCGGTATTTGCTGAAGGCGTTGAGCGGCAGGAAGATATGACAAAGTTATCGAGAATAGGGTGTACCTATTTCCAAGGATATTTATTTAGTAAACCGATGTCATCAAGCGAGTTTGAACAACAATACTTAAAGGATACTGCTTAAAATATAATGCGATAGCCTTATCGTTAATCAATAATTTAATGTAATTGATAGTAGATTTCGAATAGCTTGAATTTATACTTTATAAATGATTGTTATTCGGTCTATTGGCAATGGCAGAATCGTATTAATGATGTATATAGAAAACTTAGAGATATGTTATGAAGGATAGTTTAGAAAAATTGATACGGAATTCTCATGCTAAGTTTGATTGGTATGCTTTTAAAAAATTGGATGGTGGCAATCTAGATTCGTTTATTACTGATCTAGAGGCGTTATTTACGGATCCTCTTTTTAATTTTAATATTGAACGGGTTGTGGTTTCAGATGAAAATAATTTACCTGAAGCCTTTGTCGTATTAGGGGATGACGCCGTTTTTGTTCGGCATGTAGGGAGTTTTTATGTGGCTAGTGATAACAGTAAGATGGAAGCTAAAAAACTGATCGGTTGTGAAATTGCACATATAGAAGAAAATCCTAAACGTGTTTCTAGTAAGGAATTCATCGAAATTATATTCTCGCTTTACCCTAAAATTAATTTTGCCCTTTTGTTAACAGCTCCTCTTATTTTAGTACCAGCATTTTATGCCAATCTATTCAATACGCGATTAATATTTAATAATATGGCCTCAACGTTATTATTTGTGACCATTGCTTTTCTTGTCTTATTGGGCTCCGAATACTTATTAAAGAAATTTATTAAAAACAAGCATATTGATATTTTAGATGGTAACGCACTTAAAATTGAAAGGTATATGTTGAGTATCATTGCTTTTTTTAAGCAAGGGGAGGTCTTAAGTAAAGTCAGAATGATTGAATCAAATCGCAAGGTCATTTGGGAAAACATTTCTGGAATTATTATTGACGTAGTCAATTTATCATTGATTATTTTTATACTTTTTTTGTTTGCTGGTTCTAATGTGCTGGTCTTGTTATGTTTTTATACCTCTATTATGTTGTTTTCTATTTATATGAGATATCGGAATTATAAAATATATATAGAACTAGAGGCTGCCCAGCAAGATTTACTATTAGAACGAATTTCTTATTATAAAAATAGAATGCATTTGAAATTTTTTGATGCCGAATCTGTATTAAATAACTTTGAAACGTCATGTAAAAAATCATTTAGTACCGATCATGATATCGCTGTATTTAACTTCAATTGGGATGAATTTGTACGTTTAACGACATTTCTCTCCAGTTTTGTATTATTTATGGTGATTTTCTTCTCGGCAAAAGAGGATTCAAGCATATTCAATGTCTTAATCGCGCTGCTAATACTTAACGGTCGTGCAGCATCAAGTATTGTTAGTTTGGTGACTAAGTCTTTTTTTGTTTTAGTCTCAACATTTCATCTAAATTTAGCGTTAAAAGATACCTTTGATGCGTTAGATGAAAAAATGCTTAATAAGGGGTTTAAAGTTGATGATATTTCTAAAATCACCTTAAAAAATATAAATCTTATGGTAAACCATAATCTGCTAGTGAGTGATATTAACATCAGTCTGACAAAAGGGAATATATATGGTTTTAGTGGTGACGTTGGTTCCGGAAAGTCGACGTTAATGGCTGCGATTGTGCAACATCATAAAGATTATACGGGGGATATTATATTCAATAATTTTTATAACGCCGAGAACCTAGATAAACGAGTTTTCTCAAGTATGGTGGCATTTATCGATCCTAGCTCTGATTTTATTCGCGGTTCTATTTATTCAAATTTTTATCTTAGAGGTAATCGTAATCCACACAAAATTGCTGAAATTTGTAAGTCTATATTCACCAATATGACGATTGATTATGAGTTTATTTTTCAAAAAGACATCACTAGTATTCCTATGTCAACAGGACAGAAACGTAAATTAATTTTGTTTATGTCTCTTAATAAAGAAAGAAAATTGATTATTTTAGATGAAGCTTTTATTAATTTATCCTATGTTGATATTGCATTGATGCTTACCTATATACAGCAAGAGTTACGTGAATCTATTGTTTTGATTGTCACCCACGACCGGAATATACTTTCTCGACTCGATAATGTTTTTCAATTAAGTGACAAAAAATTAGCAGTGGCTAAAACCTCCATCTTGAAAGTCCCCGCATTTTAATACTTCCACGATAATCGTTGTTATTTTGAGGATGAACTTAAAGTAACAATGATCGACTAGGGTTACTGTGCCAACCCATCATCGATGATCTGCCAATAAAAAGTATTGGTCAGTAACTCTCTAGCTTTTACTGCTCGTGGAGAGTAGGTGCTGTTACCGCCGTTGAATTTCATACCGTCAAACGGCGATTGCTTGCTCCAACCGATGAAGTATCCCAATTATTTCATCGTTGATTTAAATCGATAGTTTTCCGAAACATCTCTGACATACTGGTTACGGATGAAACGTCCCAATCACCTATTGGCTGATTGAACTTAAATGCATAGGCAAACATTTTGCCCATACGTATAACATTAGAGACATCCCAAGCGGTAATATCTTGATTAAATTTGGTGGCATTCTAAAAATAATAATTCATGAATATTATAAGTAGTACATTTACTAATGCCTTAAACATCGGTGTGATACCGACTTTTAAGATTAAAGATCAATTCGAAAAAATACATCCCATCAAAGCTGATACAAAAACTATTATTGTTGATAGCGATAAAGAGGCAAGTGTGGTGATTAGGGATTAGTTATTCGCCAAAGATAAGTTCTCAAGATAGTCGGTGAAATTACGGTTTATAGGGTTGCCGAAGGAAAAATATCGAGTATTAAATATATTTCCACGGTTACTGAATTAGCGGCTGTGTTTCCGTAAGGCTTAAAGCGAATAATGTCGTGATGCCATGAGCCAGTTATACAATGGCACCACTGACGTACTTATGAGACTTTTTGCTGTTTTCTTAGCATGTTTAAACAATCGTTAATAGCAATGGCTGGGCTAAAATAGAAGCCTTGCACAAACTGACAGTGATGACGTTTAAAAAATTCAAGTTGTTGTTCATTTTCCACCCCTTCTGCTATGACTTCTAAGTTGAGCTGGCGAGCTAGATTAAGTACGGTTGCCGTTAATATTTGGCTGTTTTTGTCATGCTCTAATGCTTGGACAAATGAACGATCTATTTTGATAATATCGATTTCATACTCAATCAAATAATTGAGTGATGAAAAACCGGTGCAAAAATCGTCCAGCGCTATTTTTATACCATCCTTTTTCAGTTGAGCTAGTGCATGTTTTGCATGGTGCTGTTCAGACATCGCCGTTGACTCAGTAATTTCAATAATAATTGACTGAAGAGGGACTCCTAATTTTTTGATAGTTTCGCTGATCGATTGTTGCGCCTGTTCGTTATGAAAAAATTCACTGATAGAGCGATTGATCGAAAAACAAATGTCGTGATAGCCCTGCTGATGTAGCATTTTTAAATCGGCGCAAGCCTGTTCAAGTACGAATTGACCAATAAGATGAATCAGCCCAAACTCTTCGGCAATTGGAATAAACAGCGCTGGAGAGGTATATCCCCCCTGACCATTTGGCCAACGTACTAAAGATTCAAATTTGACAATTTTATTCGCTTGTATGTCAACAATTGGTTGATAATAGACGATTAATTCATTGTTACGGATGGCTTGCTTTAATTGCTCTTTTAGCGTTAGTTTTTCTTGATATTTTTGCTGTAACTTATTGTCATAAAAAGCAATGCTGTTATGAGAAATTGCTTTGGCCGTTCGCATGGCATGATTAGCATGGCGTAATAATAATTTGGCATTTAAACCTGCATCAGGGTAGGTTGCCACACCGATAGAGGCAGTAACATTTAAGGTTAATTCCTCTAAGGTAAATAATGGTTGAAACGACTCTTTAATTTTTTTAGCAATAATTTTTGTTTGCTTAATAGTGGTGTTACTCAGTAGTAAAGTAAACTCATCATTACCGTGTCGACTCAGTATGTGATCCTTTGATAGTAGCTTTGATAGCCTATTGGCTACTTTGCATAATAGAGAATCACCTATTTCATGACCATAAATGTCGTTGACCGCTTTAAAGTAATCTAAATTGATCACAATAATTGATAGCGGTTGGTGATCTCGGTTTTCTGCCACTTGTTGTTCAACGTGTTCGATAAAGTAGCGCCGATTGAATAACCCGGTTAACGATTCACGGCTGGCATAAAACGCTAATTGTTGTTCGTTCTTTTTCCATTGTGATATATCTCTAAATATTGACACAAAGTGGCTAACTTTATGGTGACTATCGCGTACGACATTGAGCGATAGTTCTTCTGGATAAATATCTCCATATTTAGTTTTATTCCAAATTTCACCTTTCCACTTGTTTGTGGCTAGCAGGGTATTCCACATCGTCTGATAAAACACTTTTGTTTGTTTACCAGAGGATAAAATACTCGGATTTTTACCATACAGCTCTGCTCTGGTATAACCGGTTAATTTTTCCATCGCGCTGTTAATTAAAATAATTTTGTTGTTAGCATCGGTGATCATAATTGATTCCGATGTATGCTCAAAAACAAAATCAGAAAGCTGAATATTATCTTGAAAACTCATCATGTCTGTTGCATCCATTTCCCCTAAAGGAACAAGCCCTTAATTATTGAAACGTATTGCTTAGCTCATGTATCTGTTGTGCTTGCTTTTTAACAGTTTGGCTATTGCTATGGGAAAACTGAGATAGCTGTGCATTTTCTTTTGCGATTTGACCAATGGTGACCACACTGTTTGATATCTGCTCTGCGACCACGCTTTGTTCTTCAGTACTAACCGCTATTTGGCCAGAAGTATCAATCAGGGTGGTCATCATTTTTGTAATCTCATTCATTACTTGATGGGTTAAGCGGCTTTGTTCATTGCAGGACAGAGCTTGTTGTTTGTTCTTTTGCATTAACTCGCCCCATGAGCTTAACGTATGCTGCAGGGCGATGACTGATTCTTGAATTTGTGCTGTTGCATTTTGGGTGCGGTTGGCTAATGTTCGTACTTCATCTGCCACCACTGCAAACCCACGACCCTGTTCGCCAGCGCGGGCGGCTTCGATGGCAGCATTTAGGGCCAATAAGTTAGTTTGATCGGCTATCCCACCAATTTCAGACATAATGTTATTGATATTGTTAACGTCAGTAATCAGAGAGGAAGTGGCATTAGCGGCGGTTTCTACTTCGTTGGTCAGTAATGTCATGACTTCTTGAGTTTTGTTAATTAAAGAAATCGCTTTATTACATTCTGTATTGACGGTTTCAACACAATTAACGGAGTCGGTCGTGTTGTGACTTATTTCGGCAATTGAACTACTCATTTGGGTAATTGCAGTCGAAAGTTGCTCTAAATGCTCGTTTTGAACATCAATGCCTTGCGAAGTCTGCACTGAAGTGTTTTCAAGCTCTAAAGATGCCTTCACTAATAGGTCGCCATAATCAGAGCTACGACCTAACACCGTGCGCAGTCGAGCCTGAGACATTTGTAATGCATAGTCAGCAATAGCAACGGAACCCTTACCGGAAAAAATAAAGCGTGAAGGGCTATCTATTTTTGATTGCAATCGCTTAATAAAATTTGGGAATTTAAATAATTCTTCGCGATAAATAGTCGCAATAGCACCGCACATAATGAGCGGCATCAATGAAGCCACGACATGGTTAGTGGCGTAATATAATCCAGCGCTGGTTAGTAAGGACAGACTACCAAATAAACAGTGTTTTAACGTTGAGTTGTTCTGATAATCATTTATTTTTTGACCGCTATTTATTTTTTGATAAATGACTTGAGCTTGTTGCTTTTGAATACTACTAGGGCACACTCGCACCGACTGATAACCGATGACTTTTCCTTGCTCGGTTACTGGGGTCACATAAGCATCTACCCAATAATAATCGCCACTTTTTGTTCTATTTTTGACCATGCCTCGCCAAGGTTGGTTGTTTTTTAATTTTTTCCACAGATCGGCGAATGCAGCGGCAGGCATATCGGCATGACGGACGATATTATGATGTTTACCAATTAATTCTTCGCGGCTATAGCCTGATACTCTGGAAAAATTGTCATTAATGTAGGTAATAATGCCTTTTAAGTCGGTGATTGAAACGAGTTGTTCGGAGGTGGAGAAAATGACTTCTGATGTTCCATTATTATTTGGCATAAGATACTATTTTGTCGATGAGAGCGATGAAGGAATATAGCATAGGCTTTCTTTTCGCTATACGTTGATTTAGCTAGATTAAACGATAATCCTTGATCTATATCAAGAGTTTATTCGGGGTTGCGATAAAATAAGCTAAGCTACATAAGTTATTGCTTTTTATTGTTAAAGTGTTTTCGGTTTTAAGTTGTCCGATTGTTACTAAGTTGTTGCGACTGCGTAAGGAGCATCACTATTTTTGTTAGTTTTAAAAGCGATTAGTCTGCCAAGTTAGCGATGGTGATTGTTTGAGTTGAGGCAATATCACAGTGAGTTATTGAAATTTGTTATATAATAAGGTTTTTTAAATTCGAACATTGGTTTTATTAATTATGGCAAGTTCTCTTTCCCGTTGGATAAAAATTTTACGTTGGCCTTTACGATTATTTGTTAAAAGTAAATTGGTGCCCAAAGACCCTTGTAATGAACTCGATATCGATCCCAACAAACCGATTGTCTACGTGCTAAAAAATGAGTCTGTCAGTGATTTGTTAGCGTTAGAGCGAGTTTGTCATTCGTTGTTATTGCCGGCTCCCACGGAAAAAATAACCATTAATGGCACTGATTTACCACGTTACTTTTGTGTGCAAGGGCGTAAACCTTTATTTGGACAACAAGAAGACGGTGATAAATTTGTCACTCGCTTTAGTGAATTAGTCAGTCAGTTACGTCATAGCGACGAGCAAGATGTCCAACTGGTACCTGTCTCATTATTTTGGGGTCGTAAAGCTGGTCATAGTGAAGATTCGATCGCTTCAGCCGTGCTCGAAGACAGCCATGCCAGTTGGTTACGAAAATTAATGATGATAGTTTTTCTTGGCCGCGATAATTTTGTTCGTTTTAGTCGTCCTATTTCGATGAAAATCCTCCTTGAACAACGTGGTAGTGATGAGCGCATTGCTCATAAACTTTCTCGACTCGCCCGTTTTCACTTTCATCGTCAAACTCAAGCGATGCTTGGTCCTAAATTACTTTATCGTAAATCGTTAGATCGTAAAATTTTGCAGTCCCAAGCATTGCAGTTGGTGATGAAGGAATACGCTGAGCAAAAAAAACAATCGCGGGAAGAAGTTGAAAAACAGGTCCACCAGTTTATTGATGAAATTGCCGCTAATTATTCTGAGCGCGTGTTGCGTATTTTCGATCGGATTCTAACGTGGCTATGGAACAAACTATATCAAGGCGTTAACATCACGAACGCCGAAAGAGTCCGTCAATTAGCACAAAACGGTGATGAAATTGTGTTTGTACCATGCCATCGCTCGCACATGGATTACCTACTCTTAAGTTATGTTATTTATCGACAAGGTATGGTGCCACCCCATATTGCTGCGGGTATTAATTTAAGTTTTTGGCCGGCGGGTCCTATTTTACGCCGCGGTGGTGCTTTCTTTATGCGTCGTAGTTTTCGGGGGAACAAACTTTATGCGGCGGTGTTTAGAGAATATTTACATCAGCTATTTAGTAATGGCTATTCGGTTAAGTATTTTACTGAAGGCGGGCGCTCACGTACGGGTCGATTACTTGTCCCTAAAACGGGCATGATAGCGATGACGGTTCAGGGTTTGTTGCGCGGTATTGATCGGCCAATAACTCTGGTGCCTGTTTATCTTGGTTATGATCATGTGATGGAAGTTGGCACCTACCACAGTGAACTTAAAGGCAAATCGAAAGAAAAAGAATCGATATTGCAGGTGTTTAAAATCATCAAAAAATTGAAAAACTTTGGCCGAGCTTACGTTAATTTTGGCCAGCCGATTCAATTAAACAAATTGCTCGATCAGCAAGTCGGGTCTTGGCGTGATTCGATCAGCGATGTTGAAGTGCAAAAACCAAGCTGGTTAACCCCAACGGTGAATCATATTGCCAATAAGGTGATGGTTAATATTAATAACAGTGCTGCTGTCACATCCATCACCTTATCGGCGTTAGTGCTGTTAGGGGTTGAGCGCCGAGCGATTACTAAAGATGCGCTCGAAAAGCAATTGGACTTACATTTGCAACTGTTACGTGAAGCGCCGTTTATGCCCGACGTCACCGTACCAGATGTGAGCGGTCAGGAATTATTGTTACAAGCGTTGTCGTTGGACAAATTTACGGTGAACAGTGATGAGTTAGGTGATGTTATTAGTTTGAATGTTAATGATGCGGTGACCATGACTTACTACCGTAATAATATTTTACACTTGTTTGCTATTCCTTCGTTAATTGCCACCACGTTTGTTTATCAAGGTCCTAAAACGAGAGAGCAGCTTAATGCCGTGATTAAGCAGCTGTATCCTTTGATTCAAGCTGAGTTTTTTATTGGTTTTGAGTCTGAAGAGTTAACCAGCTATCTTGATAAAATTCTACATGCGATGCGTGAGTTGAACATTATTGAGTTAGTCGGGGAGCAATATCAAGCGGTGTCTGAGAATAAGCAGCAATTAGTGATTGTGGCTCAACATATTCAAGAGACCTTAGAGCGTTACGCCATTGTCCTAAAAATAATGAATCGTAAACCAAACATTGAACGCAGTGCCTTAACCCAAGAGAGTCATGCATTAGCCAAGCGCTTATCACAAATTCACGGTATTAATGCCGCGGAGTTTTTTGACAAGCAGGTACTGACCACCTTTATTTCAAGTTTAAAGACTCAAGGGTATTTTTCTGATGATCAAGCACTCTATTCGGTAGAGTCATTAGTAACCACTGTGACGTCGTTGATGAGACCAACGGTATTGGCAACGATTAGGGCGAGTTTAAATTAACTCAATTCTCGGCAGTAAAATGGCGAGGTAATCGCCATTTTATTTAGATAACGCTAGATTACTGCAGTATGTTTTTCAAATAGCGTCGCAAGTAATTTATCTTCAAGTGCGAAGCGTTGTTCAAGACCGTTGATCAGCGTTGATAAATGGCGATCAAACTGATCCAGCTCAGAATCATTTATTTCGGCATATTTATCGTTAAACTCTAAGGCTAAATCCGTGGTATCAGTGATTTTCGGGATGATTTTATTCACTTGCTCTAGGCTTGACTGACCATGAGTTTCGCAACGAGAAACGACTTCTTTGTAAATTTCGAAATGACCAGTCGACACGTAATCGACGAGTTGATTACAAAACTCTTTGATGGCGCTTGGTGCTGGCAGGGCATTATCTTTTTGTTGAAATGGGGGAAGCCCGGCAATCTGGCAATAGTTGACGATAAGTTCCTGGCGTTTTTCAAGCCAGCTATCTATTAGTTTGTTTGAACCTCCCCACTGCTGTTTCGCCTGTTTGATTTTGCTTAGCATGAAGGGTCTCCTTGTCTGAACTAGTATAGTATCAATGTAAGATAACAATTACAGTAAATCAACCATTAGCGTGTACGAATTTGATTTAAATCCTGTAATAATAAATATATGACGAAATGTTGGCGCAAAAAATGAAAAAAATAACAAAGCTCCACCCTGATCGAAAAGCCATTTGGTTTATTTTTAAAGGGGATCAACTGTGGTTCATTGATCGTGAGGGAACCTTGCCCAGCGGGCAGTTTAAGCAGTTAAATTTAAATTCTGATCCCGATAACTGTTGTTATCACTTAGATTATTATCAACAGAGCGCTTGTATCGTGATTGACCTACAACAGGGCGAGGTTGAACTTGAGCAAGGTGACTGGCTTGATTTACGCGAAGCCATGGCATTATTAGCACCAGAGTTGTTTTTAATGGCTGGCCGCGCTTGGCAGGTGATAAACTTTATCCGAACCCATCGCTTTTGCGGCCAATGTGGTCAGTCGATGATCCCGATAAAGTGGGAAGTGGCCTGTCAGTGTCACGGTTGTGGTCATCGCGCCTATCCACGAGTTTCTCCCGCAGTAATGATGGCGGTGGTTAAAGGCGATCAAGTGTTATTGGCACAAAATAAACGCAATAAAGCCGGTATTCACTCGGTGCTCGCTGGTTTTGTCGAAGTGGGAGAAACACTCGAACAAACCGTGGCGCGGGAAGTGATGGAAGAGGTCGGTCTCGGCGTGACCAATATTCGTTACTTTGGCTCTCAACCTTGGCCTTTTCCCCATAATATGATGGTGGCTTATATCGCGGATTATGCCAGTGGTGAGATTAAGATTGATAAAAGTGAATTGACCAGCGCAGACTGGTTTTCAATCGATAAGCTGCCAGAAATTCCGGGTCATCATTCTATCTCAAGGTTATTAATTGAGCATGTTTTGAAAAGTGCAATCCCGGTTGACGATTCAATTTGATCTGGAATAGTTTTTTCACCGATGGCAGTGTTACAATAACGCCAATTCATACCCGTAACAGCGTCAGGCTGTCACGGGTATATTTCAATTTATATAGATTAGGATAGTTACATGGTGCCGTTAAAGAATGACCGTTATCTTCGCGCTTTATTGAAGCAGCCTGTTGATCAAACTCCAGTATGGATGATGCGCCAAGCAGGACGTTATTTACCTGAATATCGCGAGTTACGCGCCCATGCTGGCGATTTTATGTCATTATGCCGCGACGCTGATTTTGCCTGCGAAGTGACGATGCAGCCTTTACGTCGCTACGATCTTGATGCCGCTATTTTATTCTCTGATATCTTAACCGTGCCCGATGCAATGGGTTTAGGCTTATACTTTGAAACCGGTGAAGGACCGAAATTTGAACGTCCAATTACTTCGTTAAAAGATGTTCAAAAGCTGGCGATTCCAGATCCTGAAGATGAACTCGGTTATGTGATGAACGCCGTGCGTACTATTCGTCGTGAATTAAACGGTGATGTCCCACTAATCGGTTTCTCTGGTAGCCCGTGGACGCTAGCTACTTACATGATTGAAGGCGGTACATCTAAAGCATTCACCAAAATTAAGAAAATGGCATTCGCTGAACCAAAAACCTTACACTTGTTACTTGATAAGTTAGCGGATTCAGTGATTTTGTATTTAAATGCTCAAATCGCCGCAGGCGCACAATCAGTGATGATTTTTGATACTTGGGGTGGCATTTTATCACCGCGCGATTATCGTGAATTTTCACTACGTTACATGGCAAAAATTGTTGACGGTTTGACCCGTGAAAACGAAGGTCGCCGTGTCCCTGTGACATTATTTACTAAAAATGGTGGGCAGTGGATCGAAGAAATCGCCGCCACCGGTTGTGATGCAGTAGCACTTGATTGGACTATTGATATTAGTGAAGCAAAAGCACGCATTGGTGACAAAGTCGCGCTGCAAGGCAACATGGATCCATCGATGTTATACGCTTCACCAGAACGTATTCGCCAAGAAGTTCAAACGATTCTCGAAGAGTTTGGTCAAGACAATACCGGTCATGTGTTCAATCTTGGTCATGGTATCCACCAAGATGTCGATCCTGAACATGCCGGTGCCTTTATCAAAGCCGTTAACGAATTATCACGACCTTTCCACTTACCAAAATAAATATTAGTGAGTGCGCTTCAGCAATTTACTGAAGCGCACATATTAACCTTTAGCTTTAATCAATAACTCTTCTAAATCAATTTTCGGTGGAATATAGCTATTGACGGGGTCGTCGGTGGGATAGCCCAGTGATAGACCACACAATAGTTCGTATTTTTCTGGAATATCAAAGTATTGATCTAATGGCTCTCGCCATATCCCTAATGAACCTTGAGCACAGGTGCCGAGACCTTTTGAGGTGGCCGACAGCATTAATGTTTGCATAAAAATGCCGGCGTCAACCAAGGCGGTAAAGGTCATGCCGGGATCAACAAAAATCCAAATGGCTGCAGGGGCATCAAAAAATTTAAAGTTTTTTGCCATAAAATCATCACGCGCCTGATGATCATGACGTTCAATCCCTAATAGCTCGTATAAACCAACCCCAGTATTAATGCGACGTTCTTGGAATGGCTGAGGGTATTTTCCTAAAATGCTTGGGTACTTTTTATTAATAAACATATTGTGTTTATAGGCACTATAAAGCTTTAGGGGAGCGGGTTGTTTTTTCATGATTAACGACTGTTGAAACTTGCGACTTAGTTGTTGACCAATGTTTTGGCACACCTCGCCGGTGGCAACAATGACTTTAAAGGGCTGAGTATTTGAACTGGACGGTGACTTGAGCGCATCATTTAATATATCATCAATTAATGAGGCGGGAACAGGGGTAGTAGCAAAACTGCGGATACTTCGGCGGCTGTCATTCACGGTATCAAAAGTGTTCATCTTCGTCCTTAAAAGCATAATAAAACGTACGTTTGAATCATTAATTCTAGCTTCTTTTTTGAACGAGTGCGAATTTAAATCGAAAAGGGAATGGAGTTAACGATTTTTAACGCTAACCCCCACGGCAAGAGTGTTTTAAATAAAACACTCGGTAATGCTAGAGATATCGGTGCATGTGAAGCAAACCTTATTTTTCATGTTGAGCCATGGATGGCTATAGTAGGATAATGCAGGAGCCATTATAGAGATGAAAAATTGAGCTTAGAGCCGCAGCGAACTCCCTTGTATCATTGACACAAGGAAGTTCGCGGAGCAGTGATGTATTCACAGCGTGTTTGCGTAATCTGTGTTGATATCTAGATTATAATACGCTTGCCGTGCACTAACTCCCTAACGCTTACCAGTACATTCTTTCAATCACGACTTTAGCGACAGGACCTTGCCATTGGTAAGCTATGGTGGATAAGTCACCTTGACCATGAATGCCTGAGCTAGGGTAAACATAGCCCTCACCGTTATCCTCTGGTGAGAATGGGGTGCCGCCACAGCGCGGCCCAGGAATGTTGTTACAGAGCTCATCATTGGTTTCACTGCCACCATCGTAAGCATTCATTAAATAGGTCACTTGACCATAATAGGGTAAGTACTGACTTTGCAGCGCAACTAAGGTGTCATTGGTGGGTAATAACATCGCAATGATACTAATTTTTCGCTTGCGTCTATTGCTGTTTATTTCAACGGTTACTGATTCCCCAGGTGCAAGTAATCCCGCAGTGTTCGCCGTGGCATAAACATGGCGAGATTGTGATAACTGCTCATTTAATCCTGATATATCACCACCTTCAGCAATTCGAGATACTTCATTCGAGGCGGCTTCGCCTAAGGTAAACAACTTGGTGCGTTTATTATGTGTCGCAACTAGCAAGGGAGTAAAACTAATTCCCTTGGTGAGATTAGTAATGGTGACTTTATATTTTTGAGCGTAATAATGTTTTGTTTCATTGGCTTGACTTGTAATGCTGAATGATATTAGCGTGGCTAGGATTATTAATTTAGCGTGAATTTTCATGACACTTATCCTTTTTAAGGCCTCAAGCACAATTACTTGAAACGATAAAAATCATAAGGTTTTAATGTCACGAAACTATCACAAAGTTATCAATTTTTGGAGATTATATGACTAATAATGCCTTGGCTTAACCAATTTTTCAAAAGAGTAACGGCTTGTAAGGGCACTTGGTCGGGCTCAAAATGTTGACTTAACACTTCGCAACCTTGAGCAAAATCACCTCCGGCATTAAAATGTTGCCACAGTTCTTGCTCCCGTGGATCTTGATGATAAAACTCAGTGAGTCGTTGCTGATTTCGCCACACTAGCCAGTAGGAGGCTAACGGGTGTTTTACCGCAGGGTTTGGGCTTTGTTCTGATTTGAGCGCTTGCCAGGTTTCAACACTATTGTAATGCTCGGTAAAAATCGTGGTACTGGGGTGAAACGTTAATTTGATATCTGGCCATTGCTCGGGATTGATCGCGGCCAAATCGGTGATAGCGACCACCTTACTGTCTACGGCATCAAAAGCACTTAGTAGCACCCGTTCAAACTGTGCCAGCTCCGCTAAGATCGGGTGTTGTGAAAAAGGCGCTTGATGTTGTAAATAAGTAGGAATATTGGCGCAAAAATGACGCAGAGATTTAACCTGCGATGGATAATGCTCGATATAACCTAAGACTAATTGATCGTAGAGCTCATCGCCTAAATAGCTGCCTAATATTGGGTGATCACTATCGATAGTTTCACGTAGCCTCATGCGATAGGCATTATGGTAAATGCCAAGGCGAATGTCGGTATCAACCGGCGGCTGTTCGCTAATATACTGTGAAAAATTCTGACTTTGGTTAGTCAAAAATTTAATAAACTCATGTTGTAGCGTCTCAAGCTCCGGCATGATGGTTCCTTGTTGGATGCCTGCTAATAGCAGGTAGCTGCTCGGTGGCAATCCGGCGAGCAATCTCCAGCTCAGCCACTAATTCGGTTAAAGAGGGAATGTTATCGTCACGTTCGATCATCGTGCTAATGGCTCCAAAGCGTTGAATTGCGTTTTTATAGAGAGACCAGACAGGATCGCAAACGGCTTGGTCGTGGGTGTCGATGACATAATCGCCATAATCACTGTGACCCGCGAGATGAATTTGGCGGACTCGTTTGGGATCAACCGCATCAATATAATGCTGGGGATCAAATTGATGATTTCGGGCGCTGACGTAAATATTATTAATGTCTAACAGCATGTAGCAATCTGCGCGTTGGCAAATTTCATTGTAAAATTCCCATTCACTCATCTCTGAATCTTTATAAGACAGATAACTAGAGACATTTTCCAGTAGCATTTGTTGGCCCATAGTATCTTGCACTTCTCTAATCCGACTAGCGACATGATCTATCGCTTGTTCAGTGTAAGGCATGGGCAGCAGATCATGACTGTTAACACCATGAGCTTGGGTAAAACACAAATGATCGGAAATCCAACGGGGTTTTACAGCGGTCATTAGTTGCTTAAGTTGCTTAAGATAGTCGCGATCAAGGGGCGTAGTACTGCCCAATGACATCGACACGCCATGCATCACCACTGGATAACGTTCGGCGACAGCCTCAAGGTAGTAACGTGGCTTACCGCCATCGACCATAAAATTTTCAGACAAAATTTCAAACCAGTCAACCTTGGGTTCATTGCGAATAACTTCTTCAAAATGAGGGACGCGTAACCCTAAACCAAAACCTAAAAAGTGTTCATTGATCATCGTTATTTCCATTGGGGAAAGCGCATTGCCAGGGTGCTGACAATGCGATTATTGGGGGCGTTTACATAAAGTAACCGTACTATGAATTAGTGTTGCCACCGATATCAGTACAAGAATTTGCTGTTGTTTTAACAAAACCTTGGCCTTTACAAACTGCCATGCCTTTACAAGCGTTATCGGCGGTTTTACAGTCATTGTGACCCTTGCAAACATTAACACCGAAACATTGTACTAAGTCAACGCTGGTGATTTTTCCTAGCCACTTATCTTGAATCGTGCCACCAACATCATCACAGGCTTTGGTTGGCATGGCGACAAAACCTTGTCCTTTACATACAGCCATGCCTTTACAGGCGTTATTAGCCGTTTTACAATCGTTGTGACCTTTACAAGTATTAACGTCGTAGCAATGTACCAGTTCAACAGCTGTGCTGCTGACGGCTGTTTTTACAGATTCTTTATTTTCTGCTGTTGCAGTGCAACCCATTAGGCTCGCTGCTGCGAAGGCTAATGCTGCACCGCTCATTTTTGTTTTTACTGTTGAATTCATCTTTTTCTTCCTTTTATATTAAGTTCCATTGATAGAGACCTTATAAGGTTAGAAAAAATTTCAAAAAAAAATGCACGTTAGGATTAACTAACGTGCATTTTATCGGATTTAGAATCTATTTTATTCCGGAGATACCACAATAAAACGCAAAGAATCGAGTTGTATTTGGGCGTTACCAATGAATTTGGCCAGCTGTGATTGCTGCACCCGTAAATGATCTAATTCTTCTTCACGAATATTTGGGTTAATCTGTTTGAGATCCGATAAACGCTCTAACTCACCGCCCAATTGTTCATTCATTTTATTGAGCGCCGTAGTTTTAATTATTTCAAGCTCAGTTGTTGCAATGACATTGCCATGCTGAATTTGCTGATGAATAAAGGCTTGTGATGCACCGACTAATTTTGTCGCAATATGACGACCAATTGGACTTAATTGACCATTGAGTTTTTCAAAGGAAATATTGTCGCCTAAATTAGTGCCTTTTTTATCCATTAACATTCTAAATGGTGTTGCCGGTAAAAACCGGCCAATGTGGTAGGCTTTTGGCGCTGAGGTGTCGGCGACAAAAATAAGCTCTAACAGCATCGTACCCGCTGGCAATGCTTTACTTTTTAACACTGATACCGCGTTGTTACCGGTATTATCACTTAAAATCATGTCGATGCTGCCTTGCACCATAGGATGTTCCCAGTTAACAAATTGGAAATCTTCACGGGCTAGCGCGGCATTACGATCGAAGGTAATGGTGATACCTTCTTCGGTTAAGGTCGGGAAATTTGGATGAAGCATATGGCCACTTGGGCGTAAAATGATCGCATTTTCACTATGATCTTCTTGATCGACACCGCAAATATCGAGCATGTTGAACATAAAGGTTGGTAGCTCAGTGCCATCATCTATTTCGCGGATCCGATCGGCAATAGCCTGTCCTGATTCTTGGCCACCCGAATTAAGTTCGAGTAAGCGATCGCGCCCTTGTTCGATTTTTTGCTTGAGATCTTGATGAACTTCATCGGTCTGCGCCACGAGTTCAGCCAAAGGTTGAGCGTCATCACTTTGATTAAGCAGCGAAAATAATTGCTCTTTTACTTGTTCAAATACGATGCCGCCCGAAGGACAAGTTTGTTCGAAGGCGTTAAGCCCTTTGTGATACCAGTTAAGCAACACTTCTTGGCTTGAGTCTTTCATGTAAGGAACATGCAGTTGAATATCGTGTTCCTGACCGATGCGATCGAGGCGACCAATCCGTTGTTCCAGTAAATCAGGGTTAAGCGGTAAATCGAATAACACCAAATGACGAGCAAACTGGAAGTTACGCCCTTCAGAGCCAATTTCTGAACACACTAACACTTGTGCGCCTTCTTCTTTTTGGGCGAAGAATGCTGCGCCTTTATCGCGTTCAATGATTGACAGACCTTCGTGGAACACCGCGCTGCGGATCCCTTCTTTCACCCGTAAAGCTTGTTCAAGTACCAGTGCCGTATTAGCGTGGGCACAAATCACTAATATTTTTTCTTTGCTGGTTTTAATCAGTTCAATTAGCCATTCGATGCGTGGATCAAACGCCCACCACGAGGCATCTTTGCCTTCAAATTCTTGGAAAATTTCTTCAGGATATAAAGATTGTACCGCCGATTGTTGCGGATCTTTATTAGTACCCATGATTTTAGCCACTTTGATTGACGTGGCGTATTGCGTTGGCATCGGCAATGGGTAGCTGTTTAAAATACGTTTTGGGAAACCTTTAACAGCATGGCGGGTATTACGCATCATTACTCGGCTAGTGCCGTGACGGTCTAATAGCCATTGCAATAGGGTTTGACGCGATGACGACTCAGGATCGCTAGCGATATCGTTGAGCAAACCACTAATGTCTTTTTCTTGTAAAATTTCAGTTAATGTCGCACTGGCGTCTTGTGATAGTACCGGTTGGTCAATCAATTCCTGTGCAGCTTGCGCGACTTTTTGGTAATTTTGTTCTTCGTTTAAAAACGCTTGATAATCGTAAAAACGATCGGGATCGAGTAAACGTAAACGGGCGAAATGTGACTCATGACCTAATTGATCCGGCGTTGCAGTTAATAGCAAAATTCCAGGGGTTGCTTTGGCTAGTCCTTCAACAATGCGGTATTCACGTGAGGGTTTTTCACTGTTCCACTCAAGGTGATGAGCTTCATCAACCACCACTAAATCCCATTCGGCATCAAGGGCCTGTTGGTAGCGAGTTTTCTTACGCATTAACCCCAAGCTGGCAATGATTAATTGCTCAGTGTCAAATGGGTTTTCAGCATCAGCATAGGCTTCGACACAACGCTCTTCATCAAAAATTGAAAACTTGAGGTTAAAGCGACGACGCATTTCAACCAACCACTGATGTTGCAAGGTTTCAGGTAATAAAATAAGCACACGTTCGGCGCGGCCTGTTAACACTTGCTGAAGAATAATCATCCCCGCTTCAATGGTTTTACCCAAGCCCACTTCATCGGCGAGTAAAACCCGTGGCGCATAACGTGAACCCACTTCTTTGGCGATATGTAACTGATGAGGAATTAAATTAGCACGGGTGCCTGCTAATCCTAGCAAATCACTTTGTTGCATTTTATGACGCTGCATTAAACAGTCATAACGCAGGGTGTAATGATTCATTCGCTCGATTTGACCCGCGAACATCCGGTCCTGTGGTTTGTTAAAACGAATGTTGTGACAAAGCATCACTTCACGTAGCTTAACGCCTTCTTCGCCAGTGTCTTGGCGAACTCCGGTATAAGTAATTAAACCATTGTTTTCTTCAGCGTCGGTAATTAATAATGCCCAGCCTTCATGACTGTCAACTTGGTCGCCTTGATTGAAAATAACCCGTGTTAAAGGCGCTTCACTGCGTGAAAAATGACGGCTTTCGCCAGTAGCAGAAAATAAAACAGTAACAGTGCGTCCCTCTAGTGCGACAACTGTGCCGAGACCGAGATCTGATTCGGTATCACTAATCCAACGTTGGGCCAAAACAAAAGGCATTTTAAGGTATCTCTCTAACCAAATTTAAAGGACGCGTATATTACCTGATGATATTCGCGATTGCATGGCTATTTTAGCTCAAATTTCATTATTTCAACAGGGTACTGGTTTTGGTGGTAAAAAATATCTCAATTATTGTTAATTGTTGACATCTAATCGTTGAAATTGTCGGTTATTTTAATAGAATCAAAATCACAGTAAGTCATTGCAATTAGTATACTAAGGTGTTTTATTGTGTGGGGTGATTATTCTAATTTCGTAGGTTAGCGACAATGCTGCTAACAACTGAACTGCTGTCAAAGTTAAGCCACTTGATATTGGTAGCTCCTCTGGTAATTATGTTTCTATGAGAATGGGTGTTAAGTCTTGTTCTGTACCCGTGGTGGTTAAAATCGAAAAAGCCAATGATGCCATGAGGGGGATTGCTGGTAAATTTACCGTCTCGCTCAACCAATCATTGCATCCAGATATTGTTATTCCGATTACTTATGGTGCAACGAGTACCGCTATTAAGAGCCCGATACGATCACGGTGGCCACCACTGCGACGATTCTGATGGGTTAAGCTAGTGCTGATCTCACTATTACTCGTCACAATAATCTTGTGACGGCAGTTGATAAACTATTGTTTTAGAATTGAGCACCGCGAATTCGTCGATCCAAGGTGGACATTTTGTCACTGATGCGACTAAAAACTCTGCAACCCTTAATTTAATTGACGATGAAATAGCCGTTTATAAAATAGGGGCTATCGAGGTCAAAGTTGGTGGTGGTTTTGTTGATGAAAATCAATCAACAACTTTAATGCAACAGCCGTTGGCAACACTTCATATGTATCATTAGAAACCAATGGAGACACTGAATTAGTTATCCCTGTGGCTGATTTATTGAACAATGATAAGTCATCCAACGATCTGATGCTTAACATTTCTTTGTTGCAAGGTTTTGTCAGCGGCAGCGCTAGAATCGATGGCACACATGTTCTATTTATCCCTTAAACAACAATCATGATGCATCATCAGTTACGTCAGAATCAGACAGTGATAACGGATGGTGTCACCGATTTAGATGAGATAAAAGTGGGTACTAACCCTGTGAGAAATTCTATTAATGATTTAAATCACCGATGGTGGCGCGAACGATGCTGATGGCCAAGTTAATGGCGTGATTGAAGATCTCTTAGCGGTTGTTACACTCAAGGCGATGTATTGGGTTAAAACAGTAAGCGCAATTTAATCGGATTAAAAGATAACTATAATCATCGATTGTTTCCCAATATAATGTCGACCATCGACATTATATTTGGAGCAGTGGGTGAAAACCAATATTCTTGGGCAATATAACCGGACCATTTTTTATACTTATCTTGCGGTATTAGCTTTTGCACTAGCGGGTTCTTTGTGGGTGTTAAACAAAAACCGCTCGGAGTCATTAGTCGATCGCTTTCAACAGGTGAAAATTCATGAACATCAAGTAGAGCTGCTACTTGATTCTGGATTACGTGCGGTGTCATCAATGCGTCAGTATGCTAATAAGCACATGAGCCTAGCTGAAGCACCACGAGTAGAGCTGTTACTTTCCTATTATTCCTACAATGACATTGAGCAAGGCTTTGAGATTATTCCTAATGTTAAGGAAGAGCTTAAAGCATTATTCGAAGTTGGAATGATCAGCGGTAGTGGCAATTTAGAACACCGCTCTAAACAGTATTATCGTGAAATGGATATGTTGTTTGAAATGAACCTGTCGTTTCCGGTTGCGATGGAAATGGTGCCCGACGCGGCGCGAGTTTATTATTTATCACTGAATGAGTTTATCGGTGTTTACCCCTGGCCAGGCGATGACTATGGCTTTAGTAAAGATCTTTATCAAAGCCCTGCTTTTTTAAATTCAACCCCACAAGCTAATCCATATCGCCGGGTTTATTGGACCAATGCCTATCTTGATGATGCTGGTAAAGGTTTGATGACCACTGTCGGGATACCACTATACGTCGATCAAAACTTCTATGGCACTATTGCAATCGACATTACTTTATCGAGTTTAAGCAAAGAATTAATGCCGAAAAGTAACTTGTTAGGCAGTATGCTATTACTGGATAGTAAAGAACAAATACTAGCGAGAAGCCATGGTGTTGAAAATGAATCAAGTGATGTTATTGAGACCTTAGCCTCGCATCTACCGCCTGAATTGCAACAGTACTCAATGAATCGCTTGTTTGATGCCACCGAAGGTGAGTTGCTTAACGGTTATTATGTGCAAGCGGTAGAGTTAGTCAATGCGCCCTTCAAATTGATTTATTTTGAGGCGGAAGATGAAGTGTTTGGGGAGTCTTGGCGTCAATTTGTGATCAGTTTAGTGTCGATTATGTTGGCGTTATCTATTTTGATCTCGGTGGTGCATTGGTTAGCAAATAAATCATTTATTGGTCCCGCGTCAAAATTGATGCTGCATTTAGAGTCTTGCGCTAAAGAGCCTATTGCACCGCCAAGTGATATCAGTATTGGATGGCGACCATTTTTTGTCTTGATTAGTCGTATTTTTAGTGAAAATAAAAACTATACCTTGCAGTTGGCTGAAGATAATCGTCAACTCGATATTCAAGTGGCGCAGCGCACTGAGAAATTACGTGAAACCACTAAACAGCGCGAGCATGAATACGCGCTATTACGTTCGCTAATCGATTCCATTCCCGATGTTATTTATTTTAAAGATACTAAAGGGTTGTATTTAGGCTGTAACCAAGCGGCGGTCAAATTATTTTCGATCGATGAGCAAGGGTTAATCGGTCGCACTAGCCACGATTTTTTAAATGATGATTTAGCGCAAAAACTCCATCAAGACGATTCTAAGGTGATGGAAGCTGGGCAAACAGTGACCTTGCAGCAGACGTTAGACAGCAACGATGAAAGTCGATTGTGGCAAACGCAAAAAACACCTTATCGCGGTATTGATGGTGAACTCCTAGGCATTATTGGGGTAGCGCGTGAAATAACCAAAGAGCATCAAGCCGCTGAAAAATTACGTCGCAGTGAAGAGCGCTATTATCTAGCGATGGATGCGGTAGAGGAAGGTCTGTGGGATTGGTATATCAATACCGATGAATTACATTGTAATCCTGCTTACTTCACTATGTTAGGCTATCAACCAGCAGAAAAACTACCAAGTTGGCAAGGGTTTAGAGCGTTAGTTCATCCTGATGATTGGCCATTGGTTGCTCAAAAAATCAATGAGCACTTAGCCGATCCTAAAGTGCCCTATGAACATGAATTCAGAATGAAATCATTAACGGGCTCTTTTGAATGGATCCTAGCCCGCGGTAGTGTGGTTGAATATGATGATGGTCAGCCATTGCGGATGTTGGGAACCCATAAAAATATTACCAAGCGTAAAGAGTTTGAAGTAAAAATTGTTGAGGCAAAACAAGAAGCCGAAGCTGCCAATCGCTACAAAAGTGAATTTTTGGCTAACATGAGTCATGAGATCCGAACCCCAATGAATGGGATCATGGGGATGATTCAGTTAGCCCTGCAAACGGGACTAGATAACCAACAGTCTGATTACTTAAATAAAGCTCATAGTTCAGCGAATTCGTTACTGCATATTATTAATGATATTTTGGACTTTTCGAAAATTGAAGCGGGTAAGCTTGAACTTGAAAATGTCCCATTCAAACTAGAAGAAGTACTCGACGCAGTGGTGCATGTTAACGTGTTGGCGGCGCAAGACAAACAGCTTGACTTGATCTTGCATGGGCCTAATACGCCATTGATGCTAAAAGGCGATCCGTTACGGTTAAATCAAATTTTAACCAATCTGGTCTCCAATGCGGTTAAATTCACTGCTTCTGGCTTTGTGGAGATACATTGCTTTATTGTCGAGCAAAGTAATCAACGTGTTAGTTTGAAATTTAGTGTCACTGATAGCGGTGTTGGCATTGACCAGCAAAAAATGTCTAAACTGTTTAAACCTTTTAGTCAGGCTGATGGTTCAACAACGCGAGAATATGGCGGCTCAGGCTTGGGATTATCGATATCTCAACATTTAGCCCAAATGATGGGCGGCGAATTTAAGGTATCGAGTGAACTAGGAGAGGGCAGTTGCTTTGCATTTACTCTTGGTTTTGACTTAGAGCTGCAACAGCTACCGCAACCTTGGCAATTACCACCGACGATTAAGCAATCTTCTGTTTTGCTTATTGAGCCTAATGAACGTGCTCGTGGTTGTGATGAGCTAATGTTGGCACAGTTAGGGTTTGCTGTGATGAGTTGTCCGAGCATTATGCAAGCGATTGCATTAGTGAATGAGGGCAATCATTATCAAACGATTTTAGTCGATTGGTCAAAATCACACTCGAAAAATAATGAGTTGCTGCAGCAGTTGATTAAGACCGCTAACGAATCGTTTATCTTCTTGATGGTAAGCTATGGCGATGATGTCTTAAAAGATCAATCGTTGCAACATCGGGTTAAAGGAACCTTTAGCAAGCCATTATCCCCGGTTGGGGTAATGCAGCAGGTTAGTCAATTACTTAAACCGGCACGAGTTAAAGAGGTCAACACTAAAACCCCAGTAATCGAGTCAAAAGGTTTATTACTGTTAGTTGATGATAATATTATTAACCAGCAAGTTGCTAAGGGTTTATTGGAGTCTCAAGGCTATCAAGTTGATTTGGCTAGCAATGGTCAAGAAGCGGTGGATGCGGTGGATACTAAAGACTATCAAGCGGTATTGATGGATATTCAGATGCCAGTGATGGATGGTTTAGCGGCGACAGAGCTAATCCGTCACCGCTATTCAGCGGTGCAGTTGCCAATTATTGCGATGACTGCCCATGCCATGACCGGTGATCGTGAAAAAAGCCTCGCGGCCGGGATGAATGATCATATAACCAAGCCATTAGTGCTTAAAGAAATGTTTGAGACAATCGCGCGTTGTATTAGCGAAAAGGAAGAAGGAAATGACATTGTTAAATAAAAATTGGTTAAATAGAGTTTTGTTAAAGTCACTGTGTGTCGTTATGGTGACATTGGTTGGTTCATTCTCGGCAATCGCCGATCAGTTTGAGGATGAAATTGCAGATTTAACCCTAAAGTCAGGGCTGTTTAATCTCTATGGTGATAAGAAGTCTTCGAAATTATTATTAGAAATAACCACACTTAACACCCCTTTTATATATGTGACGAGTTTACCTCAAGGGTTGGGGTCAAATGATGTTGGACTCGATCGTGGTCAGATCGGTGAATCTCGATTAGTTCAGTTTGAACAACTAGGGCAGCGGATTATGTTACGCCAGCTCAACCCTTACTATCGAGCGAACAGTGATAATCCCAGTGAACGTGACGCGCTACAACAAGCTTTTTCCGAGTCAATTTTAGTCGGATTTGATATTATTGCGCAACAGAATAATCGTTTGCTGATTGATGTTAGCCAATGGTTGATTACAGATATTCACGGCGTCAGCGACAGCTTAGAAAATGCTGAATCAGGTAGCTATCACATTAATAGTGATACATCCGCTGCTGATTGGGCGCAATCAAAAAGCTTTGTTAATAATACCGAACTTAGTGCCGTCGTGACGTTTAATGGTCAACCCAAAGGTCGCTATGTTTCAAGTGTGGCACCAGATCCGCGTTTTGTGTCACTGAGATTCCGCCATTCACTGGTTAAATTACCCGATAATGGCTATCAAACTCGTCAATTTACTCCTGATAGCGGATATTTTCCGTTCGAATATCTTGATTACGCCAAAGCGATAGATAAGCCTCTGGCGCAAAAATTCATTTATCGTCATCGGTTGACTAAAAATAATCAAGGTAAGGTTGTTAAACCGATTATCTATTATTTAGATCCAGGTGTGCCTGAGCCCGTTCGTAGTGCGTTGCTCGATGGTGCACGTTGGTGGACTCAGGCATTTGATGATGCAGGATTTAAAGGCGGCTACAAAGTCGAAATGTTGCCGGTTGATGCCGATCCTTTAGATGTTAGATATAATGTTATTCAATGGGTCCATCGTTCGACGCGTGGCTGGTCCTACGGTAGTTCAGTCGCTGACCCTCGTACGGGTGAAATTTTAAAAGGTCATGTCACCTTAGGATCGCTGCGAGTTAAGCAAGATTATTTAATAGCCGCGGGCTTACTCGCTGGGCAAGACCCTACCATTGCTAAGCACAACGCTCAGCAAATGGCGCTAGCTCGAATTAGGCAATTGGCAGCTCATGAAGTAGGGCATACACTTGGCGTCGCTCATAACTTTGCAGCCAGTGTTAAAAGTCGGGCGTCGGTGATGGACTACCCGCATCCACTAATCACGTTAAATAAAGGTGTTATTGATTTAAGTAAGGCCTATGGCGTCGGGCTTGGTACTTGGGATCGTGCGGTTATCCAGTATGGCTATGGTGAATTTTCTAATCCGAGTAAGGAATTACCGGGGTTAGTTTATAGCATGAAACGCCAAGGCTATAAATTTATCTCAGATCCCGATGCTCGGGCCATTGGGGGGTCGAACCCTTGGGGACATTTGTGGGATAATGGTGAGCGTGCTGATCAAGAACTAACACGTTTAATAGCGGTGCGAAAAGTCGCGTTAAATAACTTTAATGCCACGCTCCTTTATCAAGGTACTGCCTTTTCAGAGTTACGAGAAAAGTTAGTCCCGTTATATTTATTACACCGTTTTCAAGTGCAAGCGACCAGTAAAATTATTGCTGGTATCGATTTTGATTACAGTATTAAAGCACCTTTGGCATCGGCGATGACTCATCAGGTAGTGACGGCTAAGTGGCAACGTCAAGCATTAGCTAGCTTACTTACCACCTTAGATCTTGAATTTTTAACTCTACCTGCGGCAATTATTGCGCAGCTGCCGCCGAAAGCTTATGGTTACTCGAATAATCGAGAAAGTTTTAGCTCGAGTTTGGGTCGTAATTTCGATGCCATTGCGATTGCTGAAGCGAGTGTGCGTCATAGTTTACGATATTTGCTACACAGTCAGCGGGCGAACCGTTTGGTGCTACAACATCAACTCGATGCTGAACAATTATCGCTAAGTGAAGTGGTTAATAGCCTGCTCAAACATAGTATTAAAATGGCCGATAAACAACGCTATACTGGGCTGCCAGTGTTAATTAGTAAACGAGTTGATTACGTGGTAATTGAGCAGTTATTAGCATTATATCACGATGATAACTTGTTCCCCGAAGCTAAAGCGATGTTGAATTTTGAATTAGATTCATTACAACAATGGTTAAGTGACCAAGCGAAGCAAGAACAAACAGAGATGAGATTTCACTACAAAAGTGTCGCGCAGTTATTAAAGCAGGGCATCGCTGACGCTGAATTTAAAATCATTCTAAATCCGGCAGTTTTACCACCAGGATCACCAATTTAGTTTTATATTCTATCCTGAATAGGTATCGGTTATCCGATGTCTATTTTAGGATTACTACTCAAAAAATTATCTTTCATTGTCGCCTGTGAGGTGAAAAACTTACTGTCTTTGTAAGGGAACTTCATAAATCCGGAGACGCCACTGCCTTTTATTAACGGCACTAAACTAATTAATTTATCAATCAACTGCTTAAAGTTTTGTTGTTGTGTCGCGTCGAGTAATGACAAGTAGTTATGAATTTTTAAATCCTTTTCCAGCGCTTCAAAAATAATACAACCAGTGTGATGCACCAGATTGATTTGGGCTAGTATTTCCATCATTTGATCCGGTAGTACTAATAACTCATCGGGATCTTTTTCGTCTTCAAAATATGAGTGGAGGCGGCTGGCATCATCTATTTGTGGTCGATCGTGGATTTCAAAGGCCAAGGTCTCATTGGCGCTGGGATAATATGGGCTGGTTGAATCTGTTCGTTCAATATGTTTGGTTTGTCGGGCATTGAAAAAACAGGCTTTAAAGATCCCTTCACGATCGATGGCGCGAGCGAGCGCCACCATATTATTGACCGCGCTATAGAACGAGGTTTTAAGGGATTGATCATAGAGATTCAAATTTGAATCAATATAAAGACCATCATCTTGCCAATGAATCGCTAAACCACCGACAATAGGGAATTTCCCTAAACGACTGACTGCCGCTAAAAATGCCTTGGAATTATCTCCCATGCCACCAAGGAAGTTTTTATAGTAATTGTCTAATTGGGCGTCATCAATATCGTCAAAATCGTGAAGATGGGCTTCTTCTTTTAGGAATGACTTGCGTGAGGTATAAACCACTGACTCGAGTGGATCGTTGGTGTGATGAATCCAAACCGGAAGTTGATTTTTTTGTTCACCAGGTGGCTGTGTTGGAACCACAATATTTTTCATGTATTTCATGTTATTAATAAAATAATCACCGGCTTGGTGTCTAATTTTTATGTCGTCACTTAGCATCCGTTGTAGGGTGATGGCGAATTCTTTAGGTAGCCCTAACGAGGTCATTGGAATGACTTGCGAGCCAAAACGACAGGATTGCCCCGATGCTAGCGCATATAAAGTACCTGCTAGTCCCTGTTCGTCGAAACGCGGTGATGATAATTGACCATTGAGTTGTTCTTCACCAATAAAGTAAACATCCCCTAAGCGAGCGTTGCTATGCTGGAGGTCGCCAGACATTAACTCCATCACATTGTTACTGACAAATTGTCCGTGGCAGTCAAGCTGAGCATACACAGATGAACCCCAATCAATTAATCCTATGGTGTTGGTGACGTGATTAAACACGACATTAGAGGGCTTAATATCACCGTGAATGATCGACTTAGGCAAGGATCGTAACTTGAGTAATAGTTCACACATTTGAGCGGCAATGGTCATCAGAGTTTTGGCCGATAAAGGACCGTTTTTAATCGAGTATTGTTCGAGATCTATACCCTTGGCGCGCTCCATAGCTAAGATCCGCTGTTTTCCGATCTTAAAATAACCAAGACATTTGGGTACTAAAGGATCGTCAACTTGCTCAAGCATAAAAGCCTCTTCTTCGAGACGATCTTGCACGTGTTGCGGTAAGGTAATCCGAGAAAATTTAAATACATAATGTTCGTTATTGACTGAGATAGCAGAAAAAGCAAAACCATAAGCCCCCTTACCAATATATTCGGTCTCGCGGTAACCAAGGTGCTGCAATTGTTGATGACATAACTCGATCCAGCTTCTTAATTTTTCAGCATCCGCATGATTTAATAAATAAATAGATTGTTCTTCTGAAATATAAAACTGCTGAAGATTGGGCTTAGACATGGCTAATTGATTATTTATTATTGGATAAATAGTAGAGTATTCGTATTATGGTGATTGTGCAACATTCAACAACGGTTAATTAATAAGCTGGTAGGGTGTTATTTGCATTTATATTGTCGCGCCTTGATCTATGTCTTGGCGTAAGGGGATTAGATTAATTATGCTGGTCTCAGAGCAAGTTTTAGTCGTAAAAATATAATAATCAGGAGATTACCATGTTAAAAAAACGCTATATTGCAATGGCGATAGCATTATCAATTCCAATGCTTGCTAATGCGGCAGGCGATGCAGCTGCTGGCAAAGCAAAATCAATGATGTGTTCAGGTTGTCACGGTGCTAATGGGGTGGCAATTGCTCCAATGTATCCTAATTTAAAGGGGCAGAATGCAGCTTATATTGTTTCCTCTCTTAAAGCCTTTAAAAATAAAACCCGTACCGGTAACCAAGCGGTGATGATGTACGGTATGACCGCTGCATTGTCTGATGCTGATATCGTAAATTTAGCGGCTTATTACAGTTCTCTGAAGTAAATACTGTTTAAATTAGCCAATCTATACCTATTTCCATTGGTCACAGGTATATGCCAATATAAAAGGGTTACTCATTTTTATGAGTGACCTTTTTTATATGAGGAAGCACTGTGGCAAAGGTTATTTTAAGCGTTAAAAATCTAGTCAAGCAATACCCTGATATTCTGGCGGTGAATAATTTGTCATTCGACGTTTATGAGGGGGAGTGTTTTGGTTTACTGGGCCCCAATGGTGCGGGCAAGTCGACGACAATCGAAATTCTTGAAAATGTCATTACGGCCGATTCTGGTGAAGTGTTATATTTTGGACAACCTCGAGACCGTTCTTTTTCTCAACATATTGGAATTCAATTTCAAAATACCGCATTACAAGATTTTTTAACAGTTCGAGATACTTTAAAACTGTTTAGTGCTCTATACCATAAGCCGGTACCGCAACAGCAATTAATTGAAAGCTGCGCGCTACAAGAATTATTAGATCGTGATAATCGTAAGCTTTCCGGAGGTCAGCGTCAGCGATTGTTGTTAGCGCTAGCATTAATTAATAATCCAGCGTTAGTATTTTTAGATGAACCGACCACTGGGCTAGATCCTCAGGCTCGGCGTAATTTTTGGCACTTGATTGAACAACAAAAATCTGATGGTAAAACGATTTTACTAACCACTCATTACATGGATGAAGCTGAAGTGTTATGTGATCGCATTGCCATTGTCGATCGAGGACAAATTGTTGCCATGGGTTCACCGAGTGATTTATTGGCGCAACATTTACCTGGCACCATGATTAAATTACCCAAATCGGCGATTAGCGATGATGATGTTTTTGAATTTAGGGTTAATCAACAAAAAGATTTTATTGAGATTATGACTGAGAATGTTGACCAGGTGGTGTCTCAGTTACTTGCGCATAGCGTTAATCTCGATCATTTAACCATCAAAGCGCCAACGTTAGAGGATTTGTTCATTAAATTAACCGGACATGGGTTGAGGGAGTAATGATGTTAACCAGAATTATTGCGTTGTGGCATGCCAGAAATTTAGAGTTTGTGCGAGATCGTGCCTCACTATCATGGAATTTACTGTTTCCTTTATTGTTAGTTGTTGGTTTTTACTTTGCATTCTCGAAAGGGGAAACCGCACAATATAAAGTTGGGGTCGTGATCTCGAGTGAGTATTCAGTGATATCTAGCGACAATTTTTCAGGATTTAAGCAACTTAAGTACATTGAGTTTGTCGATTACCAATCGCGTGATGAAGCATTAATTAAGTTACGGCAACATCAACTAGATTTGGTGATTGATGATAACAGTGATCAATATTGGCTTAATCAGCTATCGGGTAAGGGTTACTTAATTGAAAAGATTTTAGCGAGCGAATCTAACTTTTTACAACGGCGTAAACAAACGGTTGCAGGTGAAGCTATTCGCTATGTTGACTGGGTATTGCCGGGTATTCTAGGTATGAATATGATGTTTAGTGGTTTATTTGGTATTGGTTATGTGATTGTCCGATATCGTAAAAATGGAGTGCTTAAACGATTAAAGGCGACGCCACTCTCGGCATCTGAGTTTATTTTTTCACAAATATTATCCCGGATGTTTATTCAATTATTAACCTCGATGTTTATTGCGTCGAGTTGTATTTTTGTTTTAGACCTCACCATGAACGGGTCGTTTATTAACTTATTTGTGTTAATGTTTTTTGGCAGTTTTTCGCTCATTGCCGTGGGATTACTGGTGGCTAGTCGTTCTAAAAGTGAAGAGTTCGCCGGTGGTTTATTAAATATGGTCAGTTGGCCAATGATGTTTTTGTCGGGCGTTTGGTTTTCGTTAGACAGTGCTCATCCTTGGTTACAATGGGGAGCAAATTTATTACCATTAACCCATTTGGTTAGTGGTATGCGGAGTGTGATGCTCGATGGCGCAACATTATGGTCTTTATTGCCTAATATTGGTGCTTTGCTGGCGATTGCACTATTATGCATTTCAATTAGTGCTTACAGATTTAGCTGGGGCGAACAAGGATAATAATTAACATGATTTTAGTTACGTTAAAACGAGCAATATTGGTTGGTGCAGTGGCATTGTGTAGTTCGATGACTCTAGTCAACGCCCATGAAAAAGCGCCCATGGACCATGGCAAGATGGATCACAGCAAGATGAACCATAGTAGTAAGTCATCGATTAAAGTACATATGGCGTGGAGTAGATCGTTACCGCCAGTGGCGACTAACGGTGCAGTTTACTTGATGATCCATAATTATAGCGCTCAAGCTGAAACGTTAATTAGCGCTAGCTCACCAATGGCGAAGCAGGTAATGTTTCATCGTAATCAGTCACATAATGGTTCGATCGTGATGGCGCATCAAGATAATGTGGTTATTAAGGCTGGTGGTGCAGTGATGTTTAAACCGGGAGCTCAGCATATTATGCTGATGGGATTGACTAAACCTTTGGTTGCTGGCGGCAGTTTTCCCATGACTTTAAATTTTGAGCATGAAAAATCTGTCACAGTGACGGTGAAAGTGAAGGCATTGCAATAATAGAAATGTTAAAATTACGCTGATTTACTTTTTATCTATTTGGAAATTTTGTGGCTGACAGTACGTTCTATCAACAATTAGCTCAGGATATTGAGACTTGGGCCATTGAGCTGGGTTTCAGTGGCGTTGGTATTTGCGACACTGACTTATCAAGCCATGAAGCAGCCTTTGAGGATTGGATTACCAAGGGCTATCATGGTGGAATGGACTATATGGAGCGTCACGGTTTAATGCGTGCTCGCCCCCATGAATTATTACCCGATACATTACGGGTTATTAGTGTCCGATTGGATTATCTCCCCCCAGAAGCTCAAATAGTCTCGACGATGAAAAACCCCAATAATGGTTATATTAGCCGTTATGCTACTGGTCGTGACTATCATAAAATGATGCGTAACCGGTTGAAAAAATTACAGCAAAAAATTGAAACTAAAGTCGATGGTTTTACCGCCCGGCCTTTTGTGGATTCCGCACCTGTGATGGAGCGCCCCTTGGCGGCGAAAGCAGGCTTAGGTTGGGTGGGGAAACATAGTTTACTATTGAACCAACAGGTGGGGTCATTTTTCTTTTTAGGGGAATTATTGATTAGCTTACCTTTGCCCGTCTCTAGTCCGGTTGAGGATAAGTGTGGCAGTTGTGTTGCTTGTATTAAAATTTGTCCAACCGGGGCGATTGTTGAGCCTTATGTGGTTGATGGTCGTCGTTGTATTTCATATTTAACCATTGAAAAATTTGGTGAGATTCCGCTGGAATTCAGAAAAGCGATTGGCAACCGTATTTATGGCTGCGATGATTGTCAGTTAATTTGTCCATGGAATAAATACGCTAAATCGAGCTTGGAAGATGATTTTAAGCCTCGCAAAGATCTACATTCACCACAATTACTTGAATTGTTTAGTTGGAGTGAGTCGTCTTTTCTCAAACGCACCGAAGGCTCTCCTATTCGCCGTATTGGTCATGAACGTTGGTTACGAAATATAGCCGTAGCACTGGGTAATGCGCCTTTTAGTGAGGAAATAGTTACTGCGTTGATCGATAAAAAATTATCAGCAAATGAATTGGTGACAGAACATATTGATTGGGCGATTGAGCAGCAGTTGGCAAAAAATAATACCGTAAATCGTAAGACATTAAGATTACTTAATGCCGTTGAGCGCGGTATGCCGGCTCATAAATAGGGGAACTATTGTATGCGTATCTTGTTATTTATGGTGCTGATGATGTCTGTAGGGGCGCCTTGTATGGCTCAATTTAAAGCGGCGATTATTTATGATCGACCGAGCAAATTTGATCAATCATTTAGCCAGGCGGTTCATACCAATGGTGTTTTAAAACTACGCCTACAGGGCATTGAAGTTAAGGAATTTGAACCCGCACGAGGTGCTCAAATTGAGCAGGCTATGATGAAGCTGGCAGCCCGCGGTTATCAACCTATCATTGGCATTGGCTATTCGACCGCACCAGCGATTAGCAAGGTTGCACAACTTTTTCCTGAGCAGTCTTTTGTTATAATTGATGGCATTGTGGACTTGCCTAATGTCCAGTCTGTTATTTTTCATGAAGAGCAAGGGGCTTTTTTGGCTGGGGCGTTGGCTGCGATGAAGTCGAACAATGACATCATTGGTTTTATTGGTGGCATGGATATTGGGCTTATCAGTAAATTTAGTTGTGGCTACATTCAAGGCGCTCGCTATATTTCTCCATCGATCCGAGTGTTAAAAAATTATATTGGTTCGACCCTTAATGCTTGGAACGATCCCAGTAAAGCGATTGAGATTGCCGTTAGTCAAATTGAACGGGGGGCCGACGTTGTATTTGCTGCCGCAGGTGGTTCAGGTAGTGGAGTCTATTTAGCAGCGCATGAAGCTGACATACTAGCGATTGGAGTTGATTCAAATCAGAATTCGTTACAGCCAGGTAATATGTTGAGTTCGATGGTTAAAAAAGTTGGACGTGCCGTTTATCAAAGTGTGCTAAACCATCACAATGGTACTTGGCAAGCGGGTAAATTTCATTATGGCTTGGCCGATGATTGGATTGAGTTAGCGCGCGACAAACATAACCGCTCGATATATCAGGCGATTGATTTGAAAGAAATTAATATCATTAAATCAATGATTTTGAATAAAGAACTTACTATTGATGTTAGTAATAAGCAGTTAGCATGTCAGTAATACTGGTTCCTGCATTAGAGTTATTAAATATCAATAAACACTTTGATGCCAATGAAGCGCTTAACGGTGCCTGTCTGCAAGTCTCAGCGGGCTCTATTCATGGCATTATTGGTGAGAACGGCGCTGGTAAATCGACGTTAATGCAAATTGCTTATGGATTAACCCAACCGGATAGTGGGCAAATTATTATTGATGGTGCGGTGAGTAAAATAGCAAGCCCGCAGGCAGCGATTCGTTTGGGGATCGGAATGTTGCACCAAAAAGTGAGTTGGTTAGAGCAATTGTCGGTACTGGAAAATATTGTCTTGGGCGATAAAATTGATAATTATTTTTATCAGGATAATCGTCCTAGTGAGATAAAATTGCAATTACTGATACGAGAGTTTGGCTTTAGCTTCGCGCTTGATTCGATCATTGGTGATTTAACTTTTAGTCAGCGCCAACAAGTGGATATTATTAGGGCGTTATATCGCGGCGTTCGGGTGTTGATCCTCGATGAACCGATGGCTATTTTGTCACCGAGTGAATCTAAACATTTATTCGATTTATTTATCTTGCTTAAAAACCAAGGCGTGTCGGTAGTTATTGTGTCGCATAAGTTAATCGCATTGCATCAAATTTGTGATGTCATTTCGGTGGTTAGCAAAGGGCAGGTCATAAAAAATATTGCGCCGAGTCAGGTTAGTATTAAGCAATTGACTAAATATATGGTAGGGCGCGAAGTATTACTACCCCATCCAAATAAGTTAGCCGTTACCAAGGGAGAAAGTAAGGTATTGACCATCGTAGATATCGTTGCGAAGGGCATAAATGGCATTAACTTTAGTGTCTACGCTGGACAAATTGTCGCATTGGTTGGCTTACCGAAAGCTGGTCAAGATATTGTGCTAGAAGTCTTGGCCGGAATGACTCGATTAAGCACTGGCTCATTCGATTTTATTGGCCATAAAATCAATGCTAAAAGCCGTTATAGCATTGCTAAAGCACGTCGGTTAGAGGTTAGTTATGTACCCGATCCGATGCTTGAGTCTGGATTAATTCATCAAATGTCGATGGCAGAATCATCTATTTTAGGTTATCAGAATAAACAAAGTTCATTGTTTGGTGGGTTTAATCGACATCAGATGATTGATCATTGTAGTGAATTAATGGCGCAATGGCAGATTCGCCCGGCGGATCCCCAGATGAATAGTGGTTATTTTTCTGGTGGCAATCAGCAAAAAATGGTGATGGCTCGAGAAATTAGTCAGCAGCCAAAATTGTTATTGCTCAATCAACCGACTAGTGGTGTTGATGTCGCCGGTGTTGAGCTTATTTACCAACAGTTGTTTGCCTTGCGTGAGCGGGGCTGTGCAATTATATTAGTATCAAATGATTTAGATGAAGTGATTACGTTAGCAGACTTTGTGGTGGTATTACATCAAGGTAAAATAGCCAAGAAAATCGCGCAATCACAATTATCAAAACAACAATTGGGTTTGCTCATGGTGAAAGGGTTTGCTGATGACTAAAAATCTCCCTTGGTGGTTTTATACACTGGCGTTGCCAGCACTAAATCTTAGTTTAGCAATACTGGCAGGTGTGGTCGTGTTGTTGGCGTTAGATGTAAACGTCATGAACGCGGCAAGGATTATCTTTAACGGCGCATTGGGGGATCAATCTGGTATTGGTTATACTTTATTTTATGCGACAAACTTTATGTTCACAGGGCTGTCTGTTGCGATAGCTTGGCATGCTGGGTTGTTTAATATTGGGGCCGAGGGACAAGCGACACTCGGTGGGATTGGGGTTGCATTCGTTTGCACCTCGTTGCCACCGCAATTACCTTTTGGTTTGTTAATCATTATAACCACGTTGACCGCTGCATTATTTGGTGCTCTGTGGGCGTTGATCCCCGCATGGCTTAATGCCTATCGCGGTTCCCACATTGTGATCACGACCATTATGTTTAATTTTATTGCTTCTTCTTTATTGGTTTATTTACTGGTGAATGTGCTGAATGCGCCGGATCAAATGGCCACCGTTAGTCCGACTTTTGAGCAACAAACATGGTTGCCTTATCTTCATCAATTAAGTGCTTGGTTTGGTATTGAGCTAGCACCAACTCCCCTGAATATCTCATTTTTGTGGGCTCTTTGTTGCTGTTTGTTCGCCCATTTTTATTTAAGTCATAGTCGACTAGGCTATGACACTCGGGTATTAGGCTTTAATCGTCGTGCAGCGAATTTTGCTGGGATTAAACCACAAAGAATCATCATGATTACTATGCTTATCTCCGGTGCTTGTGCTGGGTTTGTTGCGCTTAACGAAGTGCAAGGACAAGCTCATCAATTAAAAATTGAGTTTGTTGCTGGCTATGGTTTTGCCGGTATTGCGGTGGCTATTATTGGCCGAAAACAGCCACTAGGCATTATTGCTTCCAGTGTTTTATTTGGGGTGTTATATCAGGGTGGATCGGAGTTATCTTTAAATATAGAACGCATTGGTAACGATGTGGTGCTCTTGATTCAAGGATTAGTGATTTTATTTTGTGGCGCTTTAGAGTGGATGTTAAAACCTGCATTGGTCAAGTGGCTAAAACTACAATCGAGTTCAGGACTTAACAATGGATAACTTAGCCCAATGGATTTTCCTAATTGACGCTAGTGTTCGACTGGCAACTCCGATATTGTTTGCCGCACTCGCTGGCCTGCTAAGTGAAAGAGCTGGCATTGTTGATATTGGATTAGAAGGTAAAATGTTGGTCAGCGCATTTGCTGGTGCAGCGTGGGCGACCTATTCCGGCTCTCCATGGCAAGCGGTTATTGTTGCAATGAGTGCGGCAATGCTATTATCGTGGTTGCATGCTTTCGCTTGTATTAGTCACCGCGGCGATCAAATTATATCGGGGGTCGCGATTAATATGTTGGCATTATCACTGACCGCTATTTTAGGCCAATATTTATTTTTGCAGGGCGGAATCACCCCAATATTAAATGACAGTTCGAGAGTGACTAATGTTATTTTTCCTGAATGGGTTGAGCACTCAGATGGCTTTATTTCGATGATTTATTGGCAATTGTTAAGCGGTCATAATACGATGATTTACGGTGCGTTTTTGTTGGTTTTTCTGCTCGATGCCTTTTTGAAGCATTCGCCACTAGGTCAACGGCTATCCGCTGCTGGTGAAAATCCATTGGCATTACATCGAGCTGGTGTGTCGGTGAAAATGACTCGATACTTATCTGTGCTGGCAGGAGGAGCTTGTTGTGGTTTAGCCGGTGCCTATTTGTCGATTGGCCATGGTGCCGGTTTTGTTGAAAATATGACGGTTGGCAAGGGTTTTATTGCGCTAGCCGCGCTAATTTTTGGTCAATGGAGACCAATACCCGTGATGTTTGCTTGTTTGTTTTTTGGCTTTTTAGATGCTTTAGCGATCAGAATGCAAGGCATTGAATTGTTTAGTACCGGTTATATAATCCCGGTACAGTTTATTGAAGTCTTGCCTTACATGATTACCGTATTAGTTTTAGCCGGATTTATTGGCAGCTCTGGCATTCCAAAAGCGTTAGGTAAATTACCCTAAGAGGCTTGTTCGATAGTGATAGTTTTTTGGTCGAGGTTTATTGCTTGACCCGCTTGGATGAGAGTTACATAAATTTGTTGTGATTCTTTGCAAAACCTAAGCTCACCGCGCATTTCAACATCAGCAATGGTGTGATTAAAATAAATGATTTGTTTGGAGTCTTTAATGACTTTAGCTACTTGATCAGAAATGTTGGCGGGTAGTAACTTATACTTATTGAGTCGGTGGGTGCTCATGACTGAATTTGCTTTATTGTTAAAATATTTTATGCGACCATTATTCGATAACCGCAGTAACAAATGAGGGTAATGTGTAAAAAATAACGCCATTCGCTGATTTTTATGAGTTGATTTAGATTGTGATGATAGCAGCCAATAGCTAACAATAACCATGCTAAAGAAGTTAATCAGTAAACACAGCATCAAGATTTTAGACAGTGCAGTATTGCTATTCAATTGTTCGAGATTGACCAACATTCTACGTTTAAACAACCCAATAATATTTTCATCATTAAGTGATATATCTTCAATCAAACGCATCAATTTTCGATATTTTTGGCTTTCGTTAGGTAATAATTCAGTATTTTTGTCCACTTTAAGTTGGGTTAATAATGATAGATATTTCGTGCCAAACATTGCTAAAGGTTCATTATCATGAGCGCCTGATAACAATTCAGCTAGCCATGATTTATGTACATCGTAATGCTCATCGATAAATTGATTGACCTGAGTAAAGTTTTTTTCTGTTAAATGAACTAAAACTAACTCAGTATCATATTGTAAATCAGCAGCATATTGTTGAGAAAAGGTTAACAAGGTAGCAATATTACTCTGCTTATTGATATTGTTTTGGGTAAAATTAAGCCAAAACGAAATGAATACAAATAAGGCGCTAAAAATAACAAAGAAAATTATCGCTGTTTTATGTTGAGAATTTTGCATCTACATCCTTGCCGGTCGTCATCAAAGTTTAATAATGTGTACCGATATCATATATCTAAATGGCGATATATCCACCATTTGATCCTACTAATTTATAACATAGACAATAAAAGCCATTTCAATCTTAAATAAATATAGACTCAATCAATTAATTGTATTATGTTTTGGTGGTCGATTAAATTAATTTGAGCAGAGGATAGAGCATGACCACTAATCTTGAGAACATTCATATCACGTCAGAGCTGGTACTAACGACACCAGAGCAGTTAAAACAACAATTACCACTGAGTGCTAATGGTCATGCCTTTATTAATCAAGCCCGTAATACTATTTCTAATATTATTCATCAGCGAGACCAACGCTTATTGGTGGTGACAGGGCCTTGTTCAATTCATGATATCGCCAGTGCTAAAGAATATGCCCTAAAACTTAAAAAATTGCATGATGAGTTAAGTGATGATTTTTATTTAGTGATGCGAATTTATTTTGAAAAACCGCGGACTACAGTCGGCTGGAAAGGTTTGCTTAATGATCCTGCGATGGATGGCTCATTTGATGTTGAGTCAGGACTTCGTCAAGGGCGCGAATTATTACTATGGTTAGCTGAATTAGAGTTGCCAGTGGCGACGGAAGCACTTGATCCGATTAGCCCCCAATATTTATCAGAACTCTTTAGCTGGGCTGCTATTGGTGCCAGAACGACCGAATCGCAAACGCACCGTGAGATGGCTAGTGGTTTGTCGATGCCAGTTGGTTTTAAAAATGGTACAGATGGCAAGTTGGAAGTTGCCATTAATGCACTTGAATCGGCGAAATATTCTCATCGTTTTATGGGAATTAATGCCAAAGGGCAGGTTGCTTTAATGAAAACTCAAGGCAACCCTGATGGTCATATTATTTTACGCGGTGGTGTATCCCCGAATTATCAGTCAGAAGACATTAGACGTATTGAACAAAAAATATCCTTGCAGGGCCTATCACCGAAGTTAGTTGTTGATTGTAGTCATGGTAATTCAAGTAAAGATCATCGCCGCCAGCCAATTGTCGCTAATGATATTTTTGAACAAATATGTCATGGTAATCATTCAGTGGTCGGAATTATGCTTGAAAGTCACCTTAATGAAGGTAATCAATCTAGTTCTTTAGCTAAAGAACAATTAAAATATGGGGTATCGGTAACCGATGCCTGTATTGATTGGGCAACAACTGAAGCGTTATTGCGCAGTGGCGCTAAAAGAGTTAGTGCTTCTTTAGCTGAACGCATATGTGTGACGGTATAATTTAAATTTAGTTAATTAGGAAAAAAAATGGCAGAGTTATCCTGTGATGCTTTAGATCAGCTACGCGACAAAATTGATGAGGTCGATGGTCAACTCATTGATTTATTAGCACAACGGTTAAAGTTAGTGGCTGATGTCGGCGAAGTAAAAAGCACCGCGGGGGTGCCTATTTATGCCCCCGAACGTGAAGCTGCCATGCTAAAAAAACGCCGAGCCGAAGCTGACATAGCAGGTATTGGCGGGGATTTAATCGAAGATATTTTACGGCGATTGATGCGTGAGTCTTATCATCGCGAAAAAGATGTTGGCTTTAAATGTTTAAAGCCAGATTTGGGTCGAATTGTGATTATTGGTGGCGCAGGTAAGTTAGGGCAAGTATTCGTTCGGATGTTTACACTCTCTGGTTATCAAGTGGATGTGTTGGAAAAAGATGACTGGGAACAATCACCTAAGTTGTTTGCAGCAGCTGGGCTGGTCGTCGTTTCTGTTCCGATTAATATCACCACCGAGGTCATTTTACAATTACAACAGCTGCCACAGCATTGTATTTTAATTGATTTAACCAGTACTAAGGCGCAACCCTTAGCGGCGATGTTGGCGGTTCATCAGGGTCCGGTGTTGGGGCTTCATCCAATGTTTGGACCCGATATTGTAAGCATGGCAAAGCAAGTGGTTATTTACTGTGAAGGACGTCAACCAGAAAAATATCAATGGTTATTAGAGCAAATGGCGATTTGGGGGGCTAAATTAACCATAGCTCAGCCGTTGGAACACGATAAAGCAATGACCTTAGTGCAGGGGATGCGCCATTTTACCAGCTTTGTTTATGGCCAACACTTAGCCGCAGAAAACCCCGATTTAGCGCAATTACTTGATTTTAGTTCACCGATTTATCGACTTGAATTAGCAATGGTTGGACGCTTATTCGCTCAAGATCCGACTCTGTATGCGGATATCATTTTTTCCTCAACAGATAATCGAGCGATGCTATCGCGATATTTACAGCGTTTTGAAACGGCTAACCAATTGTTATTGGCCGATGATCGTGCCGGATTTATTCAGTGTTTTAGCGAGGTATCAGATTGGTTTGGTGATTATTCTGAACAATTCTTGCTGGAGTCGCGTAATTTATTAATGCAGGCGAGTGATAATCGCCAAGGATAATATCCTTGGCGCAGCATAATTATACCGGAGTATTACTGTCAATTAATATTTGTGGAATAGGGGTCTCAATAATGTGTTCGGTCGGATAACAACCTAATATTTTAATTTGTTTGGCTATTTTGTTTAATTGCTGTAATGCCTGTTGCATGTTCTTACTGTGTAAGTTGGCTTCAACATCAATATAAAACATCTCTTCCCAGGGGTTACCTTGAATTGGGCGAGACTCTAACTTCGTCATATTAATGTCATTATTCTTTAATACCAGTAGAGCATCAACCAATGCGCCTGACTGTTGAGCGGTTGAAATGATAAAGGTTGTTTTGGCCGGCAGTTGTATTGCTACTTCCACCGCCTTGCGCGCCACCACAATAAAGCGACTATGGTTTTCTTTCTGGTTAGCAATGGCGGATTTTACTGCTGTTAAATCATAAAGTAACCCACCTTCCTGTGAACCGATAACCGCGAGGTTAGGTTGATTCAGTTGAGCAACTTGCTCCATGGCTGCGGCGGTGCTATCACAAAATTCAAATTTAATATTTTTTAGTGGTAATAAGTATTGGCTACATTGTTGATAAGGCTGGGCATGACAATAAATGGTATCGATGGCTGCTAATGAGCTGCCATGAACACTTAACAAGCAGTGTTTAACTGGTTGAGTTAGTTCCCCGACAATCGATAGGCTCGTATGTTGTAATAAGTCATAGACTTCGTTAATACTACCTGAGCTGGTATTTTCGATTGGCAGCATTCCATACTCAGCCTGACCAGACTCAACACGGTCAATAATTTGGTTAAAGCTACTGCAACCGATCTCGATGATTTCTTCGACTCTTCGAGAGAAATAACGGTGACTAGCAAGGTAGCTATATGAGCCTTTAGCGCCAAGAAAAGCGACACTAGTGGTGGTTTTGTCTGTTTGATTGTTAATTCGTTCTTGTAACCAAGCTTGTTGGTTTAATACCGAATCTTCAATGATGACATGAAAAAGCTTAGCAATGTATTGGGCGTCTAAACCAAGTTTATGACCCCGTTGGATAAGGTCTACTAGTAGTTCTTCTTCCCGTTGTTGATCGCGGACATTTTTGACGGTATCAACTTTTGATTGTGCGACACTGAGGCTTAACGCTCGGCGTTCGGCGAAAATTTTCAATAATTGCTGATCTAATACTGTTATCTTTTCACGTACTTCAGACAGTACGACACCCTTAGTCATGATGATTCCTTAACAAAAAACCTCCAGCAGGGAGGAATATATTGGTTCAATTTATGTGTTAGGCACAGCACTGTCAATAGCATTTTTGTCTAGCTAATCATTCAGGATTATTTTGGCAAGATTACTGAAACAGCTAATGAAAAAAATAAAATAAATCTCATCTTTTTAATCAAGGATATAGCAAGGGGATATTAATGTATCTAAATGATATTATTGCGTTTTAACTATTGTGGATTATTGTTGGATTATTCGTTATAAATATTACCTGAGAATATTGGATGTGATTCTGAGCGAAATGGATATTTACTAAAGTTGTACTAATGTTAACAATAATTGTTGATGCAATTGCATATTAGGCAATATAAGGAAATAAAGATGAAATGGATAATATATATTTTATTTTTGGCGCTAAGCTTTCAGGTGAATGCGGTATCAATGGAAAATGAGTTGTTTTCACTACAAGCTGACGAAATTAGATTTAAGTTGGGTGAGTTAACTGCAAAACGACAAGTGACCATTCGATTGAAGTCTCCTTTAATGATTAAGTTGTTAATGGACTCCATTAAAACGAACCAGTCAACCTCCCCCCCAAATTACCGAATGATGGAAATAGACTTGTCAAATGGCTGGATACTTCAAGGTCGTATTAATTCTATTGTGGTTGAGAAGGGGGTCGCGGTGTTAGAGGCTGACGAATTATTTTTACAAAGTAGACAGCTATTGGTTAAAGAAATGTGATTTATTTTTGATATGGACATACCTACCGCCCATAAACTCTGCATTTTCATTGATTAAGGGTATATAATGCCCCCTTTCGGTGCACGTAAGGACAATTATGAAAATTAGTCACAACTTTGATGGTGGTAACATCCACTGTTTAGACATCAGCGATACTGGTGAAATCAATTTAGAAATCAAAAAAGACAATAATTCTGAATTTAGTCAGTGGTTTTATTTCCGTTTGACTGGTGCTAAAGATCAGCCTTGTCAGCTTAACCTTGTCAATGCCAGTGAAACTTCCTATGTTGAAGGGTGGCAGGATTATCGTGCTGTTGCTTCCTATGATCGTGAAACTTGGTTTCGTGTTGATACTGATTTCGATGGTAAAGTGGTTACCATTAATCATACTCCTGATTGTGATTCTGTTTATTATGCTTATTTCGCGCCTTACTCAATGGAGCGTCATCACGACCTGATTGGCAGCGCTCAATTAAGTGAAATCGTTGAGTACGTTCATTTAGGCCACACCCTTGATGGTCAAGATATGGACTTACTTAAAATTGGTCAAGACGGTGAAGGTAAAAAAGTTTGCTGGATTATTGCTCGCCAGCATCCTGGTGAGACCATGGCCGAGTGGTGTGTTGAGGGGATGCTAGATTCATTATTGGATCCTGAAGATCCGATCTCCAGAGAACTATTAAACCAAGCGGTGTTTTATGTTGTGCCTAACATGAATCCTGATGGCAGTCGTCGCGGTAATTTACGCACTAACGCCGCTGGCGCGAATTTAAATCGTGAATGGCAAGGAGCAACCATGGAACATAGTCCTGAAGTGCTGTTAGTTCGTACTAAAATGGAAGAAACTGGAATCGATTTCTGTCTTGACGTTCATGGTGATGAAGCCCTTGCTTATAATTTTATTGCAGGATCTGAAGGCATTGTTAGTTGGAATGATCAGCGTCAATCGTTATTAGATTTTTATCAACAAGCGCTAATCAAGGCTAGTCCTGATTTTCAAACCGACATTGGTTATGAAAAAGATAAGCACGGCGAAGCCTTAATGACCGTTGGTACTAACTATATTGCTGAAACTTTTAACTGTTTGGCAATGACGTTAGAAATGCCATTTAAAGACACGGTTAAAACCCCAGATCAATATGTTGGCTGGTCGCCACAACGTTCACGTCAATTGGGCAGCGCCTGTTTGAATGCGCTCTACCAAACGATAGGTAAGCTATAAACGTAAAATATCGATAAGCCTTCCAGCATCAGGAAGGCTTTATTACCGATGTGTGATCCCCCTCTAATTGTTAAAACTAGCAACTCTCTTTTGATAATGTTAAATTGCTCTGCTGGGTTCAAATAAAAATAAAATAGAATCATTTTTAAATAGCAGAGAAATATTTATGACGATCAAACAACGTACAGCTTCAGTGTCTTTAGAAAGCTTACATCGTGTTTTTACCGTGCCAGAAACACAGGAATCAACGTTAGGTAAAATTGATCGCGAAATATCACAAAATCTTGAGGGGTTTTTACAATCTCATATTGTGGCAGTTGAAAAAGATTTAACCGAAGTCGAAAAAGACTTCTCTGTTGCTACCATTCCGGAACAACCTATTTTTGTCTCTGAACAAGCTGATTTTTTGCTCGAAAAATTAGTGGCTCATTCCGTTCATACCGCATCGCCAAGCTTTGTTGGCCATATGACCTCTGCTTTACCTTATTTTATGCTGCCGTTATCTAAGATTATGATTGCGCTTAATCAGAATTTGGTGAAAACGGAAACTTCTAAATCATTTACGCCCATTGAACGTCAGGTCACCGGGATGCTACACCGTTTGGTTTATAATCAAAACGATGAATTTTACCAACAACATATGCACGATCAAAATGTCGCACTGGGTGCCTTTGGCTCTGGTGGTACTATTGCCAATATCACCGCGCTGTGGGTTGCGCGTAACAATTGCTTTAAAGTGACGCCTCAGTTTGCTGGTGTCCACCAAGAAGGGCTGGTTAACGCGCTATTGGAACATGGTTATCGCGGGGCAGCAATTTTAGTCAGTGAGCGTGGTCACTATTCGTTAAAGAAAACGGCTGATATTTTAGGCCTTGGCGCTAAAAATATTATCTCGATTAAAACCAATGCCGATAACCGCGTTTGTATGACCGCATTACGTCAAGAATGCGAGCGCTTACAGCAAGATAAAATTAAACTGATTGCCATCGTCGGTATTGCTGGCACCACGGAAACCGGCAGTATTGATCCGTTGGATGAGATGGCTGATTTAGCGCAAGAGATTCAATGTCATTTTCATGTCGATGGTGCCTGGGGCGCTCCGACCTTATTTTCAAACCGATATGCCCCATTACTCAAAGGTATTGAACGTGCTGACTCCGTGACAATTGATGCCCATAAACAATTGTATGTGCCGATGGGAGCTGGTTTGGTGGTGTTTAAGGATCCGCGGGCATTAACCTCGATAGAACATCATGCTCAATACATTATTCGTAAAGGTTCAAAGGACTTAGGCAGTAAAACCTTGGAAGGTTCGCGTCCCGGTATGGCGATGTTGGTTCATTCTGGGCTGAAAATTTTGGGCCGCAGTGGCTACGAGTTGTTGATTGAAGAAGGGATCAATAAAACCAAAAAATTTGCTCAGATGATTATTGAGCATCCTGAGTTTGAGCTAAACAGCACACCGACACTCAATATTTTAACCTATCGTTACATCCCTTCATGGTTAATGTCAGTGATGGAACGATGCGATAGTGAAACACTGCTGGCGATTAATCATTCGTTAAATCGATTTACTAAATATTTGCAAAAAACTCAACGTGGTCATGGTAAAGCGTTTGTATCAAGAACCCAATTAACCCCACAGTGCTATAACAACCAAGCGATTATTGTCTTTAGAGTGGTGTTGGCTAACCCTTTAACGACGATGAAAATTCTGGAAGACATTTTATCTGAGCAAATAGCGCTAGCCCAAGCGCCCGATGCTATGGTTTATCAAAATAAGTTAAAAATCTTGGCCGCTAAATATATTAGTTAACTCGAGTTTCGGTTAATGAAGATCCATTTTTTGTGGATCGATGGCTGCTGATGGTAATCTGCTTTTTAATTGCAAATGGTGTTGATAAATCACCGTGTAAGCGAGAATATTCTTGACATATTGTCGTGTTTCTCTATAAGGAATGCTCTCAATCCATTGATCTTGAGGTAATACCTTAGTAACCCAACGCTTCACTCGATGTGGCCCTGCATTGTAAGCGGCGGCTGCTACTGCAATGTTGTGATCAAACTTATTGAGCATCTTAGCCAAATAACCAGTCCCTAATTTGATATTGAAGTCGGCGCTAAACAGTTGTGATCTTCGACGGTATTTAATTTTCAAGGCTTTTGCCTGTTGCCGCGCGGTACCGGGCATTAACTGCATTAATCCCATTGCACCAGCACTGGAGCGGGCCTGCGCCATAAAGGCACTTTCTTGACGGGAAATAGCCAGGGGCCACGTTGGTGCCATGTTGTTTACTTTCGCTTCCTGTCTAAATTTTTCCAAATGCGGCATCGGAAAACGAATGTCTAAATCATCTCTTTGCTCTGTCATCGTTAGCGTAATAATCGCTCTATTATGCCATTGCCAATTATCCGCAATTTGTGCCGCCGCTAATCGTTGTGGTTGGCTTAGTGATTTGACCAGATAGTACCATTCACGTCGCGCTTCGATAAAGCGATTTAGTTTAAATAACTCATAAGAACGTTGGGCCGCAGGCGTGTTAGAGATCTTAGTGATTAATGCTGGTGATACGGTTAGTTCATGGTGATTGAGTTGATAAGGACGCATTAATTTATCACTGGCCAAAAAGCCATAATAGTGGCGTTTATCGGCCAACTGACTAAAGATCACTTGTGCTAATTGATGCTTATTTTTTAGTTCAAGGGCACTAGCGTACCAATATTGCCAAGCTGAATTAGGCTCTTGTTGGGTAGCATAAAGCTCAATAATGGTGTGCCATTGCTTTTTAACGACAAAAGCACGTAATAATTGATTGTTCTGTGATTTGGACAAGTGAGTCCAATCAATTTTTTTTAGCCAATGTTGTTGATTTTTTATATTTTTGACAATGATTTTTAAGGCTAATTTGTTGCTCAACTTGACTAAGGTGGGCGTACTTAGCTGCGACATTGATTTGATCGTTGGCCAATATTCAATGGCCTGCTGCAGATCCTGTTGAATCAGTCGTACCACAGCAATCTTTAACATTGAGTTAGCTAACGTACTGTGTTGTTGACGATAATAGTTTTTAACTAATCGTTGTGGCTTTTGATATAAACGATACCAGCTTTTAAATTTTTTCTGTGATCGATGATTCAGTGATTTTGCTAAAAATTTAGCCAGCCGATGGTTACGTTGTTCAAAGGCTAATTCAATGCGTTGCCAAATTAAGTCCTGACTCTGTCGTCCTGAGTTTTTCCAAGTGGTGAGTAAGGAATCACAGGACTTTGGTAAGGAGTGACCAGTTAACCAAATGTCGTTGACCATGGTCAGTGCTCGTTTTTTATTTTGGCGATGATAAATAGCTTTTATATTGAAGCATTGATAACGAATTGAGTCGCCAGCTTGATAAAGTGTTAACACATCATCCCAATGGCGATATTTAGCTTTAGCAACAATTGCCTTGAGGCGTAAACGTTTAGTAATCGGTAACTCGGGATATTTTTTTATAAAGCGCTGAATTTTTGGCAATGGCTGTTGTGAAAGTTTCGATAATAACAGCTGATACTCAAGGTAGGGTAGTAAAGGGTAATCCGTTAACTGTTTAAGTTTAGTCGCTGCTGCATTCGTTTTCTGCTCATTAATCTCTTGAGTGGCGGTTAAGAATAACTCGCGCTGCTGCTTAAATCGATCATGATGTGGCGGCGTTTGACCCGAGGCCGAAATAGACAACAGCAGAGTAAACCCTGAAACTATCATTAAGATAAGTGGCAAAATTCTTCCTTAACGGTTTTTATTTAGATTAACAGCGCATAGATTAAACAGCAATGGTCAATTAAGGGGTTATACCAATTTGATTAAGTTTGTGATTTTGTTGTGCGCAGGAAAAATTAATGAATGCAAGGCGCTTGATTGATTTCGACATGGATGTCGATAGTAGAGCAATGCAGGAGCTTATTGCCGAGTAATAGCAAGCTATTGGGATTGAAAGCAACGCTGTGCTTACAGCAGAATGTAGGTAAGGGACGCTAGCAGGACGCGGTAGTCTTATTCGTTGATTTTAACCAGCACAAGTGGGCAATCATTTAATCAGATTGGTATTACCTCCCTGTTGATTGGATTATCAAGTGAGATTAGGGTCTCGGTTGATTGGATTTCGTCGATTGCCTGAATTTTATTCACTAATACTTGTTGCAGATGATCGATTGAGCGAGTCAGTATTTTTACAAAAATATTATAATGGCCAGTGGTGTAATAGGCTTCAAGTACTTCATCTATTTGTTCAAGTTGTTCTAATGCTGGCGAGTAATCTTTGGCACTACGTAAATTAATCCCAATGAAACAGCAGACATCGTAACCAAGTTTCTTGGGATTGAGCTCGATGATGGTCCGAGTGATAATCCCAGCCAGTTTCATTTTCTCAATTCTGACATGAATCGTCGCGGGACTCACGGCAAAAGATTTCGCGAGTTCGGTGTAGGGAACACGCGCATTGTTGGTTAGAATTCTTAAAATGTTTTTATCTAAACTATCGATCATATAGTTATTAGGCATAAATCAAGCTCCATATTAGATTATATTTAATAAATTACCACTTATGTTAAATGAAAAATGTATATATTGCTATTTGTTATATTTACTATTGAATTATTGTTGTAATTGGTTGATGATATCTATCAGACATTAGATGTATTTCTGGTCTTTATTCAAACTTATTTAAGTAATTGTTTGATCTTAGCACCCAAAAACCAGGCGGTTTTTTGGGTGCTTTTTTTTGTCAAATAAAATTATAAAAATAGTCTTGAAAATATACCGATAGCACGGTAGATTTATAGACTAAGGCTGGCTGTCAATTTCAGTTTGTTTAAATAACCATCAAGATGGAGCTTAAGGTGATTTCTTATGGATAAGACTCAAATTAATGTACTAATATGTGATGACTCTTTAATCAATTGCATGGTGCTTTCCTCGTTAGTCCAAGAACATTTTTCGGCCAATGTTTCAATTCTTACTGATCCTCGAGTTGTTTTCAGTAAAATTCAATCCACTAATATCGATCTATTATTCCTCGACATCGAAATGCCGTATCGCAGTGGCCATGAGGTGATGCAAGAAGTCCGATTGACATATCAGATTGATGATCTTCCGATCATTATTATTTCGGGCAAAGAGGGTAATGACGTGCGTAATCGTACACTGGCAGCCGGTGCTAATGATTTTATTCATAAGCCTTTCGATCCGGAAGAAGTCGTATTAAGAACTCGCAATATTATAAATATGTTGGCACATCATAATGCGCTACTGAGTATGAATAAAAAACTAGAACAGTTAGTGCGTGAGCGAACAATTGAGCTGGAGATGTCCAATGATGCACTCATCCATACGTTAGCAAGAGCGGGAGAGCTCAGAGATGATAATACCGGGCAGCATGTGGTACGTGTTGGGCAATATTCTAGACTATTGGCTGAAAAATTAGGCTTACCCAGTGCCGTGGTGTATATGATTGAAAAAGCGGCGCCATTACATGACATTGGTAAAATTGGTATTTCAGATCGTATTTTATTAAAACCAGGTCGTTTAACTAGCAAAGAACGTCGTGTTATTAATACTCATATTGATCATGGAGTCGCTTTATTGGGGGACGTTAATTCTGAGATTTTACAGATGGCTCGAAGTATTATTTTGTCTCATCATGAGAAATGGAATGGTACGGGTTATAATGTTGGGCTATCTGGTCATTCAATTCCAATAGAGGGAAGAATTGTGGCAATCGCCGATGTATTTGATGCTCTGACCACTGCTCGTCCTTATAAAATGGCTTGGCCAGTTGATAAAGCCATTTCATTAATTGAGCAGGAGGCTGGTATTTCATTTGACCCAGCCATTGTGAAAATATTTATAGAAAATATCGAAGAAATATTGGCGATTCGTGAAGAGTATTCAGAAGATAAAGTAGCTGTCACTGAGCAAATTATGTAAGGTTATTTTGCACTTCTATAATGCGTTTGATTATCTGTCGTTTCGTTTCATCACTTGAACTAGACCAAGTTAATATTTCATCTATCGTACGATGACAGCCAGTACATATTTCATCATGATTTAGTTTACACTGAGCGACACAGGGTGAGCGCAATGTTTTAGGGTCGAGAGTTACGGTTAACTTTTGCATTGCTTTATTGTATGTGATTTTTTAGCGTTTATCTTCCTTAATAGTCAATCGATATTAATTTCTGGTATAATTTTTGTTTTAGCGAATAATAATCAAACATATTATGCATGATGACTATATTTCCCGTGAATTTTCTTTAGCTGACAGTGAGCAAACTATTGCGCTTGGTCGCCAATTAGCACTTGTTTGTGTCCAAGCCACCACCATCTTTTTACATGGTGATTTGGGGGCAGGGAAAACGACGCTTAGCCGTGGTTTTATTCAGGCACTTGGCCATAAGGGCAATGTGAAAAGCCCAACCTATACCTTAGTTGAACCTTATGAACTGGCGCCTTGGCGCGTTTACCATTTCGATTTGTATCGGGTCTGTGACCCTGAAGAGTTAGAGTTTATGGGTATTAGAGATTATTTTAATAGCGATAGTTTATGCCTAATAGAATGGCCTGATCGCGGTTTTGGCTTGTTGTCGACGCCTGATATTGAACTAACCCTGAAATATATTGGTCAACAAAGAACTGCTTATTTACAGGCGCGTAGTGAAAATGGTTCAAAAATATTGGCAAAATTGTCATAAGGAAGTGAGAGTGAAATTAAAATATTTGGTGTTGTTATTCTTATTTGTTGTGACGACGGTATCGTTGGCCGCCCCAATTAACAAACTGCAAGATGTCCGAGTTTGGCCGTCACCCGATAAGTATCGAGTGGTGTTCGATCTAACTCAACAACCCAAGTTTAGTTATTTCACTCTGCAACATAGCGATCGGTTAGTGATTGATTTTGAACGATCAAAATTAGCGACTACCTTGTCTAAACTTAAATTTTCAGGGCGATTAGTCAAAAAAATAAGAACCAGTAAAGCCCCGAAAAAAGGCATGATGAGAATTGTGATTGAACTAACACAAGCCATTGAGCCTCGAATATTCTCCCTACCACCGACCGGCCCTTATGGTGATCGGTTGGTGATTGATTTTGTTAAAAAATCATCCATTAGTGCGTCCACAAAGATTAAAAAAACCGTTAAAACCAGTGCCGATAAAAAATCACAGAACAGAGATATCGTGATTGCGATTGACGCCGGACATGGTGGTGAAGATCCTGGTTCCATTGGCGCCAGTGGTCGTTATGAAAAACACATCACCTTAGGTATCGCTAAATTACTGGCTAAAAAAATAAATAACACGCCGGGGCTAAAAGCCGTATTAACCCGAAAAAGTGATTATTATGTCGGGCTGAATCGTCGTTCTGAAATTGCGAGAAAGGCGAAAACTGACTTGTTGGTCTCGATCCATGCTGATGCTTTTACCTCACCGAAACCCAGTGGAGCGTCGGTGTTGGTGCTATCAATGAAACGAGCTAATACTGAAATTGGTCGCTTTCTTGAAAAACAAGAGCGTTATTCTGAGTTACTGGGTGGCGTTGGTGAAATTATTGACTCAAGCGAAAATGAAAAATATTTAGCCCGAACCTTAATTGACATGTCGATGGGAAATTCGATGGAAGAAAGCTATGAGATTGGCGATGATATTTTAGCTCGCTTAAAGCAGATCACTAATGTTCATAATGATAAACTCATTTTGGCGAGCTTAGCGGTATTAAAATCGCCAGACTTTCCATCATTAATGGTTGAAACCGGCTTTGTCTCTAATCCCCAAGATGAACGGAAGTTGTATAACACAGCACATCGTAAAAAATTGGCAACGGCAATTTATCTCGCTATTAATCAATACTTTAAAAAGAACCCGCCGAGCGGCTCTTTATATGCTAATCAACGAAGCTTAATTCATAAAGTTAAGCGTGGCGAATCATTGTCTGTGGTCGCTCAGCGTTATCATATTAGTATCACGGCCTTAAAAAAACACAATGCTTTGCGTAGTAATAATTTGCGGATCGGCCAAGTGTTAAAAATCCCTTTGAGCTAAATGACTTGAGTTCCTTATTATGAGTATTGAAATATTATCCCCGCGCTTAGCTAACCAAATTGCCGCCGGGGAAGTGGTCGAGCGACCGGCTTCAGTGGTCAAAGAGTTGGTTGAAAATTCCATTGATGCCGGTGCTAGCGACATTTCGATTGAGATTGAACTCGGTGGTGCAAAGTTAGTTAAGGTACGAGACAATGGTAGTGGGGTTGCTAAGGAGCAATTAACATTAGCGTTATCACGTCATGCCACCAGTAAAATATCTACGTTGGATGATCTCGAAGCTATCGTGTCTCTGGGATTCAGGGGAGAAGCATTAGCCAGTATTAGCTCGGTTTGTCGTCTGACTTTTACCTCCAAAACACAACAACAAAGTGAAGCATGGCAAGCTTATGCGCAGGGGCGTGATATGGCGGTTGAAATTATTCCCGCCTCTCATCCTGTGGGAACCACGGTTTCGGTTGTGGATCTATTTTTTAATACCCCGGCGAGACGGCGATTTTTACGGACCGAAAAAACTGAATTTAGTCATATTGATGAACTCTTTAAACGTTTTGCTTTAAGTCATTTTGAAATTAAATTTTTGATAAAGCATAATGGTAAAATATTACAAAACTTACAAATAGCAACCACTCAAGCTCAACGAGAACGGCGAGTTGCCGCATTATGTGGTAAGAACTTCATCGAGCATGCCATTGCGATTACCAATGAGCACCATGAGATAAAACTAAGTGGTTGGCTGGCATTGCCGCAAGGGTGCAAAAGCCATAATGATGTTCAATATTGTTATGTTAATGGCCGGATGATGCGTGATAAATTGATTAATCATGCTATCCGGCAGGCTTATCAAGATTGGTTGCCAGAAGGGTTAGTACCAAGTTACATTATTTACATTGAGATGCCCGCCAATCAAGTGGATGTTAATGTGCATCCGGCGAAACATGAAGTTCGCTTTCATCAATCGCGAATGGTCCATGATTTGATTTTTACGGTGTTAAACTCTGGATTGAGTCAAGCATTGTCCCAGTCAGCGCAAAGTGTATCAGCTGTTGCTAGTCATGATTATGGGCAACATAGCAGCATCGATGAAGTTCAATCTCACCAAGGGGATTATCAATCGACGGGTTCTTGTTCCGGTATTAGTCGTGGTGGGAGCGGGAATTACACACCAACCAAGCCAATAGTTAATTTAGAACAAGCGGCGTTGTCTTATCAATCTTTACTATCGACCCCTGGGCTTTCTGCCATCACCGGGGTAGCTAATAATACAGAATTTAGTGAAACCGAGCTGTTTGGTCAGCCATTATCGGTCATTAACGATAATTTTCTGTTGATTAAACGGCAAAATATTATCGAACTATTGTCATTACATCGCTTGGCAACCTTAGTCAATCAGAGTGAATACCAAACACAATGGCCGCAGGGGTTTCGTGGGCAACCCTTATTATTACCAGTAGCAATCAAAGTCGATAGGGTATTGATTGAACAAATAGAACATCATCAACAATTATTTCGTCGCTTAGGGATTGAATTATCGGTTCGAAGCCCCCAAATTATAGTTAAGCAAGTGCCGAGCATGTTACGACAGCAAGATATTGCGATGGTCATTCCACAATTGTTGCAACTATTGATGCAGCAATCGCATTTATCAGCGTCTGATCATGAGCTTAGAGAAGTGATTTGTGGTTGGTTAGCAGGTTTTAACCAGGACGCATTCTCGATGGCGCAGGCAAGCAATTTATTAGCGCGAGCAGAGTCACACCATGATTTTTTATTAAATAATTTAAAAAATATGATTAAAAGTGTTGATTTTTCTAAAATAATTGATAATTTTACTCAATAAGAGTTTAGCCGTGACAGCACAAGTATTACCGAAAGCAATTTTTTTAATGGGACCAACGGCGAGTGGCAAGACTGAACTGGCTATTAGGCTGTGTGAACAGTTTAATTGTGAGATTATCTCGGTTGACTCAGCATTAATTTATCGTGGTATGGATATTGGTACCGCGAAACCCAATGCGGAAGAAATTAGTCGAGCACCACATCGCTTAATTAATATTCTTGATCCCAAAGAGGCTTATTCAGCGGCCGATTTTAGACGCGATGCCTTGAAAGAAATGGCCGATATCGTCAGTCGGGGAAAAACACCTTTGTTGGTGGGTGGCACCATGCTTTATTTTAAGGCGCTAGTCGATGGTTTATCGCCATTACCGGCCGCTGACCCTGTGGTGCGTGCTGAAATTGAACAGCAAGCGCAGCAACATGGCTGGCAATGGGTCCATGAGCAGTTGATGAAAATTGACGTGGTCTCGGCCACCCGGATTCATCCCAATGATCCGCAACGGGTGTCGCGAGCTTTAGAGGTGTATCGGATTACTGGTAAATCGATGACGGAGTTAACGGCTGTGATTGATAACGATTTACCTTTTAATGTCCATCAATTTGCAATATACCCTGATGAACGGAGCGAATTGCATCAGCGGATTGAGCAACGGTTTAAATTAATGATTGCTCAAGATTTTGAACAGGAAGTCGTTAAGTTATATAAGCGAGGTGATTTACATCTCGATTTACCGTCGATGCGCTGTGTCGGTTATCGACAAATGTGGGAATATTTAGCGGGTAAATTAGACTATGACGAAATGGTCTATCGCTCAATTGTAGCGACGCGTCAATTAGCCAAACGTCAGATGACTTGGCTAAGAGGATGGGATAAGCTACATAGATTACAAACGCCATCACAAGAACATGGTGAGGCGACAATTGTTCAAAATATTGAACAGATTAAGTATATTGTTGGCTAGTCTTTGGTTAGAATTGCTTTTTTTGAATTCCAGACTAGTTTATTAATAAAAATAAACGCATACATTCAAATTAGAATAAAAGGAATAATTATGGCAAAGGGGCAATCATTGCAAGACCCATTCTTAAACGCGCTTCGTCGTGAGCGCGTCCCGGTCGCAATCTATCTAGTTAATGGTATTAAATTACAAGGCCAAATTGAGTCGTTTGATCAATTCGTTATTTTACTTCGTAACACCGTGAGTCAAATGGTCTACAAACATGCAATTTCGACCGTAGTGCCGGCTCGTCCGTTTACGGCGCATCATGCACATACTGAAGAAAATGAAAGTAATAAAGAAGAGTAAGGGTTAATTTTTGTTTGATCGTTATGAGGCCGGCGAATTAGCCATACTAGTCCATATAGATTTTTCAGCAGAAAGTGAACGCGAAGATTTAGAAGAGCTTGAATTACTGGTGTCTTCCGCAGGGGTTACAGCTTGCGGAAGGATTACTGGTACCCGAAATTCAGCAAAAGCTAAATATTTTGTCGGTACTGGTAAAGCTGATGAAATCGCTGAGGCGGTAAAATTATTAGGCGCAAATATTGTTATTTTTAATCATGCGCTAACGCCGTCACAAGAGCGTAACTTAGAAGCATTATGTCAGTGCCGCGTACTCGATCGTACTGGATTGATCTTGGATATTTTTGCCCAACGTGCCAGAACGCACGAAGGTAAATTACAAGTGGAACTCGCGCAGTTGCGCCATATTTCAACGCGGTTAATCCGTGGTTGGACCCATCTAGAGCGTCAAAAAGGCGGGATCGGGCTACGCGGCCCCGGTGAAACGCAGTTGGAAACCGATCGTCGTTTATTACGGGCTAGGATTAAAAATATTCAGGCACGCTTAGCTAAAGTCAGTAAGCAGCGAGATCAAGGTCGTCGAGCACGTAGTCGTGCCGAAGTACCAACGGTTTCTTTGGTTGGTTATACCAATGCGGGTAAGTCGACCTTGTTTAATCAATTAACCTCGGCCAATGTTTATGTGGCCGATCAATTATTTGCAACGCTCGATCCGACGTTAAGAAAGATTGATGTTGAGGATGTCGGCGAGGTGATTTTAGCGGATACTGTTGGGTTTATCAGGCACTTACCCCATGATTTGGTCGCTGCATTTCAGGCGACACTACAAGAAACACAACAAGCTAATTTGTTACTGCATGTGATAGATGTTGCCGATCCGCGTAAAACAGATAATATAGAGCAAGTTACTAAAGTATTAGCAGCGATTGAAGCGGATGAAGTGCCGCAGTTGTTAGTCTGTAATAAGCTTGATAGTCTTGATGACGACATTGCGCCACGTATTGACCGTGATGATCAAGGTAAGCCAATTAGAGTGTGGCTTTCAGCGCGTACAGGCGCTGGCTGTGAGCTCTTAACGCTTGCGCTTACTGAATTGTTATCGGGTCAAATTGTCAATCATCAGCTTTTATTGCCGATTGACGTTCAAGGACGACTGCAAGGCTTGTTGTATAAGTTTGAATGCGTTGAGTCCCAATCATTTGATGATGAAGGCAATATGCGTCTAACGATTAGATTGCCAATCATTGATTGGCAACGACTACTGAAAAAAACCGCGGGTGAATTAAACCAATTTGTCATTGAGCGGTCTTAATAAATTATTTTAAATTAAACTGGAGTTATTATGGCCTGGAATGAGCCTGGAAATAAGGGCAAAGATCCTTGGGGTGGCAATAAAGGTGGCAAAGATCAAGGACCACCTGATCTTGATGAAGTTATCAATAATCTAACCAAAAAAGTCACCAGCATTTTTGGTGGCAAGAGCGGCGGAAATTCGAGCGGCGGTAGCAGCTTGTCTGGTCCTGGTTTAGCATTAGTGGGCTTAATTGCTGTTGCCGTGTGGGTAGTCAGTGGCTTCTATACTATTAAAGAAGCGGAGCGTGGTTTTGTGTTACGTTTTGGTCAGTCTTACGAAACGGTTGACCCTGGTTTACATTGGAAAGCGACATTTATTGATAATGTGATCCCCGTTGATATTCGTACTATTCGTTCATTTTCATCCGCTGGTTTTATGTTAACTAAAGATGAGAACGTGGTACGCGTTGAAATGGATGTCCAATATCGCGTAGTCGATCCTGAGCAATTCCTGTTTAGCGTGGTTAGCCCATCTAATTCATTAAGCCAAGCGATGGATAGCGCATTGCGTTATGTCGTTGGGCATACCACTATGGATGATTTGTTAACCACTGGTCGTGAAGTTGTACGTCAGCAAACAGCGGTTGAATTAGGCAAGATCATTGAACCTTATAACTTAGGTCTTGAGATTGTCGATGTTAACTTTTTACCCGCTCGTCCGCCGGAAGAAGTCAAAGGTTCATTTGATGACGCCATTGCCGCACAGGAAGATGAAGAACGTTATATCCGTGAAGCCGAAGCTTATGCCTTAAGTATTGAGCCTCGCGCTCGTGGTCAAGTACGTCGTCTTGAGCAAGAAGCTAAGGCCTATAAAGCCCAAGCTATCTTAAAAGCCAGTGGTGAAATTGCGCGCTTTGATAAATTGTTACCGCAATATCAAGCCGCTAAAGAAGTGACACGTCAGCGTATTTATCTTGAAACTATTGAACATGTTTATAGTAACACCAGTAAAGTGATGGTGGATGTTGATGGGGGTAATAACATGATGTATTTACCGCTTGATCAAATTATTAAGCAATCAAATAGCCAAAATTCCGCACCTCGCGCGACATCGACACTGATGCCACGTAATACCGTAATGCCTGAGAGTTTAAGAAACTTTTCACGCGACGCGACTCGCCAAGGGAGAAATTAATCAATGAAACGTTTAGGATTGATTGTAGTTGGAGCCCTAGCACTGGCCGCTTACTTATCACTGTTTGTGATTTATGAAGGCCAACGTGGGATTAAAGTTCGTTTTGCCGCCGTGTTAAAAGACGACGCCGGAAAAACTGAAATCTTCGAACCTGGTTTGCATTTTAAAGTGCCATTTATTGATAAAGTTAAGGTGCTGGATGCTCGTATTCAAACCCTTGATGGTGAGCCTGATCGTTTTGTTACTTCTGAAAAGAAAGACTTAATTGTTGACTCATACGTTAAATGGAAAATTGAACATTTCGATGTTTATTACCTAGCAACCGGTGGCGGTAATAAATTTAGCGCCGAAAACCTGTTAAAGCAAAAAGTCAGTGACGGTTTGCGTAATGCCTTTGGTACTCGAACCATTGCTCAAATAGTCTCTGGTGAACGTAGTGAATTAATGGATCAAGCCTTAAGAGAAGCTTCTATTAAAGCCAAAGACATTGGGATTGTGTTAGTTGATATGCGCGTTAAGCAGATTGAATTGCCGCAAGCGGTTCGTAGCAGTATTTATCAACGAATGCGTGCTGAACGATTAGCGGTGGCTAAAGAGCATCGTTCGAAAGGTAAAGAGAAGTCTGAAATTATTCGTGCCGACATTGATGCTAAAGTCGCGATTATGCTAGCTAATGCTGATTCTAAAGCGCGGATCACCCGTGGTGATGGCGATGCTCAAGCTGCAAAAATCTATGCTGATAGTTATAACCAAGATCCAGAGTTCTTTAGTTTCTTAAGATCGATGGATGCTTACAAAAAATCATTTAGTTCGAAAAGTGATATTATGGTGGTTAAGCCTGATAATGAATTCTTTAAATATCTGAAGAATCCAAACGCAAAATAGTATTACTGTTATTTTCGTGAAAAAAAAGCTCGGTTTTCCGAGCTTTTTTGTGCCTGATAGTCTACTGAGAATTAAGGAACTTTTGCATTTATTTGCTCTTAGACTAAAGAAAGAGTAATTAATCTCCTATTTAGGGGTAGATCTCCTAACCAAATCTGATAAAATCCCGCTTTAATTTCAAACCGTGAATAATATAATGGCTAAGAACGTTGTAGTGCTAGGTACCCAATGGGGTGACGAAGGTAAAGGTAAAATCGTTGATCTACTAACTGATAGCGCAAAGTATGCTGTGCGATATCAAGGTGGCCACAATGCGGGTCACACGCTAGTAATCGATGGTAAAAAAACCGTGCTGCACCTGATCCCGTCAGGTATCTTACGTGACAATCTAACAAGTATCATCGGCAATGGCGTGGTGTTATCACCTGCGGCATTACTAGAAGAAATGAAGATGCTTGAAGAACGTGGCGTACCGGTTAAGGATCGCTTGCGGATTAGTGAAGCATGTCCACTTATTCTGCCATACCATATTGCCTTAGATCAGGCCCGTGAAATTGCCCTTGGTAATAAAGCAATTGGCACCACTGGCCGTGGTATCGGTCCAGCCTATGAAGATAAAGTTTCTCGTCGTGCATTGCGCGTTGGTGACTTATTCGATGCTGAAAAATTTGCGGTTAAGCTTAAAGAAGTGATGGAATATCACAACTTTATGCTAACAAACTATTACAAGGTTGAAGCGGTTGATTACCAAAAGACGTTAGATGATGCGTTAGCAGTAGCACCATTACTAAAATCTATGGTGGTTGATGTCACTGAGTTACTTGATTCGGCACGTAAAGCCGGTGAAAACATCATGTTTGAAGGCGCTCAAGGGACATTATTAGATATCGATCACGGTACTTACCCTTATGTTACATCATCTAACACCACGGCTGGCGGTGTAGCGACTGGTACTGGTTTCGGTCCTTGTCACCTTGATTACGTATTAGGTATTATCAAGGCTTACACCACGCGTGTTGGTGCAGGTCCGTTTCCTACTGAACAATTTAATGATATTGGCGAGCATTTAGCCGTTAAGGGTCATGAAGTTGGCGCGACTACGGGTCGTGGTCGTCGTTGTGGTTGGTTAGATGCCGTGGCAATGCGCCGCGCTATTCAAATGAACAGCATTACTGGTTTATGTTTAACTAAGTTAGACGTATTAGACGGTATTGAAGAGCTACAGATTTGTATCGGTTATAAGAAAGAAGACGGTAGCGTTAGCAACATCGCGCCAATGTCTGCTGATGATTTTGAGAAAGTTGTGCCAGTTTATGAAACCATGCCTGGTTGGACTGAAGTGACCGTTGGTTGTCAAGATCGTGACTTATTACCACAAGCTGCTCTAAACTACATTGCGCGCATCGAAGAATTGCTTGAAGTGCCAGTAGATATTATTTCAACCGGTCCAGACCGCGTTGAAACTATCGTATTAGTGAATCCTTTTAACTAAGTGATAATTTAATTCGACTCAAAAAGCGGCTGATTAGCCGCTTTTTTTATGGAACAATGATGGCTAAACCCAATAAAAAAGGACCGACTAAAACGGTAGAAGTGTTTTGCGCTAAGTGCAAAAAAAAATTATTTAAGTACCGTAAAGGTGGCAAAGGTTCCTTGGTTAAATGCTTCAAAGAGCGGATTGTCGAAGACTTTACGGTGACTGCCTGTCAATGCCCTGGTTGCGAGCAAATCTTTGCTAGAGAGCAGCTGATCCGCGGCACACCCGCCTATAAGATGATTGGTGGCAAAGTGACGATGAAATAACGATTAACCTAAGTTGAGGTTTAATAATCGACTTTTTTACGTAAACTCTTCTGACTCCCCTGTTGATTTTTTTTATTTAACCTTTTCATTTTAGAGCCAAAGGTTGGCTTAGTCGCAATACGGCGCTTATCCACTTTGTTCACTTGCTTGAGTAAATCGACAAATTGTTTAAAGGCGACTTCACGATTGGTATCTTGGCTCCGGCTTGATTGTGATTTAATAATCACTTTGCCAGACTTACTAATACGATGGTCACTCAAGGTTAATAACTTTTCTTTTAAGCGGGCGGGTAATGCCTGTGATGCTCTAATATCAAAAAACAAATGAACCGCGGTTGATGTTTTATTGACATGTTGACCGCCTGCGCCCTGTGCTCGTATGAACTGAATTTCGACTTCAGACAAAGGGATAGAGATGGAATTAGAGATTTTTAACAAGTGAAAATCCTTATTTTTATATATTCGCTCAGTCGATAGTCGTGAAAAGCGGTTAAAAAACGTGCCAAACCTTAAATGTTTTACTAGGCTTAAAATGTAAACTAATTATTAAGGAGAATATTATGTTGGTATCTAGAGATGATAACCGTTTTTTCGCCAGAATGGATGTAGAATGTGTCGTACGGTTTAAAGTAAATGGTGATCAAAATTTATTTCATGGTCATTTAGAAAATTTAAGTGCCGAGGGCCTATCCTTCAATACTGATCAGGAATTAAATCAAGATACCAAGCTTTTTATTGAAGTAAATCCTGGCAATGGTTCAATTCCTCCACTGATGGCTAACGCTAAGGTGCTACGCTGTAACACATCTGAACAGGGTAAGTTTCAAGTCTGCTGTGAAATGAATATTTGTGCCTAATCAAAGATGACGGCTGAAGTTGATACAAGACTCAGCCGTTGCTACTTAAGTCCATTTTTTAAGCGACTCACTTCTGTTACTATCAATGAAGATTATATTTTTATTGAGAATTTGACCATGAGCACCGCGATCATTTCCCATCATGAATGCCGTAAGCATAAAATGCTTGAGCATCACCCTGAAGATCCAAGTCGCATTGATGCAATTTCAGATCGACTAATTGCCAGTGGGTTGGAATACAGCTTAGATCATTTTGATGCTAACAACATCACCCGTGAAGATCTATTGCGGGTTCATGACGCAGAATATCTCGATTATTTAGTTAAAATTCAACCGATTGAAGGGCTTATTAATGTCGATTCTGACACTCAAATGTGTCCGCAGACATTAAAAGCGGCAACTCGCGCCGCAGGTGCGGCGGTTCAAGCCGTCGATTTAGTCTTTAAAAGCGACCATAAAGCGGTTTTTTGCAATGTTAGGCCGCCAGGCCATCATGCTGAGCGAGGGCAGGCCGGTGGTTTTTGTTTTTATAATAATGTGGCGATAGCTGCTGGCTATGCGTTGGACAAATTAGGCTTAGAACGCGTAGCAGTGATCGATTTTGATGTTCATCATGGTAATGGTACTGAAGATATTTTTAAAGATGATGAGCGGGTGATGTTTTGCTCGACATTTCAACACCCATTTTTTCCATACTCAGGCACTGAGCGTCCGAATAAGCAACATATTAAGATCCCACTTGCTGCGGGGGCTGGTAGTGATGAGTTTCGCGCAGTGGTACTTAACGACTGGTTACCGGCGCTGAAAGAGTTCAAGCCGCAATTGTTATTCATTTCGGCGGGTTTTGATGCTCACCGTGATGATGATATGGGCGAGATGAATCTTGAAGATGCTGATTATGCATGGGTTACCGAACAGTTAGTCGATTTGTCTCATCAATTGGACTGTGAGGGTATTGTTTCAGTCTTGGAAGGCGGTTATGTACCTGATGCGTTAGGACGCAGTGTGGTTGCTCATGTTAGAGCGTTAGCGGGGCTGTAGTGATAATTTTTAGTTTGAAAGCCGTTTATGCTACTTCATAGTAGCAAGCGGTGGTTGCTAGTTGTTGACTGAGGATTTGTTTAGATAGCGTAATACAACCGCCACATTGATTACCAATGGCAAATTTCTCTTTAAGTAGCTTAATCGTTTCACTGCCGTTATCGACCGCTTGGCGGATATCTTTCTCAGTGATAGCATTGCAGACACAAACAAACATGGTAATCGTTCTCATTTTATACTTGCTGATTAGTATAAATGATATTGATTGTTATTTGTAGTGCGTTTTGTTGATTTAGTGCAAATATCTGGATGTTTTTTACACTAAACTTACTTATTCTTGTTGTAAGTCTAGTTTCATTTCTACCCAGCCTTCTTCGATATCAAACTTCACTTTAAATCCAAGTTTTCGAGACAGACTCACCATGCCGGCGTTTTGCGGTAAGGTGATGCCCATCATGATTTGGGTCCCACGACTACGGCAATAATTGATCATTTTAACCATCAACTTTTTACCCAGTCCTTGCCCTTGCAGATCGCTACGGATCACCACGGCAAATTCTGTTTCATGATTTTCAGGATCGGTAATAGCGCGCACGACACCTAAGGTATGAAATTGTCCCTCTGGATCTTTATAGGAAGCAATGAAGGCCATTTCACGGTCAAAATCTATTTGAGTCATTTTAGCCATAGCTTCATGACTTAACTGGCCAACTTCACCGAAGAAGCGCTTATAGCGGTCTTCTTTGCTTAAACTATTGTTAAACTCAAAATGGGTTTGTTCATCTTCCGCGATAATAGGTCGCAGTAGGACCTCTCGACCATCCTTAAGGGTAAAAAACTCTTCATGTTGCTTAGGGTAGGGGCGAATAGCCAACCTTGATGTACCATCGCCCTCACTGACTGTTAGCGTAATGTTGACATCGAGCAAGGTGATATCTGAGCCTGCGACTAACATTGGATTAATATCGAGCGATGTAATTTCAGGGCAATCGACAATTAAATAGGATAGCTGAGTTAACACGGTCGACAATGCGTTAATATCAAGAGGTTGTAATGCTTTTCGGTCTTTAATTTTGCCACTTTTTAATGCATTAATCAGCATATATCGAGCAAGGGCGGTATTGAGTGGTGGCAAGGCAACAGCGGCGTCTTGGTTTAAATCCCACTCCGATCCTCCTTCACCAATATAAAGTACCGGACCAAACACCGGATCATTATGCATCGCAAAACGTAGCTCTTGCGCACCGGCGGTTTGAGCCATCTTTTGGATGGTTAATCCGGTGATATTAATCTTTTGATCTAAAGAAGATACGCGTTCCAGCATGTCGATTGCTGCCTGCTCCACATCATCGCCACTGTTTAAATTGAGCACTACACCGCCAACATCGGACTTGTAGGCTAAATCAGGGGCTTCAATCTTTAATGCCACAGGAAAGCCCATATGTAGCGCAATATATTTGGCTTGTTGTGGTGTTTTAGCACTTAATGTTGCAATGGTGGTTAATCCGTATGCTGATAAAATCGGTTGAGCTTGACCAATATCTAAATGACTAAGCCCATTGGCTAAATGCTGTTGTGCTAAATCTCTGACTAGTTTTGCATCCGATTGGACATGACGTGAAATAGATTTAGGGGTTTGTTGTAACATCTTTTGGTTTCGACGATATTCAACCATATGCATAAAGGCACCAATGGCTCCGTCTGGGGTACGGTAGGTTGGAATCCCGTGTTTTCTAAACTGACTCCGGGCTTGGTGTGCCGCTTGTTCACCGGTCCAGTTGGTTAAAATGTTTAAGCGACGTGACTTTGGTTGAGTGTTAATAACATCTAGTATCGCATTGCCAAACTCAATTCCAGTGGCAACAGCGCTCGGTGAATGAATAATGAGTAAGGTGTCTATTTGCTTTGAGGTCATCAATATTTCAACGGCTTTAGCAAAGCAAGCCGGACTGGCATCACCGGCGATATCGACGGGGTTCGCACTGGACCAATAATCCGGTAACAAACTATCAAGTTGAGCAATGATCTCGGGCTCTAATTGAGCCAATTTACCACCTCGTGATATTAACGCATCCACTGCCATGATCCCTGGTGCGCCGCCGTTAGTAATCACAGCAAGACGCTCCCCCTTTAAAGGCTTGGCGTGAGCAAGGGTTTCGAACGCAGCAAATAACTCATGTAAGTCACTCACTCTTAACATACCGGCGCGGCGGAAGGCAGCATCATAGACTAAGTCAGAGCCATAAACATGACCACCGGTGTGATGAGTGACAGACACTGCACCTTCTTTTGTGCTACCCGATTTAATCACTAATATTGGCTTTGAACGTGCAGCAGAACGAGCGGCAGACATAAAGTGACGGTGGTCTTTAATACTATCAATATAGAGAAGAATTGATTGGGTTTTATTGTCGCGGCCAAGATAATCGAGTAATTCATTGAAATTGATATCGAGGGTTTCACCAACCGAAATAAAATGCGAAAACCCTATCCCCTTATGATTGGCCCAATCGAGGATTGTGGTCGCAATAGAAGATGATTGAGAAATAAAGGCAACTTTCCCTGGCAGGGCTTGTTGATGAGCAAAACTGGCATTAAGACCAATATGAGGTAGTTGCATCCCAAGGCTGCTGCCACCCAATAGCCTAATATTGTATTTTTTTGCCAGCGCTAACAGCGATTGTTCACCGCTCAATTGTTCAGTGACGGGCAAACGATTGAGGCCAGCCGCAAGAATGATTGCGTGCTTACAACCGATTTCACCAAGTTGTTGTAATATATCAGGCACAGAACTCGCTTGTAGCGCAATAATCGCTAAATCAGGCACTATGGGTAATTGAGCAACACTTTTGTAAGCTAACACGCCACAGACTGCGGAATACTTAGGGTGTACCGGCATGATTGGGCCAGAAAAATCACCTTGCAATAAATTTTTCATCACCAGATTTCCGGCACGAGTGCTTTTGTTGGATGCGCCAATAACAGCGACTGATTTTGGGTTAAGTAGTTGGCTGATCGAGTGATGGCTCATTTTTATATCCTAATCAGTGGTGAACTCGGTATAATAAAACAGCATAACTTAAAGTGCTGGTAACTAAAAATATTTTGTATAAAAGTAACCACAAACTTGATCTGGCGCTAGCGCGTTGAGCTTAGAAGAGTAGCAGGAGTATTTAATGATAACACTGAGTCAAATTAACATCTTCCCGATTAAATCGATGGCTGGTATCAGCGTTGAGCAGGCAACCGTGACAGAAGCTGGCTTGGTTGGTGATCGTCGTTTAATGCTGATTAATGATAAAGGTAAATTTGTGACGGCTCGTCAACATCCGAGGTTGCTGAAGCTGCAATGTGAGATGATCGATGGCGGTCTTAAGGTTAGCGTTGAGCAACATGGTTCACAGGTTATTCTATTTAATCAATTTGCTCATGGCGAACCGGTTAGTATTTGGCGCGATTTAGTCGAGTCTCGGATTGCGCCTGATGAGGTCAATCAATGGTTCTCACATTATTTAAATTTAGAGGTCAAACTGTGCTTGTTAGCCACTGAAGAGGCACGCTATCGAGACAAAATAGACACTCATGTTAGTTTTGCCGATGGTTACCCCTTTTTACTGATTGGGGAGCAATCTTTACAGGAATTAAACCAAAGAGCGACAGAGCCAACGACCATGACACAATTTAGGACTAATTTTGTGATATCCGGTAGCAATCCGTTTGCTGAGGATACTTGGTTGCGCATTAAAATTGGCGAGGTAGAATTTGAGCTAAGTAAGCCGTGCGAGCGATGTGTCATGACCACTGTCGATCCCGATAGTTTTACGATCAAAGCCACTCGAGAACCGCTAAAAACATTAGCTACTTTTCGAGCTAATCAGCAAGGCCGTTTAATGTTTGGTGAAAATTTGATTGCCAAAAATTATGGAGTGATCAGCAAAGGTGATGAAGTGATTATTTTATCAACTAAATTACCAATAAAATATGGTACAAAGTAGAATTATTAAGACTTAATTAAGATTTTTAACCGTATCATGGTTAAAATATCATTGATTTTATTACATTAAGGAAAAATACAATGTTCACTCAAAACTCGATCAAAAAACTAACGGCTGCAATATTGGCTGTGTCGACACTAACGTTAACGGCTTGTCAGACTTATGACCCATATACTGGAGAGCAAAAGACCAATAAGGCAACTGTTTATGGTATTGGTGCTGCTGTTGTTTGTGCTTTAATTGGTTCAAAAAAGAACAGTAAGCACGCACGTAATGCTGGATTGGGTTGTGGTGCCATTGGTGCAGGGATCGGAGCTTACATGGATGCTCAAGAGAATGAATTACGCAAAGAAATGGCTGGTACCGGGGTTAGGGTTGAGCGTAATGGTGATCAACTACGGTTAATTATGCCTGGTAATGTAACTTTTGATAGCGCGAAATTTGATATTAGTGCTAACTTCTATCAAACACTTGATGCAGTCGCTAAAGTATTGGCTAAATTTGAAGATACCCAACTGATGGTTGGTGGGCACGCTGACAGTACCGGCGCAGCAAATTTTAACCAAGTGTTATCTGCCAACCGTGCATTATCAGTTGCTAATTATTTGCAAGCTCAAGGGATTCAAGCTAATCGATTAATGAGCCGTGGTTATGGTTCGGAATTACCAGTGGCCACCAATAATACTCCAGCAGGACGCCAGATGAACCGTCGCGTCGAACTAGATATTGTTGCCATTGCTCAATAAATAAACTTCGCATGTCAAAAATGTGTTGTTTTATTGGCGTTTTCGTCCCGAAAGCGTCAATAGTTTGACTTTTCTTTGTTTTTCAGATATATAGCTAGAAAGGCAATTTAGTTTTGTGTTAATTTAACTGCTCGGTATTTTGTACCCAGCGTTGAAGCGATAGATTCAATACTGGTTAATTTGTTGTTAGGTGTATTTATGCATGGTTTTTTGAAATTTAATCATTTCATTACGCTTGTTTTTGTTAGTGCTTTTTTATTATTTTCCCCTCGCATTTTTGCTGATGTTACCGTCGGTCATACTTTTGCTGTTTCACCTTTAAAGATTGAATACATCAGTCAAAAACCTAATGTCTCGTTATTGAACATTACCGCGATTGTACAAGACGATGAAGATTTTTTATGGCTTGGCTCGACCAATGGTTTAATGAGATTTGATGGTCAATCATTTAAACAATTTAAAACCGATCCTAGTCAAGCTAACAGCTTACCGCATAATTTTATTCGCTCAATTTTTATTGATAGTAAACAACGATTGTGGATCGGGACTATCAATGGTCTTGCACGGTATAATAAATACCAAGAAACCTTCAGTCGGTTTGATAGTAACGGTCTGGCTGATAAGAAAATTTGGACCATTTTTGAAGATACACAACATCGAATTTGGGTTAGTACGCAACTAGGAGTTCATATTTATAATGAGCAGACTGGACGTTTTGAGTTAGTCAGTATTATTCAAAACGACCAAGAGTTCTCACCACCAGAAATTAAACATATTTACCAAGATAGCGCTGGGACTATTTGGTTAGGATCATATTATGGTCCAAGTTATTTGATCCAAGAAAAATATATTACTAGTGCTAAACCAATAAACTCAAATCTTAGTAATATCGATATTCCTCAAGAAGGTATTCATCAGGTTATTGATGTTAACGAAGATACACAGCTTATCGTTACAGCTAAAAATATTTACCAACGCATAGATGGGAAAATAATTAGCCTATTGGCGTTAGAAAAGAGCAATAAGACCCGTTTCAATCATGTAGAAATAGATCCTGACGGTAATTTTTGGGTGGCTAGTAGTAGTGGCGTTAAGCTTTACCACTTAGTTAATCGACAGTTTAAACTAATCCAAAGTGTAGTTGTCGACCAAGAGGTCTATCATGTCTTCCGTGATGATAATGATACGATGTGGTTGGCTGGTCACACACGTGGTTTAGGACGTTACCAAAGAAATAAAGATTATTTTAAGTTATTATCGACTCAAGATAATGTGCTAACTGATCGCACGGTATGGTCAATTAAGGAAGATTCAACCCAGCATGTTTGGACCGCAGGAAACGATGCGAAATTAACACGCATGTTATTAAAGGATTCATCCTTTACTCATTTTAATACTGGGATAGTTGGTCTTAAATCTTTGGGGTTCGATCATCGTGGTTATTTATATGTAGCATCTGATTTTGGGGTATTTCGTTTTGACCCACGAGCGACAGATTTTATTGGCTCAAAAATTACCGTCTCGACTAAAGAGACTGCCTATGCTGCGGTTGTGAATGATTCATTGTTTATTGGTGTTTGGGATGAGGGCTTATTTGAAATTTCACTCAAAGCAAATGATAACTACCTTGAGCGTGCGGTACTTTATAACAATAACCCCATTCCTTATATTTCGACCTTAAACTCTGATCCTGAACATTTGTATATCGGCACTATCTCAGGCTTGCTCAAATTAGATCTGACCAATAGGACATTGGATTTAATTCAAGCATTAAATGATCAACGGGTTAGTTTTATTAGTCTCACGGCTAACAATATTTTTGTTAGTACAGCGTCCGCCGGCGTTTATCAATTCGATCGAAAATTAGAGAATATAGAACGGTATATTAAGAGTGACTTGTTTAATAATAGTGCGGTTTATAGTGTGCTATCAGATCATCATGGCAATATCTGGTTATCGACCGATAATGGGATTTTATGTATTGAACCACTGGGCGTTGTTCACTTTTTTGATCGCTCAAATGGGCTTCAAGGGAGTGACTTTAATGATAACAGTGCGCTACTCTCCTCCGATGGTACATTATTATTTGGTGGCGTGAGTGGGCTAAATTATTTAAAAATTACTGACAAAAAGAAACAACATACTAATTTTAAATTAAAATTTACTCACTTTAATTTATTTAATAGCCCAGTGGTGATCGGACCTGACAGCAACGGTTTTAATCGATTACCACAATCAATTATTTTTAGCGACAAAGTGAGCTTAAATTATAATGATTACCCGTTTGAATTATCCTTTAAATTAATTAATCATCCTCAAAGTGACCAAGTTCATTACCGTTATCGTATTCCTGGAGTTGATAAAGGTTGGTTACCGGCACAAGCAAGATCCTCTGCAATCTATACCTACTTATCCTTTGGTAACTACCAGCTTGAAGTCGAAGCTTTCATTATGGGAAATAAGGAAAGTGTCGCAACAGTTAAGATCGATATTGAAATTCTACCACCAATATGGATGTCACCTTGGGCATTAATCTGTTATTTCATGGTGTTATTTATCATTACTACGGTCGTTATACGAGTGGTTATTCAACGTAGAGCATCTGCTATTGCCTTGGAAGAAAGTGCAGAACGCCTGAAGTTATCTTTGTGGGGTAGCGGGGATAAAATGTGGGATTGGAATATCACCGATAATATGATGTATCGAACTCAGCAATGGCAAACCTTTGACTACGAAGGCTTTACCGATCGTAGTTTGAATAAGATTCATCCAGATGATCGTGAACGAACCAAAGCATTACTAGAGAGCCATCTTAATGGCGATTCACAATACTTTGAGGCCAATTATCGAATTCGACGTAAGGATGATAACTCGCAATGGGTCTGGATTTTAGATCGAGCGAAGGTTGTTGAGCATGCTGTTGATGGTAAGCCGAGCCGAATGACCGGTACCATCCGTGATATTACTAAATTAAAAGACACTGAACTCAAGTTATCGCTGCAAGCGGAAGCCATTGAAAACATCTCAGACGGTATTTATATTCTTGATTTGGACTTTAATATCGTTGAGGCTAATAAAGCCTTCGAAATAATAACAGGTTACCAACGATTGGCCGTGCTCGGTAATAGTAAAATTTTTGATAGCTATCAGCCTAAAATGGCGGATTTAATTCGTGCAAAATTAAATAAAGGTCAAATCTGGTCAGGAGAGCTTAAAGCAGTACGCCCTAATAAAGACTATTATTATATGCAACTTAGCATTAATATTATTTTTGACTCAGTTGGTAAGGCAAGCCATTATGTGGCGGCTTTTTCAGATATCACTAATCGTAAGGCAACAGAGACTGAGTTACGTAATTTATCTAATGTCGATACCTTAACTCAATTGCCCAATCGCTCCTATTTTCAATATGCCCATCGCAATCTGATTCGCCGTAATCACCCTCATGCATTATTGACCTTAGATATTGATAATTTTAAAAAAATCAATGATTCAATGGGGCATGATGAAGGGGATAAGCTATTGTGTTTAATTGCCCAACGGATCGATATCCAAATTCAATGCCAGCATTTACTGTGTCGTCTAGGCAGTGATGAGTTTGCTATCCTTTTAGAAGATATCGATCAAATCAGCACTATTACCCAAGTGATTTATGAAATAGAAGTCGCGATGCAAGAGCCATTCATTTTAAATAATGAAATGCTAGTCATGAGTTGCAGTGTTGGTGTCGCTCAATTCCCTACCGATGGTAAAAGCACTGAAAACATGCTCCAAAGTGCTGATACAGCGATGTACCATGCTAAGTCAGACTCCGGCTTTAGTTATAAGTTTTATAGTGCCTCAATGAATGAATCGGCGATTCGGCGATTAAAAATTGAAGGGCTAATTCGTCAAGCCCTAAAGAATGATTGGTTTGAAGTGTACTACCAACCTAAATATAACACGCTCTCTGGTCAAATTATGGGGATGGAAGCTTTAGTACGGCTGATCCATCCTGAGTTGGGAATGATTAGTCCCAATGAGTTTATTCCGGTGGCTGAAGACACTGGACTAGTGATAGAGATTGGAGAAATTGTTTTACGCAAGGCTTGCTTTGCAACGCAACAATGGCGTAAATCCGGGTTATTTAATGGTCGAGTGGCGGTTAATTTGGCCGCTAAGCAATTTGCCCAAGTGGATCTAGTACAGCGGATCACCCGTATTTTGGAATACACTCAACTACCGGTGGCTAACCTTGAATTAGAAATTACTGAAAGCACGGTCATTGAAAATCCAGAATTGGCGATCATGACGATGCAATCCTTAACTGATATCGGTATTAGTCTTGCGCTTGACGATTTCGGGACTGGCTATTCGTCATTGAGTTATTTAAAGCGTTTCCCAATCCATACCTTAAAGATTGATAAAGCTTTTATTGATGATTTAACCATTGAACATGGTGAGCGGCATATGGTTGCTTCAATTATCTCGATTGCTCATAACATGGGGCTATCGGTGGTTGCTGAAGGGGTTGAAAAAGAAGAGCAGTTGCATATTTTGAAGCAATTATCCTGTGAAACGATTCAAGGTTATATATTTAGTCGTCCTTTATCGGAAAAATGTTTTTTAACTTTATTAGAGCAGCAGCTGATTAAAACGTTATAATAGTTGGCATGCTATTCGCATTAAATACTTCGAACAACAAAAAAATGACATTAATGATTCGGAGTATTTATGAAAAGAACTATTTTAGCTACAGTTTTAGGTTTCTCTTTTGTTGCTGCATCAGCGTCTGCAGCAGTAAGCGTTGAAGAAGTATCAACGTGGCGAAAGACTAAAGTTGATAACGTAATCGTGACAACTGATGCCACAAAAAACCAGGAATGGCAAATTGTTAAAGTCGCTAAGAAAGATAAAAATCAAGAGACACAAGCTTGGCGTCGTATTAGAATCTAATCGCACATTATAAAGCATTGATTAGAGCCGAAAGGCTCTTTTTTTATCCCTTGTACAAACCACCAAGCACCGCAGCTTTCGATGCTCCAGTGACCTGAGGCAAGTTACTCGGCTTATTTTGAATATAACAATAGGCCAACCAAGCAAAAGCGATGCCCTCAACCCATTGTGGTGCAAGACCTAATGCATCCGTGGTACTGATTTTTATATTAGGTAATCTTTTGGCTAATTTGTTGATTAAATCCAAGTTAAATACGCCACCACCACAGACAAAAATATCAAGCTGGTTTGACAGCTTTTCTATTTCGCTAGCTACCGATTCAACCGTTAATTGACTTAAGGTTGCTTGAATATCTTGGGCACTTAATTGACCAAAATTGTTTAAATGGTTCGCTAACCATTGATGATTGAATAACTCTCTTCCTGTGCTCTTGGGCGCTGGTAGGGCGAAGTAAGGGTGATGTAACATTTGGCTTAGTAACTCAACGTTAACTGTGCCGCTGCGACTCCATTGACCCTGATGGTCGTATTTTTCTTGATGGTGCAAACCAAACCAGTAATCGAGTAATGTATTTCCTGGTCCCGTATCAAATCCTGATATGTCGCTATTTTTCGCGGGAAGCCAAGTGATATTAGCAATACCACCGATGTTGAGAATAATACGATTTTGTTGTGCACTGTGAAATAACTGTTGATGGAATGCCGGCACTAATGGCGCACCTTGGCCGCCTAAGGCAATATCTTTCCGCCTAAAGTCGGCAACCGTGTCAATGGATGTTCGTGCGGCAATGACGTTTGGATCGCCTATTTGGATGGTAAACGGGTGCTCGGCATTAGGCATATGGCGGACCGTTTGGCCGTGGGAGCCGATGGCGATGATATCAGAGGCATTAACATCTGCCAGGTTTAATAAATTGTGTACCGCCGTCGCAAATAATTCGCCACACTCGCGATCACACTCACCCAATAAATTAATATCACCTTCTGATGGATCCGCTAAGCGATGTAATTTTTTGAGTAAACCACTGGGGATTGGTTCATCATGGGTCGCTATCACCTGCGGTTTACTGTGGCTAAAGTCAACTAATACAGCGTCAACTCCATCCATGCTAGTGCCCGACATTAATCCGACAAAATATTGACTCATGAAAAAACCTATATTTACTGCTGCGCGAGCATAATGCGTTTATTGGTTGCCAATTGTTCCATGCGTTGATTAGCCAATTTTAAAAAACCGGATTTATCCTTTTTAGCAATCGATCGTGACTTCGGAAGCTTGACGGTGCGAGGATTACGATGAACTCCATTCACCAGAAATTCATAATGTAAATGGGCTCCAGTCACTCGTCCCGTTGAACCGACCTTGCCAATACGTTGACCTTGTTTAACTCGATTGCCTTTACGTACTAGTTTTTTTGAGAGGTGCAAATACTTAGTGACATAGCGCTCGCCATGTTTAATGAAAATGTAATTACCATTATATTTAGTGTAACCAGCTGCAATAACAACTCCGGCACCTGAGGCGCGAACAGGGGTGCCAGTTTTCGCCGCATAATCAATACCATTATGTGGTCTTACTCGCTTAGTTACAGGGTGTAGACGACGAGGGTTAAAGCTCGAACTGATGTATTTGAAGTTAACTGGAGAGCGCAAGAACGCCTTTCTCATGCTGCGGCCTGTTGCTGAATAATACTCACCATTGGCGGCTCTAATCGCTTGATAACTTTGGCCACGGTTAATGAATTCTGCGGCGACAATATTACCAGTTTTTACTGCCATGCCATCGAGATATTTCGTTTCATAAATCAAGCTAAACTGATCGCCAGCTCGAATATCTAACCCAAAATCGATATCCCATTCAAAGATATTAGCGAGATTCATGATGGTTGATGGGTCTAGCTGATGCTCAATGGCCGCATTCCAGAAATTAGAGGTGATTTCAGCACTGACCATACGTTCACGAATTTGTAGCTCTCGTGTCATTTTTTTTGCAGAAAATTTACCCGCAAGATTGGTGATTTCTAGGGTGGTGGTGATATTTTCTTGATAGGTTAATTTAATTAATTGGTGCTGTTGATTGGCACCAAAATTGATAATTTGCCCTGGCATTATTTTAGTTAAAATTTTAGTTTTATCACCTAGGCTAGTGATTTTATGCAGGGTGTTGGCACTAAAGCCGGCACGATTGAAGATTAATGCTAAGTTATCACCTGATTTCACTTTAACTTGCTGCCAAGTTAGTTTTTCCTCACTAGAGTCATCCTCGGTCGCTTTTACTGCGGCTACTGGCGCTTCTTGCGTTGACTTGACTGGTGGATTAAGGAGTGAATTCTTAACCGGTTGTGCTGTGAATTCAATAGGCGCAGCATAGCGCGTCGCTATTTTTAACGAATCACTGGGTGTTTGCGAGCGCGATGCCGAAGCGTTCTCACTTGGCAATAAGAGTAAAATTCCCATCACAATCATTAAAGCAAGCAATAGTTGCTTGTGGCGACGGGGTAGTTTGTAATAAATATCTGTCATAACGTTGAGCAAACCTGGTCCAAATAAAAATGATGGGACGAAAAAATCTTGTACTTAACCAATGGTCGCGGGTATTAGTTCAATTTCATCTATATATCTAGTAAGATTAGCAGCTTTATTTATATCCTTAAACCTAGAAGCGGATATTCTGTAACGAAAAAGTATCTTTTTTGTCATTTTTTTGCAATTTTGTGACTAGTTTTTAGCACAAAAGTTCAAAATATCGAGTTTTTAGTCAATTGATTATTTTCAGGAGAGCTGTGGATGCCGCAAATAGCCGATGCATTAGCCGAAATACAACGTGGTGTTGATGAAATTCTTGTCGAAAAAGAATTAATCGAAAAACTAAAATTGAACCGTCCATTACGGATAAAACTGGGAGCCGATCCAACCGCACCAGATATCCATTTAGGTCACACAGTGATTCTTAATAAAATGCGTCAATTTCAAGAATTGGGTCATGAAGTGACTTTTTTGATTGGTGATTTTACTGCGATGGTGGGTGATCCAACCGGTAAAAATGCGACACGTCCGCCACTTACTAAAGAGCAAGTGCTAAAAAACGCAGAATCTTATACAGAACAAGTATTCAAAATTTTAGATCCCAACAAAACAAAAATTGAATTCAATTCAACGTGGTTGAACGAATTGGGTGCGGCGGGAATGATTAAGCTGGCGGCGAATCAAACCGTGGCAAGAATGTTAGAGCGTGACGATTTTAAAAAGCGTTATGGCAATAACCAACCGATTGCCATTCATGAGTTTTTATACCCTTTATTACAAGGGTATGATTCGGTAGCGATGAAAACGGATGTTGAATTGGGGGGCACCGATCAAAAGTTTAATTTATTAATGGGACGTGAGCTGCAAAAAGCGAATGGCCAAGCACCACAGTGCGTGATCATGATGCCATTATTGGAAGGATTAGATGGCGTTAAAAAGATGTCTAAATCGGCCAATAATTATATTGGAATCAATGACGAACCAAGCGAGATGTTCGGTAAAATCATGTCAATTTCAGATGTCTTAATGTGGCGTTATTATGAATTACTAAGCTTTAGACCATTAAGTGAGATCGAAGGGTTTAAAAACGATATTACAGCCGGTACTAATCCTCGAGATATTAAAATAACCTTAGCTAAAGAGATTATTGCCCGTTTTCATAGTGAAGCCGATGCTGAGAAAGCGCATCAAGATTTCATTAACCGTTTTCAAAAGGGCGCGATTCCTGACGATATGCCTGAGCATAGCTTAACCAGAGAAGATGGTTATCCGATTGCTAACTTACTTAAAGATATTGGCTTGGTCAGCAGTACGTCTGAAGCGATGCGGATGATTAAACAAGGTGCGGTTAAAATAGATAGTGAAAAATGCAGCGACAACAAGCAAATTATTGCCGTTGGATTCAGTGGCGTAGTACAAGTTGGCAAACGTAAATTTGCCCGAGTTACTATCAACTAATTAACTGATAAGTAGTTTATTATTAAAAGCACCGAAGTTTCGGTGCTTTTTTTTGCCAAACTATTGACCTTACAGTAAGGGGAAAGGTTATGCTGTCTAAGTAATCAATTACTGGGATGACAATGATGCAGTTAAAAATAGCGGGTTTACGCTGTAATGGTTGTGCTAATAAAATTGAAAAAAAACTCAATGCATTAGCCGGTATTAACGCCAGCGTTAGCTTTGTGCAGGAACGATTAATGTTAACGTTAGATAATGAGCCGCTGTTTATTCCGGCCTATCAGCTTATTCGTGATCATGATTATGAGCTTGCCGATATCAGTGTGTCATTTCAAGTGAATGGATGGACTTGCGCTGGCTGTGCTAATAAAACTATTAAGGCGCTCAAACAGTTGATTGGTGTCGTCGATGCTGTTGCTAACGTCACCGCTCAAACATTAACGATTAGCTATATTGATGGCGCAATAAAACCGATAAAATTTATCGAGACAGTGCAACAATTAGGCTACGAAATGAATGTGATGGTCGACAATCAACAGGAACTCAGCCAAGCTTTAGCCCTTAAGCATCAACAACAAAATCAATTCGAGTTACGCCAATTAATTATTTCCTGCTTGTTCACATTACCGTTGGTATTACCGATGTTGGTGATGTTATTTGGCTTTACATTACAGCTCAACCCTTGGGTTGAGCTGGGGTTAGCGAGTGTTGTTCAGTTTGTTGTTGGTTATAAATTTTACCGTGGTGCTTGGGTTGCCTTGAAAAATCGCAGCTCTAATATGGATACTTTAGTGGTTTTAGGCACCTCGGCTGCTTACCTATATAGTTGCTATTTATTATTTAGTTTGGGCAGCGCAGCGCAAGGCACCTTATATTTTGAAGCTAGTGCTGTGGTTATTACTTTTATCTCCATAGGTAAGTGGCTTGAACGTCAGGCTAAATTCAAAACCGGTCAGGTTATCCGAGAATTAATGGCCTTAAGACCGATTGAAGCGAGAGTGTTACGGCATCAACAAACGAAAATGTTACCCCTTGAGCAAGTGGTGCTCGGTGATCGAGTTAAAATTCATGCCGGTGAAAAAATCCCAGCCGATGGTGTTATTGTTGCTGGCGCAAGTGAACTCGACGAATCATTAGTGACCGGAGAGAGTCTACCCATTACAAAATCTGTTGATGATAGCGTGATTGCGGGTTCAGTGAATGGTCATGGTGTGCTTACTGTTGAAGTCACTGCATTGGGTGCAGATTCAAGTATTAGTCAAATTATTAAATTGGTTGAATCGGCACAAATGACGAAGGCACCGATCGAGCGTTTGGTTGATAAAATATCCGGTTATTTTGTGCCAGCAGTCTTGGTTATTGCCTTAGCAACCGGACTAATTTGGTTGTGGCTCGGCGCTGGTTTTGAAGTCGCATTAATTAACAGTGTTGCGGTGCTAGTAGTTGCCTGTCCTTGTGCATTAGGGTTGGCGACGCCGGCTGCTATTGTGGTCGGTAGTGGTGTTGGTGCGGAGCATGGCATTATTATTCGTGATCCTAAGGCGTTAGAAGTTGCTGCAAAACTGAGTCTTGTTGCTTTCGATAAAACGGGTACCCTAACGGTTGGCCAGCCAAGTATTGATCATATTAAAATAATAGCACCCTATGAACCGGCGCTATTATCGTCATTAATGCAGCAAAGCGAACATCCTCTCGCTCAAGCTATTGTGCGACATGGGGTTGAGAAGAATCATTCCTCGTTAACCATCGATAATTTCAAAGTGTTAGCGGGGAAAGGAGTGACCGCAACTTATCAGCAACAACACTTAGCTGCTGGGAATCTTGAGTTGATGCAATCGTTAAATATTACTGGTATTGAAGCATATCAGCAGCAATCAGATTACAGTGAAATTTATTTTTCCGTCGACCATCAACTTTATAGTATTGTATTTTTAGAAGACGCGATTCGAGCCCAAAGTCAGCAGGCGATTAGTTCGTTACAACAAACTAACATTGATGTTGCGATGCTCAGTGGTGATCATGGGGCTGCCGCTAACAAAGTGGCATCTAGTTTAGGGATCACCAAAGTGTACTCACGGCTAAAGCCTCAGGATAAACTTCAACAGTTGCTCGATTGGCAAAATCAAGGTTTAAAGGTCGCCATGGTTGGTGATGGTATAAATGATGCGCCAGCGCTGGCGCAAGCGGACTTAGGAATAGCGATGGGTTCAGGCACCCAGGTTGCGATCGCGAGTGCTGATATCACCTTAGTTCGGGATAATCCTTTACTCGTTGCCGCCGCCATCGATTTAGCGCAAGTGACATGGCTAAAAATAAAACAAAATTTATTTTTAGCATTTATTTTTAATGGCCTAGCGATTCCATTGGCAGCAGCTGGTGCATTAAGTCCGCAACTTGCGGGGTTAGCCATGGCATTAAGTAGTGTCACGGTATTGAGTAATGCGCTATTACTTAAACGCTGGAAAATAAAGGAAGCATAAACATGCTAACCATTGGCAAAGTATCAAATCAAACGGGATTATCAGTTAAGGCAATTCGTTATTATGAAAGCATAGGCTTAATTTCAACGCCGCAACGGGCTGAAAATGGCTACCGTTATTATAACAACACTGTTTTAGCTGAGCTCAATTTTGTTAAAGGGGCGCGGGGCGCGGGTTTTTCAATTAACGAAACCAAAGAGCTGTTAGAGCTGTATCGTGATAAAAACCGCGCCAGTGTCGAAGTGAAAACAATCACGTTGGAAAAAATTTCCGATTTGCAGCAGCGAATTTCAGCCATGACTAACATGGTCGATACCTTGCAAATACTGGCTCAGCGCTGTCATGGTGATCAAAATTCTCAATGTTCTATTTTAGATGGTTTAGAAAACAATCAATCATAGGCTTGAAAAATCAAAATTCAGTCTTATCTATATAGTATGGATGCCTAATTAGGGTCCATAAAACGGCGCAGTTTAACTGGCCACATCACTTAACGCCATGAGGCAACAAATCTCACGGCAAACATATTGCTTCTTAGGAGAATATATTATGCGTACCATCGATTTTTCACCCCTTTACCGTAGTGCTATTGGCTTTGATCGTTTAGCTCACTTGATCGAGCATGCTAATCAAACCAGTAATAATAGCAATCAAGGTTACCCCCCTTACAACATTGAGCAGTTATCAGAAGATCACTATCGAATTACGCTAGCGCTAGCAGGTTTTGAACGCAGCGAAATAGATATAACCAGCCATCAAAATACCTTGCTGGTTAAAGGCACTAAAGAGTCAAAAGATAAAGCAGCCATTAATTACCTTTACCAAGGCATTGCTGAGCGTGGTTTTGAGCGAAAATATCAATTGGCTGATTATGTGACCGTTCAATCGGCGGATTTAGTCAATGGCTTGTTGCATATCGACTTAAAACGAGAAGTGCCAGAAGCCCTGAAACCGCGAACGATAGATATTGGTAGTGAAGATAAGAAATTAATTAATTAATTAATCTTATACAAACTCTCTTTGTTTAAAAAGGAAGCACTTAGGTGCTTCCTTTTTTTGTACGTTTTTTAATTGAATTTAAAGTGGTTATTTTGACTATTTATTAGTATTTATTTTTATTTTTTTCTGTTATTAATAGGTTTTAAATACTAAAAATGCCTGTATCTTGTTGTATTTAATCTCTTAGTTAAAGTTGGCACGTAGGTTGTATTAGTAATGTCATATACGCAGTTAATGTGTTCAAACTAAACAACTAGGAGTCAATGATGACTAAGATTAAAAGTTTCACTAAAGGCTTATTATTGGTAACAACCCTCACGGTCGCAAGCTTTACAGCCAGTGCCAATACTAACAGCTATACCAACGACAGCTTTAGCAGTGTCGCGCAAACCACAAATTATAATTTGGTTGATGTTATTCAACATACACTAGCAAGCCAAATTAGCGCACTGTCGGATGAACTAAGCCAAGAAATTTCGTTGGCAGTGAACCAATCATTACTAGATTTTGGTTTCGCTAATTCAGACTCTACCATCACCGCTAAAGTAGAAATCACCGACATTAATTCAAGTCATCAAGAGGAGCAGTAATCATGGGTATATTCAGTCGATTTAGCGATATCATCAACGCCAACATTAATGCAATGCTAGACAAAGCGGAAGATCCAAAAAAATTAATTAGATTGTTAATTCAAGAAATGGAAGAAACCTTGGTTGAATTACGCAGTGGTGCCGCTAAGCATATTGCGCAGCGTAAGCAACTTGAAGCTCAGTTACAGCGCGCCAATAGTCAGTTGATTGATTGGGCCGTAAAAGCACAATTAGCCGTTAATAAAGGACGTGATGATTTAGCGCGTAGCGCGTTAATTCAAAAACAACAAGCCGCAGAGCGTGTCGCTACATTAGAACAAGATTTAGATCGTTATAATGTCGCTTTGAGCTCTGCAACGGAAGACGCAACGAGATTAGAGCAAAAAATGCAAGAAGCTCGAACTAGGCAGCAGGCGTTAATGGCGCGACATACTCAAGCTAAAACTCGGATTAAAGTCAAAGAGCAGCTTGCAAGTCATAAAATAGATGATGCAATACTACGATTCGAAAGCTTTGAGAAAAAAGTGGTGGCGCTAGAGTCCGAAGTGGAAAGCTATGAGTTAGGACAAAGCGAGCAAAGTGTTGCTGCACAATTTAAACAAATGGAGCAAGACGACGCTATTGAGCAGCAGCTCAACGAACTTAAACAACGGGTCGCGTCGTAATGTTTATTGGTAGTACGACATTATTCATTTTTCTGTTGCCCGTGTTAATCATGGCAACAGGAACAGGACTTGTCATGATAATTATTGATTAGGAGAAATAATGAGTATTTGGCATCGAGTAACATTAGATAAAGATAATGGAAAGTGTTTTTGGGATGTATACCCGTGACCAATGGAAATGCATGATTTCAGCGGGAGTTTAAAGGCTCAAGAGCAAGGCATTTATTGAAGATAATGGTCGTTCCCTTGTCAAAATAAATAACGCGGCAATTGAGCCTTTAAAACCCGCCCAAAGGGAATGGCTCAGGTAAGTAATCGCTGCGTTACATCAGTTTGAAAGGCAATAAGCCTTCCTAAAATGATGTGCCTTGCGCTGACTCACCTGAGTCATTCTGAAACAAGCATTTTCAATGGCCACGGGTATGGTGGCATTGCTAACGCATTTGGATATAGCAGATTTACCGTGCGGGTAGTTGCATTACTCGGTATCTTTATCATGCCAGTGATTACTTTGTCGGCTTACGTAACTGCCTTAGTATTACTGCCCACGAGAACACTGAAGCATTAATCAAAAGGGTAGCGTTAGCTACCCTTTTTGCATTTACATAATTCAGGTTACATATACTGCTGAAACAACTTATCAAGCTTAGTGCGGTGGAGACGCTTAAGCCATAGTTTAACAGTTTTAGGATAATCGCTTTCACTGTCTATTTGTTGCCAATGGCTAATAATTCTAGTGTGAGTAATAATTTCTTGATGTTCTTGATCAAACATTTCAGCGAGCTGAGATAATTTGTCTTCAATCAATAACCCATTTTCGATATCTAAACGCCAGGCTCTAGGGTTTAAGTTATTGCCCGTCAGTAAATGGTAGCGGCTATCAATCCGAACTCCTTTTAAATGAAACGAATTCCCTTGGTGTTGCCATAATCGAATGGTTAGCTGGCCATTGTTGATAAATTTTTGATACTTTTTAACAAATTGTCTTAAACCACCTTCATAAAGATAGGGAATTAATCCAATTTTTCTAAAGGGCTGATCTTCGGGAATGAAAAAGTCACTGGCTCGTTTATCGCCAATGACAATCTCTACGTGTTTATTGTTACGCAATAACTTGGTGACCGCTTTTCTTAATGAACCCGGTAAATTAAAGTAAGGCGTATAAAGTACCAACTTGTGTTCAGTGGTCAGAATTTGTTGTTCTATGACGGTGTTTAATTGATTGCCGCGTTTTCCCAGTCCAATTAAAGGTGTGATCAATAGATCACCCTCTTTATTATCAATCTCATAGTGAGTGCGGGAAAGCTGTTTGCGCTGTTTAGTGACTTCTCTTTTGAAGCCTTTAGATAGCTCGACCTTATGTTGATTAAATAAATAAACACAGGGGCTGGTGATTAAACGGTTGAGCAAAAAATCAGAAAAACTATCGGCCAATGCCGCTGATTTAATCACGCTGTAACGATCATAACGATACTTTTCTTGATAGTGCAGATAAATATTATTGATGCTGGCACCAGTGTATAGCATTACATCATCAAAAATCATCCCTTTCAGATGTAACACCCCAAACACTTCGCGATGTTTAACGGCAACGCCGTAAAACTGAATAAAGTTAGGATACTCTCGATCTATTTGCTGATAATAACCAGCATTACCATCGGAATCATCTTGTCCATAAAGACCACGGCGAGCACGGTGGAAATCGACAAACACTTTGATATCGAGTTCAGGGTGGCGTTGTTTCGCTTTGATTAAGTGGTCAACAACGACGCGACCCACTTCATCATCTTCAAGGTATAAGACCGTAAGATATATTCTGGTCGTGGCATTATCGATAAGCTGTAATAATTGATTGAGGTAATCTTTAGCACTCAATAATATATTGATATCTTCTTTATCAATGGCTGTTTTAGGCAGTTTGTCGAGCAAATTGTTGCGACGGTATAAATTGACCATAGCACTCATATAGTAGTTATTAGTGGCTTTACTTTAGCGTGTAATCAGTTTTTTTTAAAGCTGAGTTAACTATTTATTTGTTTAAAGGTTTTATTTGAGTGAAAATAAATAATAAAATTAATCACAAGGGTAAAAAATGATATCAATGGGCGTCGCTGGACTGGTTTTTCTGTCTGCTGGTTTGAGTATTTATGGTGATAAACCGAATAACAGAACCTTGCACTACATCTTCAAACCCTTAACAATTCTGGTGCTTATAGTGAGTTTATTTACCATGGCTGGGCCTAATACTGAATTTAAAAACTGGGTGTTGTTAGGGCTTATTTTATCCTTGCTTGGAGATATCTTCTTGATGTTACCAAAAGATCGGTTTATTGCTGGCTTAGTCAGTTTTTTACTGGCGCACTTTTCATATGTGGCTGCTTTTTCATTGTCGTTTAACGGTGAAATTACCGGGTGGTGGTTGCTATCGCTGATCGTAATTGGTGCTGGGTATTATTCATTATTGGCGCGGGATCTTGGCAAACTAAAAATACCAGTATTGGTTTATACCACGGCTATTTTGGCGATGGTGTGGTTAGCGGGTGAGTTATATTGGGCAACCGGCAGCTTATTCTCATTGTGGTTAATGATTGGCGCCCTGATATTCGCAGTATCAGACGCCTCGCTAGCATGGAATAAATTTAAACAACCTTATCGAGGCGCTCAACTAGTCATCCTGTCGACTTATTTTTTAGCGCAATGGTTAATTTTTCAGGCGGCGATGATTAGCTAAATTGATGTTTGGCTAATTTTTAATATTGCTGTGGTGGTAGTTTGAGGTTGAATAACCCAGCTATCATCAAAAGCCGCACCACGCTCAACACACACAAACTGGTCAAAGTTTTCACCACCAATGTCTGGCATTTTCTGAGCAAGCTGCTGACCTGGATTCCAAGTGATGGTGGTATTACAATGCTGCCCTTCAATGGTAATTAATTGCTCATTATTAATGGTTTGCACTTTCGTACCATTAATAAAGTAACGATCGATCTCTTGATCAAAAATTAAGTCGCCGGTTTGGAAAAATTGTTGACCCGGTCGCGTGGCATCTCGGTAGCTTAAACCATCGAGCCCTTGCACTTGAGTGTTGGTAATGGAATCAACATTAAAATAACTGTGTAAAGCCCAGCCACAATCAATCGACTGTTGTTGATAATGATTGCTCATCGAGAATTTTATGACTAAGGTTTCACCTAACTCGAAGCTCACTGACATGGTAAATTGCTCATAACCTAATGCTATCGATTGCTCATTTGGTAACAGCGTTAATTCAATGACGATATGGCCATTCGCTAATTTTTCACAGCGACTAAGTTGCCAGTCACTGGTGCGAGCGAAACCATGATTGGGGAAGTTGGGTTGGCTATGTTTACCAAACCAAGGGGCACAAATAGGAATACCGCCGCGTATAGCTTTGCCACGCTTAAATTCAGCCAAAGGACTAAGCCATAACAAAGCCCGTTTGCTATGGGGCTTAAACGCTAAAATTTGCCCGCCATACAACGAAATGGTTGCTTGGCATAGCGGGGAGTCGATTTCGAGTAAGGGCAGTGCTTGAGTGCCATCATATTTGATCCTGCTATCTGTTAATGTTATTTCGTTAATATTCTCAAACAAAGCAGAGTCAATCATTGATATTTTCCTTAAATAAAATGGTTATAATAGCTTGGTGTTTATATTATCAGGAATAAATTGATGAGCCAAAAAATTTGGGTCGCTGCAGGCGTTATCGAAAACGCTAATGGTGAAATACTAATTGCTAAGCGCTTAGCGCATCTTCACCAAGGCGGTAAATGGGAATTTCCCGGTGGCAAAGTCGAAGCGAATGAAACTGCCCTCCAAGCACTCAGCAGAGAACTAATCGAAGAAGTGAATATTGAGATTAATGGCGGAATATCGTTGCTCAAACTTGAACATGACTACGGTGACAAAATAGTGATTTTGGACTTTTTTCATGTTACCGACTTTCGTGGCGAAGCTAAGGGGTTGGAACAGCAAGAAATATGTTGGGTTAAAAAATCCCTGTTAAAAAATTATCAATTTCCTGCCGCTAACCAACCTGTGATCGAAGCCTTAATTAAAAACTAGTCTTGTTGAAAAAAATCATTGTCCAGTGGCAAATCGAACTCGTCAAAACTGGCTAGTTGTGGGTCTGTTGCCCCAGGGATCGCATGGGCTTCACTGGCCCATTCGCCTAAATCGATTAATTTACAGCGCTTACAACAAAAGGGTCTGAACTCGCTGAGTTTAGTCCAAGGCACGTCTTTTTTACAGGTAGGGCAAGGTACAATAGTCATAGGGATAATCTAACAGCAGGAAATAGCGAACTTTATATCATGGATCTGCTGGCCATTCAATGCACTAAATCTAATGGCAAAACGATTACGATAACCACTAACATTAGGATAACAACCTTGATGACCACTTAGTTTAACGCGCAGTAATTGATTTTTTTCACAAGTGGCTTGATAAAAACCAGCAATCGCGACGTATTCTTCATAACTAACGGATTCACGCAACATATGAAGTAATAACTCCACTGCATCAATGGTCATTTTAAAGGGTTGCAGCCATCGTTCAATATCCGACGTTCGTTGTTCTTGCGGTAGTTGTTGCCAGCAATACAATAATGGCGTATCAAAATTGCAGCCACCGCCAGGTAATGCCAGTTTATTTTTAATTTGGTGAAGAATTTGGTCGCCGCTGATAAGACCTTGGGCTTTGTTCGGCTGTGATTGATGAAAAGAAAAACTTTGAATTTTATCGAGTAAAATAGTTAATTGGACGTTATCAATATTATCAGCATCACGCCATTGCGTTAAATGATGTTCTTGTTCTTCGAGATCTTTAATTAACTCTTTCTTTAATTCGCCACGATCGACGAGCTCTGCAAGTGAAAACAAGCAATCAAAAAAAGGTTTAAATCCTGCTGTACTATCGAGTTTTCGAAAGCGATCGATTTGCTGCGCTAAATACTCAATCCTAAGATAACTACGAATTTTCTCATTAAGAGGGTGTTCATAAATAATAATGTCAGACATAACTCATCATTTTTTTGTAAGTTTAAATCTCACTGATAAAGCCTATGGCTTAATTAGTGCTGTATACTTATCATGCAACTTTTTGACATCGTTAGTCAACCCATTGATCGTACCATTATTTTCGATGATATCATCTGATAGCGTTAGTCTTTTGCTGCGACTTGCTTGCGCGGCGATAATTGACTTTACCTGTTGCTCTGAAGTGCTATCTCGTTGCATCGTTCGCTCAACCTGAGTCTGCTCGACACTATCAACCACTAGTATACGGCTCACCATGTTTTGCATGTTATTTTCGATTAATAACGGTGCGACTAATAAGCAGTAGGGTGAAGTCGCGAGTTTTAGTTGCTGCGTTATTTCTTGGCGAATCAGAGGATGAAGCAAATCATTGAGCCATTGTTTGTGATCGGAGTTACTAAAAATAAGTTGACGCAATACGCTGCGGTTTAAAGAACGGTCGCCACAAATAACGCTAGGACCAAAATGCTCAGCTATTTTGGCCAGTGTCGGAGTGCCGCAAGCAACGACCTCGCGAGCGACAATATCAGCATCGACAATATCGACACCATAGTCAGCGAATATATTAGCGACTGTTGTTTTTCCGCTGGCGATACCGCCGGTTAATCCAATAACTAATTGACTCATTGCTTAACTTAAATAGCTCAGGTAAGCGGTGTTAATTTGCTCGCCCCACATTAGAGTTACCCAACCAGCCACGGCTAAATAAGGGCCAAAAGGAATTGGGATATTCTTGTCTTTACCTTTGAGGGTCAAAATAGTGATGCCTATTACGGCTCCAGCTACCGACGATAGTAAAATAGTCATCGCTAAATATTGCCAGCCAAACCAAGCACCAAATAAGGCGAATAACTTAAAATCACCATAGCCCATGCCTTCTTTTCCGGTGATCAGTTTAAAGGCCCAGTAAATTGACCATAAACTTAAATAGCCAATAGTTGCGCCAATCACCGAACTGTTTAAGTCGGTAAATGTACCATTAATATTTAATAGCATGCCGAGCCATAGCAAAGGCAACACAATGCTGTCGGGCAGTAACATTTTATCAATATCGATAAAGGTTAATGCCACTAACGCCCAAGTGAAAATAAGTCCAGCTAAACAAGCCCAAGTGACTCCAAATTTAAACGCGACAGCAAAGGACAACAAGCCTGTAAGCAATTCAACGAGTGGGTAGCGAGCCGAGATCGATAAGCTACATTTACTGCATTTACCTCTAAGCCACAAGTAGCTAACAATCGGAATATTCTCTAACGCGGTTATTTCATGTTGGCATTGGGGACAACATGAGCGCGGCAGCATTAAATTGTAAGCCGCACTGTCTATCTGCTGACCCTCAATCTCAAAATATTCGCAGGCTTCGCTTTTAAATTCTTGTTCCATCATAATGGGTAAACGATGGATTACCACATTTAAAAAACTACCAATTAACAGACCCAGCACCGTGACACAACCATAAAAATAGACCGGATTGTGATTAAAAAGACTAACGACTTCATTCATTCTTATCTGTTACCTAAATAATCTTACCAATCTCAAATATCGGTAAATACATCCCAATAATTAAACCACCAACCAGCGTACCAATCACCACCATTAACATAGGTTCAATTAACGTTGTTAAGCCATCTACTGCATCATCGACTTCCATTTCATAAATTGATGCGACTTTGTTTAACATATCATCAATAGAGCCAGATTCTTCGCCAATCATAATCATCTGTAATAACAGCTCAGGAAAAACATTGGTGGTACGCATGGCAAGATTAAGCATTAATCCGCTTTCTACTTCTTCTTTTGCGTCTAATATGGCATCGCGATATAAAGCGTTACCCGAAGCGCCTGCAGCAGAATTTAACCCTTCAAGTAATGGTACACCGGCATTAAACGTGGTGGCTAAGGTTCGACTAAAACGAGCCACCGACGATTTATGTAGAATAGGGCCGATTACGGGTATTTTCAATAAAAACAAATCTGTTTTGTCTCGCACTTTCAAAGAGTTAAAGTGGGCACGTTTAAACAGCCAAATTGCTGCGATTAATCCACCAACAATGATCCACCAATATTCTTGAACTGCGCGGGATATGCCGAGGATGAACTGGGTAAATGCTGGTAATTCAGCGCCAAAGCTAGCGAATATCTCTTCAAATTGTGGCACGACAAACAATAACAGTAGCAAGGTCACGCCAAAGGCGACAGCAACAACCGCTGCAGGATAAAACATCGCTTTTTTAATTTTTGATTTTAATGCTTCGGTTTTTTCGAGGTACATCGCAATACGATCGTAAACATTATCCAGCGAGCCCGACTGTTCACCGGCCGCCACTAAATCGACATAGAGTGAGTCAAAATATTTACGGTGCGGACGCAACGCATCGGCCACCGGCACACCGGCTTGAATTTCGGCGTTTATTTCCGTTAATAGCTCTCGCATTGCTGGTTTTTCATGGCCGTCGGCGACAATCTTAAAGCTTTGTACTAACGGCACACCAGCGATTAGCATGGTCGCAATTTGCCGGGTGACCACAGCAATGTCGACAGCTAATACTTTATTTCCTGAGCCTAAGGTCATTAAGGGTTCAGATTTTTTCACCACTTTAGTGGTAGTAACCCCTTGTTTTCGCAGCAGTGCTTTGACTTCAAGGTTACTGGTTCCCTTTATTTCACCGCTCGACTTTTTGCCTTTACGGTTAATCCCTGCCCAACGATATGTATTGATCTTGGGTTGTTTTTTCTTTTTTGTCGGCGTTGCCATTGTAATATCCTATTTACAGTCGGTGACTAAAGACTAGTGACTCGACTCACTTCCGTTAAGCTGGTAACACCTTGTCCTGCTTTCACTAATCCTGAACGTCTTAAGTTAGCAACACCATCTTGCTGTGCTGCGTCGGCAATGGCGATTGAATTGCCACCATCCATAATTATGCGACCTATTTTGTCGGTCATCGGCATTGTTTCATAAATACCGACTCGTCCTTTGTAACCATTAGCGCATTTATCGCAACCAATCGGTTTAAATAAGGTTAGTCCATTGTTAATCATTTCGATAGTGTAACCAAGCTCTAATAATTGTTCGGTTGGTACATTGTCTGCTTCTTTACAGTGTTCACACAATCGTCGTGCTAGTCGTTGGGCAATGATTAATGATACTGAACTGGCAATATTATAGCCCTGCACACCCATATTAACTAAACGGGTAATCGTTTCGGCTGCAGAGTTAGTGTGTAAGGTTGACAGCACCAAGTGACCGGTTTGAGCCGCTTTAATCGCGATTTCTGCAGTTTCTAAATCTCGTATTTCACCCACCATCACAACATCGGGATCTTGACGTAAAAAAGCCCGTAGCGCTTTAGAAAAATCGAGACCCGCTTTAGTATTGATGTGTACTTGATTAACCCCAGTTAAGTTAATTTCCACCGGATCTTCAGCGGTTGAAATATTACGCTCAGTGGTATTTAAAATATTTAAGCCAGTATATAAGGATACCGTTTTACCCGAACCAGTAGGTCCGGTGACTAAAATCATCCCTTGTGGTTGATTTAGGTGATGCAGATATAATGCTTTCTGTTCTGGCTCATAACCTAAGGAGTCAATCCCCATCATCGCGATTGATGAGTCTAAAATACGTAGCACCATTTTTTCACCAAACAACGTTGGCAGGGAGCTAACACGGAAATCGATTGATTTTTTATCGGAAATTTTTAGTTTAATCCGGCCATCTTGTGGTACTCGCTTTTCTGCGATATCCATCTTTGACATTACCTTAATTCGAGCAGCTAATCGCGCGGCTAAATAGGCTGGAGGGCTTCCCATCTCATGCAAAATCCCATCAATTCTAAACCGAACTCGATAGGTATTTTCGTAGGGCTCAAAGTGTAAATCGGACGCGCCTTTGCGAATCGCATCCGTTAATAACTTGTTAATATAGGTGACAATCGGGCGATCGGCTTTATCGGGATCGTCACTGCCTTCGACCGTCGTATTATCGTCCACCTCAATCCCAGCCAGCTCGTCTTCATCAAAACTGTCTAAGGAAAGGGCATTGCTGTCATTTTCAAAAACTTTATTAATGGTGTCTTGTAATTGCTGTTCGCAAACTAAAATGGCTTCGGTGCGCATGCCAGCATTAAATTGAAACTCTTCGATGGCGGCAATGTTAGTGGGGTCACCAATCGCAATATAGAGTCTATTACCTCGAATGTATAACGGCAGTGCCGAGTGTTTTAAGGCGCGCTTTTCATTTAATAATTCAGTGGGCAATAAGTTATGATCAAAACAACTTAAATCAAACAATGGCATGCCAAACTCACGGCTACACAATCGAGCAAATCCCATCGAATTAATGACGTTATTCTCAATTAAGTGGCTTAAAAAGGGTCGTTTTTCGGATTCCGCTGCCGTGGCTGCCGTTTGCGCAGCCGCTTCAGTCATCAGTTCATGACGAACGATTAAACTTAACAATCCATGATAGGTAGAAGCTCTGGCCATTGAATTCCTTGAATGCGCAATGAGTTAGAAGTAAGTATTACAACCCTAGCGCTTATATTAACCTAAAATAATAGACACTTATATCATTTAAGTGCGAGTTATTAAATTATATTATTTAGTAATAACTTACAATCTTTGGATTTTATTTCTAACATTATTTAGTAATAGCTTACAATCTTTGGGTTTTATTTCTGATATTATTAGGTTAGTATTTGCTTTTGAGTTTAAATGTCTAATAGGGAATAATGATGAAAAAAGCACAACGAGGTTTTACCTTAATTGAATTAATGATCGTGGTAGCGATTATCGGTATTTTAGCTGCTGTTGCATTACCGCAATATCAAAAGTATACGCAAAAAGCTAGATTTGCTGATGTTAACGTGACTATGGATGGTATTAGAGCTGCGATGGCTGTTTGTTTAAATTTAGAGAGCGATATTGAGCAATGTAGTTCATATGAGCAACTAGGCATTGATGAACCCGGAATAACTGTTAATATCGAGTCTATAGAAATAGAAGCTGGATTGATTACTGTTACTGGCACAACGGCTGCTGGTGGATATACAAACGTAATAGAAGCTACTGATGCTGCTGCATTTACTCAAACTGGCACTTGTCTTGACGAGGCAGTCCGTTATTGTCACTAGAATATAGTATTTTCTGAACCGCCTAAAAATTATTTAAGCGGTTTTTTTATGTCTGAAATTTGTTAGTCCGTCATTTTAACCGCATTGATAAATCAACCGCATTAATATGCTTAGTTAACGCACCGACCGATATATAGTCAATGCCGGTGCGGGCGAAGTCGCTGATAGTTGCTAATGTGACATTGCCTGATACTTCTAACTTGGCTTTGCCATTATTCATTGCCACCGCCTGGCGCATCATTTCAATGTCAAAATTATCGAGCATCACAATGTCGCTACCTGCGGTTAGTGCTTGCGTTAGTTCTTCTAAACTTTCCACTTCGACTTCCACTGGCTTGTCACCGTGCAGTTCGCGTGCTTTGTCGATGGCTTGCTTAATGCCGCCACAGGCCATGATATGGTTTTCTTTAATCAGGTAAGCATCGAACAACCCTATGCGATGATTAACGCCGCCACCGCAAGTGACAGCATATTTTTGCGCGGTGCGTAGTCCGGGAATCGTTTTACGGGTATCTAATAAGCGAGTGTTAGTGCCTTCAATATGGTCAACATATTGTTTTACCACGGTTGCGGTGCCCGATAACATTTGAATAAAGTTTAAGGCAACACGCTCACCCGTTAGCAAGGTGCGAGCAGGACCTGACATCTCGCATAACACTTCGTTAGGCGCAATAACGTCACCATCGTCAACCAGCCAATGAATAACCACTTCACTGCCTAATTGCTTAAACACTTCTTCGCACCAGGCTTTACCACAAAAGACCGCCATGTCACGGCTAATAATGGTCGCCTCGGCGGTCGTTTTTTCAGGAATAAGGTTGGCAGTAATATCACCCTCGGCTGCCGATTGGTAGCCAAGATCTTCGTTGAGTGCCAAGGTTACACTGGCTTTAATATCGTCTTGTAGCATTGTTCTAATGGCCTTAAGTTCTTTAACGCATTATCCGTTGAATCATTCACTAATAAGTCGTTAATGTCAGAGTATTATTTCGTTGGTGTAATTCTAACTGTTTTAGCGCATTCATGCCTAGTAAAATTGTGTTGTCGGTCATGCCCGGATTTAAATTAGCACTGAGATTGAGTAATTCTATTTCGCCAATTTTTAAGCTGTCTATTTGCGTAGCGGTGACATTGACCATGCCGTTAGCGGTTTTTACCGGGAATGATTCACCAGCGCTTAAGCCTAATTTTTTACCAAGGTGAGCCGGAATGGATACTTCGGTCGCCCCAGTATCTAATAAAAGCAGCACCGCGACATTATTTATGGTGGCACCGACATAGTAATGCCCTTGAGCTGTTGGGCTTAAGACTAATGAGATGCGACCGTCCGTTAAATGATTGGACTTCATATTGAGGTTTGGATTAAGTTTTAGTGCTATTTTTTCCTGAAAATAGTAAGCAAAAGCAACCAGGATTAAGCACCAAAAAATCACCCACATTATTTTCCCTATTCTATCCACTTACAATCCCTATCATATCGACTTACAATCCTAATGAGAATTTAACTATAGCATTATAGGCCGTATGAAATATATCCACCAAAACCAAATTAGTTGGCTCGACAGTGTTAAAAAGTGCCGCTCTAGCCATTATGATCAGCGGCCTAGCGATATTGATATCTCATTATTGGTGATCCACAACATTAGCTTGCCACCGGGGCAATTTGGTGGTGATTATATTGATGACTTATTTTTAGGTCAGTTAGATCCAGCGGCCGATCCTTATTTTGAGCAGCTAAAAGGTTTAAGAGTATCAGCCCACTGTATGATTAATCGGCAAGGGCAGGTGACACAATATGTTTCGCTGTTAGATCGGGCTTGGCATGCGGGACGCTCATTATTTGAAGGCCATGATGATTGTAATAATTTTTCCATTGGCATTGAGTTAGAGGGTACCGATGAACTTGCTTACACTGATGCACAATATCTAGCTTTATCAGCGCTAACTAACACGCTGCAGCAGCAGTTTTCGAGCATTACCAAGGAGCGTATTGTTGGTCATTGTGACATAGCGCCTGGTCGCAAGACCGATCCCGGTCGAGCTTTTGATTGGTCTCGCTATTTTGCCATGTTAGGATAATTGATTATGAGGATAAAAATGAGTTAGGCATGGCACTGTTTTCTATATTAATTGTTTTATTACTGGAGCGAACGCTTGAGCTGGGACAACGTTGGCAGTTTGAATATTGGTTTAATAAATTTAGTCAAAAACTAGCCAGTGTCTTCGAACCTACTGCGCTGTTATTTCCAGTGTTGGTTTTGACTCTTCCGGCTTTACTAACCTATGGTTTAGTCACCCTCGCCAGTGGCCTGTTATTTGGTGCAGTATCGTTATTATTGTGGGTGCTTATTCCCTTGCTTTGTGTCGGGTGCTTACATTACCGTCGGCTTTATAAAAAGTATTTATTGAGTGTTTGTCATCAAGACATCCAGGGCAGTTATCATGTGGCGGCAGACTTAGCTGAGCTAGATATGTTAGCCGTTGAAGATCAAGCGATGTTAGGCGCTAAAGTGGGTCGATTGCTGGCTTGGATTAATTATCGATTTTATTGTGCCATTGTCTTGATGATGGTGATTGGCGGGCCTGTTGCAGTGGTTTTTTACGCCAGTGTTAGGCAAATAGAATTATTAGCTAAACGTCAGGCGTTACCGCAAGTAGCGCTGATTGAAAAATTACTGTTTACACTCGATTGGATCCCGGCGCGGATTGTCGCATTAGGTTATGTGCTAGTCGGTAATTTTTCCCATGCAATTCCGGTTTGGAGTCGTTCAATCTTTCAACCTAAGTTATCGGCCTACGATTTAGTGACTAGTGTCGCGATGGCGGCAGAGCAAGTATCGCATTCATCATCAGAACCGGGTGTTTGTATGCAGAGTACTTGTCGATTGGTGCATTTAGCCAAACGAAACCTGATGTTATTACTTGCAGCTATCTCGTTATCGACTATTTTTAGTGTATTTATGTAACACAAATAATTCAAACAACTGTTTAATGGTCTTACCACTGTTTTAGATATCAATAATGTCGAGTATAAATTAGACATTTATTTTTTTAAGCGTAGCTTATTTCAAGTTATGCTCGTACCAAAGCCTGTATATCCATCGCTTCTGGTTTAAATGTTGATGTGCTTCAAGTCATCAATATTAAGGCAAGATGAATTTGGCGCATTTGTAGACAAAAACGTTTTTTTTTGTTAAATTTGCGACTACTGGTTAATTGGTATTACCAATTATAAGAAGAGGGAATAATGACCTACCATAAAATCAGGCAGCCAAAACTATCCGATGCGATTGTGACGGCACTTGAGACCATGATCCTTGAGGGTAGTTTGCGTCCCGGTGAGAAGTTACCGTCGGAACGGGATTTAGCCAAGCAGTTTGAGGTGTCGCGTCCTTCAGTAAGAGAAGCGATTCAGGCGTTAGAAAGCAAAGGATTATTATATCGTCGTCAAGGCGGTGGCACCTATGTTCAAGAACAGCTCTGGAAAAGCCTTAGCGATCCAGTACTGGAACTTATCGCCAACGATCCAGAAAGTCAGTATGACTTACTAGAATTTCGTCATGCGACAGAAGGAATGTTAGCGTTTTACGCGGCAATTCGTGGTACCGCTACTGACTTTGCCGCGATTAGACAGTGCCAAACAGCGATTAATGATGCGCAGAAAGCTCAAGATATTGAACTGGAAGCCGACGCGATTGTTGAGTTGTATAAAGTCGTTGCCGAAGCGTCACATAATGTCGCGATGCTGCATCTGGTATTAAGTATGAGCCAGCTGCTGCGAGATAACATTGCACAAAACTTAGAGTTACTGTATCGCCATGACAATGCGGTTGAAATGAGTAACAAACATCGTAGTGCGTTAATTGAAGCGATTGTTTCACGAGAATCAGAGCAAGCAAGAAATGCATCTAATGCTCACTTGGCCTATATCGAAGATATTTTATTGTCGGTACGTCAAGAAGATTCTCGGGTCCAACGTTCATTACGCCGAATCCAAAACAATGACCCTGCCTAAGTGCGGGGTTGTTGTTTACGCATAAATAGTAATATAAATACATAAGAAGGATAACAAAATGTCTGACATCAATATTATGGATGTAGACCCTCAGGAAACTGAGGAGTGGATTGACGCGCTCGAAGCGGTACTTCAAGAAGAAGGCCCAGAGCGCGCTCACTATTTACTTGAAAAGTTAATTGATAAAGCGCGTCGTAACGGAACTCACCTTCCTTACACCGCAACGACAGCCTATTTAAATACTATTCCTACTGGCCAAGAACCACACATGCCAGGCGATCCACAAATTGAACGTAACATTCGTTCAATGATCCGTTGGAACGCACAAGCAATGGTATTACGTGCCTCTAAGAAAAATTTAGAGTTGGGTGGTCACTTGGCTAGTTTCGCTTCTTCTGCGACGTTATATGATGTTGGTTTTAACCACTTCTTTAAAGCACCAAATGATAAAGACGGCGGCGATTTAGTCTATTTCCAAGGTCATATTTCTCCTGGTATTTATGCACGTTCTTTCCTTGAAGGACGTTTTACTGAAGAACAAATGGATAATTTCCGTCAAGAAGTTGATGGTAATGGTCTTTCTTCATACCCACACCCGAAGTTAATGCCTGAATACTGGCAGTTCCCGACGGTATCTATGGGTCTTGGTCCAATTCAAGCGATTTATCAAGCACGCTTCCTTAAGTACTTAACAGACCGTGGCATTAAAGATTGTTCAGGTCAGACTGTTTATTGCTTTATGGGCGATGGCGAGTGTGATGAGCCAGAATCATTGGGTGCTATCGGTCTTGCTGCACGTGAAGGGTTAGATAACCTGTGTTTCATCATTAACTGTAATTTACAGCGTCTTGATGGTCCAGTTCGTGGTAACGGAAAAATCATTCAAGAACTTGAAGGTGAGTTCCGCGGCGCCGGCTGGGAAGTTATCAAAGTTATCTGGGGTCGTTACTGGGACTCACTACTTGCACGTGATACTACCGGCAAGTTGCTACAGTTAATGGAAGAAACCGTAGATGGTGAATACCAAAACTGTAAGCAAAAAGGTGGTGCTTATACTCGTGAACACTTCTTTAACAAGTACCCAGAAACAGCAGAAATGGTTGCTAACATGAGTGATGACGATATTTGGCGTTTAAACCGTGGTGGCCATGATCCAGTTAAAGTTCACGCGGCTTACGCACAAGCGAAAGCAACCAAAGGCCGTCCGACTGTTATTCTTGCTAAAACCGTTAAAGGTTACGGCATGGGCGAGTCAGCTGAAGGCAAAAACATTGCCCACGGCGTGAAGAAGATGGACATTGAAGTGCTTAAGCAATTCCGTGACCGTTTCAACATTCCTGTATCTGACGAAGACTTACCTGACCTTCCTTATTACCGTCCAAGTGCAGACAGTGCTGAAATGAAGTACATGAAAGCACGTCGTGACGAGTTAGGCGGTGTATTACCACAGCGTAAGCCTAAGTTCTCTGAAAACTTAAACATCCCAAGCCTTAGCATTTTTGACAATGTATTAAAAGGTTCTGGGGATCGTGAAATTTCAACCACGATGGTGATGGTTCGTATCATGACTGCGTTGGTTAAAGATCGTGAAATCGGCAAGCGTATCGTACCAATCGTGCCAGATGAAGCACGTACCTTCGGAATGGAAGGGATGTTCCGTCAAATTGGCATTTACGCTCACGAAGGTCAAAAATACATTCCTCAAGATCGTGATCAAGTGGCTTACTACCGCGAAGATCAAGGCGGTCAGGTATTACAGGAAGGTATTAACGAACTTGGCGCGATGGGTTCTTGGGTATCGGCGGCAACGTCTTACTCAGTGAATGATTGTCCGATGATCCCGTTCTATATCTATTACTCTATGTTTGGTTTCCAACGTATTGGTGATATGGCGTGGGCTGCTGGCGATATGCAAGCACGTGGTTTCATGGTTGGCGCAACCTCTGGTCGTACTACGCTTAACGGCGAAGGTTTACAACATCAAGATGGTCACAGTCACATTCAAGCGGGTACTATCCCTAACTGTGTATCTTATGATCCTACCTACGGTTATGAACTAGCAGTTATCGTACAAAACGGCATTGAGCGGATGTACGGTGAAGCACAAGAAAACATCTACTACTACTTAACAACGTTAAATGAAAACTACAAACAACCAGCAATGCCTGAAGGTGTTTCTGAAGGTATCATTAAAGGTATCTATCCGTTCGCTACGATTAAGAGCAACGGTTCTAACACGGTTAAGTTATTGGGTTGTGGTACGATCTTTGAACAAGTACGCAAAGCAGCAACGATTCTTGCAGAAGACTTCGGTGTAACTGCTGAGCTATATAGCGTGACTTCATTCAACGAGCTAGGCCGTGATGGTCAAGACGTTGAGCGTTACAATATGCTTAACCCTACCAAAGAAGCGCGTGTTCCTTACATTACTGAAGTATTAGGTAATGACGAAGATAACATCGTTATCGCGTCTACGGATCACATGAAAGCGTTCGCAGAGCAAGTTCGTGCTTACGTTCCTGGTAGCTATAAAGTATTGGGTACTGATGGTTTCGGTCGCAGTGATAGCCGTGCTAACTTACGCTCACACTTTGAAGTTGATGCTGCTCACGTAGTTATTGCTTCATTATCTGAGTTAGTTAAACGTGGCAACCTTGAGCAATCTGTACTTATTGACGCGATGACGCGCTTTGGTATCGATGGCGATAAAATCAACCCGCTTTACGCATAAGGATAAACAAAATGTCTGAATTAAAAGATATCTTAGTCCCTGATGTTGGTGGCGAAGAAGTAGAAATTATTGAGATTTGTGTTGCTGTTGGCGATTCAATCGAAGAAGAAATGGCACTAATTACTGTTGAGTCTGATAAAGCTTCAATGGATATCCCAGCACCATTTTCTGGCACCCTTAGTGAACTAAGCGTTAGTGTTGGCGATAAAATTTCTGAAGGTATGCGCCTTGGTGCCATGACTGTTACAGGTGCCTCGGCACCAGCACCAGTTGCTGCTGCGCCTGTAGCTCCTGTTTTAGCCGCAGCGCCTGCTCCAGTTGCAGCGCCTAGTGCATCAGCAATCCAAGAAGTGCACGTACCAGACATCGGTGAAGACGGTCAGGTTGAAATCATTGAAGTACTTGTTGCCGTTGGCGATGTAGTGGCTGAAGAAGATGGTTTAATCACCCTTGAAACTGACAAAGCAACCATGGATGTACCTGCACCTTTCGCGGGTACCGTGGTTGAAGTAAAAGTTGTGGTTGGCGATAAAGTGGGTGAAGGCTCATTAATCGTGATGATCGAAACGACTGCTGGTGGCACAGCTGAGGTTGCGGCTCCTGTTGCTACCTCAGCCGCCGCTCCTGCTCCAGTTGCTGCTGCGCCTGTTGTCGCACCTGTTGTTTCATCGGCTCCGGCATTAACGCCTTCACTACAAGATGTCGCTGTTCCTGATATCGGTGAAGACGGTGAAGTTGACGTCATCGAAGTATTGGTTAAAGTTGGCGATACGGTTGCAGAAGAAGATGGTTTAATTACCCTTGAAACTGACAAAGCAACAATGGATGTTCCGGCACCATTTGCTGGTGTGATTAAAGAACTGCGCATTGCCGCTGGTGACAAAGTTGCTAACGGTACTGTGATTGCAGTGATTGAAACCGCTGGTAGTACTGTGGTAGAAGCACCTGTTGTTGCTGCGCCGGCGCCTGTTGCAGCTCCTGTTGCCGCTGCACCTGTAGTGAAAGCACCGCCAGTGCCTGCTCATCCTTCACAAGCTGTGCAAGGTGGTAAGCGTACTAAAGCTCACGCATCACCATCGGTACGTCGTATCGCTCGTGAATTTGGTGTTGATTTAAGTCTTGTTACTGGTACTGGCCGTAAAGGTCGTGTGTTACGTGAAGATGTGCAATCTTTCGTTAAATACGAGCTGTCTCGTCCAAAAGCCTCTGTTGCTGCTGCGACGTCAGGAAGTAATGAAGGTGGCTTGAGTGTTGTTTCGGTTAAGCCAGTTGATTTCTCTAAATTCGGTGAAATCGAAGAGAAGAAATTATCACGCATTCAGAAAATATCTGGACCGTTCTTACATCGTAACTGGGTAACCATTCCTCACGTTACACACTTCGATGAAGCTGATATCACCAGCCTCGAAGTGTTCCGTAAAGAACAAAACGCGCTGGCTGAAAAGCAAAAGCTTGGCCTGAAGATTTCGCCATTGGTGTTTATCCTTAAAGCTGTTGCTAAAGCATTAGCCGTTCACCCAACGTTTAACTCTTCATTGAGTGCGGACGGTGAGTCACTAATTCTGAAGAAATACATCCATATCGGTATTGCGGTTGATACACCGAACGGTCTAGTTGTTCCGGTAGTACGTGATGTTGATAAGAAAGGCATTCATGAGTTATCTCGTGAACTGGGTGAAATTTCGAAGAAAGCCCGTGACGGCAAGCTAAAAGCGAAAGACATGCAAGGTGGTTGTTTTACTATTTCAAGCCTTGGTGGTATTGGCGGTACGGCATTTACGCCAATCGTTAACGCACCTGAAGTGGCTATTTTGGGTGTTTCTAAATCAGAAATGAAGCCTAAGTGGAATGGTAAAGAGTTCGAACCTAAGTTAATGGTTCCACTCTCAACATCTTATGATCATCGAGTAATTGATGGTGCCGAAGCTGCACGCTTTAGTGCTACCTTGGCTGGTGTGTTATCGGATATACGCCGCTTAGTATTGTAATGACTAAAAGCCACTTTCGAGTGGCTTTTTTTTAAATTCATTGTTAAGTGTGAATTCGCTATACATATTTTGAATAGCTGGCTAAAATTGCACTAACAAAAAATAAGACACATATCGCAGCCATAGTAAACAATGGCTTTGCGAACACACATCGAGGTGAAAATGAGCAACGAAATTAAAACTCAAGTGGTAGTACTAGGCGCTGGCCCTGGTGGATACTCTGCGGCTTTCCGTGCGGCTGACTTAGGTCTAGACGTGATACTTGTTGAAAAATACTCAACCTTAGGCGGTGTTTGTCTAAATGTTGGTTGTATCCCTTCAAAAGCTTTATTGCACATCGCTAAAGTTATCGAAGAAGCGAAGCATGTTGACGCACACGGCGTAAGCTTTGGCGAGCCAACGATTGATCTAGACAAGATCCGTGGTTACAAAGATGGTGTTGTTAACCAACTTACCGGCGGTCTAGGCGGTATGGCTAAGATGCGTAAAGTGAAAACTGTTACTGGTACCGCTAAATTCACTAGCACCACAACGATGGTTGTTGAAGGCGACGAAACAACGACGATTAACTTCGAACATGCAATTATCGCAGCGGGTTCACGCCCAATCGAACTGCCATTTATTCCGCACAGTGATCCACGTATTTGGAACTCAACTGACGCGCTTAAATTAGAAAACGTGCCTAAAAAGCTACTTATCATGGGCGGTGGTATCATCGGTCTTGAAATGGGTACGGTTTATGAGTCACTAGGTTCTGAAGTTGACGTAGTTGAAATGTTTGATCAACTGATTCCTGCGGCAGACGCTGACATGGTTCGTATCTACACTAAAGCCTGTAAGAAACGTTTTAACTTAATGCTATCAACGAAAGTGACAGCAGTAGAAGCGAAAGAAGACGGTATTTATGTGACGGTTGAAGGCAAGAAAGCGCCAACGGATCCAATCCGTTATGACGCGGTACTTGTTGCCATTGGTCGTGCGCCAAACGGTTTACAAATCGGTGCTGAAGGTGCTGGTATTGCGGTAGACGAACGTGGTTTCATTAACGTTGATAAGCAAATGCGTACTAACGTGCCTAACATCTTCGCCATTGGTGATGTTGTTGGTCAACCGATGTTAGCACACAAAGCGGTTCATGAGTCACACGTTGCTGCTGAAGTGATTGCTGGTAAGAACCATTACTTCGATCCTAAAGTGATTCCTTCAATCGCTTACACTTTCCCTGAAGTAGCATGGGTTGGTCTAACTGAGAAAGAAGCGAAAGAGCAAGGAATTAACTACGAAGTTGCTAAGTTCCCATGGGCAGCAAGTGGCCGTGCTATCGCATCTGATGTATCAGACGGTATGACTAAGCTAATCTTCGACAAAGACACAGACCGCGTTATTGGTGGTGCTTTAGTGGGTGAAAATGCGGGTGAATTATTGGGCGAAATCGGTCTAGCCATTGAAATGGGTTGTGATGCTGAAGATATCGGTCTAACAATTCACGCTCACCCAACCTTGCACGAGTCAATCGGCATGGCGGCAGAGATGTACGAAGGTACTATCACCGATCTTCCTAACCCAAAAGCGGTTAAGAAAAAGAAGTAATCTTAATTTAATTTGAGATAAATAAAGGGCTGTCAATTGACAGCCCTTTTTATTATTACTTTAAAAATGATGGCGATTTAGATGATAAAAATCATACTTATAGTTATCGGCTGTTGGTTTGTTGTCAGTTGTGCAACGCATCAACGACATTCGTCGAACCAAGTACTGTCTCAACCTGTTGAGCAATTGTTGGTGCAACTCTATGACTATCCCAACAGTGACTTTAAACAGGTTACTGCGCGTTTTACTACGCCAAAATCTAAAGAGTTGGTGTTTCGGGTATTATCGAGTTTAGAGCACACTAGCCAATGGTTGGAAGAAGTTGCCAGCATTGAAACACTGGTAATGGTGAGTCACAGCGAGTTTGTGTTGCGTACTGTGCTTAATAGCCCGTGGCCATTTAAGCAGCGAGAGCTTATTAGTTGCGTGACCACCAATTTTGAGCCTCAAGTAACAACTATCAATATAGAATCTTGTAGTGATCGCTTGGCATTAAATGAGCAATTTGTGCGAATTACTGATTTAAAATCTCGTTGGGTTATTACCGCGACCTCAAAATCATCGGTGGTGGTTAATTACCAAACTTGGCTCGATCCCGCAGGGGCCGTACCCGCTTTTTTCTTTAATTTACAACTAGAAAAAACTACCGTTAAATCATTAAGTCGATTACAAAAAGTGATCCAACAAGCGTCGTTAGATCAATATTACTAATACCAATTGCTATGACCTCAACGCGATAACAGCTCAAATAATGCTTTGTTTTGCTCTGACATTGCATTAACGGGGGTTAATACCGCACTTTGTAAAGCGTGATTACACTGGCTGTTGCATTGTGCTGGCGTTCCTTTTAGATAGGCCGCTAGCACTTTTTTCGCTTGGTTTAAGCTGTCGCCGTAACGGCTGATCACTTGTTCAACACTAACATTTTGGGCGGGATCATCTTGCCAGCAGTCATAATCGGTGGCAATGGCGATGGTGCAGTAACAAATCTGCGCTTCACGGGCTAAGAATACTTCGGGCACATTGGTCATGCCGACTAAATCACAACCGGCGGCTGATTTTAAAAATAAACTTTCCGCTTTGGTGCCTAGTCGTGGGCCGTCAACACAGGCATAGGTTTTATGGCGATGAATGTTAATATTATCCGTGGCAGCGGCATCTGAAATAGCGTCGGCGAGCGCCTGACAAGTTGGCTGTGCCGTTGAAACGTGAGCTGCAATACCTTGACCAAAAAAGGTCTTTTCACGATGAGCTTTAATAAAATCGAAATATTGATCTGCAATGGCTAAATCGCCGGGTTTAATCTCTTGTTGTAAGCTGCCAACCGCTGACAAGCCAATGATTTGGTTGACGCCCAAACTCTTTAGCGCCCAAATGTTGGCGCGATAGTTCACTTCGTGGGGCAGTAGTGAGTGATGCTCACCATGACGGGCTAAAAACAGAATCTCTTGTTGTTGGTAGTGGCCGCGGATAATATCGGCCGAAGGCGAGCCAAAAGGCGTATTAATCTGATGTGTTTCAGTGATGGTTAAGCCATCGATACTGTAAATTCCGGTACCACCAATAATTGCTAACATATTTACTCCTAAGTATTAAGTTGGGTGGGTAATGTTTCGATCCAATCTTTTATGTCATCACGCACTTGGCGGTAATAGGATAAAGACTCGTGTTCACTATTTGCTTGCTGGGCGAGTTTAGGTGGATCATCAAAGGGATGAACGAACACTTGAGTGGTATCGCTAAAGGTTGGGCAATTGGCGGCAGCATGTTCACACACAGCAATGACATGATCAAATTGTGTGAGGTCAAATTGGTCTAAGGTTTCGGATTGATAATGACTAATATCAATATTAATTTCTGCCATGACCTTAACCGCCAATTGATTTAAACCATGGGATTCAATGCCAGCAGAATAACTGATGTAATGTTGATTCAGTAGTGTGTTTGCTAGGCCATGAGCCATTTGGCTACGACAAGAATTACCGGTACATAAAAATAGAATAGTTTTCATTGTTTTCCTCACATTTCACTGCAACTGGCACCGAATGCAAAACAACTGTAGCAGCGGTGGTGTTTTAAATTGATGGTTTTAGTCATGCTTTTTACTAAGGATGTTGCTAAAAAATAATCGTCGTCGTCATCAACTAAGGTGCAAGCATAAACCTGCATTTGGTTATTTTTTTTGATGATCATTTTCGAACTGGCGCACATATAATTTTTGCGTTGCTTCTCATTTTGATAAGTGGTCATACAATGGGTGGTGATATGTGGGATGTCAGGCAATGATCCTGGTGGTAAAAAATCAGTAAAAGCGACGATATGTAAATTGCTCGGTAGGCCGTTTAGCGTCAGCAGTGCTTGGTATTGGTTTTCAACCTCGTCGCTGTTTTCATTGGACTTGATATGCCGTGCCAATGATAGGTGGAAACCATTATTGTGCAATAACCGCATGCCAACTAATGCTTTGGCAAAGTTACCTTGGCCGCGACCTTGGTCATGGCTTAATTCATCAGCGGAATCAATGCTGATCCGAAATGAAATAGGGTGTTGTTTTTTAGCTTGCAGCCGTTGTAAGGCAGCGAAGCGTTTTAGCAGCGGCTCGGTGCCATTGGTTAGCACTAAACAAGGTTTGAATTGTGATGCGTAAGCTAAAATATCGATAATGTCTTTGGCTAAGAATGGTTCACCCCCAGTAAATGAAAACTGCTCAACCCCTAAGGTGAGCGCTTCGTCAATAAAAGGTTTTATTTCTGCGAGTTTTGGTGTTTGTAGGCGTTTGTCGGCGGGGCTGGATCCTTCCAAGCAAAAGCCACAGGCTAAATTACATTTAGTGCCAGTATGAAACCATAACTCGGTTAGGGCATGGGGTTGAATATAACCGCGAACATCACCATCGGGGGTGTATGCCCAGTCATTAGGTGATGAATGCTCGATCATTGACAACATCCTTTGGTGATTGTAGCGGTTGAAAAATCTAACGATGAATGGGTGTTTTTTGATGAAAATATCCCGTGATGGGTTGAAAAATTACCATTGAAGACAAAATGTGACTTAAAGCGGGATTGTTGCAGGGTATGCCAAGTATTGCCGCTAACTTTAGTGACTTGACCACTGATAAAACGGCTGTCTTGATCGAGGTCGAATTTCAGTTGATGCTCAGGGATAGAGCCTTGGTAAGTGACGCTCAAGCCATAATCTTGAGGAACGGTTTCGAGCTTACTTGCTTTAAACAACCGATAGGTTGCTGAGACAAATTTTATTTGACCGAGGCGCTGTGCAACATCCTCATTGTTGATGGCGATAGCACGACTCGTGACTAAGCGTGGTTCAATAAAACCAATGGTTTTAGCGAGTTGTTCAAAGTCATTCCAGTAGAGGGCTCCGCTTAGGCATTCACCGTATAATAAAGGATCATCACGCAAATGAGTGGGCACTCGCCTGTCGGCATAAACATCGGAAAAATAGAGTTCACCGCCGGGCTTTAAAATACGGAAAATCTCTCGTAATACCGCATTTTTATCCGGACTTAAATTAATGACACAGTTTGAAACGACAACATCGATGCTGTTATCGGCAATGTTAAGTTGATCTAGTTGTTCGATATAGCCCGTTAAAAATTGGGTGTTAGCCTGTTGGTAGCCAAATTTGTCACGGTGATATTCAATGTATTGAGTCGCGACAGCCAGTTGTTGCTCGGTCATGTCGACACCAATAACGCTGCCGTGTTCGCCAACCATTTGTGCGATGGCATAGCAGTCGCGTCCCGCGCCGCATCCGAGATCTAGCACATGACAGTTATGCAATAATTCGGGAGTGACTAAACCGCAGCCATAATAGCGTGCCATGACATCAGCATGAATGTTGGCTAATATCGCTTTAAGCGTGGGGGATAAGTTGTCATCGGTACAGCAAGCGTTAGTTTGTAGATCCTCAGAACTGGTTAATACCTTGCCATAATAATCTTTCACAATGTCATGCATAGCAAACTTACTCCGTTAATAGGTTGAATTGGTAGATAATATTTAGTAATGCCTGACGCGCTGGCCGTCGATCGGTTGGTAAATCGACCACCAGCTTGATGAGATCTTCAAGATGGTCAATGTCATAACTTGGTAATATGTAGTCAATGTTTCGCTGTTGAGCTTGGCACAATTGCGAGATAGCTTCAGACAATTTCTCACTACTCCAGGGCAGTGAATCTAGCAGTGGCCACGGCACGTTATTGGCTAAAATAGTCACGCCACCATCGTCGGCATGACTAAATACCATGTCGTGATGGTTTAACGAGGCGATGGTGGCTTGGTAATGCTCGAGCGTTAACATGGGCGCATCGGTGCCAATAAATACCAATTGTTGATGTCCCATGTGTCGCAGTTTGTTATCGACAAAATTAAGTCGCTGACCTAAATTACCTGAGAGCCCGATTGGCAGTTGTGCAATGATGTCGGCATTGGCCATTAACGACTGTGCCCAAATAAGATCTCGATGTTCACTACAGGCAATAAAGACTGAACCCGGCCACTGATAGGCATCCTCAATGGCACAAGCTAATAACGCCTCGGCGATCAACAAAGCATGCTCCGCGCCAATCTCTTGAGCGAGTCGTTGCTTGCCTTGACCTAAGGTCGGCCTTTTACAAAAAATCACTAAGCTTGCTGATGTTAAACTCATTATGGCTCCGTACGTTGTTGGTTTAATTGCCACTGATAGCTAAATTTAGGTTGAGCTTGGTAATTTTTGAGCTGTTGTTGCAGCGATGGCCTAGCATAGTGATTGATATGTTTAAGTAGCTCGGCTTGATCAGCCCCAAAGTCATCAGAAAACCAATGGTAAATACTCGACAAAATCAAGGTTTGATGGCTAAACCTTACGCCTTTGGTTTGATTAATAAAGCGCGTGGCCGCGTGATCTAATTGTTGTTCGATATGGCTTGAACTAAAGGCTTTTAATCCAAGATCTGGGCAGCTAGTGCTGGCGCAATTAATCACATAATGGATCCGGGGATCTTGCCAGATTGCTCTTAAAATCTTATGTTCAATCTGGTTTAAGCTCAGTTGTTGGCCACTAATAATCAGTTGTGGAATGTTCCATGGCCCAGTAAAACCATCACCAATGTCTTTAATGGATGCGATCGGATAATGGTTTAAAATGAGGTTAACGGTTAGTGCATTGTATAAATTAATCCAATAGGCTAATTGTTCATTTTTATTATAATTTTGCGGATCAATGCTTTGCAATTGGTTGAGATAATCGGATAATTTCTGTTGGTCTCGGGGCGAAACGTCTCGGTAATTGAACGTGCGCCCTTGCTCAAGATCCACCAGATAGGTAGTTAAGATATCTTGCCATAATTGATGATTTATTTGTTGATGACTATGCTCATTACTGATTTGCCAAAAGGCAATAGGACTGGGACTAACAGCCTGATAAAGGGTATAACTTTTTTGGGCTAACAACAGGCCTATCACCAATAGTAGTAATATGAGAAACTTTGCTGTGAGCGATAAATTTAGCATGAGCTACGCTGGCTTATTTTTTCTTGGCTAAAACGTAGCTTAGCAATCATCGATAAAATACCAATGCCAGCCTTGACCGAGCCCACTAGGGTGCCACTGATTTTCGATTGGCCAATGCGGATCTTCGAATCAACCGCATACTCATTGATCTGCATTTGACCGATAATGGCTTTAATCTGCATTTCAACGGTCCAGCCAAAGGTTAGATCACGCATGTTTAATTTTTGTAATGATGAATAACGGATTGCTCGAAACGGACCTAAATCGCTTACTTGATACTGCCAAAATAGTTTAATTAAACGCGCTGCAAGCCAGTTGCCAAAACGTTGTGGTGTGGTAAGAGCGCCGGGTTCAATAATCCCTAGGGTTCGACTGCCAATGGCCAAATCATCACCGTTAACGACTCCGGTTAGCAATGGTATCGCCTGTTCAGCCCAGCAAGAATCATCACCGTCAACAAAGAGCACAATATCGCAAGGGGGTAAATGAGCGATGGCGGTTAAACACGCAATGCCATAACCTGGGGTTGTTTGTCTAACGACTTGTGCACCCGCGTCGATAGCGACCTTGGCGGTATAATCGGTTGAGCCATTGTCACAGACCATCACGCAGTCGATAACCTGTTGTTGCTCGGCTTGCAATAGCAATAAACTCTCCACCACAATACCGATGGCATGTTGTTCGTTTAGCGCAGGGATCACAACTGCAATTTTTTGACCTTTATACATTTTTTATCTCAACTGTTGGTTTAGCTTGGCGTTGGGCAATTTGGACTGGACTTGCGGCCAGTCGATCTATCTTGATGATGGCAGCTGTGGTGCGATCAATTTCAGCAAAGGTTAAAGTGCCCGTCGGGCACACTTGAACACAAGCCGAACAGCGTACACATTGCGGATCTGTCATTGGCTGGCCTTTGTTGGCAAACGCCATCACATCAATACCTTGATGGCAGACGCTCGAACATTGATTACAACTAATGCATTTAGATTTTTCACTGATGATTGCAAATCGACTAAAGCGACTATAAATGTGCATTAGTGCCGCTAGCGGGCAGGCAAAACGACACCAAGTGCGACCGGAATACTTAAAATATAATCCGAAGCCTAATACCCCGGCTAAAAATATATCCACTAGCCACTTGTAGCTCACCGGATTGACTAATTGATAATCTTTGTTTTCCCCTTTGAGTAATAAGCTAAACATGTGATTCATCCAACTCTCGGGATAAACCCAACCGAGAATACGGATCACTAATAAGACGCAGGCAATCAATAAAATGAGCTGTCCTAACATATTGAGCTTATTCCATTTTGGACCATGGGGCATTTTATGCCGCTGTTGATCGCCCATGGTTTCGGCCATCGCACCACAGGAACAAATCCAGCTGCAATAAGCGCCTTTGCCCCATTTAAAGACAATTAATGGAATAATCACTAGGGTTTGAGTGGCTGCAATGATTAACCAAGGCCACTGTGGCTGATCGGTAAATACCGTGTAAACGCCGAGTGGCCAGGCAAAAATAAAGCTGTAGGCATGCCAGTAAGCACGAGGATGTCCCCAGTCAGGCCAATGATGGGCGGCTAATTCTTGGGCTGAGATATAACTGGGAAATAAGCCATCGGCAATGCTTTTGCCAATACCACTATCAAATGCGCCATTGTAACCAAGCAAGGGTAAAATTATTTCCGGTAATAAAAATAATGGGAATAATTGAATCAAGAATAATACCGTGGTTTGTACGGTGACATAGGGTGTGTTACGGCGTTTAATCCGTTGCCAACCAAAGACGCCAATTAAAAGGGTATAAAGTACCGTGTAATAGAAGGAACGACTTTTTAGGGAGACAGCAATGGTACCGACTAAAGTACTGCGATCATTGACTTGTATTTGCCACCATTCTCCCAGACCACCGATTAATGCTGGCATTTGGTCAGGGTAAGAAAAACTGCCCCACAAACTATTTAAAAAACCATAGCTTTTCCAGTCATACATTGCCGCTAGCGCGATAATAAACAGCGCTAAATAAAGCCAACCCAGTGGACTACTTTCACCGCTAATGGTTATGTTTGATTTTCTAAAGAAATTTAACGGCGCTTCTCGGCCGGTCGCCAGCAATATATGGTCGTTGGCGAGAGTTTCTTGTGCGCCATCTTGTTTGGTTAATATGGCAGTGGTGGTGGTAATTTGGGTTAGGTTCGTTGCCATTTTTAATTGGATTTTGTCTTGATCTACCAAGGTGTTGATCCGATCAATGTTTTCCGGTTTAGCGCGGGAGAATTCAGGTTGACGATAAGAGAGTGTCACCTTGGCATGACTTTGTGCGGTCGCAATCGCCGCTTCTAAGGCGCTATCACCGCCACCGACGATCAGTAAGTCACGATCGCGATAAATGGTCGGGTCAATTAAGCGATTGCTGACTTTATCGAGATTTTCACCCACAATATTTAATTTTCGGTAATTGCCAGAACGACCAATCGCCACAATAACGCGATGGGCTTTTAATGTTTTTCCGCCTTGTAGGATCACGTCAATCGTCGTACCGTGCTGTTTTAGATGACTGACTTTAACTAATTCAAGCTCAATTTTTTGATCGCTAATGGTTGCTTTAAGCTCGGCTAATAAATTTTCTTTATGACTGACCTTATCTGAAAACTGTAACAGCCCTGCGGGTTTCATGGCAGTAGGGTAGGTGAAGATAGGTTTTTTATTGGGGAAATTAACCAGAGTTGAAAATGGTTGATTCGCTTCTAATAACTTAAAATTTAACGATTGCTGCTTGGCTTCGATAGCTGCGGCATAACCACTAACCCCGCCACCAATAATGATAAGATCTGCGATATCATCGGTGATAGTTCGACTTGAAAAATTAGCTTCGTTGACAATAGACTGTACTGCTTTGACACCGGTGTCAGCGGCAAATTTGAGTAACGGGACACCGGTTAAATCACCCACCACATAAACACCTTTGACATTGGTGGTGCCGTTAGCATTAATCAGTGGTTGTTTCTCAATTTCACTACTGGGCCAGCGACCATGTAACCAATCGCTATAATTTGATATTAGGTTAATCATAAGCAGTCTCCCGGTGGGATAAGAATCGTGCGAAAGCACAAAGGTATAGCAGCCCCAATAACACGACGGGCCACATGGCTGGCTGCCAAACCTGACAACATAGAAATTGATCGAGCACTTGGTAAGTGAATGGCATCAGGATTAACCAAGCGAGTAAATAGCCATTAGGTTGCAGCGCAACTAAGGGAACAAGTGGCATTAAATACCAAGGAAAAACCACGGGACTAAGGATTAAAGGTAAAGCCAATGACAAGGATAAACACATTAAGATCCGTGGGTTTTGGCTGGTGGTTGTTTTTCTTTGGCTAAAGCAGGTATAAGCAATACCCGTTGCCATTAGAGCGCCAAAGATCACAACGCCGATTAAAGTATGATCAAATGCTAGATAATCGAGCAAGCTAAATAGCGGCGATCCAAAGCGCCATTTATCAAAAAACACACCAATACTGCCGATGGGGTGATAACCTAATGCGATAGTGATGCCATAGCCACTGATGATGATACCCAAACAACAGCCGACTAATTTCACGGCTGATTTAAGTGGTGATAGCGCAAAAAATAACGGCAACAACAACATCAATGGCAGCACTTTTAACAGCATACCGACCCCAATAATCGCACCACAACTCGCTGTTTTACGACATTGCCAGGCATAAACGGCGCAAATCACCGCTAAGGTTGATAATGCATCGAGATGCAGCCCGCCACCGGTTTCTAAAATAAGCAAAGGAGAAAGGGCTACTAAGGGGAGATGTTGTAGGCTATTGTTTTTTTTCAATACTAGAGCACTGACCCAAACCGTGAAGAGGCCAGCGACGAGTAAGATAATTTTCCAAATCCATTGCGCATGTTCAATTCCGCCGGCGGCGGCCAATGAAAATATTGCCAATGCCAATGGCGGATAAAGAGTGACGTAAGCGGCATGCTCATTGGGCGGTTGCCATTGTGCGCGTAGCGTGGCTAATGCGTGATCATCATGACTGAGACGATAAGGATCAAAGCCTTCATAAGCAATACGGCCGTCAAACAAATAGCGGTCGACATCATTGGAAGTATAAGGTTCGAGGTTGAGCAATAATATTCTGGCTAATATTGCCACTAAAAACAAACAACGATAACCTCTGAACTGCTGAGATTTTGGCGATAAAAACCAAGCACCTAACATGAAAAATGCCATTAACGTATATTGAACAATGGTATAAAAACCAAGTTGGTTCGAGGTGGTTAATGGTGTGGCAAGACTGGATAGATAATAACTGCTAGCCGTTAATAACAACACACCGAGCAAACAGCCATAATATAACGATGACTTAATTCGCGGTTGCTCGATCAATTGGCTTAGCAATAATTTCATAACGGCTACTTATTTCGACAACTGATAGTAGCTGCGTAAGCTACTAATGGCAGTGGTCATAAACCCTAAGGTCAGCACTAAAATAAAGGGCAACATAAACCAATGTTGATTATCGATAGCCCATAGCAGCACGATTAAATAAATAACCGCGATGAAAAATTCAAAGATCGCGCCCTTAGGGGGAATGGCTTGATAAGCCGGAAGTGAAATATTGGTTAAGCTACTCTTTGGCTTTAGTTGCTGTAAATCACCGGTTTTTGGGGTGCGAATAAAGTCACTTTTCTTGCCTAATAAGGCGTCTAATCCGGCACGTGAGTTGTTAATTGCTAGCTGAATTCCCAGTAGCATTAAGCTGGGTAATTTGAAAAAAGCACTGCGTTTTGAACGCCCGAGTACCACTTGACCAAAATATAGGTACATTAGGTGGCCACCCGATGACATCACCAGCAATGGAATATCTAACCACCAAATATTAATAAAATCATGCTGATTACGCAGGTATAAACTGGGTACTAAAAAGAATAAGGTATCAATTAACATCACCAAATAAGCGAGATTGTTTGATAAGTGAAAGGTCGATTCTATCTTTTTACTTAATGGAATTTTTGCTTTCCACACCGAGGGCAGCATCTTTTTCATCACTTGAACCCCGCCTTTAGCCCAACGGTATTGTTGGCTTTTAAAAGCATTCATGTCGGCGGGTAATTCACCAGGGCAGGTAACGTTGTTAAGGTAAACCATTTTCCAACCAGCGAGTTGAGCGCGATAACTAAGATCGAGATCTTCAGTTAGGGTATCAGCGCTCCAATGACCAGCATCAATGATCGCCGTCGTGCGCCAAATTCCTGCGGTGCCATTAAAATTAAAGAACATATCGCTCGCACAGCGAACTTGTTGTTCAAGGGCAAAGTGGGCATCTAACATAATGGCTTGGGTTTTGGTTAACAAACTACGGTCGCGGTTTAAATGTTCCCAACGCAATTGCACCATCGCAACATCGGGTTGGCTGAAATGGTGAATACTGTCGAGTAAGGTGCCGGGAGCAGGAATAAAATCTGCGTCAAAAATAGCAATAAATTCACCGCTGGCACTCGCCATCGCATCTTTGAGTGCACCGGCCTTAAACCCTTGGCGTTTTAGACGTTGTACATGCTCAATATTGTGCCCTTGTTGCTGATAATGGCTGACTCGTTCGGCGATTAGCGCGCTGGTGTCATCGTCAGAGTCGTCGACAATTTGTATTTGTAAACGATCGGCGGGGTATTGAAGCAAGACAATGGCATCAACAACTCTTTTTGCTACCAAACGTTCATTGTACAACGGGATTTGTACCGTGATTCTTGGGAGCTCAGTAAAGTTGATTGGGGACTTTACATGATGTTTTCGATATTTAAACCACCGAATAATCATTGAGACACGATGCAAGCCAAATAGGCACAAGATGGCGAGCAGCACAAAATGAACAATAAGCATTAACGAGCTGATAAAAGACATTAGATTAATAGACCTTTGTGATGCCAAGTTGAATCGAATTACCTTGAAGGGTGTTGTCACCATAAATTTCACGGGTAAAAGTGAGTTCAATGCCGTAGCCCTTGAGTGCTCCTTGTTGGTTGAAATTCCAGCCGGTGGTTAGTTCTAATTTTCCAGAATCAGACGCTAACGGATTGGATAAATTTTGGCTTATTTGAGAGCCGGGGTCAGAGTTGTTGGCACTTAAAATCCCATCGAGTTTGGTTCTAAAATAGAGGTTTTTATTAACACTAAAACCGTATTCAAATAAATAACGATACTCATCTGATGGTGCGCCCGAACGTAAACGATACCCTAATTCGATACCGACATAACCATATTGATTTAAACTTTTACCGAATAAAACTTTCGCTTCATAGTCTTCTTGATGATTACCAAGGCCATCTTCTTTGTCATACAAAAAAGGTGTTTTGATCAGTAATGAGGTCGATAACACAAAAGGTTCAGCCTGCCATTGATAACGCAGCCCTAACTCGGTATCACTAAACCCACTGGCGTGACTTTTTCCAATAATGGCATCGTCTTGGTCATAGGACTGATGCAGCAATGAGCCATATAATGCAAAACTACGACCTAAGCCATATTCAGCGTAAAGCGAGGTATTTGTACTGTCGAATTCTTTAAAGGAAGGGTTGTTACCAAGATAGGTTGTTGAGTGATAAGTTGCATAACCTAGCTTGGTATAGCCAGTCCCTTTGGCGCCAACCCAAGCACCTGCCGATGCTTGAAATGAACATGTGATAGCCGACAATGTTAATAATGCCGATGTTAATCCGTGATGATTCTTCATTTCGATATCCTCTATTGGCCGTGATCATTAATTAATCAAGTTGGTGTTATTGGCAAATTAAAGGATAAAAAATAGCAATACAAGGGAATTGAATGGCGAAGGGCTAAACGTTATTTTTGCGTCATAATTTCGTGATAGTTCTGTGATAATTGAACTGAAATTGGCTAAATTCACTCGAAATAACAAAATTAATCATCACTAATAATAGTTGACGTTTTGATGATATTTGTTCATGTTTGAGTGTCACAATAATGGAATGATTGATTGAATGAAAGAAATCGAATTCGCTTCGATGCGCAATAAAGGTTTCACATTAATAGAATTGGTTATTGTGATGGTCGTGATTGGGATTTTGGCGGTAACCGCCGCTCCCAAGTTTATTAATTTTAAAACAGAAGCTCACATTGCTGTGCTTAATGGGATTAAGGTCAGTATTAATAGTATGGTGACTTTGTCACATATGAAAGCACGTATTAATAATCAAATCGGCAGTAGTGGTCAGGTGAAAATAGAGGGTACTTACTATGATTTACGCTATGGTTATCCAACATTTATTGGACGTGGTGTAGCCGATGGTACACTTGATAATGGCTATGGGATCCTGCAATTAATTGATATTTCAGATGGCAGCATTAGTTATGAAACACCTAATGCTTGGTATGGAATTTTTAAATTAACCGGGGCGTCAAATCCCGAACAATGTGTCTTAACCTATTTTACTGCCGAATTACATCGCGGTCCAATTGTTGGTCCTTTTGATAAAAATGGCACCCCCGTCGGCGTGGCCAATTCAACATCAGGTTGCTAATAGTAAGTCCCAATGGGTAATTAAGTGTAATGTTTGTGACGCGCTTAGAGGCTTAGAGTAGTAAAATCCTTGGCCATAAAAGTAGTTTAGCGCTTGGAAAATTTTGATATGCTCTTCATCCTCAATCCCTTCAACGATAGTTTCAAAACCGAAGGTCGCAGCTAACTTGGCTATGCAATCTAAGACACCTAGTGCGCGAGCCCGATTTCCCGTGATGTCTAATTCGCAGACAAAAGAACGGTCAATCTTGAGTTTATCGATCGGAATTTTTTGCAGATAGGCAAGGGATGAATAGCCCGTGCCAAAATCATCTAAGGCGATCTTGATCCCGGTTTTTCTGAGTGCTATCAAGGTATCAAAAACATCACTTTCATTTTCCATCATCGTCGATTCAGTTAATTCCAATTCGAGGGTTTCCGCACTGAGGTTATTATTTTTTAGGGCGACCTTGATTATCTCTACAATATTGGTATTGCTAAATTGTAGTGCTGAAACATTCACGGCAACTTTTAAATGCTTGGGCCATGATGAGGCATCTTTACAGGCTTGTTCTATCACAAAGGTTCCTAGTTCACTGATGAAACCACTCTCTTCAGCTAAGGGGATAAATTCAACCGGTGAAACTAATCCTCTCGTGGGATGGTTCCACCGAAGTAACGCTTCAAATCCCGTCAGTTCATTGGTACTGAGAAGGACTTGAGGTTGGTAATAAAGAACAAATTCATGATTGTACAGCCCTTGTTTCATCGCTGATAGGAGTGCTAATTTCTGCTGATTTTTTTCATTCATTGCTGATTTGAAAAAACGAAATGTTCCTTTACCTGCTTCTTTCGCACCATACAGCGCCATGTCGCATGATTTCATTAATTCATCAGCTGTTTTAGCATCTGTTGGTGCTAATGCGATACCGATACTGGAGAAAACCTCGATTCGATGCTCATTGATTTCCCAAGGTTGTTGTAGTGTTTTTAAAATCGTGTTTACGTAATTGTTGGCTTGCTCAAATGTCATTTCTCCTTGATAAATTAAGGCAAACTCATCACCACCTAGTCGAGCAAGCAATTCATTGTCTTTAATTAGATTACTTAATCTCGCACCGACCTCTTTTAATAACAAATCGCCAATCATGTGCCCCAATGAATCGTTGACAAGTTTGAAGTTATCTAAGTCTAAGAGCAGCATAGTACAAGGGGTAATATTTTGAGGATCAGCAAAAACATTGGCGAGATAGGCGTTAAATTGGTGACGATTAGCGAGATTCGTTAAAGCATCGAAGTTGGCAAGGTGATGCATTTTTTGTTCTCTTAATTTTGCGTCGGTGACATCAGAACCGACTCCTCTCCAACCGGTTAATTGCTCTGTGGTATTGAGCAATGGTTTAGCCGATAAAGACCACCAACGACTTTCTCCGTGTAATTTAAGTGGGATAATAAGCGCTTTAAATGGAATGCCAGCGCGTAACTTTTTTTCCAATAAATAAAAAGCATCGTGGCTGTCAGCACTGTCATTTAATGAACGAATAATGGCAGAAAATTTTTCTCCTTTTAATTGAGGCTCTGGTAATCCTAATATTTGGGCCAGACGTACTGATACATGTTTTAAATGGCCATGGTTATCGGTTTCCCACAGCCAGTCACTGGCGTGCTCTTCAAAATCATTGAGTAATAAGCCCATGACTTGGTTCTGTTCTTCAATTTTAGTTTCAGCTTTTAATACTGATAGAAACATTCGGGAGCCAATTAACACGGTGGCTGAAATAGTTATTCCGAAAACACAGACTAAACCTACCCAGATAAAATAGTTATCTGCAAAAATCGAGGGAATAGTGAGCATTGCACCAGCAGTAAAAACAAATGTCCAGGCTAGCCCAGCGAAAGGAAAAAAAGAAAACATCCAACTACCAATCGTGGTGAAGGCAACGATAATCGCGATAAGTATGAGTTTTTCTTGTTCATTCGCTAAACTAAATAAGTAGGTGTCCATGCCGATGTGGAGAATAGCGGCGATGACTAGATCAGCAATTAGCAGTTCAGCTGAAAATCCTTTAATGATTTTATTATTAACCCCACGGCGATAATAATTAAACCATATATTTAAGTTAATAAAGCCGATTACCCAAAGAGCAGAAATCCAAGACAGTAATAATAATTGATCGACTTGTTGCCAAAATAATATGACTAGCATCAGGCTTATTGCCATGTTGCCGAGGCAGCTAAAGGGGAGTTGCGGTATAATAGCGTGATATTGTCGAGCTTTATATTCTTTTTTTAATACTTTATCTGCAGCAGGGTCATTGATGCATTCCATTATTTTGGCCGTTAAAAATTCCCAAAAATGTCGGAAGGCATTGCTGTATCTAAAATTATTATAAGCATTTTTCATGAGTGATATATTCTATATAAATTATGCAGAAAACTCTGATGCATAAAGATGAAAAAAAAATAGTGATGATGGTATGAGATTTAAAGTTAAGCGTAGCATATGATTTTATATGTGCTTGTTTGATAAGGTCGTAGTAGTTCTGTTCGCTTGAAAAACATCCAATCAAAGAGATTGAGTTAATGCTACAGGATCGCTAGATGGGGCAAGTAGTGTCGGGTTATTGGGCGGTTAATGGTTAATGAACCGCCTTTATTTATAATTTTAGTCGATTAATCGTCGCGAGTTAACACTTCCAGTAATTCAATTTCGAAATTTAAATCGGAGTTAGGGCTAATCATTTTACCGATTTGGCGTTCGCCATAGGCAAGGTGAGCCGGAACAAATAGTTTGCGCTTGCCGCCCACTTTCATTCCCATGATCCCTTGATCCCAACCTTTGATTACACGGCCAGTGCCAATCACACATTGGAATGGTTTACCGCGATCGTAAGAAGAATCAAACTGGGTACCATCGGCTAAAAACCCACGATACTGAGTCATGATGAGTGCGCCTTTAACGGCTTCTTTACCGTCGCCAATTTCGACATCGGTGATGATTAATTCTGACATAATATTATTCCTGTTTTCTAAATAACAAAGGCGGCTCACAAAACGTGAACCGCCTTTTTAAAGAAGCTTATTCTATGACTTAAAGCGCTTCAATCGTTGCTTGTTGCTCTTTTAATTTAGCAACAGTTGCTTCCATTTCAGTCATCTTAGCGCGTTCTTTTTCGATCACATCAGCAGGTGCTTTACTAACGAAACGTTCGTTAGATAGCTTGCCAGAGGTACGGGCTAAATCTTTTTCGACTTTCACTAATGCTTTTGCAATACGCGTGAGCTCAGCATCTTTGTCGATTAAACCAGCCATCGGAATAAGAATTTCCATCGTACCAACAATGGCAGTAGCTGACGCTGGCGCTTGCTCGTCGTCACTCAGTTGAGTGATAGTTTCTAGCTTAGCTAGGGCTTTAAGGAAGGCTTCGTTGTCGTTGATCCGACGCTTATCTTCATCACTGGTGTTTTTAAGCAAGACATTAAGCGGCTTGCTTGGGCTAATGTCCATTTCACCACGAATGTTACGAATACCAACGATAAAGTCTTTCATCCATTCTAAATCGTTTAGCGCGTTAGCGTCTTCTAATGCTGGGTTAGCGATAGGGAATGGTTGCACCATAATCGTGTCGCCATCAATACCAGCTAGTGGACCTACACGTTGCCAAATTTCTTCAGTGATATAAGGCATTAATGGGTGAAGTAAGCGCAATGTTGTTTCTAATACTTCAATTAATGTCTTACGAGTACCGCGTTTTTGCGCTTCGGTGCCCTTGAATAAAATCGGCTTAGTAAGTTCTAAGTACCAACCACAGAACTGATTCCAGGTGAATTCATAAATAGCTTGTGCCGCTAAATCGAAGCGGTAAGTGTCTAAATGACCACGGTACACGGTGATTAGCTCTTGTTGCTTAGCAAGGATCCAACGATCCGCTAGGCTCAGTTCATGATCATCGCCAGTGAGGAAGTCTTGATCTTCCGTATGCATTAAGACATAACGGCTACCATTCCATAGTTTGTTACAGAAGTTACGGTAACCTTCAACACGACTTAAATCGAAGCTGATTTCACGGTTAGCAGAAGCCAATGCCGCAAAGGTAAAGCGCATCGCATCAGTGCCGTAAGAGTCGATACCATCAGGGAATTGCTCACGGGTCGACTTTTCAATTTTAGCGGCCATTTGTGGCTGCATCATCCCGCCGGTGCGTTTTTTCACTAAGTCTTCTAGGGTAATACCGTCTAACAGATCAATAGGATCTATAACGTTACCTTTCGACTTTGACATCTTGTTGCCTTGCTCATCGCAAATCAAACCGGTGATGTAAATCTCTTTGAACGGGACTTTACCAGTGAACTTCTTGGTCATCATGATCATGCGAGCAACCCAGAAGAAGATGATGTCAAAACCAGTCACTAGTACGCCACTTGGCACGAAGGTTTCTAGTTCTGGGGTCTTTTCAGGCCAACCCATGGTGGCGAAAGGCCATAGTGCCGATGAGAACCACGTATCAAGCACATCTTCGTCTTGACGTAGTTTGATCTCGTCGCCTAAGCTATGCTTTTGACGTACGTCTGCTTCGTCTTGACCGACGTAAATTTTACCGTCTTCGTCATACCAAGCTGGAATACGATGGCCCCACCAAAGTTGGCGTGAAATACACCAATCTTGAATGTTTTCCATCCAGTTGTAATAAGTCTTGTCCCAGTTTGATGGTACAAATTTAATTTCACCGCTGCGAACTGCTTCAATTGCTGGCTCAGCTAGTGGCTTAACTTTTACATACCATTGGTCAGTCAATAATGGCTCGATCACGCTGTTTGAACGATCGCCGCGTGGCACCATTAATTTGTGTGGTTTGATTTCAACTAATAAACCCAAAGCATCAAGATCGCTAATGATCTTTTTACGGGCAACAAAACGATCTAAACCACGGTATGCTTCAGGACATTCGTCATTCATTTCAGCATTTTTAGTTAAAATGGTGATTAATGGCAAGTTGTGACGCTGACCCATTTCATAATCATTAAAATCGTGCGCTGGAGTGATTTTTACACAACCAGTACCAAAATCAGGTTCAACGTAAGTGTCGGCTATAATTGGAATTAAACGACCGGTTAATGGTAATTTAATTTCCTTGCCGATGAATGCTGCATAACGCTCATCATCTGGGTGAACCGCTACTGCGCTGTCACCAAGCATGGTTTCAGGACGGGTAGTTGCGACGACTAACTCACCACTGCCATCAGCAAGTGGGTAACGCATGTGCCACATGTGGCCATCTTCTTCGGTGCTAACTACTTCTAAATCTGAAACCGCAGTGTGTAATACCGGATCCCAGTTAACTAAGCGTTTACCACGATAAATTAAACCTTCGTCATGCAATGAAATAAATACTTCTTGCACTGCTTTTGATAAATCTTCGTCCATGGTGAATGCTTCACGAGACCAATCTGGAGACGTCCCTAGTCGGCGCATTTGGCTGGTAATAGTGCCGCCAGATTTTTCTTTCCATTCCCAAATTTTCTTAACGAAGTCTTCACGACCTAAATCATGACGAGTTTTACCTTCGGCGTTAAGCATGCGCTCAACGACCATTTGGGTTGCGATACCAGCGTGATCGGTGCCTGGCTGCCATAACGTGTTATCGCCATCCATGCGGTGATAACGGGTTAATGCATCCATGATCGTGTGTTGGAATGCGTGCCCCATGTGCAGAGAACCGGTGACATTAGGTGGTGGCAGTAAAATACAGTAGCTGTCTTTGGTGGTGTCACCACTTGGCTTAAAGTGCCCGCTTTCTTCCCATTTCTGGTAAATATCTTGTTCAATCGCTGAAGGATTATATGTTTTTTCCATGAGTATTATCGTCTGTATTAGGTCGTTAAATGGGATTGATTTATCTCGATGTTACTAATCTTTATGCAATGTTGGGGCTAAGTTGAGCTGGCGACAGTGATGAAAACGTTCGCGGGCTAATTGTTTAGCTTGGTCATCGGTTGGGATAAAATCGATTATTTGGTTAAAGTTTACCGCAAATTGCGGCAAAGGGTGACATAGATTAATTAAAACGTGACGCCGACCTTGCGGTGGCTGATGTCCTATTTCTACTGGAGCACCGTAATGTGGTCCTTCACCTTGTAAATTATGTGGAATAAATTGCTCACTGGGTAATTGCCACATTAATTCATCGACTCGTTCTGCACTTTTAACATCCATGGTTGCCACGAATACGCGCTGGCCCTGTTGGAATAATTCACCGGCAAGTTGACACACTTTCGCCTCAAGCGCGTGCTCGGTTTTATCGGTATCATTGAGCGGATAAAAGGTGGTTTGAGTCATTTTTTACTACCAAAATTTGGTGTTATAACCAAAGATAGCGGGAAATCCCGCTATCTTTATTTGAGGCATATTAGCGATTAATCGCCAGTTACAATGCCTGCTTTATTCAATAAGAACTGCGTCAATAAAGGAACCGGACGACCGGTTGCACCTTTGTTAGCACCACTGTTCCAAGCAGTGCCTGCCACATCAAGATGAGCCCAGTTATATTTCTTGGTGAAACGAGACAAGAAACAAGCCGCTGTAATCGTACCTGCTGCACGACCACCAAGGTTGGTAAAATCAGCAAATGGGCTGCTTAGTTGTTCTTGATATTCATCCCACAACGGTAAGCGCCATGCGCGATCGCTTGATTGTTCGCCGGCATTTAATAACTCGTGAGCTAATGGATTATGAGTACTTAATAATCCACAAGCATGCTTACCTAACGCCACAATTACCGCACCAGTCAAGGTAGCAGTATCAATCACTAATTCAGGATCAAAACGCTCAACATAAGTTAAGACATCACATAACACCAAGCGACCTTCAGCATCAGTATTTAACACTTCAACAGTTTGGCCAGACATCGTCGTTAAGATATCGCCAGGACGGTAAGCATTTGATGATGGCATGTTTTCACAACCGGCCAAGATTCCAATAATATTAAGAGGTAGCTGTAGTTCGGCTACGGCTCTCATGGTACCTAGTACGCCTGCCGCGCCGCCCATGTCATATTTCATCTCGTCCATGCCTTCGCCTGGCTTTAATGAAATACCACCGGAATCAAAGGTTAGCCCTTTGCCGACCAATACGATTGGTTTCGCTTCGCTGTCGGGATTACCTTTATAATTAATAATGGTCATTTGTGACTCATTATCACTACCACGACCAACAGCTAAGTATGACTCCATCCCTAATTCAGCCATTTGTTCTTCACCGATAACTTCGACAGTGATATTATCATGGGTTTCTGATAACTGACGTGACTGACGTGCTAAATAAGCTGGATTACAGATATTTGGTGGCATATTAGCGACGTCTTTGCACAGGGTCATGCCGCTAGCAATCGCCTCGCCATGTTTTATCGCGCGTTCACCAATTGGTAATTCACGACGGGTTGGCACATTAAATACAATTTTACGTAATGGTCGACGAGTTTCATCTTTTTTGCTTTTTAGGGCATCAAAAACATAAAGGCTATTTTTAGTTGTTTCTACTGCTTGACGTACTTTCCAGTATGTATCACGACCTTTAACATGAAGTTCAGTTAAAAAACAAACAGCTTCCATTGAACCCGTTTCATTTAAGGTTTTAATGGTTTTTTGGATAATTTGACGATATTGACGTTCGTCTAGTTCACGCTCTTTACCACAACCAACTAATAAAATGCGCTCACTTAATACGTTCGGCACATGATGTAACAACAACATTTGGCCTACTTTGCCTTCTAAATCGCCACGGCGTAACAGGTTGCTGATATAACCTTCACTAATTTTGTCTAGCTGCTCAACAATGGGTGACAAGCGGCGCGGTTCAAAGACACCGACAACAATACAGGCGCTGCGCTGCTTTTCTGGGCTACCACTTTTTACATTGAACTCCATGAGCTCTCCTAGGTTGGTATCGACTTTGTGGTTTTAAATTAGCCTTGTTCACTATGTTTAAGCTACAGTGAGTAATGCGTATTGGCTAAAGACAAAGTCATCTATTTGTTAGATAATGGCAGCCAAACCCAGTTTGAATAAATATTCGTGATGAGTGCGACTCGCCTTGTTTACTTTAATATGGCGTTCATTGTTATCTTTTACAATGGTAAAACTGCTCTTTTTAGCTAGTCTACCGAAAATATAGTTTATTTTCAGTAAAATTGTACCTTTAGTGGAAAACCAACTTGATTATTTTTAGTTACCTTATACGTGAAGCATTGAAATCACAAATGGCCGTGCTGTTTGTTCTGATGTCTATTTTTATTAGCCAACGTTTTGTTAAGATCTTAGCCAGCGCCGTCGATGGTGATTTACCGGCTGCATTGGTAGCGACGTTATTATTATTAACTTTGCCAAAGTTGGCTGGGATTATTTTACCGCTAAGTTTATTTTTGGGTATTTTGATGGCACATTCGAGAATGTATGCCGATAGTGAAATGACGGTAATGCATGCCACCGGGATTAGTGAATGGTATGTGACGCGGGTTACTTTGGTGTTGGCCTTTATCATGATGGCGGTTGCTGGTATTAACAGCATCTGGCTAGGCCCTTGGGCACAAGAAACTCAATACCAAGTGATGGAAAAAGCCCAAGCCGACGCTGGCTTGTCGACGCTAGCATCTGGGCGTTTCCAGTATTCGTCGAATAACAAATCGGTTATCTATGTTGAATCAATTGAAAAAGGACGTTTAAAAAATATTTTTGTTGCTCAAATGCCCGATGATGAATCGACTAAATTGAGTGACAATATTGTTATCGCAAAATCCGGCGAAGTTATCGAAGAACAATCCGGCTCGCAGGTACTGAAGCTTTCATCGGGTAAGCGCTATGAAATAACGGCAGGGCGGGCTAGTTTGTCATCGATTGATTTTGAAAGTTATCAAATGCAAATTAAAGAGCAAGAAATCGAACAACGTCGCCGTAAGTTAAGCGCAATTCCAATTACTCAGTTGATGAATAATGATGATTTAGAATCAATGGCTGAAGTTCAGTGGCGCTTATCGATTCCATTAACCATTCCTTTGCTGACACTCATTGCAGTGCCATTGGCTCGGGTTAATCCTCGTCAGGGTAAGTTTGCTAAACTGTTTCCTGCCATTTTGTTATTTTTGGGTTATTATGTGATGTTAATGGCTGGCCGAAATGCCTTGGAAGATGGCGTCATACCGATGAGTGTTGGTTTATGGTGGATTCACCTCAGTGCGCTGGTGCTCGGCATGTCATTGTTAATCAAACAACGGGAATTAGGAGTGTTTGTTCGCGCTAAGTTTAGGGGCCGAAAAGCATGAGAATTCTAGATATTTACATTGCTAAAACCATCGCCACGACCACCTCGTTTTGTTTGCTTATTTTAGTGGGCCTAAGCTCAATGCTTAAATTCGTTGAACAGCTTAAATCGGTAGGCCAAGGTGACTATTCGATGTTTGATGCAGCCACTTTTGTGGTGTTAATGATGCCCCGTGATATTGAGTTATTCTTCCCGATGGCGGCCTTGTTGGGCGCGCTCATTGGCTTGGGGATGATGGCAACCAATAGTGAGTTAGTGGTGATGCAAGCCGCAGGTATTTCACGGTTACAGATTATTCTTTCAGTGATGAAAACCGCCATTCCATTAATGTTAATGGTGATGGCCTTAGGTGAGTGGGGCGCGCCATTGGCGGAGCAAAAAGCCCGTAATCTTAGGACTCAAGAAATTTCCGGTGGCAGTTTAATCAAAAGTGAAAATGGCTTATGGGCCAAAGATGGTTCGCGTTTTGTTCATGTCAGTCGAGTGATTGAAACTGGCTTACTCAAAGGTGTTTCGTTTTATCAATTTGATCAAGACAATAATTTAACCTTAGTGACTAAAGCGGAAACCGCACGATATCAAGGGAATGCTTGGCTACTGGAAAACGTTAAGCAAACTGAGATTATTGATCATCAATCGGTGGCTAAAAATATAGAAACCTTGAACTGGCAGTCGACCTTAACGCCTGACAAGCTAGGCGTGGTTACCGTTAAGCCTGATTCATTGTCTATTTCGGGGTTGTATGACTATCTTGATTATTTAGAAGCGAACAAACAGGATACTAGTCGCTACGATTTGGCGTTATGGCGCAAATTAGTGCAACCATTAACCGTAGCGGTGATGATGTTGCTAGCGTTATCGTTTGTGTTTGGACCTCTGCGCAGTGTCAGCATGGGCGCGCGATTGGTGATGGGGATTATAACGGGGTTCGCATTTCATCTAGCGGATCAGGCATTTGGCCCTATCAGCATGGTTTATAATGTCGCGCCATGGGTTGGGGCAATATTGCCAAGTGTGCTGTTTATTGGTATTGCTGGCTATTTTTTAAATAAGCGAACCTAAAAAATAGGGGAAGCGTGGTTTCCCCTATTTTTAAATTACAGTTGATCCCAATGTTTAATTCGATTCGCTTCGGGGCTTAACACCACCATTTCAGAACCTGACATCCGATCCGGTAAACTCATTCCTTCACTGTTGCGTGATAATAACCATAGATTACCAAGCCCTAAGAAAGCGGTGCACAATCGAATCACGGCCTGAAACATACTAATTGTGTTGCCATCCATACGTTGAATCTTCAACCGCCAAGCCCGCATTCCTAACGTTTGTCCGCCGTGGCTCCAAAACCACACAAAGAAAAATCCAACCACTGCAAATAAATAACCGGTATAAAATTTGCTCTCAATTAAGCATTTTTGAATATCGTGATTGTCCTGACACAAGCCTGGTATATAATTAGCGGCTACCGCAATGACGCCAAAAGCGCAAAAATGTGCTACTGCATACACTGCTGAACCGACTAAAAAGTCATAACCTAAGGCGCCGAGGCGCCGAACAAAACCCGCTCGGGGAAAATTTGCGTGTTCTTCATTTTTCATATTTTGTTGCTCTATACAATACATTGGCGCTAGTTTAGCAAAATCATCTTAGCTTGTAATTATTTTAGCGAAAGCAGTATTTTTTCATTTAAATTGTTCATTTAGCAAGCTATCAATCTATAGGAACTGCTATTTTTACCAATAAAACCAAAACCCCCTTGCCAACACCAGAACCCTAGGTATAATGCCATCCCATATCAGAGTGTTAAACCCTGATAGCTGCATGAAATGCCGGTATGGTGAAATTGGTATACACGACGGATTCAAAATCCGTTGCCTTCGGGCGTGGCGGTTCAAGTCCGCCTACCGGTACCATTTTATGTCTAAATTAACCTCACATTGCTGAGGTTTTTTTATGTCTAAAATAAAGTGCATGGCGAACAGCGTCCGACTGTTTACGCGGTACCATTTTATGAAACTCAGCCTTTAGAATAATCTCTATGGGTGTATGAGACTTCAACCGTTTCATTATTATCTAAATGAACTCCGCAATACGGACAGTAGTTAACAGGTAAGTCAATTTGCTCTAGTACATCACCTAAGATCTCTAGATAGTGATTATTTTCTAAATCTTCTGCTGTAATTAATTTTGAAACAATTAATCTCCACCTCGGATCGACATCTTCAACGATGTAATTTTGGCTGGTACTTAATGCCACGCACTCATGTAAAATATACATTTAAACGCTCTTTTCCTAGTGTGGTTAGGTAATACTTTTGGTTAGGGTTTCTGGGAGAATCAGGGGTAGTCATGGCTATAAAACAAGCACTTAAAGCAGGTTTTAAATAATTATTTTTAAAGGTTGGCCGATGCTTAAGAGACAAAGCTGTCATTATTACTGATAGCTTTTGCGGTTCCTTATTATTTAACCAAGTTAGCAACGCTTTTACTTGATCGCTAACTTGATCGTTTACTTGATCGCTAGGGTTGTGTTCTTGCTGATGAGTTAGTGATACTTCCTTCATCGTCATTAACAGCGCATTTAGCATGAAAACGATAAAACTAGTAGATTCGCCACTTTTGTCCGACTCAGATAGTGCGCGGTAGTAAGCATCTTGTTGGTCTTTGATAACTGATTCTACCGGTAGATATTCAAACATATCTTGCCATTGGCTTAGGTATAAAGTTTGCCATAAACGGCCCACTCTGCCATTACCGTCAGTAAAGGGGTGGATAAATTCAAATTCATAATGGAACACGCAACTAGCAACAAGGGGATGGCAATCTGTAGTCTCTACCCAATCGAGTAAATCGGCAATCAATTTACCGACTCGCTGGGCTGGAGGCGCCATATGAATTAACTGATCATCACGATATATTCCGACACCGTCATTGCGGTAGTGCCCTGCATCATCTACTAATCCATACATCATCAAGCGATGAGCTGATAATAAATGTTCAGCATTTGTCGGTTGCCATAATGGTAAGTTTTCATAGGCATTAAAAGCATTTCTTACTTCTTGAATTTCACGAGGTAGCCCTAAGACTCTTTTTCCTTCAATAACAGCAGTTACTTGCTCCAACGTTAAGGTATTATTTTCAATGGCTAGCGATGATTGGATGGTACGTAATCGATTACCGCGTCTCAGTTGTGGTGACACAGTTGTTTCTTGAGAGGCCGACCAATTACCAAGTAACTCACTTATTTGAGCAACTAAGTTTAGGATATTACTTGTTATTTTATAGGGCGGAGCGTAAGACATATTATTGTTGTATACCCTGTAGAGAAATATAATTGAGATTTCGAATAGCTACTAACAGTAACTTTAGCTGTATTTTAGTTTTATTGCTACTTTGTCGGCAGGTTTCGTTTGTGTAGCAGAATACCGCTTGCAAAGTTTTTGCAAAGGTCTAAATGTTGATTTTTATTAGTTGATATATAAGAAGTATTATAGACACGCTCTTTTCAAAATCCGTTGCCTTCGGGCGTGGCGGTTCAAGTCCGCCTACCGGTACCATTTTATGAAAATCAACCAACGAGATTAGGTTCTTTTATGTCTAGAATAAGGCGAAAGGCAGCCCTAATTCTATTTTTTTACGTATTATTTTATTTTGATAAACCCATTTGATAAGCTCACTTATTGATCATTATCGAATTTATAGCCTAATGTTCTGTAGCCTTTTTCTCGTTTATTCCACATTCGCTTTAGCATTGGGAAATCATCAATATAATCATAGACTCGGATCTGTTTTTTATTCGACCATTCACGTTGAATTCGACCAGCGTACTGAGTAAGGATACCTTTCCATGCGATTGGCAATGTTATGAATAACGTATCTAGGTGTGGTAAATCAAATCCTTCCCCAACATATTTCCCTGTCGCAACAATGACAAACGGCTCGCTACTGTTTTTTATATCATGAGACTCCTTTAAAAAATCAATCCGTTCCTGACGTTGTTTAGTTGAAATTCCACCATGCAATTCAACAACCTTGATATTATTTTTACATAACAATCCGCTTAGGATCTCAATGTGCTCTCGTCGTTCGGTTAAGACCATAACAGAATGATGAGCAGTTACTGCTTTAACAATATCTAGAACAATCGTCTTGTTCCGTCGCTCATCTGTGGTTAGGTGCTGATATATCGCTGAAATATGAGGTTTCGTTTCTGCTTCAAACCAGGATGGGGGAAATGAAATTTTAGTTTCACGAGTCGTGACAAACTGCTCAAATTGTAGTTTTTCACGCTTAGCTTTATATAAAACATCTCCTAATTGGTAATGCATCAACTTTTCTAAGCCATCTCGACGTTTAGGTGTTGCAGTGATGCCATGAATATATTTAGTTCTAGTTGATTTTATTAGAAATTCATAATTACTTGCAGGTAGGTGATGGCATTCATCAACGATTATTTGACCATAATTTTCAATTGCAGCGTTGATGTCACGGCCATTCTTACTGACTAGGCTTTGGTAAGTTGCTATGTCAATTTGACCACTTAGCTTATCTTTGCCACCAAGTAATGAGCCGATTTCAGTGTGTTTAATAAAAACCTCTGCTTGTGCTTGCCATTGCTGGGCTAGTAGCCGGCTATGCACTAAGATTAAGGTGTTAACCTTTCTTTTAGCTATTAAGGCTAGTATAACTACTGTTTTGCCAAAACCTGTCACGGTAACCAAAATACCGTTATCACTTTTTAACATCGCATTCATGGCTTTGGATTGCTGAGGCTTCAATTTTCCGGTAAATTTTATGCTTACTAATGGTTCACCTTGGTAACGTTTATCACTGTAATCTAATAGAACTGATTGTTGCTGTAGAATGCTCTCTACCGTGCCTAAGCACCCTCTGGGTAGCATTAAATAGTTACTTTCAATATGAGCAGAGCAAACATATCGACTCGTACCGAATGTTGACATGCGCAGCGCCTGCTTTTTATAAAATTTAGGATTGGAAAAAACAGCACATCGTTTTAGTTTTGAGGTCAGCTTACCGGGTAGTTTGTCGATTGGGATGTATATTTGATCCGCTAATACCAGCATTAGCTCATTAGGGCAGTTAGATATCTTATCGACATCTTTTTCGCTAAGTTTTTGCCATGG
>JABSRU010000107.1 GCA_013214965.1 Gammaproteobacteria bacterium
CTGGGTATCAATGGCATTAACATTGCCATCAATTGATGAAAGCTGGCTTGAACAGTTTAGTGCTGGCTTTTTTGAAGCCGCTGATTATTATGATATTCAACTCATTGGTGGAGACATTACCAAAGGGCCAATGAGTATTACGTTGACTGTCCAAGGGCAGGTACCAAAAGATTTAGCGTTAACTCGCGGTGGAGCCAAGGTTGGTGATTGGATTTGTGTCACCGGTCGTTTAGGCGATTCAGCCTTAGGCTTAAAGTGCTTAGCTGACGAAATTAATTTATCAGCGGCTGATAGTGAATATGCAATCAAGCAGCATTACTACCCGACACCACGTTTATTAGCCGCCAATGCTTTACGTGGTATCGTAACTGCTGCAATTGATTTATCGGACGGTTTAGCATCTGATCTTGAACATCTTGTTAAAGCATCAAATGCTAAAGCACTGGTTGATGTCGATAGTCTACCAATGTCTGATATTTTGCTCGCTAACACCAGTCCTGAGCAGGCAATCAATTTGTCATTGACTGGAGGCGAAGATTACGAACTGTGCTTTACTGTTCCTCCTGCTGGGCTAAGTCGTTTAGATACGGCATTAGCACACACTCGTACGACGTATACTTGCGTCGGACAAATTCATGCGGGTAGTGGTGTGGAATATATGCGCGATAACCAAACTGTCATTTTTGATGGCAAAGGATTTAACCATTTTGAAACATCGTGATCCCGCATTAGCAAAATTATCATTAGCCAATCCTATTCATTTTTTAGCATTAGGTTTTGGCAGTGGATTAGCACCTAAAGCGCCAGGTACTTTTGGTACGCTTGCTGCTTTACCGTTATATTTTTTGATGATGGATTTATCACTAATTAGCTACTTATTGATCACGCTAGTGGTGACGATAGTTGGCTTTTGGATTTGTGATATAGCGGCTAAAGATATGGACGTTCATGATCACGGTGCGATTGTGTGGGATGAAATAGCTGGCCTATTGATTACCATGATTGCTGCACCTGTCAGTATAACTGCATTAGTCGTGGGTTTTGGATTGTTCCGTTTCTTCGATATTCTTAAACCTTGGCCCATTAAACTACTCGATCGCCATGTGAAAGGTGGTTTTGGGATCATGATTGACGATGTTTTAGCGGGAGTCTTTGCCGCAATTTGCTTGCAAGCCATTCATTTTTATTTTCCTTTAGGTTAATTTTTGTGAGAAATAGCCCAACACATTGGTTGTTTTTATTATTAGTGGTGCTGTTTATTGTGCTCGCAGTTTTTAATGTCTTGCCGTTTCCGGTCCTTGCGATGTTATTACTAGTGAGTTGGTGCACCTTGGCGGTGATTGTTCTAATCATTCAACGACGATTATCCAACCAAAGAAACAAAAAAGCCGAAGATTAAAATCTTCGACTTTTTTATTATACTACTGTATTTTACAAGTTATGATAATCACGAGCTGCAATGAGTGTATTCTCAATCAGGTTTGCTACGGTCATTGGACCTACACCTCCTGGTACTGGCGTTATCCAAGCGGCATTTTGTTTGGCACTTTCAAAAGCAACATCACCCACTAAGCGACCATCCTCAAGTCGGTTAATCCCCACATCAATGACAATAGCGCCTTCTTTTATCCATTCACCTGGAATGAACCCTGCTTTGCCAACGGCAACAATCAAAAGATCGGCACCGCGAACTTTCTGCTCAAGGTTTTTAGTGAAGCGATGGCAGGTCGTTGTTGTACACCCGGCTAGTAATAATTCAAGGGTCATTGGTCGGCCGACAATATTTGAGGCACCAACAATAACTGCATCCAAACCGTGGGTTTTTATTCCGGTTGACTCAATCAGCGTCATAATTCCTTTTGGAGTGCAAGGGCGCAGCGCTGGATTACGTTGTGCTAATCGACCGATATTGTAAGGATGGAAACCATCAACATCTTTATTTGGGTTGATACGTTCTAATACAACTTCAGGGGTAATGTGCTGAGGCAGAGGAAGCTGTACTAAGATACCATCGATTACAGGATCGTTATTGAGTTCATCAATTAAGCTTAATAGAGTCTCTTCGTCAGTGTCGACAGGTAAGTCATAAGAGCGAGAGATGAAACCCACTTGCTCACAGGCTTTACGCTTGTTGTTGACATACACTTGTGACGCAGGATCGAGTCCAACCAAAATAACCGCTAAGCCGGGAATGCGTTTTCCAGCCTCTTTTAATATTGTTACTTCCTTAGCGACGTTATTTCTCACTCTTTGTGCTACGGCTTTACCATCAATAATTCTAGCGCTCATTAACCTGTTTCTTCCTAAAATTTAAGAGAGCATATTATGCCACAAACCGAAAAGTGTGACCATGATCAATAATAGATAGTTAGGAAGTTTATTTCGCCTATTCTAACGCTAAAACTAGCTATATTGTATGCTAAATAATCGAATGGATTTATTTTGATAAAAAGGTTTGACGCCGTACCTTAAGCTCTGTAGTATGCGGCTCCGTTGTCAAGGAGTAATTCTTGTTAACAATCTTATTTGGATCACATCGTTGTGTTTTAAGTAAGGCGATTAAATAGTATCGGTGATTAGCGCAGCTTGGTAGCGCATCTGGTTTGGGACCAGAGGGTCAGAGGTTCGAATCCTCTATCACCGACCAATTCATTTTTACTTCCTCAGAATAAACTTCAAATACTATTTCTTTTCAAATAAATCTATATATTTCTTTAGAACAAAACCACTATTAATCGTTATGTCCAACTCATACTAATCTGTTCTATATTTTGTGTTAGCACTAGCGCTATTAATCATGATCCTTGCCTTCATTAATACCAATCTGACAAAGCTATTGCCACTTATGCTAGTTAAAATTAACGAATGCGGCGTTGCTTTCATTTCATTTATTTTTCCTGCGCACAACAAGATCACAAATTTAATCAAATTGGTATCACTACTCCTAAGTATAAAAACATCGTAGATTAAAACTGATTAACTATATATTGGTTAATAGAAAGGGCTTTATGCTTCATTAGAGTTGATACCAATTAGATTTAATTATTACCTATTTATGCTTGGTTAAATGAGTGACAGCTGTCTAGCTTTAAGTCGATCAACTCGGATTGTAATACATCTAATGTATTACTTTGAAGTTATCTACTATGGATAAAAGGCCCTAAAATGCTTAAATCTATCTAGATTGGCTAAATTAGAGTTGTTTTTGCTGTTTAAATGCACTAATTGAGCTGTAAGTAATCAATCAGATTAAAAGTTTAAATTAGCACTTGCCAACAACAAGAAGTTCTCTATAATGCTGCCTCACTGACACGGGGAAGCAGCTTACTAAGCCATTAAGGAGAGTGAGTTACCAAGCGGGACAGAGAAGAAAAACGGGGTTTGAAACTTTTTTTAGAAAACTTTTCCAAAAGAAAGAAATTAACCGTTGACTTCGAAAACGGAAAGCGTATTATACGCATCCCAACGCAACGAACCACAGGGTT
>JABSRU010000108.1 GCA_013214965.1 Gammaproteobacteria bacterium
GGCCATGGATTTGTCGTGAGTTTGAAATGGGCTCTTATGAATGTAAAAGCGAACGAACAGAAAAAATGGCGCACTTATAAATGAAAAACATTGACCTATTTATAGAAAACTGGACAGGGAAAAACTCTATGGTGCCCATTGCTTGGGACAATATCACGGATCTTGAATCTAATTTAGCGGCTTATTTACCCGACTCATATAAGTATTTACTCTCTACTTATGGCCTAGTTCGCACTCCCAATGTATTGACTAAAACTTGTGATTTGAATGTTGAAATTTCTAACGTGCAAGATTTTTTAAGTCTGGAAGATGTATGTTCTCTGTCTAAATTATATGAAATGACGGGCATGCCAACCGGGCATATTTTATTTGCATCAGACAGCAAAGGTAATATGTATTGTTTCAAACTGAGCGATTGTGAAAATAAACAAACTGATTGCGCCGTGTGGTTTTTTGACCGCGCTATTAGCTCCGTAACCAAAGTATCTGATACGTTCGTTGAATGGCTAGATGGGCTCAATGAGCCCACGACAAATAACAGTATCTAGAACCGGAGTGCTTTTTCAGTTTATCGCTAACGCCGATAGCAGCTGTGTAATGTGCTCGTTTTGCTGATTAGTAAATTGAATGCCGACATAAATCTGGCCGTGCTCATAGCGGCTATTGCGCACTAGGGCATTAATTTCAACATCTTCACTATGTCCAGCGATACTAACCGACACAATAATGGCGGATTTTTTCACTTGCGCCTTTGTATTGGTTGTTTTAAAGCTAAAGCGACAACCTTTGCTAGATATGTCGACAATAATCCCTCGAATGGCATTTCCCGCTTTTTTTCCTGAAGCCGATAATAATTCAATTTCCGCTAAAATATGGGTTTGTTGACGCTGTGAAACCCTCAATTGTCTATTCTCGATGTATTTAGGGTATTCAAGAAATATAAGCTTGCTGCCGTGACTGGTAATTGCACGAATAGGCGCTGAAAATGCGATACATTCACCTTGCTGCCCCTCTGCAATATAGCGAACAATTGCCACATTGCCAGCTTGAAGAACATCAACATATTCACTGTCATGGCCGCTGGGATGCTTTACAATCAGGAAGTTTCCGACATCATAACCAACTAACATCAATTTCATACGGACTAATAAAGGGCTAGAAAACTGTAAATCCAACATCTTCCCAGGCATCAAATTAAGGATGAACTCAGTGATTCGTTTTGACGAATCAACGGTTTTCATTTTTTTAGCAAGAACGTCCATTTTGCACCTAGTCTGTAGATTTTTGGCTGAAGTAACGAATAAGTATTAATATATGACTGATATTGGATAGTTTTTACGCTAACCTTTTCTGAAGCGTAATTTATCACCATTAAAGTAGCGGCGCAATAAACACCCTTTTTGGTTACATCGAGAGATTAATAAATTAGATATTGAGGTAGTCTTTATCAATAGTCATGTCGCCATCATTCGAGCGCCTCGTGCAAGTTAACTTTTTTATTCGCACAACAAGAGCACATAATAAATGCAATAGGTGTCGGTGTTGTTTGAACTGATGCAACGGCGCTTTGTGATTAATACATTTTTTTGAAGTCAGAAGTCGATTTTTAACACGCCGTTAACAGCCCAGCTTGCAACATAATCGACAATTATTAAGTTAATATTTATTAGAGACTAAAATGACGTTGGCACGGTACTTTTATACTTAAATTAACGGTAAATATTGTCTAACTCACCGTTTTTGATCATTTTATTGACGATCATTAAACAGTGGTGCGCATGACTAATGACCTGTTGCATATTTTCATAACAACGACGTTCGTTTTTACCATAAGCGAATAAATTAAGGACCACTTGTTGACCTATGCCGCCCGTGTCGGGTTGATCCCCGAGCGCTAAATAACAAGTTGCCGCTGGCGATAAACAAATCGCCCCCGCTCGAAAACCTAGCTTGGTGCTAACAACCGTTTGTAGGATGTTTTGCATCAACCAGTCAATGCTACGCTGTTGACAGTTTTCCTCAATATTACGGAACAGGATCATTACTCGCGCACTGCATTTAAGTGCATAGGGGTATGGTTTATCAGTATTTTTTTCTGCAGCATTAAATGTACAATCGTTACTTTCCAGCAAGGAAGTGAAACCATTAAGCCATTCAATCAATGTATAAAAATCATCAACAAACGGCGATTTTTTAAAGGGAATAAAATCCTCCAATGAGCTACGTATTAATTTGGGATTCTCTTTGAAATCGATATAGACATTAGCTTGATTGGTCGTCATAGACGTCCATGGATGGGATCTTAACTCGGTGTTGTCAGTTTGCTTGGCAGTAAAAGCGGCCACGGTTTAACCTTTAAATGGAATGTCGAGGAAAATACATCAGCTGTGTAAAAAAGAACAGCTGTGTTTGGTAAAACTTGCATAAGCGCGTATGTTAACAGCAATGTGATAAATGAGAAATAGGGCTTTCAACTAATTAAACCGATGAAAATATTGGGCAGCCAACACTAACTCTTTGATTTGAAATTCAGCTAACAACTGATAATTTCATCAGTTTTAGTTGCTCTGCTAACTTATCAGCTTTGATACGCGAATATTTCGATTGTTAATCGATTTACACGCAATTATTCCATCAGACTTCTGCTTTCATTTTATCTCGTCAGCTTGGGTGTTTTTACCATGTCGATGTGCAAAATCGCGTAAATGTTCGACCGTGCCTGCGAAGCTGCTATATTGACGTCTAAAATGCTTAACCGCCGTCAACCAATCATCTCTACTTATGCCCAATGTTGCCAATATCCTAATCTCACTCAATTTTTTAGGGGCAACATGGCGATGCGCTTCTGGATTGATTTAAAAACAGAATAATTTATATAAAGATGTATTACTTTAGAGGGTAATTGGTATAGATAAAGGACTATAGAGATATAAGTTGACATAACATCTAACTGTCTATCAAATAGTTAACTATTCTTTTAAACCATAATTTTGCATACAAATGAAGCATAAGATTGCATAATATTGTTTCTTTAGATTTCATTTATAATGATATATTTGTAAACTTACTACATACGAAGAATTTCTACGCCTAATACATTTAAGTACCTAAGGCGTATCGTATATGAGGCAAATAAAATAAATTTGGGACAGGCACAAATTTATCATTGATATTCAAAAACTTTTATTTTAGGCAGTGATTGGGATTCAAATTAATGTGGTTACCATTACATCAGGTTATTATCAACCTTGACTTAATAACACCGACATTGCTTCATTTCTATTGGTGACTTTGAGTTTGATAAACAAGTTTTTTAAATGAAACTTAACCGTGT
>JABSRU010000109.1 GCA_013214965.1 Gammaproteobacteria bacterium
TCATCGCCATGCTCTTCTAAGGCATCTAGATATTCTTCTTCGGTAAGGATCTGAGATTGCTCAAGATCTGTCATACCTGGCTCAGTGACTACGAATGATTCGAAGTAAAGAACACGTTCAATATCACGTAACGTAAGATCCAGTAATAGACCAATACGTGACGGTAATGATTTTAAGAACCAGATGTGAGCCACTGGGCTAGCTAAATCGATATGACCCATACGGTCACGACGAACTTTAGACTGCGTTACTTCAACGCCACATTTTTCACAGATAACACCACGGTGCTTCAAACGCTTGTATTTACCACACAAACATTCGTAATCTTTGATTGGACCAAAGATACGGGCACAGAACAAACCTTCACGTTCAGGTTTGAACGTACGGTAGTTAATGGTTTCTGGCTTTTTAACTTCACCAAATGACCATGAACGGATCATTTCTGGCGAAGCTAGACCGATTTTGATTGCATCAAATTCTTCGGTCTTATTTTGCTGCTTAAGAAACTTCAGTAAGTCTTTCACTTTTATCTCCTGGAGGAGTTAGGGCGAGTATTACTACTCACCACAATCTCGAATTTCAACCCGATGCGCTTAGGATTAACTAAGCGCCGTGGTTGGGTCTACTTTTCTTCAAGCTCGATGTTAATCGCTAGAGAACGGATTTCTTTCAACAATACGTTGAATGATTCCGGCATTCCAGGATTCATCTCGTGCTTACCGTCAACAATGTTCTTATACATTTCGGTACGACCGTTAACGTCATCAGACTTAACAGTTAGCATTTCTTGAAGGGTGTAAGCGGCACCGTATGCTTCTAGTGCCCATACTTCCATCTCTCCGAAACGCTGCCCACCGAACTGAGCTTTACCACCAAGTGGCTGCTGAGTTACTAGTGAGTACGAACCCGTTGAACGTGCGTGCATCTTGTCATCAACCAAGTGGTTAAGTTTAAGCATGTACATGTAACCAACAGTTACTTGACGCTCGAATGCATCACCAGTACGACCATCATACAAGGTCATTTGACCTGATTCTGGTAAACCAGCTAACTTAAGCATTTCTTTGATTTCGCTTTCAACCGCGCCATCGAACGCAGGTGTTGCCATTGGCATACCACCTTGCAAGTTCTTAGCCAGACGAATAACTTCTTCATCAGAGAATGTTTTAAGATCAACTACCTGATGACAGTTACCTAAGTCATAAGCACGTTGGATATAATCACGAAGTTCACTGATTTGACGTTGCTGCGCTAGCATTTCAGTGATTTGATCACCGATACCGCGAGCCGCAAGACCTAAGTGAGTTTCTAAGATCTGACCGATGTTCATTCGAGACGGTACACCCAGCGGGTTAAGTACGATATCGATGGTACGACCATGCTCATCATGTGGCATATCTTCGATAGGACAAATAAGTGAAATAACACCTTTGTTACCGTGACGACCAGCCATCTTATCACCAGGCTGAATACGACGCTTAACCGCAAGATAAACTTTAACAATCTTAAGTACGCCAGGCGCTAAATCTGCACCTTGAGTGATCTTAAGACGTTTGTTTTCAAATTGCTTATCGAAATCAGCTTTAGTTTCAACGTGCTGTGCAGCAATCTGCTCAAGCATCGTTTGACTAGCTTCGTCAGATAACGTTTGCTCTAACCATTCACGACGAGGCATAGCGCTAAGCTGTGCTTCGTTGAAACCATTCTTCAACAGTAATTTTTCAGCACGTTCGAAGATTGCATCTTCAAGAATAGTGAAGACGTCAGTTAAATCTTTCTTCGCTTCTTTCAGTTGCATTGATTCAATTTCAAGTGCACGTTTGTCTTTCTCTACGCCGTCACGAGTAAATACGTGAACGTCGATAATCGTACCGCTAACACTGTTAGGAACACGAAGAGAGCTGTCTTTAACGTCAGACGCTTTCTCACCAAAGATAGCTCTTAATAGCTTTTCTTCAGGAGTCAGTTGCGTTTCACCCTTAGGAGTTACTTTACCTACTAGGATGTCGCCGCCTTTAACTTCAGCACCAATGTAAACAACGCCAGACTCATCAAGCTTACCAAGCGCTGCTTCGCCAACATTAGGAATATCAGCAGTGATATCTTCACTACCTAACTTAGTATCACGCGCGATACAGGTTAGTTCCTGAATGTGGATAGTGGTGAAACGGTCTTGCTGAACGACACGCTCAGAGACCAAGATTGAATCTTCGAAGTTGTAACCGTTCCAAGGCATAAATGCGATGCGCATGTTTTGGCCTAATGCCAAATCACCCATGTCCGTTGAAGGACCATCAGCCATTACGTCGCCTTTAACCACTGGTTCGCCAGCCATTACTAATGGACGTTGGTTAATACAAGTATTTTGGTTAGAACGGGTATACTTAGTTAGGTTGTAGATATCGATACCGGCTTCACCAGCGATCAATTCATCTTCGTTAACCTTAACCACGATACGACCAGAATCAGCATAATCAACTACGCCGCCACGCAATGCAACAATGGTAACACCAGAGTCAGTTGCGATAACTTTTTCCATCCCAGTACCAACTAACGGCTTATCAGCACGTAAAGTAGGAACGGCCTGACGTTGCATGTTCGCACCCATCAAGGCACGGTTAGCATCATCGTGTTCTAGGAACGGAATGATTGACGCAGCAACAGAGATAATCTGTTGTGGTGATACATCCATATAGTGAATTTGATCAGCAGTCATAAAGGTTGATTCACCTTTAGTACGACAAGCGATCATATCTTCAGCTAGACGGTTATCTTTATCTAAAATAGCCGATGCTTGTGCAACAACGAAGTTAGTTTCTTCGATCGCGCTCAAGTAAGACACTTCATCAGTAACGATGCCATCAACTACTTTACGGTAAGGTGTTTCTAAGAAACCGTAATCGTTAGTTCGAGCATAAGATGCCAATGAGTTGATTAGACCAATGTTCGGCCCCTCTGGAGTCTCGATTGGACATAAACGACCGTAGTGAGTCGGATGGACATCTCGAACTTCAAAGCCAGCACGTTCACGGGTCAAACCACCGGGCCCAAGCGCCGAAATACGACGTTTGTGCGTTACTTCAGATAATGGATTATTTTGATCCATAAACTGTGATAACTGTGATGAACCGAAGAACTCTTTAACCGCAGCCGAAATAGGCTTAGCGTTAATAAGATCTTGAGGCATGATTTCAGCAAGATCGCCTAATGATAGACGTTCCTTAACTGCACGCTCAACACGAACTAGACCAACACGGAATTGGTTTTCTGCCATTTCGCCTACTGAGCGAATACGACGGTTACCAAGGTGA
>JABSRU010000110.1 GCA_013214965.1 Gammaproteobacteria bacterium
TGTTATAACGTATAGAGGATTTTATGAGTAATGAAAAAGAGGAAGCATTAGATTTTTTGCTGGGTGTTTTTGAAAATTTAAATATGCTGTCAGAAACTCATTTTGAGCCAATAATGTTCAGTGAAAATGTAAATAACCTTCTAAAAAGAGAAAGACCAACATCATTTAATAAGCTAGCGAAATCTAAAGGTTTTTCTATACCTAAATTAAAGTAGGTGTTTCTTCTGGCGTGCCAGATCGATAAAATTCTGATGGTAGTCCTAAAGGTTAAAGTGATGGCAGAAGGGTAAGCGCACAACTAACCAGTTGCGCTTACGTTAATTTGGTATGGCCTAAACAAAAAATCAACAGTGGATAATAAATTATAAAGTGAAATATATTATATTGTAGTAAGTTTAGAACATATTATTTGGAATAAACGTTACTAAGAAAAAGTTATGCCACTTTATGCTTCAATTTTATGCAAAATTATGGTGAAGTTGAACCGATAACTAATTGAAATTGGTTAGCAGCTATGTCAACTTATGGTGCAAGCGACAAGAGGATCATTTTAATATGACAGATAAGCATAGCAAAACAAAAACCAGTTATTACCGCCGTCTGTATGTGGCACATTTGATTGACACTGGTATTAATACGGTTCCTCAACTTCTAGCAACTACAAAAATGCCTAAACGGACGTTACAAGATACTATCGTCGCGTTGGCTGAAATGGATATTAAATGTGTTATTTCTGGTGGTACTAAAAACCGTAGTTACTCGATTGAAAATTGGGGAGCAATAAATAAAGAATGGTTAAAAAATAACTTGCACCACGTTACAAACGTGTTAAAATAGGGGTAAGTTAATTCGTGATTAGGTAAAAAAATGACAATTGATAAATTTGATATTGAAAATTCAAACGCTCCGACACCAACATTGTTTAGAGTGTCTGATGCACAAACTTACGCTGTCGAATTTGAAGCTAAAAATGCCAAAGAATTTGAAATAAACATTAAAAAATTGGCGCTATCGTCAATCCCAAAACACGCTTATATTAAAGAAATTCAAGTGTTAGATTTTGATGGTCGTTGGCTAAATATTACGAACTTAGTTTCTAAATTTGGTAATGGAATGTTGCTTGATCTAAAAATGTTAGATTACGATGATTATTATCAGCGTTTAATTAAAAAATATAAAGGCAGTTGGGCGTTATCACATGTTTCACTTATTTCTAGAAAGCCCGATTTGTCGATTCTTACAAAGTAATGCCTGTTTACTGCTGAACAAGCAGCTTAATAATTTAATCAACTTTTAAAGGCTATATTATGGATATTATTAATTCTCAAATGACGCACCAAATTTTAAACTCGGTTAGTGTCGAAGCTACTTATACTAACGTCGAAAGCGAATACTTCACTATTTTTGAAGTCGATAATAAGTTACTCATTCGGCCGCAAGGAATGAAAGTAAAACAAATCCCTGAAATACTAGCTATTGCTTTAAGAGCGGCTATTGAATTAGATTTTGATTGTGACGTTAGAGAGTATGATTTTAAAACCAATATGGGGTATGACGAATTTTGGGATCAACATTATAACAAGCTTGCAACTAGCCCTTTGGCAGATCAGGTTAATAGTGAACTCAATTACCCATAACCTGTAAAGGCGGATAATACCGCCAAATTTTTGAATCAAACTAACCTACTGGTTAACAATAAGTGAGGTATAAGCATGAATAAATTAATTAAATACTTAGCACTGCTATCTTTTTCTATTACAACAAATGTTATGGCGGCTGGTGTTCCTGTATTCAACTTTTATGAGTTGTGGGCTTTGCAAGAGCTTAATCACGCCAAAATTGATAGTTCAAATATAATTAGCGTTAATTACCCTTGTTCAATAACTTATTTGGTCAATACTAATGCTAAAGTTTTCTGGCCTGAGAGAATGCAGGATAAATGTACTACGGCAAGACGGATTATTGAAGAAAAATATCCCCTTAATACTGAATTGGAATTTTTAAACAATATTTCTGAATTAACTAAAAAATCCGCTCCATTAAACTAAATAATTAGCCAAGATTTAAGTGATATTGACGCCGAAACTATCACACAATATAGACAGGTGTTTTCAGTGACAGATGATGAATATGAAGCTGCTAGGGTGCAAACAGCGTCTAAATCATCTAATGATGAATCAAACTAAGCTAGTCGAACGGTAAAGAGGCCAAGGAGATTATTATGAATAATTTAGAGAAAGAAAAAATTGAGTATGCTCAACGCTGCACCAAAGATGGTCGTAAATGGGGTACTTGTTCACATGATTCTCAAGGAAATATTATATCTATAGCCGATCGAACGTTGGAAGTGAAAGATTTAAGTAATCAAGCTGGTGAAGCCTATTTTCAAGCTTGGGTTGATGGTATTCAAGATGATGGTTACTCGCATAATGAAGCTGTTAGAAACGCTCTGAAAAGAGCAAACGAAATGTCAAAAAGCACTTAATCATCGATATGGGTAATTAGTTATGGCTAAGGATAAAAATGGTAATGCAATTTTGCCAAAAAAAACACCTCAAAACGTTATAGATTGGGTCAATAGAATTGAACTTCATATATCAGTCAATTGTCTTGCTCTGTTGTCCGAAGATTCGACATTGGAACAAATCAAAGAGGCATTTGAGGCCGATAGAAATACTTTAATTGGCATCGGTGAAGATATTTATGAAAATGCTCGATGGAATGCTTGGAGTTCTTACGAATCTGAACTTAAAAGTGAATCAAACTAAGCTACTGGCTAACAAATAAGTGAGGTAAAAAAGATGTTGTTAAGTAAATATATTGAAAGCCTTCAAGGCTTTTTAGATAAAAATGGTGATATAGAGGTTGCCACTAATGTTGGTTATGAATCTTGTGGTGCCGAAGATAGGATTATGAATAATTCTTTAATACAACTGCAAGAAATTAATGTTCAAACTGATTTTAAACCTCAAGGTGTTACTGGTAATAAATGGTTATTTATTGGTGGCAATGGTTTTGATGAAGATTAGATATAGGTTTAGCAAATCTGGCTAAGTCAAATGCACTATAAATAAAGGTATTGGCTCCGATGTCTTATATAGAAATTGAAGATGATTATTATTCACCAGAGAACATAAAAATAAAGCGCGACAATAAGGACTTTCCACAAACTGTATCTGTTGAAAATTCAAAAGGGGTGACTATTTTCACCTGCACTCAAGATTGGTCAGACCTTCAAATTCATGAAACGATCAAATTGGCATTTCATTCTTTTAAGCTTGGTAGGATGAGAGGTG
>JABSRU010000111.1 GCA_013214965.1 Gammaproteobacteria bacterium
GCGTCAAAAGTACATTAAGAGTACAAATTGTACACTAAACCTTTGCTATATAGCCTGATCTACATCAATTTAAGTAAAAAAACACTTGGCACGAATCCTGTAATAGAGAAGTGTAGAACCATTTAACTATAACAGGAATATCCTATGAAACTTTCAAAAATAACCTCAGGTCTGTTGGTATCTTTAGCACTATTAGGGAGTCAATGCGCACTCGCTAAAGTCGTCAAAGTAGAGATGTCAGTCATTGAAAAACAAATTGTTGTTGATAATGCTGGTACTAAACAAAATATGTGGACTTATAACGGCACAATACCAGGGCCAGTGATCCGTGTAACGGAAGGAGATATCGTTGATTTTTCGTTACTTAATTTAAAGGTAAACAAACAATCTCATTCGATGGATTTTCATGCCGCGGTCGTTGATGTGCTGGATGAGTTCGAAGGTGTACGTCCTGGTAGAACTAAAGATTTCAAGTTTGAAGCTAAGTATCCTGGTGTATTTATTTATCATTGCGGTTCAGAGTCAATGTCTGAACATATTTCTCGCGGTATGTACGGGGTCATCATTGTTGATCCAAAAGAAGGTTACAGCGCAGATTTCCCTAAACCTGATCGTGAATACGTGATAGTTGAAGGTGATTTATTTGATAATGATGCCACACCTACCGAAATAACCAACAACGAAAAATGGAAAGGTGTCTTAATCAATGGCAAACAATTCCACTACGATCCGGTACATGATCAAAATGCCTCGATAGTACTCGAATCAAAACCAGGTGAGCGGGTCCGATTTTATTTTGTTAACGCAAAAATTAATGAAAATTCAGCCTTTCATCCTATCGCTGGTATCTGGGATAAAGTCTGGGATAACGGTAATCCAAAAAATATTAGACATGGCATGCAAACCATCGATGTTGCTCCTGCCCATGGTGTGATCGCTGATCTTGTTAGTCCAAGTGATCGTCCGACCAACAATGCCTTAGTTGATCACCGAATGAAATCAGCACTGAACGGCGCCATTACCATATTAATGAACAAACCAGATGCTGACCCTAAGAAAGGGCGAGACGGTAATTTGGTCTTACGTTAAATCAAATAAACACACCAATGAGCAGGGAAGCTCCTTTCTAATAGAGGTGAATTATGAAAAACCATATGCTTACTTTAAAGCTGGTCTTGGGGTTGGTGTTACTTCAGTCTCCTGAACTGAGCCATGCCTCAGAGCAAGGACAAAAGTTGTACCAAAAAAAATGTACCGCCTGCCATTCTATTTCAGATAATAGCAATATTAGCTTAAGTCAACGATTACAAGAAAAAGCGCCCACGCTTTATTACGCTGGCAACAAGTTTAATGCCGCTTGGCTTGAACAATGGTTAGCCGTGCCTAAACGGTTGCGACCCGGTGGCCACTTTTTCCTAAACAAGGTAAAAGTCACTGAAGATGGTGACCTAATTGATGAAACAAAATTAGTGAATCATATGACGGTGCAACCTAAAGAAGCGAAACAAATTACTCAATACCTAATGTTACAGACTCCTAAGTCAGATCTTATTGCTTTAGAGCAGGTGACCTTGGGCAAAGTTAACCGGACATTGGGTGAAAAAGATTTCAATAAATTTAAAGGTTGTGGCTCATGTCATCAAGACGAAGATGGCTATGGTGGGGTCTCTGGTCCCGAATTATATACCGCGATATCTCGCTTAAAACCTAACTTTATTGCCTCTTATATTCGTCATCCTGAAAAATGGGATCCGAAGACGTTAATGCCGAATCGTCACCTGAACGACAATTCGATCAAAAAATTAGTCAATTATCTCAACGTAATATCGGAGTAAATAACATGAAATTATTCAACTTTATTGTGTTGTTATCGACATTATTTGCGATGACCGAGGCGTATGCCATAGATACTAAAAATGGTGAGATTCTTTACCAGGCTTATTGTACTCAATGCCATGGCAAAAACGGTGACGGCTGGGGGGTAAATGCGGCCAGCATGGACGTTTTACCAAAAGATCATACCGATACTAAAGGAATGATAACCCGCACTGATGAAGACATTTTTATTGCCATTAAGAAAGGCGGCAAAGCGGTGAGTAAGTCTAACTTAATGCCAAACTGGGATGCCAATATGACAGACCAAGAAATTAATGATCTGGTTGCTTACGTGAGATTATTATGTTGCGAAAAGGAGAAATAAATAATGAAATTTAACGCATTGAAAAATCTAAAACGAATCGGTTTAGCCATGACATTGCTCGTCAGTCAGTTAGTCCAAGCGGAAACACTGACCTTTGATATGACGATTGAGGAAATGATTCAAGAAGTTGCGCCAGGGTTTACCAATAAGGTCTGGGCCTTTAATGGCCAGGTTCCTGGACCGTTAATCCGGGCTAAGGAAGGGGATCGTTTAGTGATAACCGTACACAATAACTCGACCTTAGCGCACACAGTGCATTGGCATGGCACATTCCAAACTAATAGCTGGAAAATGGATGGTGTGCCAGGTGTCACCCAGGAGGCAATACAGCCGGGAGAGTCTTTTGTGTATGACTTTATTGTCGATAAACCAGGCAGCCTATGGTACCACTGCCATGTCAACGTCCCTGAACATGTTGGTCTACGTGGAATGTGGGGACCGATGATTATCGACCCCAAGGAACCTAGCGAGATTGAAAAAGAAGTTACTAAAGAAGCGTTGTTAATGTTCTCTGGTTGGAATTCAGAGGTGGCAATGGAATATGGCAAGGGTGGTCATCCGGCAGATAAAAATGATTACTTTTCAATTAACGGTAAGTCATTTCCAATTACTCAACCGATAAGAGTCAAAAAGGGTGATGTGTTAAGGCTGCGGTTGTTCGCTGCAAGTGCTGAGGTTGCCTACCATATGCATGGTCATGATGTGTTAGTTACCCACAAGGACGGCTTACCTTTAGATAGTCCGTACTGGGCTGACGTTGTCTACGTTCCCCAAGGTGGACGGGTCGATATTATTGCCAGAATGGACAATCCCGGTATTTGGATTAACCATGATCATATTGAACACCACACGTCCAATGCCGGAAAAATGCCAGGGGGCGCCGTTACCATTATCGAGTACGAGGGTGTTGAAACCGAAGAGTGGTACAAATGGAAAGACAAAAAATATCAAGCGGATTTCTT
>JABSRU010000112.1 GCA_013214965.1 Gammaproteobacteria bacterium
ACATCTCTCATTGTACTGTACCAATTGTAACAGTGTAGTTGGGTGGGCCCAGACTCTAGGAGTCTAGACCACGAATCGAACTTCAAGTAGTGCATAGCTATCACCGGTGTGGGCGAGAATAGAGATCCTAGGCCTATCTTGCGACGGAGCCACTCTACACCTGGCCCGCTGTGCAATTTAGCATAAATTGCAGTTCGCAGTACCAGGCATAGCGCCCTTGACATGATAGGATCTCATAGCGTCCTCTTACCTCGTTGCTCGCGAGGGTCAGTTAACCGTTTGGTGACATTTCTGCGGTGCTCGTCCGACTACCCATACAACATTACTGTTGGTATAGACAGGTGGTTGATGCGACAACAAGATTGTCTGCGGGGTTAGATAGCCGTGCCTATCTAGAACGTGGTCGTACTCGTACAGATCGGACCTGATTGGGTTACCGCATCCCACTGCACACTGCACACGAGGTGCAAGTGATGGTGTAGTGGGGTTGGGACTTGATTCGAATCCCGGAGGATTCGAACCCATTGGGGGGGTGGTTAGGTGATCCAGGTCACCACGAGGGGACCCTTCACATTGCCCGGCAGTTCGAGTCACTACTCGAACCACTTGGTTCTATACCAATCCCGAAGGATTCGAACCCGTGGTTGGCAGTTCGAGTCGCCCGAGGGCGGGTCTCGATCTACCATAGGAAGCTCCCCCGGGAATCGAACCCGGTTCCAACTCTACGACCTGATGTAGAGTGGATAGACCCAGAATCTGGGAGCCATGGTGTGTTTGGTGGGGCGTATTTTGCTTTCAATCTTGAGGTGTGGATACTAATAGTCGTCGCTGCGTCAGATGGGGTTGTGGTCGGGTTTGAGTCCTAGTCGGGTTTGAGTCCTAGTCTTCTCTCGTTGACCTCTGAGTCCTGGATACTAACAAGCTATTTTGTCGATCGCACCCGAGTGCAGATATGCACTCCGTGAAATAGCTAGTTTTCTCTCGTAACGGACCCGAGGTGTTTGTTTGATCTTTCGTTGGTTGCACTGGGTATGGTCATCAGTCGATTTCCATACCACTGGGGGGGGTCAACAGTGTTGTACCCGACATGTTGTTCACGATGAGTCTCACTAGATCGGATAACAGGTCCTCTCGAGTGCTTTGCAGCAGGCTGTACAACATCGTGGACTAGTGTCAACTATTCATCAAGACGTGTCGTGATAGAATAGCCAGCTCTAGTCACAAAACTAAGAGTGGTATTCTCTTCTATGCCATCCGAGAGATAATCTCAGGAAAACTAGGAGAGACCTAGGTGGGGGGGGTTGAATTGCGGTCGAATCCAAATCACCGGAGTTAGTTCCGCCCTAATGTAGCGGCGGAATGGTGGCCACTGGCCGGGAGACACACACTGCGAGTCTTGCAATTTTACCAACGATGTCATCTAACTCAATCCCCCTCCAACAATTTAGAGCTTAACGTCGATGTGCGGTGGTAACGTCGGGCGTGACAAATGTTCATATCCGATAAGTTCTCGAGCTAAGATGCCTTGATTAGCCAAATACCTCTATCAAACACTTTCCAATTCAACAAGATTAGATCTTATATGAGTCGTAAAGGTGAGTGATGTGCAAAGTATGGTAAACTAGGTTCCTTGTTGCTCAAAGTACTTTCGGTATAATTGTCGGGGCGCAATCGCTGTTTATAGCTCAGAAATCGTCTTCGTCGGAGAATTACAGATTAGAGTCGATCATCAATAACACAAGGCATCATCAGTGAAGCCTCTCGGGTCGTGACAAACGGACAAAAAGTCCTGTTTCCGTGTGTAAGTGTGCCAATGGAACGTTCAAGTTGCCCGTGCATTAAATACTCGGACAAAACCCTGTAGCTCTACTGCTCATAGCAACAAAGTCTAGCCTACTACTGCTGGTGGTAGCAATAGTCGCAACAAATCCTCGAAGTATAGATTTCAGCTTAAGAGGAGTTCAGCTGTAACAAAGTTAACAGTAGAGATTCCTCGGTGACCTCTCCGCAAGGTTGCTTCCGAGGTATGTCATCAGTCGATGCCCTCGATGAACGCTGATTGCGTGGAATCTGTTCCTCTCGTACTGAAATTCCAGTTACTTGTCAGATATTGTTGTTGGTAAACCCTGTATGACGCTGCGTTTGGATCGGCATGGTGTTTGGATCAGCGTCAAATAAAGCCAAGCTTGAACGTCATGTGAACACGGTGTATGACTTGCATCATATCTTGTGAAGGGTTGGATCGGCTGCGCTTGTTGGTGGGTGTCGAACACTGACAGATTTGCATCTGCAGTGACAACGGTAGGGTAAAACTAACCTGTCTCGCGACGGTCTAAACCCAGCTCACGTTCCCTGTTAGTAGGTGAACAAACTTACCCTTACCCCCTGCTACAAGGGTAGGATAGGAAGAGCCGACATCGAAGAATCAAAAAGCTGAATCGCTAAGGACGCTGAGCAGCCACAAGCCAGTTATCCCTGTGGTAACTTTTCCGACACCTCCAGGCGAAAATTGTGTATGCCCCCCAATTGACCTATACGCTAACGCGACACTGCTGCTGTTTGCACACCCACCAGGAGTGCGGTTGTCCGACACCTCTCGTCTCAACCATACCCACTTGGGTTTGTACCGCAACCCGATTGCTAGATGACCAGGCCCGCCCGCCCGTGCATTGTAGATTCACAACCTCCGATTACTCGGGTGGTTGCTATCTTACACTGCATGGCAGTTTACTTCCAACCGGATAGGATATCCTATCCGCTACAGCACAATATCCAACACTCTCCCGACAATGACTTGTTGATGTCTAAGTATGCGCATTCGCCACGGGGGGCAAAGGCATTCCAGACGCAACAGTCAAAGTGGTGAGTATGGTTACTGCTAACTAAAAGCACACGATCGTCGCCACAACAACTGTAATCAAACTACGAGAGTCGTCAAACAGAAGTATGTTGTCAATCCCCAGAATACCCGTTGGTAAAAGCGGCTTCGCTGACTGTAATTCTATTGGTTGTGATCGGCAGCAGCACCACGGATGGTACTACTGGAATATCTCAAAAGAGATATTCCCGGAATACCTCGACCACGGGGATCTTGGTACTCCTGGAACAAAGTCAAATGAC
>JABSRU010000113.1 GCA_013214965.1 Gammaproteobacteria bacterium
CCGATAGCGAACAAGTACCGTGAGGGAAAGATGAAAAGAACTTTGAAAAGAGAGTTCAAGAGTACGTGAAATTGCTACGAGCGAAGTGATGAGGCATGTGTCAGGGTTATTGGATTGTAAAGTAAATGATTGCATATCGGTTAGGCAGCAGTGTTGAAAAGTTATAATTCTATGCATTGCAAGTAATTTGTATGTCATTATATTAATTAACCTTCTCTCTATTGTCTTTCATATTGAAGAGCTTTCTGAAATCCTAATTAGAGACTCATACAACGCCGGGTTTTGGTTCTCATGTAAATTGTCATTGCCGGTACGGGAATTAGTAACAGTATACTGGAAAACTCCCTTCCTAGGTCAGATAGCGTTAATGTGTCTTTTTCGGAAGACTGTGGGTTTTGTAGCTGAGATTTAATTCGCTCATCCAGCATATTCTGTCCAGATGCGTTTTGATAGTTCATGAGCCGAGCTCGAATTGGAAAAGTGGAAAACCATATCCGTAATGATACGCTAAGATGACTGCGGTAATGCTATTCGTAAGTTGGTACCAGAGTAACAGATTGTATCACTGCTCTAACTCTTGGGAATTGAATGGTGTCGTTTATTTTGCACAATTACTATTAATGTTAAATCAAGGCTCTCGCTACTCCAGTTAAGAAACACAAGGAGCTACGACGTTCCTGCCCACCCGCGCACTCTCAAAATTATGAATGTGCTTAATGACCAGCCCTCCGTAGGGGGGTAAACTATTGGTTATAATGTCACGGGGCATTAGGTAATGCGATTAGTGGTTTACGACTTGAATGTCTCACTTATATCATGTGATGAAAATTAACCGAAGTGTCATGTATTCCGGAAGCAGATGTTGTTTTTTTCCATGCCTCATCGCCCCGTCTTGAAACACGGACCAAGGAGTCTAACATTATTGCAAGTGAATGGCCTCTAACGGTCATCAGCGGAGTGAAAGCGATGTGCATTTAGATGTCAATGAAAACGGGTGTCTAAGAATGGTCACGATTTTAATGGTAGGAAGGGCGGCCCAGTAAGTGTGCTGTTGAATCCGGCACTACCGACCGATGTGTAAGTTAAATATTCTTTTCTGAATTGATGATTGATTCGAGTTAAAGCTATAATGTTGGGACCCGAAAGATGGTGATCTATGCCTGAACAGGGCGAAGCCAGGGGAAACCCTGGTGGAGGCTCGTAGCGATACTGACGTGCAAATCGTTCGTCTGATTTGGGTATAGGGGCGAAAGACTAATCGAACCATCTAGTAGCTGGTTCCCCCCGAAGTTTCCCACAGGATAGCTGGAGCGAAGGCAGTAATATCTGGTAAAGTAAAAACGAGGATGAGCACGGCCCCTCTCTAATTGTCCCGGCCATTACCGTTAAACTTTAAAGTAGGTAGGCGAGTCTTGTTGCTTAAGTGAACAAAGACAGAATGTTTATGCGCGCGTCGCTCCGAGTGGGCCTCTTTTGGTAAGCAGAACAGGCGATGCGGGATGAACCGGACGTTAATTTAAGGTGCCAAACTGGTCGCCAAGAAGAGGGCAATAACGCTGTTGGTATTTCTGTGACAGTAGGAAGGTGGACCTGGAAGTCGTCACCCTCTAAGCAAAGTGTAACAACTGACCTACCAAGAAAACCGGCTCGGAAAATGGATGGCGCTCAAGCGATCGACCGATATTTAACCGCTAGCCTAGAGAGATCTCTAGGTCGAATCAGGTTAGTGAGTAGGGGGGCGTCTGGGTATGACTTTGAAGCAGTTCGCGTGAGCAGTTGTGGAGTTGCCTGGAGTGCAGATCTTGGTGGTAGTAGCAAATATTCAAATGAGAGCTTTGAAGACTGAAGTGGGGAAAGGTTCCATGTGAACCTTAGTGGAACATGGGTGAGTCGATCCTAAGTACCAGGGTAACTCCGGTAGAGTAGTGGGCGCTTCTCGCTCCACAGCTTGCGAAAGGGAAGCACGTTAATATTCGTGAACCATGAAGTGGATAATGTGTGGTAACACAACTGAAATCAGCGACACCGAGTGGGAGTCCTGGAAGAGTTATCTTTTCTTTTTAACAGCTGCATCACCCTGGAGTGAGGTTAACTCGAGAAAGGGTTTCGCAGTCTTGGTAAAGCACGTCACAATATTTGATGTGTCAGGTGCCTTCTGCATGGTCCGTGAAAAGCTGATGGAAAGATTTATTATCATTTTCTGGTCGTACTAATTACCGCATCAGGTCTCCAAGGTGAAGAGCCTCTAGTCGATAGAATAATGTAGGTAAGGGAAGTCGGCAAAATAGATCCGTAACTTCGGGATAAGGATTGGCTCTAACGCTAGGGGGCTTGCAGAAACTTTATCTGGAATGGAATCCACCGAGAGTCGATGTTGTCAGCAGGCTTTTGTGTTGCAGGTACTAACTCTCAATGGGTCGTCAGGATTTTGTTTTTATTGTAGGCCCATGCAGAACTAGCATGTTAGAACTGGAACGGACCAGGGGAATCCGACTGTTTAATTAAAACAAAGCCTTCAGACCACTCTTGCTCCGAGGGGGGATGTGACTGAAGGTGATTTCTGCCCAGTGCTCTGAATGTCAACGTGTAGAGATTCGAATAAGCGCGGGTAAACGGCGGGAGTAACTATGACTCTCTTAAGGTAGCCAAATGCCTCGTCATCTAACTAGTGACGCGCATGAATGGATTAACGAGATTCCCACTGTCCCTATCTACTATCTAGCGAAACCACAGCCAAGGGAACGGGCTTGGCATAATTAGCGGGGAAAGAAGACCCTGTTGAGCTTGACTCTAGTCAGACGCTGCAGAGTGACTCATGAGGTGTAGACAGATAACTGGGAGGTTGGCAGTCTTTATTTGCCGATGACCGTGAAGGAAGTACCAGTACTCTTGGTGTTGCTCAGCTCACCGTATTAAGCGAAGGCTAATGGGGTTAGTCTACCGTGGTGCACATGCATCGGTGGAGCCCCTGATTCGAGAATCAGAACGGTTCCTGATCTTTCAGGAGGGCCGTTAGGAATTCGCGTACGGGACAGCGTCCGGTGGGGAGTTTGGCTGGGGCGGCACACCTGTTAAAACATAACACAGGTGTCCCAAGGTGA
>JABSRU010000114.1 GCA_013214965.1 Gammaproteobacteria bacterium
AGAAAATGCTTCGTTCATACCGCCGGGCTGACCTCTATAAACTAACCCTGAATTTTGTTCCGTAAAACCATGACTGACTTCATGAGCTGACACATCAAGCGTCACCATTGGGTACATCATCGAACCCCCATCGCCAAAGGTCATTACACGACCATTCCAAAATGCATTCTGGAAGTTATTGCCGTAATGTACTTTCATGGTCAATTTAAAGCTAAGCGGCGCAGAATTAAACCATTGTTGATACATATCAAAGACCACATTACCAAAGTAATGCGCATCATTTAACGGTGAAAATGCACCATTAATGCTTTTGTAATTATTTTCAGGGCAGTTAAATTTAAAAATAGTGCCGCCCCATGTTTGATGATTCATATCGACAGTATTAACATTCGAGGTACTCATACGACAATTTTCATCAACGGTTAATGCTGGGTAATCGACTCCATAAACATAACGACCGGTTTTAGCATTCCCACCAGGACCAGTTGCTTGACGCATAGTTAGGCCTTCCCATTTTTTGATTATCTCACCAGTGTTGGCATCAATAATCGCATATGGACGACTTGGAGTTGGCTGATGTGTAAAATAAGACGTTAGGTAAACTAAACGTGCTACACCATTGTCATCAAGATAAACAAATAATTCGGTCTGCTCGTTTTCAGTTTTTACTTGAACCAAGCTAACACTATTAATGCTATTGCTAGCACGTAAAATATTTAATGCCGCTTTATCTGAATATCGAGCTTTAGTGCTCTTAATATCACCAGCGATACTGGTCAAAATATTACCTTGTGCCGTGCTACCAATGGTAGAAGTCATGCTCATAATGCCAGAAACAGCAGTCGGTGCTACTACTGACATACCATAGACAGGCACACCCATGTAAAGTTGTTGATAGCGTGTTTTTTGAGTGCCATTGGCAAAGATCACTGTTTTTCCAGCTTTAAAACCCAAGCCGCTCAAAGCAGATGGTTGAGTGGTAATAGAGTTCGTTGTCGCTTGGCTAAAATCGATAGTCGTTGCGTTAGACAATGTTGCAGCCTGTGCCACACCCGAAAGGGCTGATGTTACGGCAAGCGCCGTTAAAGATAAGTACTTCATAAAATTCTCTTCATAGTTATTTTTTCATCATTGATAAACCATCAGCTGATGTTGCTTGTGTCACTGTTCATTTGACAGCGTTCACACAAGAAATAAAGTATATTTTATACAATAACAAAATCAACAAAAATTTAACATAATGAAATGAAATTTAATAATATTAGTATGATGAGATACTCAACTATCACTAAGTAACACAGTTGAGTATCTAAAATTGACTAGTTTATTTGATATGACTTTTCGACGCGGTGGATTTCCCCTCTAAATAATCCGCTAATTATCGCAGTGACCGTTAAATCAGTTGTGATGTAACGAGTTAAACGCCCAGTCATGACATCAAGTTGCTCTGGATTATTAGTGCGCCATTCAATGTTAACGCTGTTTAACCCCAACGAGGTAAACGTACGTGGCAACACTAAACTAGCGCTGTTATTTTCTTGGCGAGCTCTCGTGATGAGTCCTTTGGTTAAATAGCGTTGAGCAGCTCTTAACTCTGAGCCCAATATCCCCTCTAACGAAATGTAATGAATCACCGCATTAGCGCTAAATATCACTTTATCTGACAGCAGGCCTATTTGATTAATATCAGTGCTGGCATCGATATAAGAGGTTTGAAGCAATAATTTATTATTTTCTATCTTTAACAGGCTAATATCTTGCTCATTGGCAACGGCCACTAACAGCGCATTTTTATTGACCGTTAATTTGTTCACTTTATGCGTTAGTGCAACGGTTTGTGACAATGTTAAACTACTCATGTCATAGTCAATCAACAACACTTGATTATCACTACCAGCATCGTTACTTCCTTGCCCAATAACGACCAATTGATGGTCTGATATAAAATGTAATTTTGTTAACTGATAGGTAGAAGCATCATATTTAGCCACTAACGTCATGGTCTTAAAGTTAACGAGCGAAAGTGCGCCGCTACTCAAATCAGTAAAAGCAATATATTGGCCATCGTTAGAAATAACGACATCGCCAACATTAACTCCGTTTGGTATTGCATAACCGGGACTTAGTTGTTCACTTAATGTATCACCAGACAATCGATGAATACTTTCATTATTAAGCCCTCTAGCCACCACGACGATTACCGTTGAATCATTCGTTATCGCCATTAATTTAAAGGCTTTGCTATAACAAGAGGCTTCACTGTTATCGATATCGGGAATAGGATCTGGGAGTGTAGTGCCTGTTGTGGTGTCAGGCTTCGGGGTGAAAATATCAACATCGGTATTCGTTGCCGCACTGAACGCATCAGCCTTCACAAAGTTAGGGGTTGCGCTAACCCGTTGTGCAGAGATTTTAGTCACGCTAGCATCGGCAATTGTTTGGGTCATCGCCATCAGAAATAAACCTTGGCTACCCGATACTTCACAGGTATCCATTGAACGATTTCCGGCACTAGCAGATAACAAATAAAACTTGTTAGTCGCAATATTTTGTTTAACTATCGAGACATCATCAAATTTAGTGCCCTGTTTCCCCTCAAGCCATTTTAAATATTCCTCATACCAGCTGTAGTCATAATCATCGTGATCATCTTTGTCATGGTCGTCATCTTTGTCATGATCATCTTTGTCATGATCATCGTCATCTCGTTGCGGTTTTTGTGCGATGTAATTGGCACTTACCACTGATGTTTGAGTCGGCTTATCATCTGTTTTAATCACTGAATATGCACCCGTATTAGCGTTTAATGCCAAACGTGTATTATCATCGGCAATAATGATCATGCGGCCAGTAATCGGGTGTAAATCAAATTTACTAACTTTGACTCGACCAGTCGGGTTCAACGTGAAACTATCACGAACAATTAATTGAGGATGCTTTAACTTATCAATATGCACTTGCAATGGTTCCACCACAAAATTACCGGCATACACCATTAAATCAACCGCCGCCGCAATATTTAAATAGGGATTATTACTAAGTAACTT
>JABSRU010000115.1 GCA_013214965.1 Gammaproteobacteria bacterium
AAAGCCGTATATACGACCGCATCTTATTCTGTTTTATGTGAAATTATTAGTTGTAAAATACGTGGAGTCCATATACGCCTTATAAAACAAAATTACGACTCCGAATAAGTTTCACGGAAAACATGGATCGTGAACTTCTGTATCGCTTTCGCGCAATAGCGACTTAGTGGTGGTGTAAACTACTTTCAGATTATTCTCTATTCATCGTACATTTCTAATGCTTAGACCAGTTGCTACATATATTATTCATCATGCACAAATCAACAACTTAATGACGTTGCACGCTACTATAAGTCTGTCTGACTTCCAACGCCGAACGTGTGCTATTTATTGGCTACGCTGATCCGCCTTCCCAATAAACTACTTATGTTAATAAGCAACCGCGTTGGACCTCACGAGTTCCGTGTAAAAGACATCCTCACATGTATAAGGTCTATGACTGCGAAGAGCTAATGCTTAACTCGACACCTTTCGATGTAAAGCCCAAGACTCGGGGTCTCGGCGGCTTGCTATGCCTAACCAAGCAGAGGACTTTCACCTCTAACCTTCTACTGATTTAGATCGGCGCACTGAGTGTCCCTTTTACTTTCTATATTATGGAGTGTCAGGCTTTAAATAAGCGATATCATCCATATCATCAGCATGAAAATCGTAGCCACCATCAAAATCATCATTCAACTCATTAGCAACGGTGATAGGAAGTTCTAATATTTCTGGGATATAAATAGAAATATCAACTTGTTGATTAATAATTCCCTTTAACTCATTGAAATCTAATAAACCTACTTCTTGCAGGTACTCTTTAGTAAATAGCGGTAGTTGTTTGGTGAGGTTCACAATACAGCTTTCTACCTTAGCAAGCAGTAGATCTTTCTTTGTCTGAGTCAGGTAAGTGATCAACTGCTGATATAGAACATTTGTGAATATCTTTTTATCGGAATCAATGAGAAGCAATGCAATGGCAGAATTAAGAAATTTTTGCAATTCAAAACTCAACACTTCTTCATCATTATCAATAAGCAGGGTGTTTGCGCAATAGTTCGCGGCAATACTTTTATAACTTTGCAACAGCATCGCACTTTGAAAGCCTTCACTCATTAATGAAGCATGCATAAGTTTTATATCAGAAGTGTCATTAATTGCTAAAGCATAACTACTGATAGAAATACTATCAAAGTATGAGGGTGATATTTCCTTTAATTGAGTGTATTTCGACCAGCCTGCTCTAAAGCAATAAACGATACCTTGATCTTTTAGAATATTTTTTGCTTTCTCTGTATCGTTATCACAAAGGTTTAATAAACCTAAGTTGCTCATACCAAGTACAATTTCACACCCTTTTCTTATCTGATCAGCATAAATTATTGATAGGTTGTCAGAGGCTATCCTCAAAGACATATCTGATAATTGTTGTTTCGTTTTATGAATAAATTCTGGCGTAAAAAAGCCATCACTTTCTCCATCTTTTAAGACCAAAAGTAAAAACGGGTGATTTCTTAACTTTGCAATTTTCATTGATGAATCCCAATCAATTAAAGCTGTTCATATCGGTTATATAAATATGGATTTGTCTTTGTAAACTAAAGTGGCGCAAACATATCGTCGGTATCCATTTCAACAGCAGTCACTCGTTGTTTATTGGCATTGTGTTTTAACGCATTTTCAATGTTATCCAGTGTGCCATTAGTACTAACCGCTATCACTTCACGATAAGCTTCTTCGCTTAACGTTTTGATTTTAATTAACAACTCTTCAATACTGCCAGATATTTGTTCTTCATCTTCTTCTAATTCCGAAAAATCGTGACCAACAAACGGCAAAGATAAATATAACAGACCAAAATCGTCTTCAACTATGGCTTTTAATACTTCTAATTGTTTTTCATCATCATCATAAGAGAGAAAAATTTGTGTTAATAAACTGTGCGCTTCAGATTGCGCACAAAACACTTGATCTTCATCCATATTTTGCCAATATGACGGTTCAACATTTAACAGCTGCTTAATTGAATCCGCATCCATTAGCCATGTAGCTATTGAAGGAATGGTGGCGTCGTGTTCTCGAACAATTTTAGCGACGGTTAAAATATCCATTTCTGTTAACACCGCAAGCATCGTCTCATCACCTTGTTCCGAGGCAATTGCCTCTAATGAGGTACCCGCGCGTCTACCGCTATGCTGTGCTTGTTCAATAATGTCGCTAGCAAGAATTAATGCATTTTTTGTCAAGGTGATTCCTTAAAACTTATCATTTTAATAATTAGATTGATTAATGAGTAAATCCAGAGTTAATCAAATCTAGTAGTTCTCATCAAAGTCATGAGATTCATAATCATCGAACTGATCATGTTCATCTTCTTCAGATTTTAAAGGTGTAGCATCATAGCCGTTATAAAAATGAATGAGCAAAATGGCTATTTTAAATTCCCGTTCTGTGTGGGTCATTATTTCAGTAATACAGGCTCTAGCATCAGCATGCACTCCCACAAAAGGTTTGATCTCGGCCCAACTAGGTTCTTCTGTCAGCTCGATTTTTGCCAAGTTTTTGCTATCGATTCTTATTTTGGTTGATATAGCCATTGCTAATTGATCAACCATGCCATTAAATAATAAAGGCATTTGCTTTAATTGTTCGAATAAATTAGATAAATAATTTGATAATAAATCAGGGTTTTCAGGTTCATCTAATGAGGTCATATTCTCTAAATACATAGAGAAATCACTGGTTAAATAATCAGGTAAGTTTGTTGCATGTTGCATTCATTGTTTCCAAATGGAGGGCCTAAGGAAAGGTCTAATTGATAGTGTCCAAAGCCTAGCTAAAAGCACTAATTTAAAGCACTATGCCAAAAAGAATCAGCAACTTCTCGGGGATCAGTTATTAATGTATAGTTGCTTTTTAAATATAAAGAGCGCTTTTTCGGATCAGAAATAACATCATAAGCCTGTTGAATTAGTTGAAATTTTTCTACGGCATCCTTACTGTCATTTCTATCGGGGTGATATTTGTTAGCGAGTTTTCGATAAGCTTTTTTAAT
>JABSRU010000116.1 GCA_013214965.1 Gammaproteobacteria bacterium
TTACCAATACCCTTACTAGAGCCTGTTACTAACACTGTATTATTCATTTATATTTCCTGTCACTTACTTAGCTATTCTGACTATGTCTGTTAAGTATTCAGCTGACACTCTAACTGACATAGTCCGCAGCATTGTCTGGCTGATATACATTGATTTTTGCTTGCGCCAAGATAATTTCTTGCTGGTTTTTTGCAACAATGGTGCAATCAAAAACGGATAAACCAGCAGCATCTGCCAATAGTCGTGTCGCGGTTACCTGTAAGGTTTCACCGCAGGTAAAAAAGGTGCAATTAGGTTTATATTTACGAGTACCTAATAAAAAGCCAAGCCTGATATCGCCACCGCGAGCGAGTTCATTTGCACCCGCCTGAGCAGCAATACACTGCGCCATATATTCAATACCAATATAACTCGGTACGCCGCGTCGCTCTGCTTGATAAAACTCACTTTCTTCATTGATATTTACCAATACACAAGCACTATCTTCATCAAACGAAATTAACTCATCGACTAAACGCATCGGTTTTCTATGTTTTATTACTTGTTCAATATCATACATATTTTTAATAAAAGCCTTAATTTTCTTTCTCTACAGATAAAATCAAACTGGCGTTATTGCCGCCAAAAGCATAAGAATTAGACATACAGTGACGAAGTGGCTTATTTACCGAGTTATGTTCAGCGATTAAATTTATTGATGCAATATTTGTATCTAACTCGCCAGATAATTTCATTACTGGGTAGTGATTACCTTTATTAAAATCACTTAATAATAACCAGCACAAACCCGCCTCAATAGCACCTGCTGCGCCTAAGCAATGGCCATGTAACTGTTTGCTGGCAGTACAAGGTGTGGAAGGTATTGTAGGTAAAGAAGGTGTAGAATTATTGAAAACCTTCGCCACCGCCTTGGCTTCCATGGCATCATTTTGTACAGTACCCGTACCATGTAAATTAATATAGCTAATATCACTTGCTGATAAATTAGCACTTTCTAGGGCTGCTAACATGGCTTTACTCGCTCCGTCGCCATCAGGATGTGGCGCTGAAATATGGTGGGCATCACTTGTTTCACCAAAACCAGTTAAGGCGATATCATCTACTGACTGACTCATGATAAATAATGCCGCGCCTTCACCAATATTAATGCCACAGCGCTGGGCTTGAAATGGCAGGGTATGAGTTGCTGAAATAGACGCTAGCGCATTAAAGCCATTGACGGTCATTTTGCATAAACTATCAACACCACCAGCGATAACAATATCGGCTAAGCCATTTTCTAACAAACGTCGACCACTTATTAAGGCCTTAGCACTTGAGGTACAGGCCGTTGAAATACCATAAACACTGGCATTTGCCTTTGCTAACTTAGCAATAAATTCAGCGGTGGCACCCATCTCTTGCATGGCATAGTGATAACTTTGCTCATGTTCTCCGCTAGCTAAATAGTGCTGCATGGATTGTTCGCCACTGGCGATGCCAGAAGTGCTAGTGCCAATAACAACAGCAATATTAAGTGGACGTTTTATTTCATCACCAAGCGTTACTATCAATTTTTTCAGCTTGCCTGAGATCTGTTCAAAGGCAAGCAAAGCTAACTGGTTATTACGACTGTTTTGATAGTCACCAAATGCAGTCAAATCAGGAAATTTAGCGGCAACCTTGCCAATAACGGTGTTAATGCCAAAGCTACTATCGGCTTTCATAAAGCCTTGCTCACCGGCAAGAAAATTAGTTAACACTGTTTTCTTATCTGTACCCAGTGCACAAACTAACCCAAGCTCGTTTAAATAAATGCTCATGGGGCAATCTCCATGTTATCTGAGGTTAGTTCCGTTACTGAGCCATTTGTATCTAACTTTTCGTCTAACAAAGACCAACGGTCTAACTCTTCTATCACAATGGAATAATCAGCTTTAACGTTAGTAAGTTGGCTAATATTATCCTGCTGTTTAATTTGATAAATAACGTCATTGTTTGAACTAATCTCGCGATAGGTAACGCTTAGCACTTTCAGTTGTCCCTGTTCTAAACCTTGTGCAACATCACTGCTAGGCCAGAGTACTAATTGCAATTCCGCCAACACTCTTAAGGGGTCAATGGCAATTTTTTTATCATAAACAAGTGTGCCCACATCAGTATGCCAATCAAGGGTGAACAATGAGAAACCTTCAACGGTATAAGCTGAAACAAGTAAACGAGATGCTGTCATCTCAACTTGAATCATAAATTGCTTTGCTTTACCTTGCTGACTTCCCTGCTTAAATTTGAATAATGCTTGTATACCCGTGTTAGTTAACGTCTCAGGTATAGGTTGCAAGATATAGGTAATATCATCATCAAGGCTTACCCGGTGAACATTATCCATGCGCACAGCGCAGCCACTGACCATTAGAGCTACACAGACCAGTAAAATGTATTGATTAACTTTAGCGAATAATTTTTTACTTACTTGCATGGTTATTTTGCCGCTTTACTACACACTAATAAACTATGACCTAAACCAATATTATCAATTTGTTGTTCTATTTTTAAACCACTTGCGGTAACTAAAGCCTTGAATTTATCTGCAGCATACATGCGACTATTGCCGTTAGCAAAACAGGTAAAATACAGTGAGGTCGCATTTAAGCTAAAAGCTGCGGCATCAAATTTTTGTGCATCCCAAAAGGTTTCTAAAATTAACACCTTTTGCTGACCTGAAATACCCTTGGCAATATTCGATAAAATCACTTTAATTTGCGGCTCAGAGAAGCAATCTAAAAATTGACTCATCCAATAAACATCTGCATCTGCAGCTAATACTTGGTTTGGGTCTAACATATCACAAGGAAATGCATGGAAACGCTCACTTAACCCTGCTTGGTCAATATTTTGTTGTGCTTTGGCCAACTGCGGCGGTAAGTCCATAATGGTTACCTGCACTTCACTATCATGCTGTAAACACTTAGTAGAAAAACGCCCGGTATTACCACCAATATCAACAATATGTTTAGGTTTGCTGGCAAAGACTAATGG
>JABSRU010000009.1 GCA_013214965.1 Gammaproteobacteria bacterium
TTTAGACATCAATATTAAGAAAGGAATCGTTTTAAGCGGCTTTAAGCATGGTAAATAATTCATCTTTTAAATGGAGACGACGTAGCTTTAACTCTTCAAGATGTTCATTGGTAGCTACTTCCACTTCATTTTCATAATTACGAACTACACGGTCAACGTCATGATAGGCGTCGAACAATTTATGAAAGTGACGATTACTGATTTTTAAATCATGAATTTGCTGATTGAACTCTGGAAATTCATGATGAAGGCTATGGTTTTCAATACTCATTTTATGATCCTTGTATGACAGAGATAAATAACTTTTCTATCTCCAGAGTACCCCTAATCATTAAAAACATACGGATCTAAATCAAATCAATTTAGAACAGTATTACCGACTCTTTTACTGCTGAGACAGTCGATCTTTTCGCCGGGCAATCAACCATGTTACAAAGGCAATCAATGAGACAATCAATATAATAACGGTCGCTAATGCATTGATTTTTGGTGAAACACCCAAGCGAACAGAGGAGAATACTACCATCGGTAAAGTGGTTGATCCAGGACCTGAAACAAAGCTAGCTATCACTAAGTCATCAAGGGACAAACTAAACGACAAAAACCAACCGGCGACTAATGACGGTGTAATCATCGGTACGGTTATCAACATAAAGGTTTTAAAAGGGGAAGCCCCTAAATCGAGCGCTGCTTCTTCGATTGACCGGTCCAATTCACGAAATCTGGTTGAAACCACCACCGCAACATAGGCGGCACAGAACGTCGAATGCGCAATCCATACGGTAATCATACCTCGCTCTTTCGGCCAACCCAATAAATCAGACATCGCGACAAACAATAGCATTAATGACAACCCAGTAATCACTTCTGGCATCACTAACGGTGCTGTTATCATGTTTGATAGGGTAAGTTTGGCCCATGAATGACGATAACGAGTCATCACAAATGCCGCCATAGTACCGAGTACGACCGCGGTAGTGGCGCTAAAAAAAGCCAAGGTTAAACTGGTGCCAACCGCGTCTAATAATTGCTGGTCACGAAATAATTCACCATACCATTTAGTGGAAAATCCCCCCCACACAGTAACTAATTTCGAGGCATTAAAAGAATAGAACACCAAGATAGCCATCGGAAGATAAAGGAAAAGTAGACCCGCCCATAGCATCACCGATGAAAATTTTATATTCTTCATAATCCTTACTCCATTTCTTTTGATTGGTAGCGGTGAAATAAGGTGATGGGAACAATTAATAATACCAACATCACGATCGCAAGTGCCGAGGCTACTGGCCAATCTCGGTTATTGAAGAACTCTTGCCACAATATTTTACCAATCATTAATGAGTCTGGGCCACCGAGCAATTCAGGAATAACAAACTCCCCGACCACGGGAATAAAGACCAGCATAGAGCCAGCAATCACGCCACCTTTAGATAGCGGCAGTGTTATCCGCCAAAAAGTATTAATACTACGAGAGCCAAGATCTGAGGCCGCTTCAAGCAAACTGATGTCTAATTTCGATAAGGTTGCATACAACGGCAGGATCATAAAAGGTAAATAGGTATAAATTATTCCTATATAAACCGCAAAGTTAGTATTAAGCATCTGTAACGGTTCAGAAATAATCCCTAGGGACAGCAACAAGTTATTTAATAAGCCGTTATTACTTAATATCCCCATCCACGCATACACGCGAATTAAAAAAGAAGTCCATGAGGGCAACATAATTAACAGCAGTAACACTGCTTGGGTTGAACTTGGTGCTCTGGCAATAGCATAAGCCATTGGATAACCAATCAATAAGCAACCGATGGTTGAGAAAAAAGCCATCTTTAACGAGCCCAAGTAGGCGTCGACGTAAAGAGAGTCTTCCAGTAGCAATAAATAATTACCGAGATTGAGGATCAATTGAAATGATTCATCGGCATATTGAACAATCGATTCATAGGGCGGAATAGCAATCGCGGCTGAGGAAAAACTAATTTTCAATACAATCAAAAATGGCATCGCAAAAAACAATATTAGCCAAAGATACGGGATCCCTAGCGTCCAAGTTCGTCCTTTGGTTAAGCTGATCAGCATCGATTTTATCATGTTCTTAATACCACACCACTGGTAGCCTCCCAGCTGATGTACACCTGCTCTTGCCACGTCGGATGTTCAGAGCGGCGTTCACGATTGTGCATGGTACATTGCACCACTTGGCCATTTTCCAGTTTAATGTAATACACCGACAAACCGCCAAGATACGCAATATCTTCAACAATGCCCTTAGCCCAATTGTACTTTTCCAGTGGTTGCTCTCGAGTGATAATGGTTTTTTCAGGACGAATCGCCAGCCACACCCGTTTATCTTGGGCATTACTCGTCACCCCATGACCAATTAAAAATGGCTGACTTAACTTTGGCGCTTGAAGAATCATGTGATCAAATTCGTCTTCGACAATGTCAGATTCAAACATATTAACCGATCCAATAAACTGCGCAATAAAGCGAGTTTTAGGGCTTTCATAAATATCGATCGGAGAACCGGTTTGAATAATTCGACCATCGCTCATGATTGATATCCGTGCCGACATCGTCATCGCTTCTTCTTGATCATGAGTTACCATCACACAAGTCACCCCGACCCGCTCAAGAATATCGACCACCTCCAATCGCATTTCAGTACGCAATTTTTTGTCTAAAGCCCCCATCGGTTCATCGAGTAATAATAACTTGGGTCGTTTTGCCAAAGAACGGGCCAATGCAACTCGTTGCCGTTGGCCACCCGATAACTGATCCGGTTTACGTTTAGCATATTGTTCCATATGCACCAGTTTGAGCATTTCACTGACACTGTCCCTAATCTGTTGCGCAGGCATTTTGTCTTGTTTTAATCCAAAGGCAATGTTCTGTTCCACGGTCATATGGGGAAATAATGCGTAAGACTGAAACATCATATTAATAGGACGCTCGTAAGGCGGTAGATCGGTAATATCTTGACCATCAAGAAAAATTCGCCCTTGGCTTGGTTTTTCAAAACCCGCTAACATTCTTAACAAGGTTGACTTACCAGAGCCAGAGCCACCAAGTAATGAGAAAATTTCACCTTTAGTAATGGTCAATGACACATCATCGACGGCTTTAACATCGCCAAACATTTTACTAACTCGATCTACTTTTAGTAGCACAGCAGCTGATTTTTCAAGGGTGATTTGATGACTTGTAGCGCAGGTTTCCCCACTGGCGGATTCAATAGACATAACGTCTCCAGTTTAAAAGAACAAAGGAAGGAAGAGGGCCAATGCAACAGTATTTAGTGGGACTAACGCCCAGATTTCACCCTATTCCAGACACGAGTCATCACCCGCTGTGCCTTTAATGGACGATTTTTTTTCATATATAAACTTGCCATGATATCCGCTGGCGGATAAATAGAATGGTTGTTAATAACGGCTTTATCAACAAAGGGGGTGGCTGCTTGATTAGGATTTGCGTAAGCAACATAGTTAGTAATTGACGCAATAACCTGAGGCTTAAGTAAATAATCAATGAATTTATGCGCATTGGCTTTATTCGTCGCATCTTTTGGAATCGCTAACATATCAAACCATAGAACAGCTCCTTCCTTAGGGATAGAATAATCAATGACATGACCATTCTTTGCTTCAACAGCGCGAGCGGCTGCTTGAAATATATCGCCAGAGAAACCATAGGCAACACAAACGTCACCATTAGCTAAATCACTAATATATCTAGAAGAGTTGAAATAAGTTATGTGTGGACGGATCTTCGCAAGCATTTTACCAGCAGCTTTTAAATCTGCTTTTTTATGGCTATTAGGATCGAGTCCTAAATAAAGCATCGCTTGTGGCACAATCTCGTCGGGTGAATCAAGCATCACCACGCCACACTTGGCTAATTTCGAGACATATTGAGGATTAAAAATTAACTCTAGTGAATCAACAGGAGCATCTTCACCTAATATTTCTTTTACTTTATCAACATTATAACCGATGCCAGTCGTCCCCCAAAGATAAGGAACCGCATGGGCATTTTTAGGATCGGCAGATAATAATTTGTGCATTAAATCAGGGTTCAAATTACCATAATTTTCTAGCACCTCTCGAGTCAGCGTACTAAAAGCACCGGCTTGAATTTGCTTACTTAAAAAGTTATTGGAAGGGACAACAAGGTCATACCCTGATCGACCAGAGAGTAACTTAGCTTCGAGTACCTCATTACTATCAAATACATCATAAATAACACGAATTCCCGTTTCTTTTTCGAAGTTTTTAAGGGTGTCGGTCGCAATATAATCAGACCAATTATACATCCTCAACACTTCCTGGGCGTGACTAAGACCACTGGCAACAATGGTTGAACTTAATAATGCTACTGTGATTGCTTTTTTAAACATTTTCATCGTATCTCCTCATTGGCAGCAGCTTAACCAACCTACCACGTCATTAATATCAAACGCCAAAACTTAGTGTTTGTTTTTTAACACAGTACACGGATTAATAAACGGTGGCAACATTTTAGTCACCACTCGATAACAAAAAAGCCGAAATACCAATAAAAACACATAAAAATCAACGCAATATAAAGTTAAAATTTTATATTTACGATATATAAACATGAAAAAACTTAGTGATGGCAATATTTTATGATAAAAATAATTTACACTAGATGTAAATTATTTTTAACACTAACAATCCTATTAGCTGATAACTAATTTACGATGACTAATCGCCAATGAAATATCACCAATACAACTACCGCAACCACCACCGGCACCCGTTTTAGCTCGAATCTCAGCAATATTTAATTCCCCAGATTCAAGGGCATCTTCAATATCTTTAAGCGGAATATTTAAACATTGGCAAAAGGTTTTCTGTTGTTTTAACGCTTTAATGTTATTTGAAATAAAATAACGTTTAGCATCATCAAGGCAATAAAACTGACTAATCCAACCATCGGGTAATTGCGCCTTGTTTCTGGCAACACATAAACCGGAAACTAATTCCCCTGCTTTTAAATAGCTTTGACGAAACAATTGTTGATTAGGATCACTAGCACTAAAGCTTTCGATCTCTGTTTCACTATTATCTTTAAGCCATTGGTTAATCCGCTCAAATAGTTGTTCTGGCTGCTCTGGACTTGCTAAGTAATAACAATAACCACCAGCAATAGGCTGCTTGATTTGATAAGGGCATAAACTGAGATCCAATGGAGCTTTTAATACCAACATAGCTTCGCTATGGCTAACCCATGAATGAATAGTAACGGTTGAATGTTTAAATGCCGGCTGACCAGAAATAGGATCAAAGTTTGGCATCACAAGTTTACTGACACACCCTTGATTACTGTTACTACTCGACCAATGAATTGGCATAAATAGTTCACGGCGGCGTTGTAATCGGCTGAGCTTTACCCGCACCAATAATTCACCTTTAACCTTAAGATCATGACTGCTCAGCTTCACAATTTGACCATCAACGATCCCCAAGGGCTTGCTATCGCAAGGATGTAACTCAACCAACGGTTCGGGGTGATGGTTAGTGAGCGTGCTTGATTTATCCGTGCGGGTTTGCGTATGCCACTGATCTCGATTCCGTCCAGTGTTGAGGGTAAACTGTTTCTCCCGCTTGATCCGATTTTTAGCAGAAACAGCGATTAAACTAGGCTGATGATTGGGGTGATAGTATTTTTTATCGACAAAAAATTGCTGATCGCTAAGGATCACAGATCGCTCTTTTGGTTGTGGCCATTGAGTCGGCAACCATTGCTGATATTTTTCACCACTAATATCACTAAAAGCTGAGATATCAAATGCCCTAGTTCCTTGGTTGTTAAGCCCTGACAACTGAGCATGTTCGACAAAAATATCCCGTGGCGATTGATAATTAAATTGCGCAGCAAACCCCATTCGCTTGGCAACTTGTGACACGATCCACCAATCAGGTTTCGCCTCACCGAAAGGAGTCAAAAATCCTCGTTGCCTCGATATTCTGCGTTCAGAATTGGTGACAGTGCCCGATTTTTCTCCCCAACTTTGCGCAGGTAAGACAATATTGGCATAATTAATGGTATCGTTAGTCGCGACACAATCACTGACAATAACCGTAGGGCAGCGGGATAATGCTTGTTGTATTTTTGCATGATCCGGTAGACTCACTAGTGGATTAGTGGCCATAATCCATAGCACTTTAATTTTTCCATCATTGACCGCATTAAACAAATCAACCGCTTTAAGCCCTGGACTAGTTGCCAAATTTTTGGTCTGCCAAAAGTCACTGAGTGGCTGAAGTAATTCATGATCTTCGAACTCGATATGACTGGCTAAGGTATTGGCCAACGCCCCAACTTCTCGCCCTCCCATGGCATTAGGTTGTCCGGTAATTGAAAATGGACCGCACCCAACACGACCAATTTTACCACTGGCTAAATGGCAATTAAGAATGGCATTCCCCTGATCAGTACCTTGACTAGACTGATTAATCCCTTGCGAAAATAAAGTCACGACTTTATCGCTGTTTAAAAACAACTGATAGAATTTCTGGATTATTTGCTCAGATAAACCAATTTCACTTAAGCGCTTACTATCAATCGCTGCTGACGACAGCGCGTCATCAAGGCCATTCATTGTCACATCCAAGACCTGATGCTGACTGAGGTAATTTAGCAAACCATTAAAAAGTAACAGATCGCCTCCGGACTTAATCGCTAAATGCAAATCAGCTAACTCAACGGAAGCAGTAACGCGCGGATCGATAACCACTAATTTAAGTTCGGGACGGCGCTCTTTCTCCTCCCTAATTCGCTGATAAATAACCGGATGACACCAAGCTAAATTAGAACCGGCCAAAATAATTAAATCAGCCTTAGTAATATCAGAATAGCTCATCGGCACAATATCTTCACCAAACGCGCGCTTATGAGCAGCTACTGCCGATGACATACATAACCGTGAATTAGTATCAATATTAGCGCTACCAATAAAACCTTTCATCAGTTTATTCGCAACGTAGTAATCTTCAGTGAGCAACTGACCTGACACATAAAAAGCGACCGAATCTTTACCGTAGCGGACAATACTGTCATTGATTTTACTAGCAATGAGATCTAATGCCCTTGGCCATGAGGTTGATTGATTATTCACTTGCGGTAATTTCAAACGATTACGATTATCTAATGTTTCACCGAGATTTTTACCTTTTATACATAACTTGCCATAGTTGGCTGGATGTGAAGAATCACCACTCACAAGCACTTGGTTCGTTGGGCCAACCGATACTTTAACCCCACATCCAACGCCACAATATGGACACGTTGTTTTAACACCGTGCTCACTGGTTGTGATTAAATCGTTAAGAATAAACTCTGTTGAATCGGCTAGCTGAATGCTGTTCACGATGGGCTCCTAGACTATTTTTATAAATATAAAATAGTGTTGCAACGCTTAAGCCAACCTTAGTAAACAAAATAACCAATTGAATATACTAAATAAATAACTAAATCACTGATATAGACAGCTCGAAATGCACAAAACAAGTGCAATGCAATAATGATTATTGTGCAAAGATTGCGGTATAGTGATATTTTATTTTGTGATCAAGATTATCAATGACTAAACTAGATTTTTCAGCCCTCAACAAAAACGCTGCAGATTCATATCATCAGCAGCGTAATTTAATCAAAAAAGTATGTAAAGGTGAGCAAATAAACTGTCAGCATTGTCAGCTTATCATTAGCCTTATTCCTGCACAGGATGGCATTGCTTTTATACGTTGTAACAAAGGCTGTACCAACATTGAGTTGGAGCTGGGTTAACTCATCAGTTAAACCGAAAAGCTGCTTACCAAGCCTTTGAGGTCTGAAGCCATGCCAGCTAAATTCTGGCTGGCAACAGATGTTTGCTCTGCTCCAGTGGCTGATTGCGCAGACATATCATTAATTTTTACAATATTACGATTAATTTCTTCACTAACTTGCCCTTGCTCCTCAGCAGCATCCGAGATTTGTTGACACATATCATTAATTTCTTGAACTGAGCTAGCAATAATCTCAAAGGCTGACCCTGATTTTTGCGTGCTGCTCACCGCAGTCTCAGTTTGCTGGCGGCTTTGCTCCATGATTTCGACCGCACTACGGGTCCCTACCTGAAGTTTTTCGATCATTTGATTGATTTCTTTAGTCGATGTTTGTGTTCGAACTGCCAGTGTTCTGACTTCATCAGCAACAACCGCGAAACCTCGACCTTGTTCCCCTGCTCGCGCCGCTTCAATCGCTGCATTAAGGGCGAGTAAATTAGTTTGCTCCGCAATACTTTTGATCACATCCATTACCGAATTGATATTATGACTATGCTGCTCTAACTCATTAACCGTCACAGCCGCTTGGCTGATTTGATCCGATAACTTATTAATTTCGAACACAGCAGTTTCAACAATTTTCCCACCATCAACGGTATGTTGAATCACTTCACGAGCATAACTAGCAGTTTTGGCAATATTGTCCGAGACATCATGCACAGTTGAAGTCATTTCATTCATCGCTGTTGCAACAAGCTCCGTTTCTCCTTGTTGCTCATTAATAATCATACTTGTTTGCTCGGTCACTACCGACATTTCTTCAGAGGCAGTTGACAACGTATCGGTTACTCCAGTAATGTCTCGGATCATTAACACTAGCCTGCCTTTCATGCCGTTCATCGCATGCAGTAATTCACCAATTTCATCTTTACTAGTGACCTCAATTTCCTTAGTTAAGTCACCTGAAGCGGTCACAATCGCCGTTCGAATACCACTGAGAATAAAATTACTCAGCACCATACTAAACGCCACACCAATAATCATGCTAACTAACGTAATGACGGTTAGTGTTTCGATGACTGACTGCTCATGCTGCTGCGCTAAGATCGCACTTTGTTGGGTAAATAGCTGAATGTTTGCCAATAACTCCTCAGCTTCTTGGTCCAGTGCTTGCTCTTCTAACTCGACTTTACCAGCCATTAGTTCAGCTAAATGAGGTTTATTATCAATGAATAGATTAAAGGTTTGGTGGGCGTGATCGATAAAATTTTCATGTGCTTGCTGAATATGTTTTAATGACTTTTTAACACTCGTAAGTTTTTGCAATAGTTTAACATTACCATGCTCATTACCATGCTCTAAGAGAGTGTAAGCTTGGGTAATAACTTGGTTGATTTCGGCAGTGCCATGATCGAAGTCTTCTATTGTTTGTTGAAAGCGACCTAATGCTGAATCTTCTCGGGTTAATATTGCGCCATAGTGTAAAGCACGCTCAAAAGAAATGGCTTGTTCAAGCTGAAGAATCGTCATCCGTGATAATTTTTGAGTTAACGGAATATCCTCTTCAACAATAGTCGTCAGCTCCTTGCCAATATTATTTAGTGAATAATAGGAATAAGAAAAACTGATCATTATGAATGTCAGCATCACTCCTGCGTAACTAAATAATTTGCCACGTAATGGCATGTCCCTTAAGAAGCTTTTCATTATCATTCCTTTGATATGATTCGTTATTGTCATAAACCGTCACTATGGAAGGCTAAAAATACAGAAATAAATTTTCTATTAACACTTACATCTGGTGTATAAAAGCTATACTAACAAATAAACTAAGTCAATGAATTATACTAATTTCAATTTAACCACAATCACTAATATCACCACTAAAATAGCCCAAGTGATTGCGGCATTACGACTGGCTTTTTTCGCCTTACTCTTTTCCCACCACGATAATGGCCGAACCCCTTGCCACACAAAGGTTGCTACACCCGCCAAGTTAACGCAAATAACATTAGCTGCCGTCAACAATAAAGCATTCATAGCTAGATTCGGATAGCCCGCTCCCCACAACATGCCTGTTGTCACCAATGGCGGCATCAATGCTACGGCGACCATCACGCCAATCAATGTCGAAGATGCACCAGCGGTTAACGCCAGTGCTCCAGCAATACCTGATGACAAAGCTAATACTAAGTCTGACAATCCCAAACTAGTCCTCGCTGCAATCGCCGGCACCCCAGGATCAACCTTAACAAAATAACCAATCACAAAAGAAATTACTAACGCGAGTACCACCCCTATAGCGCCCATCTTTGAGGCTTCTTTTGCGAGATCTTTATCCGCTAAAGTTGTCGCCAATGCTAATGCCATATTGGGCCCTAATAATGGCGCAATCACCATCGCGGCAATAATAATCGCAATGTCATCTCGAATTAAACCAATCGCAGCAACGACGCAGGCAATCACCACCATCGTAATATAATACTGTAAGTTGTTTATCCCTGAGTTTATACTCGCGTATAGCTCTTCCCTTGAAACCCGATTAAAGATTTTTACCTCAGGGTTTTTAGCGGGTTCGCTTTTTGTATTTTCATCATCGGGTAAGCGGGGTAGCGTCGCGTTTAGAGGTAATAACATCATATTAAACCCTTCCGCACTACTAAGCCGCCGTTCGACCTTATCCATCAAGGGTTCAGCCCCTGAGGCTTTAACAATAATTTGCACCAATACGGTTTTTTCTGTTTTAATCACAGGGAGTAAACGCTCTGGCTCTATCTCTTCAAGAATGTCGAACAAATGATCATAACTTGACCGTTCTAAGGTAATTTGCAGTAATCTCACTAACCTCTCCCGATATAAAAATCTTTAAAACTAATATTAGTTCAATTTCTTACAATTTTTATACAATTTAAACTATTGGTTGCCCTGACTAAATTATAAGATATTTGTTAGCATAGCTATTCCTCAATTAATATTAACAATTATGCGAAACAAACTACTTATTTTATTATTGATATTATTCTCAACTTATAGCGTCGCCGAAAACGCTGAAGAAGACCAATTCCAGTGGGAAATTATGATTGGCTCCGGCTTAATTTATAACCCGAGTCTTTTTAAAGATATAAAAATAGAAAGTGTGTTCGATATTATTGAATTTTCGCTATTAATTGATATCTCCTATCACAATTTTTTTATTCACACAGATCGACGACGTGCCAAAGACCTCGGGGTCATTGGTTATCAATTGATTGAAGAAGATGATTGGGCATTAGACTTCATTTATAAAAATTATGTCCTTGGCTATGATCCTGCCTCAATAGAGCGCTATCAAGACCACCCATTAACTGCGCTTAAGGACCTCGATGAACGTAATCATGGTGCAGGTACCGCCATTCGATATACTAAGTACGATGATAATGTATTATTCACCCTAGATTTAGCCAAATTATTTTTAGATAACAACAATAATAATATCTTGCTTGAAAGTTATTACAGTTATCGTCAACCTTACCGTAATTGGGATATTTATTTTGGCGGTGGTATCACCTACTACTCCGCTGATATTATTAGCTATTATTATGGAGTTGCCGAACATGAAGCGAATAATGATCGTCAAGTCTATCGACCAGGTGCAGGCTTTAAACTGGAATTCGAAGTATTTGCTCAATATCCACTATCACAAAGTTGGTACTTAAATACCGGTATCACTCAAATCATTTTTTCGAAAAACATCAGTGACAGCCCCTTGGTTAGAACCAATAATTTAACTCAAGTTCGGCTTGGTTTACGTTATGTATTCTAGTCAAAACAAAATATTATTATGGCTCTCATTAGTGATATTTTTTAGTTCGGCAATAATGGCGAAGCCACTTAAGCAGGGTCCAACATTACTTGCGGCTATACCAACCCAATGTATCGCTTTGCACCAAGGTCGCAAATGCTTTGCTAAAATAAAAATCAATTGGCAAACTAAAATACCCGATAATTATTGCCTATATCAACAAGGTATTATTATCAAATGCTGGAAAAAAAGCCAGCAAGCCCAATTAACATTAGATTTCGAGTCAAATGAAAGCATATCGTTTGTGCTTAAGGATCAAGCGAATCATGTCATGGCCCAAACAACCGTTATCGTTGGATGGCTCCATAAAACCAAAGCAAAAAAGCGACGCTGGCGATTATTTTAGGAATGAAAAAAATGATGCAAAAAATATTATTGGTTGAAGATGACATCACCTTAGCTAACTGGGTCAGTGAATACTTAACTCAGCAAAATTTTATCGTTGAGCACGTTGAGCGTGGCGATTTAGTGATGTCGGCTATAGCGAAATCAAATCCAGATTTAATCTTGCTCGATGTGATGTTGCCAGGATTAAATGGGGTTGAAGTTTGTCGATTAGTGCGCCAACAATCTGCGGTGCCTATTATTATGCTAACCGCACGAGCTGATGAATTCGATGAGATTATTGGTCTTGAGGCCGGCGCAAATGATTATGTGATAAAACCCGTTCGACCACGAATTTTACTCGCCAGAATTCAGAGTGCTTTACGTAATAAAATCTCAGCCCCGCTCAATCAGTACTTGGAGTTCGGGCTACTTTCAATGGACCAAAATTCAAAACGGGTTATTTATCAAAATAAAGAAATCGATTTATCGACCAATCTCTATGCTTTTTTATGGTATCTCGCCAGTCATGCTGGTGAAGTTGTCGATCGTGATAGTGTGTTTAAGGCCTTAAAAAGTCGCGAATATGATGGTATTGATCGTCGATTCGATGTCATGCTGTCGACCCTACGTAAATTGTTTAACGATGATCCGCAAAGCCCTAAAAAATTCAAAACTATTTGGGGCAAAGGCTATCTATTTGTCGCTGATGCTTGGCAGGAATAGTCCCTTTAATATGCGCAGTTTATATTTAAGTATCGTTATCACCGTATTAACCGCTATACTAGCTCTGGGTTGGGGGCTCGATTCTTTAGTGGCAGAGCAGACACCTAAAGAACGTAGTGATATTACGATTTATAAAACCTTAATTGACGGTTTAGCTACCCAATTAACCCCGAATAATCAAAGCGAATTAAATCATCAGTTTAACCTAGTCAGTAATAGCTTTAAGTTCGAACTCTCTTTACTAAAGATGGAAGATATCGCACTGCCACCCTCGTTACTCAAGCAATTGGATTCACCGGGCGGCGTTCTGCTAGCCTCTCAAAAAGGTTCCTATTTATTGCAACGTATTACTGGCTCAAATCAATTAATCCAATTAAATATTCCGCTAGCGCCGCAACATAATAAACTCGACTTAATTTTAACCTTAGCGTTATATTCTGGCATTAGTATTATTCTCATTCTTTGGTCTTTACCCTTAACTCGGCGTTTATATTTACTCAACAATGCCGCCGCAAAATTTGGTGCGGGTCAATTAGAAACGAGGATCCCAGCTAGTCGATTTTCATACATCACAATGTTAGAACGCAGTTTTAATTTGATGGCCAATCAAATTGAAAAGCTGATGGCTGATAATAAAATGCTAGCTCGCAGCTTATCCCATGACATTAGAACTCCCTTAGCATGCTTGCGTTTTGGGGTTGAAGCAGCTTTAGACAGTCATGACATCGAACAAAAAAACCATTATTTAACCCGGATGGATAACGAGCTGACTCGGATGGAGGAGATGACCGCGGCGTTTCTTGAGTATGCGGGATTAGAACGCCATGGTTTAGATTTAAAATTTAGTGATATTGACGTTAATCAGCTAATAAAATCGACCGCCGAAAGCTATGATATTTTAGCGCAACAACATCAAGTAAAGCTAAGTTACCAAGTACCAGACAGCAGTAGTGACTGTAGAATAGATTGCCATTGGATAGCTCGAGCAATCCAAAACCTTTTAGTCAATGGCATGAGATTCGCCACCACTCAAGTTTTACTGACTGTTGTTCAAACTAAAAATCATATTACAATCACCATCGAAGATGATGGTCAGGGAATTGCTCCTGAGGATTTTAACACCATTTTTGAACCCTTCGTACGCCTTATCGACCACCAAACCAGAGAAAATGGCCATTTCGGATTAGGCTTAGCCATTACCGCTAAGATCATCCAATGGCACCATGGTAAGATCACTGTCAGCCAATCAGCATTACTTGGCGGTGCCTGTTTTAGCTTAGTTATTCCTAAAAGTTAAAATCTTACACTTTCAAACATTTATTAGACAACTTCCTACAAATCTTTTTCCTTAATTCCTCTACAATAATTACCTTAAATAAATAAAGGAAATTAAGATGAAATCATTAATAACCCTGCTCGTTGCAATCACTGCTTTTAACGCTAGTGCCGCCCAAAACCCAATTGATAAGCAACACCGAATCGGCGTCGAAATAGCAGGGGCTAACGTTGAATTAAAAGGCTCTAGTAGTGACGCCAATGATATGATTCAACTCTACACATACTATAATTATTCACTGGATCAATATTTATCAATTGAAGCGGGGATCAATAGTGCAGTAGATGTTGATGAATGGAAATGTCGCGATATCAATGATGACAAATGGACCTGTGACAAACAAAAAAAATCTTACTTTAATATTGGTGCGGATGAAATTAAATACAGTAACTTAGTGGTGGCCGCTAAAGGTGCCTATCCTTTAAGTCAACGTAATAGTGTTTATGGCAAGATTGGTGCCCAGTATTACGATTACAACATCAAGCAAAGTGGCAAAAGCCTTAACAAAGATTCAGGACTGGGCTTATTTGTTGGCGCCGGTTGGCAATACCAATGGGATATGGGCTTAGCGATTAACGCTGGGGTCAAATATTACGACATGGGAGATATAAAGTCGGTTGGCTCAACAGTTGGCATCAGTTACCAGTTTTAATTCAAAAAAGAGCACTATAAAGCGCTCGATAATACTGGGGATATCGATACATGTGGAGCAAACCTTATTTTTCATGGATGAAAAATTGAGCCTACAGAATGTATTTACGGCGTGTTTGCGTAATATGTATCGATATCAGCTAGTACCTGAGCATATCTCTATATAATTTCTACTTCCAAGATCTCATTTTATGCCCCTTCAGTGCATAAAATAGAATAAACATATAACAAGGTAAACCCACTACATAGGCTAGCTGAGTATCATTTAAGATATGAGCTAATTTACCAAAAATTAACGGTAAAATTGCACCACCTGAAATACCCATAATTAGTAATGCCGAACCCTGAGCAACAAATTTCCCCAAACCATCTAACGCTAATGGCCAAATGGACGGCCACACTAAAGCATGTGCTAATCCCATCAATGCCACAAAAGTGACCGAGTTTGGTATCACTGCGATGCCACTCCAGCCCCATAAAACATCGGCAATCGACGTACTAGTGGTTGAAGAAAACATCACGCCGACAATCGCCAATGAACCAGCAATCGCACTGCCTAGTAACGCTTGTTGCTGCGTAATAAAACGTGGAATACAAGTCACACCAATGATGTAGCCCAATACCATAAATGCCATCGTGTATGAGGTTAACGATGCAAAATTAGCCACCCCTAATCCAGAACCATAAAGTCCAATGGTATCACCGGCGATCACTTCAACACCAACGTAGGCAAACAGGGCTAATGCCCCTAACACGACCTGAGGAAAATGCATCACGCTCGATTTTCCCTCTTGGTCCTCATCTTCATCATTGTCTATTTCCGGTAACGAAGAAAACTTTACTAAACCAATGAGTGCCACCAATGCGATCGCCATATAAATATAAGGCATCACTAACTTATCAGATAACGCGGTTACTGTTGCCACGCGTTCATCACTCGATAGAGCCGCTAATGATTGCTCTGACACATTGCCCATATCAGACAATATTACCGCCGTAAAAGCTAACGGTACAATAACACCGGCTGATTTATTAATAAGCCCCATGATCGAAATTCTCATCGCCGCACTTTCAGCAGGACCAATTTTAACAACATAGGGATTGGACGCAGTTTGTAAAATGGTTAGTCCGGTTCCCAAGACAAATAGTGCGAGTAAAAATAAGGGATAAGTGGCGCTTTTAGCCGCGGGGATAAACAATAATGATCCCACCACCATAATAGCCAAGCCAATTGCCATGCCATCTTTGTAACCAGTACGGTTTAACAGGTGCGACATCGGTAAAGCCATCACCGTATAAGCAATATAGAAAGCAAAGGTCACAAATAGCGCTTCAAATTCATTTAATTCACAAATTATCTTTAAAAATGGGATTAACGAACCATTAAGCCAAGTAACAAAGCCAAACACGAAAAACAAAATACCAATAATCACCATCGGCATCACACTTGATTGCGTTGACGTTCTCGATTCAGTAGCAGAACTCATAAAACCTCTCTTATTATTTTATGTAAACTAACAGCCAGCAACCCAAGTTCGAGTTACCTTCAAATTATCATCTAACACCACAAAATCAGCTTGAGCCCCTGGCGTTAGCTGACCTAATTGGTGCTCTAATCCTAAATATTGTGCCGGATACAAGCTTGCCATGTTAAGGGCTCGCTCTAAAGGCTGTCCTAAATGACGGTAAGTATTTCGCACCGCACTCGCCATATCTAATGCCGAACCCGCTAATTCGCCAGTGGTGGAATTTAATTTATCACCACGGCGAATAATTTCCCGATCAAAAAAATCAAATCGCTTAATATCAGTGCCAACCACCGACATCGCATCAGTAACAAGTAATAACTTGCCGACGGGTTTGGTTTTTAATGCTAACTGACAACTGGCGTAATCCACATGATGACCATCAACAATTAAACCACAGACTGCATCGTCAGCTAACAATGCCGCGCCGACCATACCCGGCTCGCGTGAGGTAAACGGTGACATTGCATTAAATAAATGGGTAAAGCCACTGGCTCCAGCGTCTAGTGCTGCCTTGGCAACTTCATAAGTGGCATTGGAGTGGCCCAAAAAGACTTTAATCCCTAATGAGACCATTCGTTTTATGTCGTCAACCGAGACATTCTCAGGGGCAATAGTAACTTTGACTAGGCCGATGTCTTGTCGTGAAATAACCGCCCATTCAGGCTCAGAGATTTCTCGAATATACTGCTCACTATGGGCGCCTTTTTTAGCGACACTTAAATGAGGCCCTTCAAAGTGAATCCCCAATACTCCAGCAACGTTGTTTTTTCGCGCTTCGGCGATAGCATACGCCGCTTGGGACATTACCTCGACCGTATCAGTAATTAAGGTCGGTAACATCGCCGTGGTGCCAAACTCAAGATGCGCGGCGACGATGGTTTTAATCCCCGCTACTGTTGGTGTGCTATTGAGTAAAACACCACCACCGCCATTGACTTGTAAGTCGATAAATCCTGGAACAATCATACCCTCGATATGCTCATTAGCTCTCGCGCTTAGCGGCTCAATGGCAATGATTTTTCCAGCATCGATCACAATTTGGCTATCAGTATGAAAATGATAACCATCAAAAATTTTCGTCGCACTAATGATTTGTCGAGTCATATTATAAAGTCCGTGTTACTTTTTTCAGCCCAAGTGGCTGATCCGGATTAAAACCACGACCGACAGCTACTTTGGCAACATCAAGATAAAAACGTTGTAGCACCAATAACGGCGCTAAACGAGGATGAGCATCTTTAGCTACTTGATTTAAACTAATAACATCAGCTCCTCGACTAATCACTTCGCTAATTTGCTGGTGATGGGAATTAGCACTTTCATCATCGACATGGCAATCGATGATCGTTAATTTTTGTTCAACCAAGGTCACTGGACCATGAAGAAACTCTGCACTACTAAAGGCTTCCGCATGAATACTTGAAACTTCTTTAAGTTTCAACGCAATCTCTTTAGTAATGCCGTAACCTAAACCACGACCTAACACCACTAAATTTTTAGCGCCGTTGAGGTTTTCATTACTTAGCTGAGTAGGTGCTTGCGCCGCCATTGCTAACAGGCCAGGTAAGGTATCAAGCGCACTAACCAACTCATCATTTTGAGTCCAGTATGCCGTCATTTGCAATAAAGCTGACAGAGTCGCTAAATAACTTTTAGTCGCGGCAACAGATACTTCTTCACCCGCAGATAATGGCAAAACGACATCCACTAATGCTGCTAATGGTGATGATTGATCATTAACCAAAGCCACGGTAAATGCACCAGCAGTCTTCGCCATCTCAGCCTGAGCTAAAATATCAGGACTACGACCCGATTGAGAAATAATAATCACCAACGCTTGGTCTAGCTTTAATGTTTTACCATAAACACTAGCCACTGATGGCGCGGCAGCACATACCGGAATACCGGCTTCAATCTCGATTAAATACTTAGCAAACACGCCAGCATGATCCGATGATCCACGACCGATGATCATCACCATGGACGGCGCAATAGTACGTAGTTTTTCACCTAAATTTTTAGCAATCTCAACATTATTAATCAACTGATGCTTAATCACCGCTGATGCTTGCAATGCTTCTTTTTCCATTATCGTTTGAGTCATAGCTATACCTTAAGTTTCACGTTTCAATTTGTTGTTTCGCATAAATAACGGCACCCATCTCTGGCGGGCTAATTGGTGGTTCCAACCAACCTTGAACCTCAGGCGCTAGCCAAGGCAACACTTTAGGGGTTAAACCACCAATTAATGACATTCTAATAGTCGGTGTTAACTGGAGGCTCCGCGCGATATTCGCAAGATAAGTGATGCCAACATGAAGAATATTAATCGCCGTTTGATCTTGCTTATCCGCCGCATCGAAGACAATAAAGGCTAATTGAGCGAAAAATCCAGCTGGCTTGTTGGCGATTAACTCGACCAACGCTAAATCATTGTCACAGTTTAAATGCTTAAGCATCATCTGATTCATCAACGACGGCTGGCCAATACCATCAAGTGACATCAAAACTTTAGACACCGCTTGTAAACCAAACCAAGCACCACTGCCCTTGTCACCATGAGGAAACCCATGAGCGCCCACCATTTTAGCCTCACCATTAACACTGCGATAACCACAAGAACCAGTACCAGTGATCATAATCGCACCATCGTTTCCTTGATGGGCACCTAAACAAGCAATGTGTAAATCGGTGGTTAGAAATAGTTTTTTGAATGGATGTTGCCACTGCTCCATCTGCTGAAACAAGCTTGGCAAATTAACACCTGCCAATCCCATGCCAACCACTAATTCCGATAGATTATCTACAGGAAAATTTGCATCGGCTAAAGCTAACAACGCCGATTCAACAATTGATGTGGTTGCTTGTTCAACCCCATGAAACGGATTGGCAGGACCACCAACACCGGTCCCTAAAATAACCCCAGTCTGATCAACAATTATTGCCTTACATTTACTACCGCCGCCATCAATACCTAAAAATAACTGCTGGTTATCGACTGAATTAGTGACCATTGCTTACCTCAAAAATATATAAAACGTGAACTTTACTCGCGAGCACTAATTTTGATTAATCTGCTGCCAGCATCGCTATTTTATTCCAGTTCACCGGTATATTGAATACATAAATCCTACACCTTAATGACAGCGCTGTCATTTGTTATTTAAGTGTTTACCTAATTTATTTTAATTAGATGATTTAACTGATAAAGTTCTTCCTTTCCTTGCTCCGTTAGCCGTTTTCCCACGCACATCAACGTCACCAAACACTGCAATTGGCTGTTTATATTCCAACCAATCGCTGCCGTTAACACGGTATTCAATCGCCGTTTGTGGAAAAATACTGTTCGCATGGAGCATGCCATTATGCATTTTAGCGCCAATGGTCGCGATCCGATAATTAACATCAGCCAAGGCTAATTTAGGCATTTCCTTAAGCGCGATGGTCTTAGCAAATTGTTGCCATTGACGATTCTGTTGTGCCCGTTGTTTAACGGAGAAATACCCGGAGTTAGGGCTATATGTTTGTCCCTGCTGTTGATAGGGCACTGCCCAATTAGCTTGATGCCAAGCACGCTCTGCCAGTGCTAATAAGCGGGGATAAATTTTATATTCTGCCATTGATTCTGAACGGGTACTCTCGGTCCACAATTGGCCCTGAATACCCGTTAATAAATTACCGGGAGCTAACGCAGTTTTGGCATCATCAACGGAGGTAAACGGCACTTCCATCCGATCGTGCCAAAACTCAGCATGGGCAGGTAAATTATCGGGCATTAACTCAAATACTTTACGAGTATTGGTGTGGCGTGACGCCCAATAATAACCATGTTCTTTAGGATCTGCCTCGTAAGGAAAGTCAAAGTACAACACTTCAGGTGATGAAAATACCACTTCCCAGCCTTGATTTAACATTTTATGAACTGAGGCATGTCCACCCCAAAACAAATTATCCCACGCATTGGCTTGAACGAGTTTCGGCATATTAACGACATTGGTGTGCATGAGGCCATCATTCCAGCCAGCGGTTTCAATACCTTTACTGGAAAGTATTTTAGCCACCCGTTCAATAAAATACGGACCTAATTGCGCGGCATTAGTAATACCATGACTATTATTAGCGATAAAATTCCGACAAATAGGTGACTTAACCCAAGCCCCTGCGGTTTCATCGGCACCAATGTGATAACGGGTTAATGGATGTTGCGCCGCGTGATGGATCTCTTTCACTTCGTCCATCACTTTATCAATAAAGGCATAAGACGACTCCATACACACATTAATGGTATTGTCGTTATAGAACTGCACCGATGAATATTGCGTTACATCATCAAAATCATCGAGTAAGAACTCCTTGGCTTTTTGCTCATCGCCCAACGCCATGTAATGATGATAACGTGCGGTCATTGCCTTAACCGATGAACGAGAATGCCCAGGCATATCCAAAGATGGGATAACTTGAATATGGCGAGCACTAGCCGCCCGTAATATTTCTTGGTAATCAGCAACACTATAATAACCATTCACAGCGCTATTTTTATCAATACCAGCACCTAATTGCGGCAATAAACACCGTTGCTCGGTGAAGTCTAAACAGCGAGTGCCACCAATATCCGTTAACTCAGGTAGCCCGGGTATTTGTAAGCGCCAGCCTTCATCGTCACCGAGGTGAAGATGTAATTTATTAAGCTTATAAGCCGCCATTTGATCCAACAGCTTAATGACAAACTCTTTACTTAAAAAATTGCGGGCGACATCAATATGCATCCCTCTAAATTGATAATGAGGCTGATCAACTATACTTACAATGGGTAAGCTGCTATTACCGACCGTGATTAACGCTGCTAATGATTGTAATCCATAATAAACACCACTGATGTCCGCGCCTTTAATCTTAATTTCTTGCTGATTTACCACCAACGAGTAACCACCAGCAACCCTCAATTTAGGGTCGAGAGTTAAATCAACCGTTACTCCAGCAGTCGTTTGCGATAGCCCCAATAATTTGAGGCGTGTCATCACACTCGCTAACGGCTCAAGTGCTAAATCATGGTAATTCACCTTGATACCCGTAGCAATATTAAGCACGCCAGCAATTCTAGGTATAATGACCTGCTGTGGTGTTGGAATAATAGCCGCAGTAACAGATTGCCGACTTACCCCTAACTTGGCGTTATTCTCAAATAATACCTCGCTAGTCGCCCACGGGGTTTTTTCGCCAGCAATTCGTCTAAACTGGGTGACTTCATCGGTGTATTGCTCGACAAAGGGTAATATTTCTAAGCCAGTTTCAGGATCATTAATCGCTTTAGTACTGATTATAACCTGAGATTCAACCCCTAACTTGGTTAAGATATAATTTGGCATTTGATCAAATTCAGACACGGACCAAAAAATAGCATTAAACTCAATACTTTTCGTTTCACCCGCTTTAAAACCACTGCTACCTTTAACCAAGCTTAATTTATGTAAATCACCATTAAGATGTTCAATAACCAAACTATCACTGGTAAATGATTGCACTGGTGCAATATGACTAAAATAAATAACCCAATCATCACCGCCGATATCAAGCGGTGATGTCAAACTGATTCTAGCTTGAAAACACGCACCATCCCCTAATGTTTTATCACAGTGCTGACCGACTACATTGGTCATATGTTGGTAAGTAACTTGTAAGTTATTAGCGAGCAACGTAAGTTCGATCTCGGGCGCTAACCTTTTAATTTCTTTGCTCAAACTATTATCATTGGTGCATGCAGCGGTCATTGTCATCAACAATAATACGAATAGAGTTACTCTCAAATACATCATTTATCCTTTAAATCATTCTTGCATCGCAGCTAAAAATTTAACCCGCTGCATCGACATCAGTGATGCATAAATCGGGGCGATAAAGCCCCGCTGCCGTAACACTGAATAAGACGGATCGTCCAATTGATCGAGTTGCTGTTGATCGATGACATATAAGCCGTTCAAGCTATAGTCTTTACCCTGCGGTGTTTGAATGGTTAAGGTTTGCGGTTTCAGCAAATCATTATCGGTTAATGCTTTGATAAACATCTCGGTCAGTTGATTCTTTTCAACTAATGACACTAATTGCTCTCCTTTTTCAGCTAACCATGGCATTTGTTGCCCTTTCTCATCAAATAATGCTGCCCCTTCCTGCTCATTAACCAGTGAGCTGTCAGCATCGAGACATAACAACAGGCTATCGTTATTATTGGTATCGTTGGATAATACAAATGGATAAATCGTTAATGCCTCCGGGATATATTGTGCTTGCCACTCCCCGTTTTTAATAAACAAATTTTGATTAGGGTTAAGCCCTAATAAAGCAATTGCTCGAAATTGCCCAGTATCAGGATCCTTAATAAATACCACGGGAAATTCTTGAGCAGCGGTTGCAAATTCATGAATGATCACCGGTGTCATGTGACTGTTTTTACTCTGTAACAAATGCGGATTATTTTTAATTTTTATTGCTGCATGTGTAGTACTGGTAATTGGCTGAATGTTGGCCATGATTAATTCTCCTAAATGATGTTAATCACACTGATTGGAATGGGTATTGCTCAACGTTATTGAGTAGCGCGCGATTCGTCGGTAACTTATCAACTAAGTATTGTGACATTTTTTGAGTTTTCTCAAAATACTGATCTGCTTGCGTCTGTTGATTAAACGACGATGCGTTATAGCTAAGCTGCTGATCGAACCCCATACCATGTAACACGTACTGGTAACTTTCTTGGGGGAACGGTTCAAAAACATGACTAAAATCATATTTACTGACCGGGTGATATTGCCACTGTGCTAAGACTGTTAATAAGCTTTCAGGAACCGTGACTAATGCTTTATTAGCAAGCCAAAACGGTTCGGTTCGCTGTGATAAAAAGTAATGCATTTTGATGAAATCAATGGTTTTATTCCACCGAAAATTAAATGACTGATTAAATTTCTGCTCAACATAAGGCAACAAGCTACGTTGCCGTGGAAACAGCTCACACAGCATATTCGCTGACGCTTCAATTAGGAAAATAGCCGATGCCTCTAAGGGTTCAACAAAGGCTGCCGATAGCCCAATGGCGACACAGTTTTTTGACCAAAACTGTTCTCGATAACCACAATTCATCGGAATTAACCGCGCTGCTAAGCCCTCTGCCGCAGGCCCAATGTAATCACGCAATGTTTGTTCAGCCGTGGCATGATCAACATATTTAGCACAATAAACATAACCGGTACCGCGACGATTAGACAAACCAATATCCCAAATCCAGCCAGCTTCTTGCGCTGTTGAGGTGGTGTAACTGGCAATGTTTTGCTGCGGATCATCATAGGGAACTTGAATGGCCACCGCATGATCGGTTAAGAGGACATCTTGAATATTTTTAAACGGTACTTTAAGCGCATCGCCGAGCAACAGGCTTCGAAAGCCACTACAATCAACAAAAAGGTCAGCGTGTAAACTATCACCATGATCAATATCGACACTGGCGATATAACCTTGCGGATCAAGATGAACGGCGGTGACATTGGCCGACACAAATTTAACCCCTAGCTTTGCAATCGCAAATTGCTTTAATAATCCTGCAAATTTTCCCGCGTCTAAATGATAAGCGTAATTCTGCATCCCCTCAAAGGGTTTATTCAGCATGTTTTTTGGTGCTAAGCCCAACTCGCACAATTGATATTGGGCGCTAATAGCTTGAGCATAACTACAAGATTTATCACCGAGTTGCCAATAGGGCGCAAGATTAAATTCCGCAGCATCGGAGACCGAACTAAATAAGTGATAGTAATGATGACTAATGCCCTGCTGTGGAGCCTCTTTCCAATTAACGAATTTGGTGCCTTGCTTTAATGAGGCGTTACAATGATTAATAAAATCAGCTTCTGCAATCCCCAACTCAGCTAAGGTTTTTCGCATCGTCGGCCAAGTTCCTTCACCGACGCCAATGGTTGGAATATCCGGTGATTCGACTAAAGTCACTTGCACCGAGTTGGTGCCCTGACAATTTAAATGTTTCGCTAACTTAGCAGCGGTTAACCAACCCGCGGTACCACCACCAACAATAAGCACCTGATTAATCTGTTGCTGTGTCATAAAAATTCCTATTAAACTTTACTAAAGCCGTGTTGATAGACTTTCTCGATCAATTCCCGTTGTTGCGGCAATATTTTACTCAAGACATCGGTTATTCGATCTACTTCGGCAAACATTTTTTGTGCCCTAGCTCCCTGAGCAAATGCCGAGTGATTACCAGATAAATCAGTTTGATAACGCATGCCATACAACACATACAAATAGCTATCTAAATTGAAAGGTTCCCACGCATTATCGAAATCATACTTGGTTGGTGGATGAGTCTGCCAATGGTTTAATCGCCATTGCAGGCTGTCAGGAATCGATTTAGGATCGCAGTTATCACGCCAATATTGAGTATCACGACGCTGCGAGACGCAGTAATGCAGCTTAATAAAATCAATAGTCCGCTCCATCCGCATTTTAAAAGACTGATTAAACTTACGTTCGACATGAGGCAGCGCTGCCCGCGAGCGGGGAAATTGATCCGCGATCATGTTGGCGGCGGCATCAAACAAATAAATAGCCGAGGCTTCAAGGGGCTCAACAAAACTCGCTGACATTCCAATAGCGACACAGTTTTTATGCCAAAACTTATTGCGGTAACCTAATCGAAGTTTGATTTTACGAGCGGTTATGCCATCCGATTCAGGACCGATGTATTGACGCAGTAGCTCTTCTGCCTGTTCGTCATCCATGTGTTTACTCGAGTAAACATGACCAACGCCACGGCGATTATGCAAGCCAATATCCCAAATCCAACCGGCGGGTTGTGCCGTCGCAATAGTATGGGTTGATATTGGATGATCAGGTGTTGGATATGGCACTTGCATCGCTAATGCCGTGTCATTGAAAATAATATCGTCGATATCATGCCAATCAATCCCCAAGGCTTTCTCGATTAATACCGCGTTATTACCGCTGCTATCAATAAAAAAATCCGCCTTAATCTGTGGCAGGCTAGCAACATCGGTATTAACCGATTCAATAAAACCGTCGTCGGTTAAATTAACGTCGATGACATTGGCTTTAAGATGTTTTACCCCTAATTTTTCGACACAGTGCTTAGTCAAAAAGGCGGCAAATTTATTGGCATTAAGGTGATATGAATACTCTTGCAATGCAGCATAGGCTGGGGTGGTGATTTTTTTCGGTGCCAAACCTAAATTACAAATTCTAGCCTGCGAGGCTACGGCTAAATCATAGGGTAAATCGCTAGGTGCTTGTCCCATTAACCAATAGGCACTTAAATTGAAATCATAGGAAGAGTGGAACACGGTGTTTAACGGATGATAATAACTGTCGCGCTCGTCTGGCTGTGGAGTGTGCGCCCAGTTCACAAATTCAGCCCCTTGCTTAAAGGTCGCGTCACATTCGCGCATGAACTCACCTTCATCGACACCAATTTTTTGTAAGGTTGCTCTTAAATTAGGCCAAGTTCCCTCACCAACACCCAAAATGGGAATAGTGGGTGATTCCACCAAGGTAATATTAACGCCATCTGCTGATTTTGCATGTAATTGCTTGGCCAAAATAGCCGCAGTTAACCAACCAGCCGTGCCACCACCGACTATTAATATATCATCCATTCTATTAGCCATCATACCAATACCCACATTGTGACAAAAAACTTAATTAACCAAACGTGGTCATTTATTTAACTAAATTTTTTAGGTAAAAAGGAAGGGATTAACCTTCCTTTTTCATTTAACTACCTATCATCAATTACAGACGGAATGAAGCGCGGATAAAGAAGTTCCGGCCGTTATCCTGACTTAAACGCATCGCATCATATGACGTATCAAGACGCTGCACTGTGACCTCACCTAACAGATTCGTCGCATCGAACGACAGATCAATATTTTCGGAAACATGCCATGTCACACTACCATCTAAGAAAGCATGCTCATCCCAGACCACGTTACCACCGATACCGGTACTTTGCCCTAAATAAGCATCACGGTAGGTATACGCTAGACGAGTCGCAATAAAATCATTCTCATAAAAACCAGTAATGTTATAGGTATTACGTGAATTACCCGGTAAATCGACATTCTCACTACCAAGCAACTTACCATCGGCATCTAAGATATTACGTTTGCCGAAACCGTCAGAATAGGTGTAGTTTACCATCACCCCAAAATCACCAAAGTTTTGCTGATACTGTAACTCAATCCCTTGAACCTTGCCGCCTAAGCCTTGGGCTGGAGAGCGAACCGTAATATCAACACCACTAACCTTTTGAATCGACTCTTGACCGTTAGCAACAATAAACGATTGAATATCTTTACTAAATAAAGTCGCAGACGCTAAACCTTCTTCGTTAAAGTACCACTCAAGTCCGAGATCCATTTGGGTCGCGCGATATGGATCCAGATCCACCGAGCCCCGTGACATTTCGTTACGAATAGGATCAAAGGTAAATGAGGGTAATAGGAAGGTATAATTAGGACGACTCATCACGCGGGCAGCAGAGGCACGGAAAATAAGATCTTCGCTAACATCAATAGCTAAGTTAAAACTTGGCAAGAAGTCAGCGTATTTATTGGTTTCTTTAACGCGTTTGTCTGAATTTTCATCGGCATTGAGCGCGATCGGATCATAGAACTGCGCCGACGTATCCGTTTCAACATAACGTAAACCAACATTACCGCGGAAACCTTCCCCGTCAAAATTACCTTGTACATAAATCGCAGTGGTCTTCTCATTCACTGAGCCCCATGATGATTTGTTTAAGTCTTTACTGGTGACTTTATCATCAATGTAATCCGCAAAAGCCACACCATTAATTCTTGCAATATTAGTCGGTGTTTCACCTAATAAACCAGCGCCGGAATGTTCAAAAGTACCGTTGGCGAAGTTTGCTTTGGTGACACCGCCATTTTTATCAAAATCGTAGGCATCAGGATTAATGGTCCAATCGTTGGTGAAGTTCTTAAAATCATGATCCCGTACTTTAAGTCCTGTCTCAATCGAATTAAAGGCGCCAAGTTCAACGTCAAAGCTAAAGTCTACTTGAGCATAAAATTCTTCATCACTACGAATGTTTTCAGTAACACGGCCATCAACTAATCGTTGGTCACTGTGATCAGATGGATCAACACCATGGGGCACTAACAGCATCGCTTCACGATGAGTGAAATCAAACTCAATCGACTGGTTTGGCTGCGGTGAGGTCCAAAAACCGTTGTAAGTACCGCCATTACCACCGGTCGATTCGGTTTTACCGATAGTGCCGGTTACCGAATAGTTATCACTTGAATATTCAACATCAAATGAAATCACTTGAGAGTCTACTTTAGCGCGACGAGTGTTCGTATCATCACTAGGACCTTGGGTTGCAGTGCCATTAAGGGCATTGCCATGTGTTGGTGAGTATTTAGTCGCACCGGTTACATTATCGTTGCGAATATCTTTACCATCAGCATCTTTAGCTGGAGGAATATACAGATAATTTTGGTTTGTATTACCAGCATCTAATTCAATTTTAAGATAATGACCGGTAAAAAGTAAATTTTCTGACGGTGAAAATTGCGCGGTTAAATCAATAGTGTCCCGTTGACGATCTTGATTAAATTCAGAAATACCAGCACCGGCCCAACCATCATCAAGATAATTTTCAGCTTTGTGGGCGCGACCAATGGTTTCAACCGTTGATATTAACCCTAAAAGACCAAACGTTTCTTCGTCATTTTTCCAGCTAGCGAGCCCAGTCATCGCTAAACCATTGTCTTTAGCAATGCTATTGCGTTGCATTTCAGCAGACACAAATACCGTGTTCGCGTCTAAATCTAATGGTTTACGGGTACGCATCACGATAGTACCACCAATGCCGCCCTCATCGAGAGAAGCAGTTGGTGATTTGTAAACATCAACCCCTGCCACTAGCTCAGTTGGCATTAAATCCATATTAAAGGCACGAGACAATGGCTGTTGTGAGAACCAACCCGTCGACGCGACATAATTACCGTTTAACGTAACACTGGTTAGCTCTGGATTTGTACCACGGATGGAAACTGCACCACCTTCACCCGCAAAATTACGGGCAATCGCAACACCCGGGACACGTTGCAGTGACTCAGCAATATTTTTATCAGGGAATTTACCGATGTCTTCGGCTGAAATAGAATCCACCACGGCATTAGCAAAACGCTTAACGTTTAATGCTTGCTTTTGTGATGCTCGAATACCTGTAACTTGAATGACTTCAACATCACTAGCGACTTTGCCTGCTTTCTCAGCGGCTATTACTGGTATGGCAGTAAGGCTGCCCATACCAATCGCAACACTGGTTGCTAGCAAATGTTTTTTAAAATTAATTTTTGACATTGGCTTTCCTTTGATCCGGTTTATTTAATTATTATATTTGTTTACTACTAATGACAACGCTGTCATGACGTTGTATAAAAACCATACACTTTATTTAATCTATTTGCTACAAAAAAATAACAACTCAATTATTATTTTGTAAGAAAGCATTATACTTTTATTATTATTTTATTTTTATACAATAGGTTAGAAACAAACCAAAACAATATTACATGCAATAATGCAAATATTAACGAAGCCAAATTATCCGTAAAAATAACATTGAGCCGCTCAAATAAATAATCATTAAGGTTGATCAACTGATCATTTTCAGTAACGGAAATCAAATAATAAGTACTGACCCATAACCATGACAACACATAAATAAACATCGGATTGGTACCATAAACTAATAATGGCTCAACCAGTCGAGTATGACCCTTTAAATCCACTAACCAGATAAAAAATGACAGTACCAATAGTGCGCAAGCAGATGAAAATAATACATAAGAGCTGGTCCACAATGATTTGTTTAACGGAAAAACAAAATGCCAACATAGTGCAATAATTAACATAATCACTGCCGCCAGTAATAAATTTAACATCCCTTGTTTTTTATTTTTGGCACGATTAAGCCATTTGGTGGCCTCAAAACCAATCAAGACATTAACAATGGCAGGCAAGGTACTTAATAAACCTTCGGGCTCAAATGCTAATCCTTTACCTTGATATAAATGGTCGGCGCCTAATACGATTAAATCAACCGTTCTAACCATGTTATTTGCCAGGGAAAAAGCATCTGTCGTTCCAGCTAACGTTAATAACCACCAATAGCCTAACAAAATAGCAATACTGGTCGCAATCAGTGCTTGCGGTTTCAGCGTTAACACTAAGATAGCAGCGACACCATAAGCAATACCTAGCCGTTGTAATACCCCCATCACTCTTAAATCACCCAAGCCACTCGTGTGACTATAAGCATTGAGTAATAAACCCAACAAAAAAATTAGCACACTGCGTTTAATAATTTTGAAAATGGCAGCAGTATCACAGTTAAAGTTCGACTTCAAAAATGAAAAATATAACGCCGAACCAATAATAAATAAAAAGAATGGAAAAATGAGATCGGTCGGCGTTACCCCATGCCAATCAGCGTGTAGCAGCGGAGTATAAATCGCCGCCCAGGAGCCTGGCGTGTTGACCAAGATCATTAAAGCAATGGTCAATCCCCTAAAAGCATCTAGTGCTACATACCGTACATTACTCATAGATCCACTACCTCTATTTATTTTGATGATAATAAGCGATTAATCGACTCGTTGAACAGTCATGCTCAGCATTATCTTCTTGAGCACTTAGTTCTTGTTGAATGCTGGCCGCCAGTCCCTTCCCTAATTCAACGCCCCATTGATCAAATGAGCAAATCTCAAGCACTATCCCTTGCACAAAAATTTTGTGTTCATATAACGCAATAAGACTGCCTAATGTTTTTGGATCAATACGTTGTAACAATAAGGTATTAGTGGGACGATTGCCGGCATGAACTTTATGAGGGGCTAATTTATCAATGTATTCCTGTGAGCGACCTTTGGCCGTCAAATCAGCGCGTACTTGCTCTTCATTGACACCGGTCATTAATGCCTGAGTTTGAGCAAAGAAGTTCGACATTAAGGTTTCATGATGTCCTTTCACTGGTGTCACGGACTCGATCGAACCAATAAAGTCAGCAGGCACGACATTATTACTTTGATGCAAATACTGATAAAAGGCATGCTGACCATTGATCCCCAATCCACCCCAAATGGATGGTACCGTCGGATAATCGACCGGGGTACCATTCCAGGTGACTGACTTACCATTAGATTCCATTTCCGCTTGCTGTAAATAAGCAGCGAGCATATGCAACGTTTGATCGTAGGGTAATATAGCTTGAGATTTACACCCTAAAAATGTGGTATTCCAAACACTTAACAATGCCATAATCACTGGCATATTTTTCTCTAGTGGCGTTTGTTTAAAGTGAATGTCCATTTCATAAGCCCCTAATAATAGCTGCTCAAATTTGTCAAAACCCAAATCAAGGGCCACAGGCAAACCAATGGCTGACCATAATGAAAAACGTCCACCGACCCAGTCCCACATTTTAAAAATATTTTCTTTAGCAATCCCAAACGCCAAGGCATTTTTTTGATTAACCGTTACCGCGACAAAATGTTTCTCGATCGCTTTCGGATCAAATGATGAAGCCGTCAGCCAATTGAGAGCGGTCTGAGCGTTGGTCATGGTTTCCGTAGTCGTAAATGTTTTTGATGACACCACAAACAACACTTTTCGTGGATCGAGCGGCCGTAAAATTTCAACAATCTGCGCACCATCAACATTAGAGACATAATGAACATTAACCGTATTATCACTGTAATGTTTGAGTGCTTCGGTGACCATTTGCGGACCTAGATTAGAACCACCGACTCCAATATTAACAATATCGGTGATCCGCTTTCCTGAATACCCCAGCCAATGCCCTTGCCTAAAATTAGTCACAAAGGTCTTCATTTTTGCTAATTGCTGTTGGATTTGTTGCGCGATATCTTTATCATCAATGGTAATTTTTTGTTGACTAAAATCACGTAAGGCGGTGTGTAATACCGCCCGTTCCTCGGTGAGGTTAATCGCTTCACCAGCAAACATCTTGTCGCGCCATTGTTCGACATGAGTCGCTTGGGCTAACGCATTTAATACCAACATTGTTTCACTATCAATCAGGTTTTTTGAGTAATCGAGCAACATATTGGGCAATTCAATCGAGAATTTATCGAAACGATCTGGATCATCATCAAACAGTTGATTCATATGTTGGGTTTGCTTCTTTTGTGCTAAAAACTCTAATTGCTGCCAACTTGACAACTGACGACGAGACATAAAAACTCCGATCATTGACGCTAAAATAACAATGACAGTACCATAAAAAAAAACACAATGACAACGCTGTCATTTATTGTGAATTAATAAAAACAAAAATAATGATTGAGATAATATACAAAACTAAATAATCTTAAGGGTTCATTAGCAATTATCTTGGTCAAAAAATGAAAAGTACCATTATTGATGTCGCAAAACATGCGGGCGTTTCAATGAAAACAGTATCGCGAGTGACCAATAATGAGTCCTCCGTGCGCCAAGCGACCCGCGATAAAGTCATGGCCTCAATAAAAGCATTAAAATATCAGCCTAATTTAGCAGCCCGTAACCTCGCGACCACCAAATCTTATTCCATTGCTTATATTTATGATAACCCCAATGCTTATTATATTATCGATATGCAAAATGGTATTTTAGAGCAATGTAAAAGCCAAGGTTATGAGTTACTTATCCACCCTTGTAATGCTAATAGCGAAGGAATTGTTGATCAGTTAATTACGATGATTAAACAGGCTCAAATTGCAGGTATAGTGTTAACCCCGCCTTTTTCTGAAATGCCCGAATTTATCGACCGTTTAACCGAGGCTAAAATCGCTTTTGTCAGGATTTTATCCGGTAGTAAACTTCCAGACCACCTATCACCTTGCGTGCTCGTTAATGATCAACAAGCCGCTTTTGATATTACAGAGCATTTAATTAGTTTAGGACATAGTGATATAGCATTTATCAGTGGTGGCAAAGAGCATCAATCCACTTTCGAGCGACTCAATGGCTATAAAGCCGCGTTAAAAGCTCATAAAATATCGCTTAACCCCAATTTTATTATCGATGGCGAATATTCATTTGAATCCGGTGTGCAAGGCGCTCAAACATTAATGAAGTTGCCTAATAAGCCCAGTGCAATCTTTTCTTGTAACGATGAAATTGCAGCAGGAGCCTTATTTGCTTCACGTTTAATCAACATCGATATACCTAAACAGTTATCCATCGTTGGGTTCGAGAATAGTCCTTTTTCACGCCAAACATGGCCAACGTTAACCACCGCAGACCAACCTAATGTAACAATAGCAAAACAAGCTACAGCCATGTTGATCAACTCAATTAAACAGCCACCCTTAGGCCATCATTACGAAATTTTTACCCCCAAATTAATTAAGCGCGATTCCAGTTCAAAAGTAATAACTTGAGTTATACTTATCCCCGTGAGTCTTTAAATTCCCGCTGAAGTCATGCATTTCCATTGGTCACGGGTATATATGTATAAATTTTTATTTATACTCAACATTAACGATAATTGTCTTGTTTTGGATTTGTTCTTGAAAAATTTTACTTCAATAGCCTTGCTGATCAGTAAAACTATTATCCTTTATTTTTTAGGGGGAATGCTGCTGCTTTCAATAAGTAGTCAGGCAGCATCACCTCGAGACCGAGAATATCAAATAAAAGCAGCCTTCATCTCCAATTTTATCAAATATGCTCACTGGCGTAATATTCCGGCCAATACCTTTAGTTTTTGCACCACCAGCGAACGTGTTAACACCATTGTCGAATTAGGGCTAGATAAGGAACGCTGGCATAATAAAATGCCTCGCTTTTATGTGGTGACTCCGGGTAAGGAAAGTCGTTGCCAACTACTATTCATTGACCGAGAACACCATCAGGAATGGCAAGATTACCTGACGAAAAAACGCTTGAAAAACATTTTAATGATTGGAGAAAAACAAGGGTTTGCTCGTCATATCGGTCATATTAATTTCTTTTTAGCCGACAACAAATTACGTTTTGAAATTAATAGCCAACGCTTAGCCAGCGATCAACTTAATTTAAGCTCAAGTTTATTAAGACTTGCCAGGATTGTTCATTCTGAGGGCGTTGAATAATGATATCAAAAATGATTCTACAATTATCTATTGCCCAAAAAACCGTTTGCCTGATTGTCTTGGTCAGCATGCTTTCGATTATGATTACCATCGCAGGGCTCAGTATTAATCAGTTTCAATCGAGCCAAATAGACATGAAACGAGAAGTCATTACCTTAAGTAATGTCATTGCTAAAAATATGACTGCGGCCATTGTGTTTAAAGATAGTTTTGCGGCCCAAGAGCTACTCGACGCCCTAAAATATCAACCAATGATTGAATACGCTAAAGTGGAAAATTCCGAGCATTCTTTAGTGGTCACCTATGGCACAGCTCATACCTTAGCATCCATTGAAAAAGAGGGATTGCTACAGTTTAATGTTCCTTTAATGTTCGACGATAAAAAAATTGGTCACATGATGATTTTGGCTAATAACATCGAATATGATAAAAAAATCAAAGTCTACTTATCGGTAGTAATGTCGGTCATTTTCATCTCTTTGGTCTTTTCAGTTCTTTTGTCGATATGGGTCCAACGGCGTTTTGCAACCCCGATTATCCACCTTGCGAAAATAGCAAATGAAATAGCCGAGTCGGGAAATTATCACTTGCGAGCGCAATCAAAATTTAAAGGAGAAATCGGTCAGCTCATTTCAGTATTCAATGGTATGCTCAATAAAATTGATGGTCGTGAACAAGAGCTAGAAGCACTAGTGCTTCATCGAACTCAGGAACTAGAGCTACTTAACCAACAATTAGCAAATCAAGCTTATCATGACTCTTTAACAAAATTACCCAATCGATCATTATTTGAAGACCGGTTAAAGCAATCGATCGCCCATGCTGCCAGAGAAGGCACTCAAGTTGCTCTGATGTTTATTGACCTAGACAATTTTAAAGAAGTTAATGACACTTGGGGCCACGCCGCTGGTGACGCTTTATTATGTCAAGTCGCTCGACGGCTAGAATCACAATGCCGTAAGATGGATTCGGTCGCACGGATCGGCGGCGACGAGTTTACCCTATTGTTAATATTAGAAGAGGATGACGATATTTCCGAAATATCTCGTCGGATCATCGACATTTTTCAAGTGCCTTTCGATATTTTAGATAAACCTTTGTTGATCACCATGAGTATAGGGGTAGCGATTTACCCAATCCACGGTTATGATTATGATGTCCTTAAAACAAAATCAGATGAAGCAATGTATCAAGCTAAACGCTTAGGTCGAAATCAATTTTGTATTCACCAATAACGTATAAGGCTTTACCTGCTCAATGAATAGATTATTACTCGTTATTATCTTTAGCACTGTCTGCTGCCATGCCTTCGCACAGTCACCGATAACAAACACCGATTTAGATGCGCTCATGTCGATGGAGGTAGAGGTAACATCAGCAATGAAGCGCGCCCAACCGATTAAAGACACACCGGCTTCGATCTTCGTCCTAACAAGAAAAGATATTGCGATGTCTGGTTATAGCACGATAACGGAACTGATGAAATTGTTACCGGGACTCGATGTACGCCGGATTAACAATCACTTTTGGGCGGTATCAGTGCGCAGTGCTTCAGGGTTTTTAAACAGTAATATTCTGGTCTTGCTTGATGGCAAGAATCTTTCTGAACCGGGATTTAATGGCGTCTATTGGGGCTTAATTAACTACCCAGTTGCTGACATTGAGCGGATTGAATTTATCAAAGGAAACAGTGGCGGGATTTGGGGCAATGTCTCAAGTAATGGCTTAGTGAATATTATCACCCGCCACACCGCCGATACCAATGGTGCATCATTAACCATCGGCTTTGGTAATGAAATGCATCAAACTCGTCGCGCCAGTTACAGTGATTACTTGAGTGAGCAATTGAGTTACCGCCTCTATTACAACAGCTCTAAAACAGGTACTTCTAACGACATTACTTTCAATGAGCAAGTGTTTTTAGCCTTTGATCGTCAAAACCAAAGTTCTTTAGGCGCCCAATTTAATTATCACTATTCTGATGATTTAGCGCTCAAAGCTCATTACTATCATAACAAAACAACATTAAGACAACTCGCTGTCGGCATCGAGCTATTTTCGTTCGCTAAGACTTATTTTCCTGATTATACCGATATTACCAGTAATTCATTTGATGTTCGCCTCGATCATCACATCTCTGATGATTTAAAATACTACATTCAAACCTATTATTCTGATTTTGAGCAAATTTCCAATTTTCGTAGTGAGGATTATAAGAAGTTCAGCATCAACACGGCGGCAAATTATTTATCCAAACAGCATTTATTTTCTTGGGGCTTTGATTATTCCTATAACCATCGGAAAGTAAATTATGCTCAAATTATTCATAAATTTTTCGCCCCAGCGACAACTTATGGAGGTTTTTTGCAAGATCAGTACAACATCAACGACTCTTTAAAGGTCATCGCTGGCATTCGCTTTGATCATTACTTTCAGCATGGCTGGTTAACCTCGCCAAACTTAAGATTTTTATATCATTGGTCGCCACAATCAACTCTGTGGCTATCTTTAGCGAAAGGAACTAGAGTTGCCACTCATTACAATAAAGAGCAAGCCGATAGTTTTGAGATGCCGACTATCATCCCCAACAAACGTATAGTGATTCATTGGGATGCCAAGGATTTATTCGATAAGCAGCGCTCAATTGAGTTGGGTTATCGTTATCATAAAAACGATTTCAATTTTGATTTAACCGCGTTCAGCATTGAACACTTAAAAAGATTCAATCTTGAACTCAACCTCCTAAGCATTGTTTCTTCCGGTGATTTAATCGTCGATATAAAAAATAGTGGATCTGGTGACTCTAGTGGCGTTGAAGCGACCGCGAATTGGCAGTTAAATCAAGAGTATCATCTATTATTAGGTTATAGCTATGTTGACTATAATGTTGACCCTCACACATGGTACCAGCTACCAGCGGGTGGTACGGCCTATCATAGCGCCCAAATTTACTCTCGATTACAGTATCAAATCAACGAACAAGTTAGCCTGCAATTGCTCGCCAAGCGCATTAGCAAAAACAGATCCTACGGTAGCGATTTTTATAGCAAAGTGGATCTCAGTTTACATTGGCAACCCACTGCCAATTTTAAACTCTCATTAATCGGTGAAAATTTAACCAATAGCAATTTAATTGAAATACCAAATGACACCGAACTAACTATTGCCGCAACAGGCCACGGTCAACGGGTGATGTTAAAAGCGAATTATAATTTTTAATCCACACAATCCATTTTAACTATCAGCTTAGCGCGAAATATGCTAAATTTCGCGCAATTTCATCCCTACTACGAGCAGTAACATCTTCATGTTAGAAACCCTAGTTAATCTGATCAATGCCCTACTGTGGCAAACTATCCTTATTTATGGCTTAGTCGGCGCTGGTATTTTCTTCACCCTCCGTTTAGGGTTTATCCAAATCACCCACTTAGGTCATGCCACGCAATTAATGCGGATTAGCCGCCAAGGTAGTAAAGACGGTCTGTCATCATTTCAGGTGTTTTGTACCAGCATGGCAGCGCGAGTTGGTGCTGGTAATATGGCTGGCGTTGCAGTTGCGATTACCACAGGCGGTCCCGGCGCGATATTCTGGATGTGGCTGATTGCTTTTTTAGGCATGGCCACTTCAATGATCGAGTCAACACTGGCGCAAGTGTTTAAAGTGCGAGATCAAGACGGTCAATTCCGTGGTGGACCATCCTATTATATGACCGTGGGTTTAGGTCAAAAGTGGATGGGTGTGCTTTTTGCCATCTTCTTAATCATTGCCTTTGGCTTGGTCTTTAATGCGGTGCAGGCCAATACGATTACCGGAGCAATGAACGCTGTATTTTCCTTTGATCCTAATATTGTGGGTGTTGTTATTGCACTATCAAGTGGCTTAGTGATTGCTGGAGGATTAAAAAAAGTAGCTAAGGTATCTGAAATCATTGTGCCAATCATGGCATTGGCTTATTTAACTATTGCTTTTTATGTCGTCGCAATCAATATTGAAAAGTTACCCGATGTCTTTATGTTGATTATCAATAGTGCGTTTGGCTGGCACGAAGCCGCCAGTGGTGGCGTTGCTTATGCCATAGCTCAAGCGATGAAAGCAGGGATTGCCCGTGGCTTATTTTCCAATGAAGCAGGCATGGGTAGTGCGGCTAATGTCGCGGCGAGTGCGACACCTAATCCAAATCATCCTGCATCACAGGGCTTTATCCAAATGTTTGGTGTCTTTGTTGATACTATTGTTATTTGTACCGCCACCGCCGCTATTATTTTATTAGCAGGTGATAATGCGGTTTCAGGTGATGGCATTGGGCTAACTATTACCGCATTGGAATCTCATGTCGGCAGTTGGGGCGGCGCGTTTATTGCTGGCTCTATTGTGCTATTTTGCTTTACCTCAATTATTGCCAATTATAGCTATGCTGAAACCAACATCTTATTTTTATCAAATAATAACAAGCGGGTGTTAACCCCATTTCGTTTATGCGTGGTAGCAATGGTGATGTTTGGCGCTATCGCTAAAATCGATATCGTTTGGAATCTTGCCGATGCATCAATGGGCTTGATGGCCTTAGTTAACTTAGTGGCGTTACTTTTGTTGTCAAACCTCGCGATTAAAGTCATTAAAGATTACCAGCAACAAAAGAAAGCCGGAAAAATACCGACCTTTATCGCCAAAGATTTCCCCGAACTTGATGGTAAAATTGAGAAAGGTATTTGGGAGTAATCCTCTTAAAATTCTCGAAAAAAAAGCCCCTGCAACGAATATTGCAGGGGCTTTTTAGTACGCTAAAATTTATTCAGCAACTGGACGCATGTGTGGGAACAATAATACGTCTCGAATCGACGGTGAGTCGGTATATAGCATCACTAAACGATCGATGCCAATACCTTCGCCTGCTGTCGGTGGCAAGCCGTATTCCAAGGCGGTGATGTAATCAGCATCGTAGAACATTGCTTCGTCATCGCCAGCGTCTTTTTGTGCGACTTGTTCTAAGAAACGTTGATCTTGATCTTCAGAATCATTTAATTCAGAGAAACCATTAGCAATTTCACGACCACCAACGAAGAACTCAAAACGGTCGGTAATAAACGGATTGTTATCATTACGACGGGCTAACGGTGACACTTCCGCTGGATATTCAGTAATGAATGTTGGTTGCATTAGCTGATGTTCGCCAGTCTCTTCGAATATTTCGATTTGGATTTTACCTAAGCCCCAGTTACCTTTAACTTCAATGCCCAAACCTTTAGCAATCGCAGTGGCTTGCTCAAGATCGTTAACCTGTTCAACCGTGGTGCCAGGCGTATATTTTAGAATCGCTTCAACAACAGTTAAACGATCAAATGGTTGACCAAAATCGAAGGCATTGCCTTGATAATTAATAGCCGTAGTGCCTTTAACACTCAGCGCTAACTCACGTAACATATCTTCGGTTAAATCCATCAACATGTTGTAATCGGCATAACCCCAATAAAACTCTAGCATCGTAAATTCAGGATTATGACGAGTCGATAAACCTTCATTACGGAAACTGCGGTTAATTTCAAACACATTTTCAAAACCACCAACCACTAGACGTTTTAAGTTAAGTTCTGGTGCTATGCGCAAATACATGTCCATGTCTAACGCATTGTGAAAGGTTTTAAATGGACGAGCCGTTGCGCCACCAGGGATAACTTGCATCATTGGTGTTTCAACTTCCATAAAGTTCTTTTGAGTTAGATAATTACGGATAAACGCAACCACTTTAGAACGAATTTTAAACACTTCACGAGATTTTTCGTTAGCAATCAAATCTAAATAGCGCTGACGGTAACAAGTTTCTTGATCTGACAAACCGTGGAACTTATCAGGCAATGGACGTAACGCTTTAGTTAATATACGTATATCATTACAACGAATCGACAACTCACCCGTTTTTGTTTTAAACAGCGTACCAGTCGCCGCAATAATATCGCCTAAATCCCACTTTTTAAATTCGGTGTTATAAAAGCCTTCCGCCAATAAGTCACGTGCAACATACACTTGAATCTGAGTACCCATATCTTGGATAGTGGCAAAAGCCGCCTTACCCATGATCCGACGGGTCATCATACGACCAGCAACCGCAACTTCGATGTTTAATTCTTCAAGCTCTTCTTTGTCTTTATCGCCATAAGCAAGATGTAACTCGTCAGAAATATGTTTTCGACGAAAATCATTAGGGAATGCTTGACCCTTTTCACGCATCGCGTTTAATTTTTCACGACGTTGCGCCACTAATTCGTTAACGTCTACTACTTCATTTTCTGGACTATTTTGTTCGCTCATGGGATTTGAGATCCTGTTTTCAATGGTCATTTAATTAGTAATTACAAGCCTGATTTCAGGCTGGCAATAATAAATTTGTCTAAATCGCCGTCTAATACGGCGCCAGTATTGGAACTTTCGATTCCAGTACGTAAATCTTTTATGCGTGAAGCATCAAGTACGTAAGAGCGAATCTGACTGCCCCAACCGATGTCGGCTTTGCCATCTTCTAACTCTTGCTTGTCTTCATTTTGTTTATCAATTTCTAACTCGTATAACTTACCCTTTAACTGCTTCATTGCAGCGGCACGGTTTTTATGTTGCGAACGATCACTTTGGCATTGCACCACGGTATTCGTTGGCAAGTGAGTGATTCGAATCGCTGAATCAGTTTTATTAACGTGCTGTCCACCGGCACCTGATGCCCGGTAAGTATCAATGCGCAAATCAGCTGGGTTAATATCTATCTCGATATCATCATCAATCTCAGGATAAACAAAGGCCGAGCAAAATGAGGTATGACGACGCGAGCCCGAATCAAAAGGAGACTTTCGCACTAAGCGATGAACACCACTTTCAGTGCGTAACCAGCCGTGGGCATACTCACCACTAAACTTAATGGTTGCGCCTTTAATCCCAGCAACTTCACCATCGGAAACTTCCATCAACTCAACTTTAAAGCCTTTCGCTTCGCCCCAACGTAAGTACATCCGTAACACCATGTTAGCCCAATCCTGTGCCTCGGTGCCCCCTGACCCTGATTGAATATCTAAATAACAATTATTGATATCATTTTTGCCACTGAACATCCGGCGAAATTCAAGTTTTTCTAGTTGTTGTTCAAGATCCGCTAATTCTGATTTCGCTTCATCGAAGGTTTCCTCATCATCGGCTTCGATCGCCAACTCCATTAAGCCTTCAACGTCCTCGAGCCCAGTTTCCATATTATCAATGGTATTAACAATGGCTTCTAGATTTGCGCGCTCTTTACCCAGCGCTTGCGCTCGCTCAGGATTGTTCCAAACCGCGGAGTCTTCTAATTCTTTAGTGACTTCAATCAGTTTTTCGTTATTATGATCATAGTCAAAGATACCCCCGAAGCACGTCACTACGTTGACGTAAATCTTCGATTTTAAATTTTACTGGATTAACTTCGAACATGAATATGACACCACTGTTTAAGCGCTAAAAAGCCGTCTATTCTAACCAAAAAACCAGCAAAGTTATAGTTTCAAAGCCCAGAAAAAGATAAAAAATACGTTATACTAGCTTCAAAGGAGGACCCTAGGATGGCAATGATTGCTCAATATCAAATCTTATTTTTAATACTCGCGTTAACTAGCCCAATAGTACTGGCAAAAGAAGCGGAGCAACAACTTATTTTAGGTCAAGTCGGCCAAGGAAAAGTGCAGCAACAAGCTTTCAGTATTTTACAGCAGGCTTATCAGCAATTGGGCATATCCATTACTACCCAAAGCTATCCATCGAAGCGCTCATTAGCCATGAGTAACCGTGGCGATATTGATGGCGAATTGCTCCGTATTAATAATATTACAACTCAATATCCAAACTTGATTGCCGTTCCTGTCACGTTGTATCAAGTAAAAAATGCTGCTTTTACTATCAATGGCATCGCTGAATTTAAGAATATTAAAGACATCTTACAGTACCCTGTTGCCATTAGGCGTGGCATATTATGGCAAGAAAGGTTTATTCATGGTCACACCAGTCATGTCATAAAAGCTCAAGAAACCAACCAGCAAGTTGAATTATTAAATATCGGGCGAGTGAAATATATCATTGCCAGTGTTATAGATATCAGCCAATTTCAAAGCAGAAATTCAAGCGTTCAGAATATTAGACAAGTATCGCCCATCATCAAAAAGACCGAGTTTATCCATTACCTACATCAAAAACACCGCCATTTAATTCCACAACTAACTATTGAAATTAAAAAGATTATAGCGGCGATAAATGTTCAACCATTAACTGTACCGACTGTTTATTGCGAAACTCATTAATGTCGAGACGATAAGCCACTTCTGCCCATTGAATATTTGGATTAGGCCACACGCTAAGATCAACATTAAAGGCAATCGCATCAATCACGACATGGCTGCCTTCAGGTTCAAGCACCAGTTTTAAATGTTTTTGACCCACTATCCGTTGTTGCACCACCCGAAACTTGCCATCGAAGCAGGGCTCAGGAAATCCTTGGCCCCAAGGTCCGGCATCTCGTAGTTGCTGGGCAATATCGAGATTAAAGTCAGCACCATCGAGTACACCATCGGAATGAATTTTGCCACTAAGTTGCTCTGGAGATAATGTTTCTTGCGCTAGATTTTCAAATAGCTCGGCGAATTTTTGATAGTCATCTTGTTTAATTGACAAGCCAGCCGCCATTGCATGACCACCAAACTTCAGAATTAAACCTGGAGCTAATGAATTGACCCGCTCGAGTAAATCACGTAAATGCAACCCTTCAATCGAACGACCAGATCCTTTTAGCTCACCATCTCCGGCATCTGCAAACACTATCACTGGTCGGTGAAATTTTTCTTTGATACGTGACGCAACAATTCCACTGACACCTTGATGCCATTGCGGATGAAACAGCGCAAAAGCAAACGGGATTTCACCATCATTCTCACTAAAGGGTAATGTCGCAATAATATCCAGTGCTTCTTGCTGCATACCGGCCTCAATCGAACGGCGATCCTTATTAAAGTCATCAAGTTCAATCGCAATGCGCTGCGCCTCACTATAATCATCGGTCACCAAACATTGAATGCCGAGCGCCATATCATCGAGTCGGCCTGCTGCATTAAGCCGCGGTCCAATCGCAAAGCCCATATCACTGGCGACGCAGCGGGCGATATTACGGTTAGCTATTTCCAATAACGCCTTAATCCCAGGACGACAACGCCCTGCTTTAATCCGGGCAATCCCTTGATCAACTAGAATACGATTATTGTTATCAAGCGGCACAACGTCGGCAACGGTTCCCAACGCCACAATATCGAGGTATTGCGCCATGTTAGGCTCGGTCAAGCCAGCTTTATTAAAATAATCATGTTGGCGCATCACCCCACGCAATGCCAACATCACATAAAATGCGACCCCAACACCGGCTAAATTTTTACTGGCAAAATCACACCCCGGTTGATTAGGATTCACAATAACATCGGCGTCTGGTATTTGTTTGCCGGCTAAATGATGGTCGGTAACCACGACGATCATCCCGAGTTCTTTTGCCCGCGCGACTCCCTCGACTGATGAAATTCCGTTATCGACCGTCATGATCAGTTTTGCCCCCCGCTGGTGAGCAATATCAACAATTGGGGTTGATAAACCGTAACCAAAATCAAAACGATTAGGCACAATAAAATCAACATCATGGGCACCAAAACGGCGTAGGGTTAATAATGACAATGCGGTTGATGTCGCGCCATCGGCATCAAAATCACCGACAATGATAATTTTTTGCTTATTTGTGATTGCTTCAAACAATAATTCAGCGGCTTTCGTGCTGCCGGTTAATGTCGTGGGGTTCAGCAGATTTTTTAATTGGTATTCAAGATCTTTAGCATCACTAATACCACGACTGGCATAAATACGCTGCAATAAAGGCTGCTTAATAAAACTAAGATGAGAGCAATCATTTTGCGGACGACGAACAATAGAAAGAGCCAAAATAAGACCTTAAAACCAGAAAACACAAGAAGTGACAGGATAACACGCAGCCTCATTTTTGTAAGGTATAATAAGCCCATTGCACAACTATGAGTTTACCAATGTACATTAATCCATCGTGGCGTATTTTAACCATTGGTGATGGCGATTTATCTTTTTCGCTGGCGCTAAAAAAAAACCATCAACCTACCCTGCTAACCGCGACAATCTTTGACTCACTGGCAACGTTAACTACCAAATATGGCGCTGAAAACTATCAACAACTGTGCGATCTACATTGCCAAGTCTTAACTGAGTTTGATGTGACTGATCCGCTAACTTGGGGAGATTTAAACCACCAGCAATTTGATTTGATTATTTTTCAATTTCCACTGATCCCAGCTTTTGGGTCGCAACAACAATTTCAGCAGCAACAAGTAGGGGTTAACACGTTAAACCGCCGTTTATTACGTCAATTTTTACTTAATAGCCATAACCATTTTCTTGATCCTAACGGCCAACAGTTATGTGTGATCACTTCCAAAGATGTTAAGCCTTATCGCGAATGGAATGTTGAAAATAGCCTTGCCCTTAATAGCGAGCTCAATTATCTCGGTTCTATGCCATTTGACGCGGCGAATTTTCCCGGTTATCAAGTGCGTAATGTCGACCGTGATAAATTTGTCAAAGACACTCAAGGGATTAGTTATTTTTGGAGTACCAAGCCAACGATCGAAAACCCACTAACGTCACAACTGACGCCGCCACAATATATTGGCGACCACTATTGCGCGATGTGTCGAGTCGGCCCTTTTGGCACAGCGCAAGACCAACTCATTCATCAATCATCAAAGCGCCACCGGCGCATGGCTGGTTTTGAGCAATTATGGCTAAATGACCTTAATCCATAGAATTAAATACTCTGAGATTTTCTCTTAGGGAACTCTTTACCGCTGATGGCCCAAGCCATCAAAGCTAACCACGCAAACCATGATAAACCTGCAGGAATATTGGCCAGCGTGATCAGTTTGAGCTGACTGCGATTTCGAAAAATAGAGATAATACTCGGTAAAAAATACACCACTAAAATTAATGGAATGAAAGGGATGAGAGGTGTGAACTGTGTGACATCGACCTGACTTATTTTTTCAACAAACTTATCGTAAATTTCCATTTTGTGACTCCTCTGATTCAATGAAGTCATCATAAAATAGATTATCACCCGCTATGATAAAAAAGTGATAAGCGGATGATATTGACCATTTAAGGTAAAATACTTTTAGTTAAGCATTAAAAGTGGTTGCTATTAATGATAGTAAACGTTCGCTATCTACCCCAACACAAACATTAGTCACTGGCTTATCTTGCCAGAAGTTAACCGCGTAATGCTTACCCGGAGTCGCTACAATGGTTTGACCAATTGCAACGCCTTCTGTCGCAACTCGCACCACGCCAGGTGTCGTGGTAAAAATATCAGGTGCGATAGCATAGACAATAGTTGAGGCATCATGAACATAGCAACCTTCAATATCAAAAGTTTGCTGGTAAAAGTTAAAATAAAATTGGGTCGCTTGATATAAAAACTCACCACATTGCTTGTCTGTGTCCGCTTGACGAATATTATCTAAGAATTTATCGTTGATCATCACTCGATGAGTCACATCGAGCCCAACCATGGTGACCTGCCAGCTTGCCGTAAATACAATATCAGCAGCGTGAGGATCATTAATAATATTAGCTTCAGCCACTGGTGATACATTGCCCGGCTCTTTATCTGCACCGCCCATTAGGATTACTTCATCAACTAATTCAGCAATACTTGGATCAAGCGCTAACGCTTTTGCTAAATTGCCTAACGGACCCAATGCGACAATAGTGACCTGATTAGGGTATTGATGGACTAAATCGACGATCATTTGCGCTGCACTTCGCTCATCAGCCTGACCTTTAGGAGCGGGCCAATTAATATTACCAAAACCATCGCTGCCATGAACAAAGTCTGGTGGTGGTAACGGCGCAGCAACTAAGGGCACAGCGACACCTTGCGCGACAGGAACATTCACTCCAGCGACCTCAGATAAAATTAAGGCATTCTTAGTCGCTAATTCGACCGCAACATTACCAAAGGTAGTCGTTAACGCTAGCACATCTAATTGCGGCGCATTAAAGGCTAAAAATATTGCCATTGCATCGTCAATCCCCGGATCGGTATCAATAATTATTTTACGTGTCATTTTGTGCTCCAAAAGTAACAACTTGCTCAAATGTCGGAATCGCAGTGCTGGCACCATGACGGGTAACGCACAGTGCAGAGGCAGCACAGGCTTGCTTTAAGACAGTTTTGATCTCAAATTTTGCCATTAGTCCGGCCAAACAAAATCCGATAAAGGTGTCACCTGCCGCAGTAGTATCAACAGCATCAACTTGATAGGCCGAGACTTCAATGACCACGCCAGCATTCAAATAGCGGACACCCTGCGCTCCTAGGGTCATGATAACCGTGAGATCTGGATATTCTTGTTGCAATCGCTGCTGTGCTAACTCAACACTCGCTACAGCAAACAAATCCATCGCTTCCACTTCATTAACAATTAAGATATCAATATTAGCTATTTGACGTTCAACCAATGCTTTGTCCATGGGTGCCGGATTATAAACCACGGTTAAACCACGGGTTTTAGCCGCGTTAATTATCGTATCAATGTGATTGGTTTCATTTTGCAATAACACCCAGTCATCATCCTTGGCTTGAGAAATAACTTGCTCAATTTGAATTGGGGTCAAACAATGATTAGCACCAGCAAAGAGTACAATCGCATTTTCAGCTTGCTGGTTAACTTGGATAATCGCATGGCCCGTTGGCTGTTCGATTAGCGCAACTTGACTAACATTAACGCCATCGTCAGACATTTGGGTTAATAAATCGCGATCTTGAGTCGAGATAGCACCAACATGCACCACATCGCAGTTAGCCTTCGCTAAAGCAATCGATTGATTGGCACCTTTGCCACCGAGAATCTTTTGGTAATGGTTGGAAGTTAATGTCTCACCAGGTCGCACAAAATGCGCTACTTGATAAACATGATCGATGTTGATCGATCCAAAATTGAATATTGTCATAATCAGCCCTGTCTTTATTATTCTTTTGTACAGCATAACAGGACAAAGGCCACAGGACTGTGACGATCGGGGAAATTTTTAACATTTCCCCGATAAGCAGACGATTAAGCTTTATTGTTTAAAATCTTAATTAATTGTTCCGGCGGTTGATAACCAGGGATCATCGAACCATCATCAAGCACAATGGCTGGAGTGCCATTAACACCAAACTCAATCCCAAGCTGATAGTGCTCAGGTACCTTGTTATCACAACTCGCTTTAGCAATGGTGCTACCCACTTTTAGGTCATCCATTGCTTTGTGTTGGTCGCTACTACACCATAACGATTGCATTTTTCCCCAAGCTGGAGAACGCGGACCGCCCCGTGGAAACGCTAAATAACGTACAGTAATACCCAGATCATTATATTCGGCCATTTTTGAGTGCAAACGCTGACAATAACCACAATCGACATCAGTAAATACCGTAATGGTATGTTTTGGTTTTTTCGCCTTAAAGACAATCATTGAATCGATATAGTTAGCCATTTTATCTTTACGAACTTTAGCCATGGTTTGTTCTGTAATGTTTTTTAAACCATTTTCTAAATCATAAATAGTACCCTGCATAATATAGCGACCATCACTTGACGCATAAAATAAACCACGGGGAGTCATCACTTCATAAAAACCATTAACTTCTGAAGCAATCACACTACTCACTTCATCACCTAACACGGCTTCGAGTTTAGTTTTTAATTGTGTCGCTATTTTTTGATCTGCAAATGCACCAAACGACAAACTAACTATCAGTGTCGATGCTATTAATAATTTAAGTTTTTTCATTGTCTATCTCATTTTCCATAACTAACTATAAAGACCGCATCAACGAATAAAAATTTCATTGATACTTAAATTTTATTATTCAAAAATAATACTAACCCGTGATGTTAATTGTAATAGTAATTCATAACTGATGGTATCAGCATATTGGGCGATTTCTTCTACCGGTAAATCCTTGCCCCATAGAATTACTTGATCACCACAGTTTATTTGATGGTCTAGCCCCAGATCGACAGTGATCATGTCCATCGATACCCGGCCAACAATGGGATAACGAATACCATTAATTAATACAGGAGTCCCTGATTTAGCATGACGGGGATAACCGTCGCCATAACCGATAGCAATCACTGCTAAATTCGTATCTTGACTGGCTTGCCAAGTAGCGCCATACCCAACTGTTTGACCTTGTGCTAATTTTTTAATTGCAATAACACTGGTACTTAACGTCATAGCCGCTGTTAAGCCACATTGTTTGGCGCTGCGATTAGCAATCGCGCTACAGCCATACAGTAATAATCCAGGCCTAATCCAATCGACATGGGTATCTGGCAAGGTTAAAATGGCAGCCGAATTAGCCAAGGATTTTTGTCCTGGATAATTAGCAACTAATTGGTTAAAAATATCAGCTTGCGTCTGAGTGAAAGGGTTATCTATTTCATCAGCACATGAAAAATGACTCATCAAATTTATCGGCTGAGCAACATAATCTATTTTTTGGAGTCGTTGATAAAAATGCTCAAACTGGTCAACGCTTATCCCGAGCCTATTCATTCCGGTATCAATTTTTAGCCAGACCACTAATTGGCCAACTAACGAATTTTTAACCAGCTGGCTTTGCTCCAACATATCTAATTGATAGGTACTGTGAATCACTGTTTGCAGATTATTAGCAAGCAATATTTCAATATCGGATTGTTCAAAAAAACCTTCCAATAATAAAATCGGTTTAACAATACCACCAGCTCGCAGCTCTAATGCTTCTTCGATTCGAGCAACACCAAAAGCATCGGTATCACCTAATGTCCGCGCCATTTCAAGTAATCCATGGCCGTAAGCGTTGGCCTTTAGCACCGCAATAACCTTACTGTGAGGGGCTAGAACTTTAACCTGTTGATAGTTATGTTTAATCGCGTTGCGGCTGATAACCGCTTTAACAACGTTCATTAACGTTTAATACTCATCGTCATAGGCAGGACCCGCATAATTATCGAACCGTGAATAATGCCCTTGGAATGTCAGACGACATTTACCAATCGGGCCATTACGCTGCTTACCAATAATAATTTCTGCGCTGCCTTTGTCAGGACTGTCATCATTATAAACTTCATCACGATAAATAAACATGATTAAATCGGCATCCTGCTCAATCGCACCTGATTCACGTAAATCAGAGTTAATTGGTCGTTTATCAGCACGTTGCTCCAAACCACGATTAAGCTGTGATAGCGCAATCACTGGACATTTTAATTCTTTAGCTAAGGATTTTAACGAACGTGATATTTCGGAAATTTCTTGGGTTCTATTTTCTGACAAGGCTGGTACTTGCATCAATTGCAAGTAATCAATCACAATCATCGCAATACCATCATGCTCACGAGCTATGCGTCGTGAACGTGAGCGCACTTCGGTTGGCGTTAAACCTGACGAATCATCAATGTACATTTTACCTTGTTCAAGTAATAAGCCCATGGTCGATGAAACTCGTGCCCAATCATCATCTTCTAATTGACCGGTTCTGATTTTAGTTTGATCAACCCGGCCTAATGAAGCCAGCATTCTCATCATGATTGATTCGGCGGGCATCTCGAGCGAGAATATAACCACAGGCTTGTCTTCATTCATTGCCGCATATTCGGCAATATTCATTGCAAAGGTGGTTTTACCCATCGATGGTCTGGCGGCAATAATAATTAAATCAGAATCTTGAAAACCGGCGGTCATTTTATCTAAATCGCCATAGCCACTAGAAATACCAGTAATACCATCATGGGGGTTATTATAAAGCTCTTCGATTTTATCAACGGTTGAGGCTAAAATATGCTTAATATCTTGGGGGCCTTCCGAAGCATTAGTACGCTTTTCTGCAATTTTAAATACTTTGCTTTCCGCTAAATCCAGCAGCTGGGCACTATCACGCCCTTCCGGTTCAAAGCCTGCTTCCGCAATTTCATTAGCAACGCTAATCATATCGCGGACTACCGCACGTTCACGTACAATAGTCGCATAGGCTGAGATGTTCGCCGCACTTGGCGTGTTTTTGGCCATTTCGCCGATGTAAGCAAAGCCACCAACAGCATCCAGTTCATTTTCACGTTCCAGTGCTTCAGACAAGGTCACCAGATCGATCGGGTTACCACGTTCAATTAAGTTAGCCATGAATTTAAAAATAGTGCGGTGATCTTTACGATAAAAATCTTCACTAACCACCAATTCAGAAACGCGATCCCATGCCTCGTTATCGAGCATTAAGCCACCGAGTACCGACTGCTCAGCTTCCAACGAATGAGGAGGAACCTTAAGTGCCTCCACTTGCGCGTCATGTTTCTCAAATTTTTTGTTACGCGGTTTAAACTCTTGCTGTGCCATATTGAACCATGATTAAAAATGTATAACCGTATTATCTAATACTGACCAATTTAAGCAAATTATTCTTGCTACAATCACAAAACAATACTAGGGCCTGTTGAATGAGAACTAATTAATATGATAGATTGCTATAAAATCATTCAACTTTTGGTCTTAAAATGAAAAAAACAGCTTTATTATTAGCACTTTCTATCGCTAGCGCCCCACTTTTAGCAACCACAACTAAAGCTTTCGACCCCTTTTGGCAGATTAATGCTGGCGTCGCTTCGATTAATATGAGTAATTTTAATTATCAGCATGTTGAACTTGATTCTTCTTCGGATATTTTTGATACGTTAGTGTCCGCATCAGTGGCTTATCAATTTACCCCAACATGGTCAGTTGCTTTGCAAGTTTCGCCAAAGCTGGGTTCCTGCTCGCTATTCTGTGATAGCCAAGGGATTGATAACAATAATCAACTACTAGATGTTGATTACAGTGTCACGTTTTATAACATAGAAGCACAATACCGTATTCCATTATCGCAACGTTGGTCGTTTATGCTTAATGGCGGCGTTACTGTCGGTCACGAGAGAATAGAAACCCAAAGCTGTAGCGATTATTCAAGTAATGGTTGGTTTAGCCGCTATCATTGCCGCGATGCCTCCACTCAAGAAAAAAGTTCACAACGAAAAACAGCTGCCATTGCAGGTCTTGCTTTTGATTTTCAATTTGCTAAACATTGGGGCTTAAGATTTGATGCGAAAGCCAGTAACTATCGCTCGGGTTATACGATGATTGGTTTTTCGATGTCAGCACGTTTTTAAGCGAGATTAATAATCCGTTAACCTTTAACCTTTACCAAGGTTAAAGGTATCTGATGGCTGATCATATGTTCCTGCTGCCAAGTTCGTCGATAGTGACCCATTCTCGTGAAACCAGCAACCAATACTGGTGATATCAGTTGCTTATTACACAGTGTTTGTACCGCCTTTTTTGGGTTTTTTTTCCACCAATTTTCTTCAACATCCTTTAACTCAACCGTAAAAATATAATCCCAACTCGATGTCGATGGTATTAAACAATCCAGAGCTGATGAACCGTTGCTAATAACAATCCCCGCGGGATCAAAATCACTAAAACAAATCAATTGATGGGAGCCCGACCATTGGCGAAAAAATTGATAGGCGCTACTGGTATTTTGTTCTGGCTTAATATCACCACGATAGACAAACAATGGGTCACACACATCAGCGGGTAATTTAAGTTGTGCCAAAGCGGCCATCACCGCGAGATTTTCCACCAGCACAATTTGCTGATGTTCAATCGATAGCACATCACTGGCGTTAATATAAATCCCTAAACTATTAATCGCTGGTAAGCGCTGTGATTGTTGATTTATTTTCAGTGTCGCTAAGCAATTTACCAACACAAAACCTTGGGTGACCGCTGAGGTATGTTTTTTAGTACTGAAATTATCTTTAGAGTTTTCGATTCGGCTTTTGTCGGCCGCTTTAGCCGGTAAAAAGGCTGGGTTACATCCGGTACTCTTTTCAATACTGGCATTAAGCCGAATTAAATCAAGCGCTGTGAAACTTAATCCTCGCTGCGGGTCATAATCACCAAAATGATATTCTTGGGCAATAAAACAGGCAATCGCCGATGCGGATGCCGTCAGGATATTATCTTTGGTAAAGCGTTGGTAAATTCGCTGTGCGAACTCGATTACCTGTTGATCATCAATCGCCATTGGGTTCAATCACGACATCGGTAAAGGTAAAGTTATTGTTAGTGCCGTCAACAACCCGCCCTTTCATGTGAATGGTTAATCCTTGTTGTTGATCGTTAGTTAACTTGCAGTAACAACTAAAGACCAACTCAATCCACGATTTTGGCGCCATATCTTGTGCTTGTTGTTGCCATAATGGCTGATGTTGTTGCCAATATTCAAGGGCTGAACAGCCAACATTATTAATGATGCTATGTTCAAACAGTAATTCAACTTGTTGCTCGAAAAAGTCATAGTCATAGGCAATTTCTTCAATCGCTTCGACGCTTATTTCACAACTGTCACGCTCCTTAACCAAAGCGGTCACCGAAGCTTTACGTAATGACTGCACAATCTCAATTAAATCAGATTCAAGACCGGTATTACGGACATCGACATAACTGCGCAAAGGTAATGGCGGTGAAAACTTAAGCTGCTGCGGTAAATGTTCAGCATCATACAATTGCGGATCAATCTCAAACTCAGGATGGGCCCGTAAATAACGTGCCATCCCGCGTAATTGATTGGCTTGCTTTTCATCTTGGCGTAATCGAAATAAACTGACCCGCATTTTATCAATGATATGGGCCAACCGATCTAACACCCGATGGAACCATTCAATAAAACCAGTGACTTTACGCGCTAATTCACTGGGACAGGCCCAATCAATCCATTGGTAACAAACGTTGGGATCAATTTGCTTCAGTTCTAGTAATAATTTCTGGGCATAGTTCAGCGCTTTTTCATTTTCACGAACCTTGGCACTCAAGGTCGAGACAAAACCAAATTGGCTGGTAATGGCATAGTGCATGTTATCGAGACTACCGGAAAAGCTATCTTTTGTGTCGTAGAGTAAATCGTCTAACTGCTCGAGATAATAATCAGCATCATCAAGTTGTTGTTGCTCAATTGCATCGCGATAATCGGTAACGCTGTCACTTAAGGCATTAATAACCTTCCCCATATCGCTCATTTGGCGATAACCACGCTGTTGGCGCATCAGGCGATTAAGCATCTGCTTAATATCAGCTGAGGTACGATAATCACCGGCGTCTTCGTCGGGACGTAAAATACCCGATTTATGTAAGCTACTTAACTGATTAACATTACTATCATCGCTACTGATATAGCCTTGGACATAAGCCTGTGCGATCAGCTGATCATGCTGACCGAGTTGACGCAATAGACTGGCGACATGTTCACTATCAAATCCACTCATTAAAGCAACAACTCCTCTTGGCTGCTTTGATGCTCTTCGGGCAATTGCAGTTTTTCGCTATCGTTTAGAAACTCAATCAGCAGATAAATTAAATCAAAACGGGCCGTCGCATAATAACGACTACTACCAGCAGATTTTCGAACAAAGTAGCCTAGTTCTTCAAGCTTAGAAAAAATAGTCACTAACTGCTCTCGCGGCTCAATTTTACTAGTTTTAAACGGCCGCATCGTGGTTAATCGGCGCAATTGTTCCGTCAGTGTTTGGTCATGTTCAAACGCTTCAAATAACTCATTAATATTGACGATATCTTTGGCTCGCAGCGGCGTATCACTGCCGGTGGCCACTAAGTGAATATCGAGCCATTCGACTAACGGACGAAAATAACTACGAACTTCGCCAAACAAGCTACTAATGTCGGATTTATTGCTACTATCGACACTATTGTAGGTGCAATAGTATGCTTGGGCGCTATCCAAATAACTAAGCTGACGATCGAGGTTAGATAAAAAATCACTCACCCGCTCTTTATTGCTATCGGCCTCCAAATATTGGAATAAGTCGTTATCTGCAGTTTCACAAATAACCATCCCTGTCAGCAACGCTTCAATGGTTTGTTTAAATATCATAATGATGACTCCTGCGATACTGTTCCCTGGAATTCTGACTGCGCTTGACTTAAATCTTGTTTACGCTGAGCTAATAACTGATCGAGACGAGATTGTGGGATGTGGGCATGATATAGCTTACTGTCTTTAATTTTATAATGACGTTGATAGAGCGATAAAATATGACGATCGGTCGAGGGTGAAGCCGACAACATCACAATCGAGTTTTGAGCGAACATTTTCAGTAATAAATCGATGTTTTCCGCCGCTAACTCCCCTAATTCATCAACCGGTAGAATGACGCTAGTTGGATGCTCATTACTACCTCGCAGCATTGATAAAATACCGGCAAATAATGACAACATCGCTAAATAAGACAGTCCAGTTGAACTGATTTTTTTCAACTGCCGGGCATTACGAGCACGTTTAACTTCACCTTTTTCGGTGATCACAAATTCAATATCAAATAACTCATGATGTTCCAGCGATACACCTTCGGCAGGTAGAACCCGAGATAATTCACGCATCGAGTTAATCAATTCTTCCGGCACTTCGCGATTAGGATCATTAAGATCATCGCGTAACATGTCGTAACTTTCAGAAAAGTTCTTTAATTGACTCCAATAATCGAGCATTTCGATTTTAGAGATAGTATTAATATTAATTTCAGCTAACGCCTCAAACTGCGCTAACGCCGTGACATTATCCGACAACTTGCGACCGACTCGATTGATCTCTTTTTTGAAGTGAGTTAAATGCTTATAAAATTCATCAATCTTAATCGCGTTTACATCAATCAGCTGACCCGTAGATTGCTGTAATTGCTCGGCGGTCGAGAGTAAATCACCAATGGCATTTTTGTATTTAAACACCGTTTCACTGCCCTGATACTGATCATTGTCAGCGACTAAGGTCACCCAATTAACATAGAGCTGACTACCCGCATGGTTACGACGGAATTTTTCACTAAAACCATTAATGTCTTTATTGAGTCGATCCTTGTGACTGCGGTAGTTGCTGGTATCTTGCTCAATAAAACGCGGCACCATATCAGGCTGAAATGTATTAGCTTGCGGATCAATGGCGGCGACAATTTCTAAGCCATCACATTGGTTTTTACCCTGAGCCAAGCACACTAACAAATCGTCATTTTTAGCAATCGACTCTTTAATTCGCTTAATACTATCTTTGGTACGACGCAACTCAAGGTTTAGCTGCTGACTGTCGGTGACTAACTTATCGTTTAATTGATTTAACGCTAATTGACGTTGATTGTTTTTAATCACTAGCGGTTCACGTTGACTAAAACTCATCTCAATAAAGTTTTGATAAGTACGTGCCTTGTTAGCAAAAACATCACATTGTTCAACCGATTTATTGAGGCTTAGTTGCTCTTGAATACATTTATCTATTTCACCGTCAGGATCACGCTCATTAATCGCTTTTTTACGTTGCTGCAAATATCCTTTTCGTAATTCTTTTTGCTGCTGGTTATAGCTGGTTAGTTGGTCATTAATGGTGTCTAATTGGCTTGAGCAATCACTTTCAATCACCATTTTATTTTCGAGTAATTGATTATTGAGCTGATGGAGATCCTCAGACTTTTGTTGGTTAAAATCCTGTTGCTGTTGCTTATTTTTATTAAGTTGCCCGATCAATTGTTCGATCACTTGCTCAAACTGCTGCTGTTCCTTGATCAACGCTTGACGACACTCAATTTCATTACGTTCTGATTGTTGCTGCAATTGTTCGATGTCTTTATTTAAGCGTAACGTTTGTTGTTTAGTGCTTAAAATCAGTGTTTCTTGCTCTATAATCGACTGATTTTGTTCGCCAATTAGCTGTTCTTGCTGGCTAACCTGGTCCATTTGAGCCATTAATTTTTGGTTAATTTTTTCAGCTTGATCCCGTAGTTCACTTTCACTGAGTGACAGGGCGTTATCGTCGGCCAGTTGTGCTAAATCGATGCTTAAACCAAAAATAGATGACGAGGCTTGCTCTAACTCATGCTTGAACTCAGGGCTTAAATCATGGCGAGATAATAATTGTGGCGATAAAACTCGCCCAATATTGTCATGCCACAGCTGCTCGCTAGCATGCTCATCGAGATAGTGATGCAGTGAGCCAACTTGTGGATTAATTTGCTCAGAAATTAGGTGATAATCTTTTGCTAACTCATCTTGCTGGCGTTTATCAGCGGTTAACTGATGTAACGCTTGTTCACGTTGAGCGCTCAATTTAGCTAAGTGAAGCTCTTGGCTACTTTGCTGCTGTAATTGTTCGCTGTAAGTTTGTTGCGCGTACTGTAAGGCGGCATCACATTGTTGACGTTTTTCGCTGAGTTCATTGGGTAAATGAACCGATTTAACCAATTGCTGGTTATTTTTGAGGGTCACCTCAAGCTCAGTCTGATGATTACTTAGATTGACAAACTGCTGTTGTTGCTGTGCCATTAATTGATCTTTCTGGCTTTGATATTGTTGTTCAAATTCACTAGCTTTAGCATTCGCTTGCTGAGTAATGTCGGCAATCAGCTCCTGCTGTTTAGCATTGTGTTTTGAACTATCAAGATCTAACTTTGCAATTAACCCTTCGAATTTAGCCCCAATATTGGCTATTTCACCTTCAAAGGTGGCAATAATCTGATTAACATCGGCTAACCGGGTCAAATACTGGCTTTTATTGTCCGCTCTTAATTGGTAACTGGGCGCGTCATCGTCATCAAAGTCTTGTTTGTCTTGATCCAGTTTATCAATAAAAGATTGATCACTCTCAATCTCACGGCTTAACTGTTTAATTTCACTTTGTAATGTCGCTTGTAATTGATCGAGCTGCGCTTGGTATTTATCACGAGCACCTAAGGCTTGTTTACGCTGTTCAATGAATTTTTTCGCTTCTTCTGCAGCGCTAGCACTGTATTGGTCAGTCAAAGCCGCCAAATGTTTTAGCTTAGTTAACAAGTTTTCCAATACAATAAAATCTTCTTTCCATAGCGCGATTTTGCTAGCGACTTTCTGGACGCTGCGACTCGCTTGAATATCATTTAGCCACTGAGATATTTCATCCTTGTTAAGCTGCATGTATTCTTTCGAACCCGTAATATCACTGCGGGCAATATAATCCTCAACAATAGAAACCAACATTCGCTTAACCGCATCAAAATCTAAATTCTTTTCAATGGTACCGTTAACCACTTTGTCAATGTGGGGACAAGGCGTATGGCTAAGGCTATAGCGGTTTTGTAATTGTTTAATTTCTTTGTTTTTTTGGCCACTACGAAGTTTTTGAATCACTTGGCGGTATTGATCAACCCGTAAAAAATTAGAACTATGAACATTACTTAACTGAGTTTGATACTTATTAACGATCTCTTTGATCCGCAGCGGCTTGCTATCCTCACCAATAAAAAACTCACTATGATAAGGAGCATCAATCAACTTAAATTGAACACCGCGGCCATCACTCGATGCGATCATTTGACAAATTTGTGCCGTCGCAGAACCAACACTAGGACGCTGATATTCATAAACCAGCATGCTCGACTCTCGCGGTAGGTAATAGTCGATGAAATTTTTCGATTGATCAACTTTACTGACAATATCGCTCGGACGCATGCCATAAAACAAAGGTAACAGTCGCATTAATGAGGTTTTACCCGCGCCGTTAGTGCCCTCCAGCTGGGTGTGGCCACTAAAATCAAGTTCGTTAATTTTACCACGCCAAAAGCTGTCGATAATAATAATTCGGAGCAACTGAAAAGAACCGCTGTGCATTGGCAATACCTGTAATGATTGATGATTAGAAAGACAATCTGACATTATAGCCAGCTGATATTGAACAGCAAGCAACTAATGTTATAGTTTAAACACTAACTCACGCCAAGAGCGTTTAAATAAAATACTCGATACTGCTAGAGATATCGGTACATGTGGAGCAAACATTATTTTTCAGGGATGAAAAATCGAGCCTACATGGACGTATTCACGGCGTGTGTGCGTAATATGTGCCGATATCTAGATTATAATGCGGTTGCCGTGATCACTAACTAAATTATCTCAGGGAGTCGTTTGATGAAAAAAAGATTAGCCATGGTATTACTAACCGCGACATTAACCAACGTTAGCTATGCTAACAGCGAAATGATGTTAATTAATCCAGAGCTGGTCAATACCTTAGCCCAAGCGATTGAACCACAAGTTATTAAATGGCGTCATCATTTTCATCAGCACCCTGAATTATCGAATCGTGAATTTAAAACTGCTAAATATATTGCTCGTTATCTTAAAAGATTAGGACTTAAAGTCACTACAGGTGTGGCTCACACTGGCGTAGTCGCAATTTTAGATACCGGACGATCAGGTCCTGTGGTCGCGCTACGCGCCGATATTGACGCCCTACCGATTACTGAAATCACCAACCTACCTTTTGCTTCAACAGTCACCACACAATACAACGGAAACCAAGTGGGTGTGATGCACGCCTGTGGTCATGATACTCATGCCGCCATGCTAATGGGCGCCGCTCAAGTCTTAGTCAAAATGAAAGACCAGCTTAAAGGCAAGGTCAAATTCATTTTTCAACCCGCCGAAGAAGGTGCGCCCAAAGGGGAAAAAGGTGGGGCTGAGTTAATGGTTAAAGAAGGAGTTTTAAATTCACCCAAGGTGGATGTAATCTTTGGAATTCATATTAATTCTCAAACTGATGTCGGTACAATCAAATACCGCAAAGGTGGTATTATGGCCGCCGCCGATCCCTTTAAAATTATCGTTAAAGGTAAACAGTCCCATGGCGCTTACCCTTGGTTAAGTGTTGATCCGGTAGTCACTTCAGCGCAAATAATTATGGGCTTACAAACAATTATTAGTCGTGAACTTAAATTAATTGACGATGCAGCGGTCATTACCATAGGTAGTATTCATGGGGGTAATCGTTCTAACATCATTCCTAATCAAGTTGAACTGGTCGGCACCATTCGTACCCTAAACGATCAAGCGCGGGAGCTTATTTTAGCCGCGGTTCGTCGTAAAGCGACTTATATTGCAAAAAGCATGAATGCCACTGTTGAGATTTTCTTACCCAATGGCTTTAATTATCCAGTGACCTTTAATAATCATCAATTGATGGCTCAAATGCTGCCAACCTTGCAAGCCACGGCTGGCCTTGATAATGTGATAGAAACCAAGGCAGTATTAGGCGCTGAAGACTTCTCGTTTTTTCAACAAAAAGTGCCTGGGCTCTATCTTTTTGTCGGGGGGAAAAACCCCAAGACTCCCCTTGCACAAACGGCAGGTCATCACACACCTAATTTTGTCATCGACGACAACGCATTAAGCTTAGGCGTTAAAGTACTCAGTAATTTAACCATTGATTATATGAACAACTATCAAGAGGAAATCAGCGTTAGTGAATAACATATCTTTAGAGCAAGACGAAAATTTATCAATAATTATTAGCCATCAAATGTTGCCGCAAGACTACCAGCGGCTTGATTTATATTTTTCGCTGCCCGTTGAAATGGGTATAAGCTCGACGACACTCAATGAAGAAAGTTATTTCCACTCCAGCATTAAGAGTCGTTGTGCCTATTATTCGGCGCAACTGCATTTACCTTTGGTCCAAAGCCGCTTTATCAGTCAGCAAAAAGGTCAACAGGATGACTATCGGGTTAACCTTAATCTGTACTCTTTCCAAATCAGGATTGCGTTAGACGTCGATATTAAGGCAACTTTAAAAATTAAAGAGGCCGATCAGTTTTTTACTCAAACTATCGAGATTTCGGAACAAATAGGCGGCTTATTAAAAAAATTACGCCGTTATACTCCTAAAGATAAAAAACTTAGTCCATTTTTTGAAAATGCCGATAATTACTTGAGTTGGCATGTCGAACAATCGTTTTTAATGTTATTAACCAAAGGGCCAAAAAGTAGCGAATATTCAGATCAACGAGAATTAATTATTGAATTTTGCCGTCGCGAAAATGACTATCGCGACCAAAAGCAATATAACTCACAAGTCACACTCAATGATCCGAATCGAATCACTAATAAAATGCGCCTATTACAGCGTTTAATTGAATATGGCGTGGTATTCCAAAAAGAAACTCGTCATCTTAACACTAACTTAAAACGCATGGTACGCGGCACCGTGACTGCCATTATCATGGCTTTTGTGATGACACTAGTACTAAACGCCCGCTCTAGTTTCACTGAAATAACCATGGTATTAATTGCCATATTAGGCGTAATTTATGGTTTACGTGAAATATTTAAAGATGAAATCACCGGATTAATTTGGCGTCGTATTCAACGCGGTCTCCCGAAATGGCAGAATGTGTTCATGAATAATGCCACCAAAAATCGTATTGCCAGTCAAACCCTGTGGCTTGAATATATTAACCATAAAAGACTGCCTAATTATGTCAGTAGCTTATTTAATAAACGCCGCCAGCAAAATAGACAAGCCGCCCAACTCTTGCATTTTAGAAGTGATACCAAAGTTATCGCAAAAAAGTTTTTACCGGGTTATGGTGAAATTAAACAGCAAATGCTCTTTAACTTAACCCCTTTTGTCCGTTTCTTGAAAAAAGGCGAAGGACGTTTATATAGTTTAGACAACAACAAAATTAGCCAACAAGCGGTCGAACGACGTTATCAAATTAATTTAGTGCTGGTGCAAAGCAATAAAAAAGGGCCACAGCAACTGCAACGGTTTAAAGTGACCCTTAATCGCTCTGGTATTATCAATATTGAAGCGATGAAATTAATTGATCAGCCATTAAAGGCCTAATTCTAGTCCGAGTTTGTAGAGAGAATTTTTCTTCTGATCATAAAGTTTAGCCACTAGCCCAGCGGCTTTTTTCAAAGGTAGTTCAGTCACAAGCAGCCTTAAAGCCTCGATGACTTCAGGTGCAATTTCGTCATCTTGTGCTTTATAGCCAGCAACCATCACCACCATTTCGCCGCGCTGATTATTGTCATCGGACTTGAGCCAAACTAATAAATCACTGGCATTATCACCGTGAATCGTTTCAAAGGTCTTAGTCACTTCTCGCGCAATCACAATATGACGATCACCACCAAACACTGCAATCATCTCTTCGATGGTGTAACAGATCCGTCGTGGCGATTCATAAAATACCATAGTGCGAGGCTCAGCCTGCAATCGCATTAATTGGGTGGTACGCGCGGCAGATTTTGAGGCTAAAAAACCTTCAAAACAAAATCTATCGGTCGGTAGACCCGCGGCACTGAGCGCCGTAATTGCCGCACACGGTCCCGGTAATGGCACGACATCAAAACCTGCGGCACGAACGCCATTAACTAAGTGATAACCAGGATCACTTATCAGTGGCGTCCCAGCGTCAGAAATCAACGCAATAGACTCACCATTGGCTAACTTAGCCACTAATGTGTCGACGCGAGCTCGTTCATTATGATCATGAACCGACATCGTCTTATTTTTGATCTCATAATGACTGAGTAATTTACCGCTATGTCTGGTGTCTTCGGCACAAATGATATCAACTTGCTTTAACACCTCAAGGGCTCGTAGTGTGATATCACCAAGATTTCCAATGGGCGTTGGCACGATATATAACTTTGCTGATATTGATTCCATCGAAATTCCTAAATGAATAATTGTATAATTTTATAGCTAGTATAAATTAAAGCATACAAGCTAGAATGTGATTGCTATTATATAGCGGTATATTATATCAGAGGGAGTAAACGTGTTTAAACTTATCCGAGTAAAATGGCTTGAGAAATATGTTATCGCTTTAGCGCTTGTGGTGGCGATTGGCGGTTGTGGTAGTACCAATAAACCAACAAAACAAAACAAAGTGAACATCGAACTCGGTACCGTTACCCATAATGCGCAACATTATTTAGGATTAGCCTCTGTTGCTAACAAGCCACATAAATCGAGCTACCTATTGTTAGCGGCTCGTGCCTATATCAAGCAAAATAATCTCATGGCCGCCCAGCAAATTCTCAAGCGTTTAATACCTCTGGGTGATGACCAAACTTTAGAGCATCAATTGCTCACCAGTGAACTATATCTATTAACAGCGGACTACCAACAGGCACTGACTAGCTTAACAGAAAATAGCAGCTGGCAGCTTCCTGCCGAGCGTTGGCAACAATTTTATCGCCAAAAATCAATATTACAGCAGCATTTAGAGCAACCATTAGCCGCTGCAATCAGCCAAATTTCCCTTAGTAATTACTTAGTTGATTATCAAATAATTACTCTTAACCATCAACAGGTTTGGCAACTACTTTCGTCTTTACCACAGGATGAATTAGCTGATGCTCAATCTAATATCAATCATTTTAATGGCTGGCAAGCTTTAGTCATTAACGCTAAAAGTGCCGCAATGTCACCTAACGAACTCAGCCAAGTCTTAGATCAGTGGCGACTCAATTATCCGAGTCATCCAGCGGTGAACAATTTGCCAAAAAGCTTAAACCAAGCCTTAAACATTACGCCATACTCACCACAGAAAATTGCCATATTATTGCCACTAACCGGTCGTTATCAGCGCTTAGGTAAGGTTATTCAAAATGGCATTATTAGTAATTTGTTAAGCCATGAATTAGCCCCTGAATTAATTATCATTGACACCGAAAAGGGGGCTCAATCAGCCTTTGAACAAGCTCAAGCTGCAGGTGCCCAATTTATTATTGGACCATTGCTGAAAAAAAATGTCGCCATTGTTAGTCAGATTCAATCAGAGACCCCAATTTTATTTCTAAACCAAGCACCCGATTTAACCCTTGATAGCATGCCCCAGAATGGCCACTATTACTTTTCTTTAGACAAGGAAAGCGAAGCGATTCAAGGCAGTGAATATATTTTTAATTCAGGGAAGAAAAGCCCAGCAATTATTGCCCCTAATAATGCCAACGGTCATAAAATTGCCAAACTTTTCAATCAACGATGGCAGCAATTAAATCAAAACAACGAGCAGAAAACAACCGTTGAAACATTCTTTTTTAATAACGATAAAGAGCTAAAGTTAACAGTTGAACGATTATTTGAAACTAACAAGTCACAAGTCAGAATCAATCAATTACGGTTAATGGTCGGCAGTAAAATGAAAAGTAAAACTCGCTCACGCCGTGACATTGATGCTATTTATTTAGTCGCAAACCCTAGACAAACTAGTATGCTTAAGCCATCTATCGATGTCACGGTCAGTGAGTTTGCTGACCAAGTCGCGACCTATGTCGGTTCAACTGGTAACGAACATCTAAAAAGAAAACGCTCGACCAATGACCTTAATTTATTGCACGTTAGTGAGTTACCTTGGTTATTACAATTACGGGATAACAAATTGAATCCGCAATCAATAAAGAAATTGTGGCCTAAATTAAAGCAAAATCAACTGCGATTATTCGCCATGGGCTATGATGCTTATCAACTGGTTAATTACTTAGCACAAATGGAGTATTTTCCGCAGTTTAAATTGGAAGGTTTTAGTGGCTTACTGAGTTTGGCACCCAACCATAAAATCATTCGCCAATTAAGCTGGGCACAATATCAACGAGGGCGTTTAGTTCCTCAAGGGTAATATCAATCATGCGAGCACAGGGGCAAAAATTTGAACAAATGGCTAAAACTCACCTCCAAAAGCGTGGGTTAGTACCAGTTTGTGATAATTTTAATGCTAGAGTCGGTGAAATTGATCTCATAATGTCAGATAATGAGACTTTGGTTTTTGTCGAAGTAAAATACCGAGCCAGCACGAAGTTCGGTGGTGCCATCGCCAGTGTTAGTGCCACTAAACAGAAAAAAATTATAAAAACCGCGATGTATTATTGTTTGGTTAATGATTTGAATTTTGAACACGTTGCGAGCCGCTTTGATGTGGTCGCTATTACAGGTGCAATAGCCCCTTTTGAACTACAATGGGTCAAGAATGCTTTTCCCAATTAAAAATAACCACTAAGGTAGCCCGATGTTAGAACGCATTAAAGAATGTTGTACCCAAAGTATTCAAACAAAAATTGATGCCCTAGAGACTTTACCACCATCAATCGAAAAAGCAGCGATGATGATGGTATCTTGTTTATTAGGCGACGGTAAAATTTTAACCTGTGGTAATGGTGGCAGCGCGGGTGACGCGCAACATTTCTCATCAGAACTATTAAACCGTTATGAAACCGAACGCCCGAGTTTACCAGCGATCGCGCTGACCACTGATAGTTCAACCATCACATCAATCGCCAATGACTATAGTTACAGTGAAATTTTTTCAAAACAAATTAGAGCATTAGGCCAACCTGGCGACATCTTATTAGCCATTTCGACCAGTGGTAATTCAAAAAATATCATTAAAGCAATGGAAGCAGCATTAAGCAGAGATATGGTCATTGTCGCATTAACAGGCAAAGACGGCGGTGATATGGCTGGCCTAGTAGGTGTCAACGATGTGGAAGTTCGTGTTCCATCAACCAGTACCGCACGAATTCAAGAAGTCCACTTATTAGTCATACATTGCCTCTGTGATGCGATTGACCGTACCCTATTTCCACAAGAGGAAGAACAGCAATCATGAACAGTTTCAGTTCTAAAATGACCAAAATCACTTTAGTATTGCTCACTCTTTTGACCTTGCAAGGTTGTGTTACCGCGCTCGTGATAGGTACCGTTGGTGCCGCAATGATTGCCAATGACCGCAGAACTACGGCCGCTCAACTTGAAGATGAAGGGATTGAAATAAAAGCAAACCAGCTTATTGCTGCCGATCCGCAAATCAACAAGCATACTAACCTGTCTATTATTAGCTATAACAGAACTTTATTAGCCATTGGTCAAGCACCTAACGAAATGTTACGAGACAAGGCGATTAAGCTTTTAAAGCAAATCCCCAATGTCACCCGCTTACATAACCAAATACGCATTGGTAACCCCAGTAAAATAAGCACCCGTACTCATGATTCATGGTTAACCACCAAAATAAAAACCGCGATGGCTAGCGACAATAGCTTTCCTTATAGTCACATCAAAATTGTGACGGAAAATAGCGAGGTCTTTTTGCTCGGCTTAGTCAGCGAAGTTGAAGCGAACAAAGCGACCGAAATAGCCCGTAACATTGACGGTGTTACTAAAGTAACCAAGGCATTTGAATACCAATAATCGGATGTGATTACAGAGTTAGATAAAAAAAGGCCGATGAAATAAATTCATCGGCCTTTTTTATTCACTTTTAAAAATCATTTAACGACTTTCAAAAATCCTCGATCTTTTTTCGGTGTGGTTACCACTGGCTCTTCAACACTCTCAACACTGGTTAAGCCAGCGATTGAGGTATCTGACAAATTATCCAAATGATAGTGTTCTTCATCTTCAAACATCGTGCCCTCACCATTTTCACGGGCATAGATCGCGACAACAGCAGCCATTGGAATAACTAACTGAAAAGGCTTACCGCCAAAGCGAGCACTAAAGCTGACTTGCTCATTATTTAAGTCAAAATCACCCACTGAATAAGGTGCAATATTCAACACAATTTGACCGTCTTTAATATGTTCAACCGGCACGATAACACCGGGAATCATCGCATTAACAACCAAATGAGGAGTACACTCATTATCGAGTAACCACTCATAGAAAGCTCGTAACAAATATGGACGATTTGGACCCATTTCCATCAGTACAACACCTTTAAAAACTAGTTTAAACGAATTTCACGTTCAGGATCGGTTAGTGATGCTTGAAATGACTCACGTTCAAATACACGCTGCATGTATAAACGTAACTCTTTACTACCATTACCGGTTAATTCAATTTTTAGCTCTGGTAAACGCCAAAATAATGGAGCTAAACAACAATCAACTAAGCTGAATTCTTCACTCATGAAATAAGGAGCTTCAGCAAAAATTGGCGCAATAGCGGTTAATTCTTCACTAAGTTGCTTTCGTGCAGCATCGCTCTTTGAACCACCAAGCATAATGGTCTCAACGAGAGAGTACCAATCTTTTTTGATTCGGTGCATCATTAAACGGCTTTGAGCGCGAGCTACCGGGTAAACAGGCATTAATGGCGGATGAGGAAAACGCTCATCTAAATATTCCATTACAATATCAGCTTTATATAACACTAAATCACGATCAACTAATGTTGGCACATTGTTATATGGATTTATTTCAATCAGTGCTTCAGGCAAGTTATCAGGATCAACGGTCTTTATTTCAACATTAACGCCTTTTTCTGCAAGCACGATGCGAACCTGATGGCTCTCCATATCCATTGAACCAGAAAACAGCTGCATCACTGAACGTTTATTGGCAGTTACGGCCATCGGTATTCTCCAAAATTAATTAATACGCTAATCTACGACCGCATATTATAACAGCTTATTGACCGTTAATGGGTAAACTGAATAAAAAGTGTCTAGGGTTAACGATAAAAAACAAAAATGGAGGCTTTCGCCTCCATTTTATTTCACTAAATTAGTCGTTAGACTTAGTGAACATCTCGCCAATATTCTTTCTTCAAGAAAATCGTTAAGATAAACAAGATGAATAAGAAGCCAATCACCATCTTACCTGTGCTTTGACGCTCCAATTTACTTGGCTCACCAGCATAGTTTAAGAAGTTGGTAATGTCTCTGACAGCAATATCAAATTCATCATCGCTCATTTCACCAGAACTATCGGTGACGGTACTACGAGTGACATGACCATGTTCATCAGTAGTTTCAACCAAGGTTGGTACACCTTGTAAGTCTTGAAGTACATGCGGCATCCCAACATCTTTAAATAGAATGTTGTTCACCCCAAATGGACGTTCAGGATCGGCGTAGAAACTCTTGAGGTAAGTGTAAACCCAATCAGTCCCTTTATAACGTGCAACTAAGGTTAAATCTGGTGGCGCTTGACCAAACCATTTTCCGGCTTGAGCATCTTCCACTGAGTTATACATTAAGTTACCAACCTTAACCCCAGTAAAGATTAAGTTCTCCATCATTAACTCTTTAGGGATCCCTAAATCTTTAGCAACGCGGTTATAACGTTGGTAACGCGTGTCATGACAACCAAAACAATAGTTCATGAACAACTTAGCACCGTTTTGCAATGATGCTTTATCCGTTGGATCGATTGGTGCGTGCATTAAATTAGCACCGCCGCCACTTGCAAATGCTAACGCAGGAAGCAATGTTACTAGCGCAATTATTAGCTTTTTCATTAGTGAGCAATCCTTTCGGGTAATGGTTTTGTTTTCTCGTTCTTAGAGTAGAACCACAGAGCGATAAAGTAACCGAAGTAACCAATACTCGCAATGGTACCAATTAGGTTAGCCGTTGGCGAGGCTGCCATCGTCCCTAAAACACCTAACGCAAAGAAACAAATACAGAACTGAATAAGGTTAATCTTATGTAAAGTACTGCGATAACGCACAGACTTCACGGTGCCACGGTCAAACCAAGGCAATAAGAATAACATCACGATTGCGCCAAACATTGCACCAGCACCAATTAACTTATCAGGAATAATTCGTAAAATGGTGTAGAACGGACCAAAATACCAAACTGGAGCGATATGTTCAGGAGTTTTCAAGGCATTAGCAGGTTCAAAGTTAGGCTTCTCTAGGAAGTAACCGCCACCTTCAGGAGCAAAGAAAATCACATAACAGAAGATAATTAAGAAGCCAACCACACCCATGATATCTTTGACTGAATAGTACGGATGGAACGGTACCGCATCAACGATGTCATATTTATCAGTGTATTGCTTATGGAACTTAAATTGAGCTTTTTCTTCTTCAGGAATACTACCTTTTTTCTTCTTAATTTCGATACCTTCAGGGTTGTTTGAACCAACCTCATGAAGCGCAACGATATGCAAGAATACTAAGATAACTAACACCAATGGTAATGCAATAACGTGTAGCGCGAAGAAGCGATTTAGCGTTGCACCAGAGATAACATAGTCACCACGGATCCACAGTGTTAGGTCATCACCAATCACCGGAATTGCACCAAAGAGTGAAATAATTACCTGTGCGCCCCAGAATGACATATTACCCCAAGGTAATAGGTAACCCATGAAACCTTCAGCCATTAACACTAAGAAAATGAACATCCCAAATAACCACAGTAATTCACGTGGTTTTTGGTAAGAGCCATACATCATGCCACGCAGCATATGAAGATATACCACGACAAAGAAGGCTGAGGCACCACTAGAATGCATATAACGCAATAACCAGCCATATTCAACATCACGCATGATGTATTCAACTGATGCAAAAGCTTCTTCGCCAGAAGGAGTGTAGTTCATGGTTAACCAGATACCCGTTAGGATTTGGTTGACTAAAACCAACATCGCCAGCGATCCAAAAAAGTACCAAAAGTTAAAGTTTACGGGAGCAGGATATTGAGCGACATGCTTATTCCATGCATCGGTCATTGGGATCCGTTTATCGATCCAATTGACTAAATTAGTCAGCATTATGCATCTCCTTTATCAACACCAATTAACAGCATTGAATCGCCGTTAAACATGTGTGGTGGGATCACTAAATTCGTTGGCGCAGGAACATTTTGGAAAACACGACCCGCCATATCAAATTTTGAGCCATGACAAGGACAGAAGAAACCATTCTTCACGCCTTCCACAACCTCATTGAAATCACCCGCACGATAAGTTGGAGCACAACCAAGGTGAGTACAAACACCTAATGCAACCAAAAATTCCGGGTTCAACGAACGATAACTATTTTTTGCATAATCAGGCTGTTGTGGAACTGAACAATCAGGATCTTTTAGTTGATCGTTATGACCATTTTCTAAATCGGCTAACACTTCTTTAGTTCGACGTACCACATATACCGGTTTACCACGCCATTTAACCCTTACTAACTGTCCAGGCGCCATTTTGCTGACATCGTACTCTACGGGAGCACCGGCAGCTTTTGCCTTTTCACTTGGGTTCCATGACTTAATAAACGGTACAGCGACACCGACAGCACCTACACCACCAACCACTGCCGTAGCAAGGGTTAAAAAGCGGCGACGGCCATTATTTTCTGGCGCACTACTCATCCACATATCTCCTGTCAATATGTTCGTTAAGCGCACTAAGTTTCAAGTATTTTAATGACCATTAATCCTAACAAAATCAGATTAACAAACAATAAAACAAAGTGACTTAGTACACTTTTATTTACGGTTATTTTAATTTTCGACTATCGCTCTGTATCAAACTGAAGTGTGATACATAAAGTTACCAAATTATAAGCATTTTCAGACCAAAAATCATCGCTATTTAGTCGATATAATTGATTAATTTGCTAATCCTTGACGATTTAGATCAATTTGCCAAGCAGTTTGGGTAAAAAAAACAGAAATGTTCAATTATCAGCCAACAAAATGCAAGTAAAAAAAAACCCAGCATAAGCTGGGTTTTTTGAACATAAAATAAAATTTTAACGTTTTGAGAATTGTGGCTTCTTACGTGCTTTACGTAGACCAACTTTCTTACGTTCAACTTTACGTGCATCACGGGTAACAAAACCAGCTTTACGTAATTCAGAACGAAGAGTCTCGTCAAATTCCATTAGTGCACGAGTAATACCGTGACGGATTGCACCAGCTTGACCAGTAGTACCACCACCAGTAACTGTAACGTTGATATCAAACTTTTCAGTCATTTCAACTAGCTCTAATGGCTGACGAACAACCATACAAGAAGTTGGGCGACCAAAGAACGAGTCTAAAGGACGTTTGTTGATAGTAATGTTACCGCTACCTGCTGTTAGGTAAACGCGAGCAACTGAGCTTTTGCGACGGCCTGTGCCGTAGTATTGATTATCTGCCATTTGCTTATCTTCCGGATTAGATGTCTAAAACTTGAGGCTGTTGAGCAGCATGTTGATGCTCAGGACCCGCGTATACTTTCAATTTACGGAACATTGCGCGTCCTAAAGGACCTTTTGGCAACATACCCTTAACTGCTTTCTCGATAATTTGCTCAGGAGCTTTAACAAGAAGCTTATCGAAAGTGATAGACTTAATACCACCGATAAAACCAGTATGGTGATAGTAAACTTTATCAGTTCGCTTAGCACCAGTAACGGTAATCTTTTCACAGTTAATAACAACGATATAATCGCCAGTATCAACATGTGGAGTGTATTCAGGCTTGTGCTTGCCACGTAAACGTGAAGCAATTTCTGTAGCCAAACGACCTAACGTTTTACCGTCGGCATCTACAACGTACCAGTCGCGTTTTACGCTTTCTGGCTTTGCGCTAAAAGTTTTCATTTATATAAAACCCAATATTTAATTCGTATTTATGTTTTTCTGCTCTTTAAATAAAAGAACCTAAAAACAATGTCTAGGTTGCTTGAATTTTACCCCTTCGAGTAACTTTCGAAAGCGAGTGTTGGAGCCTATGGGAAAATAGACAACAACTTACGTAGGCAGGGGCAGGATTATATAGGATGACGGGCAAAAAATCACCCGTTAATTGATAATAAAACTAACTTTTTTATTGTGCTTAATATTAGGGCTTATGCGGTTCGGCTAAATACTCGTGGGATTGCATTTCTTGGAGTCGGCTTAGGCAACGCCTGAATTCAAAGTTAAGCTGCCCCTGAGTGTACAGTTGCTCCATCGGTACTGCCGCCGAAATAATCAATTTAACTCGACGCTCATAAAATTCATCGACCATTGCAATAAATCGACGCGCAATATCATCCGTGCCTTGCCCCATCTGTTCAACATTGCTGAGTAAGATAGAGTGATAACAGCGAGCTATTTCCATATAATCGACTTGACTACGAGGTCCATCACATAATGCTCTAAAATCAACTAATAACACACCGTCGGCATCGAGGCGAACATCAATGGCACGTCCCTCAATCTCAATCGTTCCGACATCATGACCTGGTTCCGGGGCGAGTTGATTAAAATAGGTTAATAAATTTTGATCGGCACTACTATCGAGCGGATGATGGTATATCTCAGCTTGCTCTAAGGCTCTCAGGCGATAATCAACGCCGGAATCAACATTGACAATAATCGTGTGCTGATTAATTAACTCGATCGCAGGTACAAAGCGTGCCCGCTGTAAGCCATTACGATATAAATCATCAGGAATGATATTAGAGGTGGCGACTAAAATAACCCCACGATCAAATAATGCCTCAAATAAGCCACCCAAAATCATTGCGTCAGTGATATCCGAAACAAAAAATTCATCAAAACAAATAATCTCTGCTTCTTGAGAAAATTTATCAGCGATAACCAATAATGGATCGCTCACCCCTTGCAAACTTGATAACTCATGATGAACACGGTGCATAAATCGATGAAAATGAACCCGCATTTTCCGCTCGATCGGCAAACAATCAAAAAACGTATCGACGAGGTATGTTTTTCCACGTCCCACTCCCCCCCAAAAATATAAGCCTTGAATCTTTAAATCTTGCTCACTCGCACTAGGTTTAAAGAAACGACTGATTTTTTGTACTAAGCTTGGTTGATGATTTGTTCTAACAACTAGTTGATCATAAAGACGCTGCAAATGTTGCACTGCATTTTCTTGAGCACTATCATAACTAAAATCATCACGGGTCAGGTCTTGTTGATACTTCTGTAACGGGGTAAGCTCAGACATGGCTATTAAAATTTTCCTTAACTAGGGCAGATAGTAATATCTACTACACTTAATAATTAGAATGTTAACACAGAGATTATTTTTTTAAATAGGGGACATCATGGATTGGACTATCATTAGTATTATTGTTTTTTTTGTCGGAACACTACTGGGTTATTTCGTTTGTTACTTCCAAATGAAAAATAAGGGTCCGAGTAAAATTCAAGCAGCAGAAAATCAGCAATTGCAAGATGAACTAAAACAATATAAACAAGATGTTGAACAGCATTTTTCCAGTAGCGCCGATTTACTCAATAAAATGGCGACAGATTACAGCAAAATCTATCAACACATGGCCGCGTCTCAACAAACCCTGTTACCAGACAGTGAACCAACCATCGCCCCACTGTTCATTGAAAATCAAGAAACTGCTGAGCATGAAATTAATATCAATGAGCAAAAAGAAAGCCCAGCGGTTGAAAGTACCACCGCCCCTTTAGAACCAGAGCAAGTCCCTGAACCTAAACCAGAGCCAGCCGCTGAAAAAGAACAGGAGCCAACCCCAGAACAACAACCCAGTGATTACGTAAAAGGGGCCAGTGGCATCATCAACCCACCGGATAAAAGCCAAGTTAAAGAAAATTAACCAAGGTTAAGGGAACTTATAACTAAAGATAAAGTCTTTTTATATACTCGTGACCAATGAAAATGCAGGAATTTAGGGTCTGGGTAAAGTTAGATGATCAAGGCGCGTGATTGAGCAATAGCTTGCTATTGGGATTGAGCGCAACGAAGAGCATATGATTTTAAACGGCGATAAAACCTGCAACTTCATTGGTTATGGGTACAGCCCATCATTAACACGATGAGGACTTATTTTACACCCGTCACAAGATGGAGAATTACCGACGATGAATTTAAAAATTTCCCTTATTAGCGCTTCTATATTAGCTTTATCTTTAGGATTTGCTCCTAGTTCACAGGCCGCTTTACCGCACAGTGTCAGTGGTCAGAGCATGCCAAGTTTGGCACCGATGCTTGAAAAAGTAATGCCAGCGGTCGTCTCAATTTCTGTTGCTGGTACTCAAAAATCAACCCGACGCATTCCTGAAGCTTTTAGGCCATTCTTTGGTTCTGGGGAGCAAGTACAGAGTAGACCATTTCGTGGACTCGGTTCAGGCGTTATCATTGATGCCAAAAAAGGCTATATTGCGACCAATCATCATGTTGTCAACAATGCCGACGATATCAAAGTTTCCTTAAGCGACGGTCGTCAATTTGACGCTAAGCTAATCGGCTCAGATCCTGAGTCTGATGTCGCGTTATTGCAAATAGACCCAGACAATCTTACCGCCATTAAACAAAGCGATTCAGATGTCCTACGAGTCGGAGATTTTACGGTCGCTATCGGTAATCCTTTTGGACTCGGTCAAACAGTGACATCAGGTATTGTCAGTGCCCTAGGACGCTCTGGTTTAAACATCGAAAATTTTGAGAATTTTATTCAAACTGATGCTGCCATTAACAGCGGTAATTCAGGTGGTGCACTGGTCAACCTTCGAGGTGAGCTGATTGGTATTAATACCGCCATTATTGCGCCCAGCGGTGGTAATGTCGGGATTGGCTTCGCTATTCCGGCTAACATGGTCGCTAACCTCACGGATCAAATCATTGAGTTTGGTGAGGTTCGCCGTGGCGTCCTCGGTATCGCAGGACAACCTCTAACATCTGAACTGGCTAAAAATTTCGGTTTAAAAACTAAACACGGGGCTTTTGTTAATCAAGTGATGCCAGAGTCAGCCGCCGAAGAAGCAGGACTTGAAGCCGGCGATATCATTGTTAAAGTCAATGGTAAAAAGATCAAAAGCTTTTTAGAACTTCGGGCCAGAATAGCTACGTTAGGTGCGGGTTCAACAGTAAAATTAGAAGCAATTCGTGATGGCCAGCGTAAAAAATTCACGGTTAAACTCAAGAATGCTAAAAATTCCAATGTCCAAGCACGAGCGATTCACCCAGCGTTAGATGGTGCAACCCTCAGTGATAACGACGGTACTCCGTCAGGAGTCATTGTCAACAAACTGGAACGTAATTCTCCGGCTGCTAGAATTGGCCTGAAAGAAGACGATATAATTATTGGCATCGACCGCCGTAAAATAAAATCACTTAAGGCGCTGCGAAGCTACCTTAAAGAACGTGATGGTATCGCCGCATTACGAATTATACGAAATGAACGCAATATGTATCTAATCATTCGATAGCTAGAAATAAGTCATTCAGGTTAAAAAGCAGACCAGTTCTGCTTTTTTTATTCCTGTGGCAATGCTAATCTAGGTTTTTTCTTCCAGCAGGCTTTATAGTGGCAAAAATATTAATAACGACAATGAAATCAATCTTGTCAGGACTGATCATTGGCACATTGATCATTCTACTAATTCCCAGTTTACGCCCCGCTTTAAATCTTAATATCAAAGATTGGATATTTGTTCATGCCTCACAAATTTCTTTTTCTCAAGCCATTAAACGTTCCGCGCCTGCAGTGGTTAACATTTATTCAATCACCCAGCACCTAACACCACTCAATCAAATTGAACAACGTGCGAAAGGATTGGGATCTGGTGTCATTATCTCTGAAAATGGCTTCATTCTTACTAATTATCATGTCATTCGTGGCGCAGATATCATTAAAGTGGGGATTCAAAATGGCTTGATTAAAACCGCGTCAATCGTTGGGATAGATCCGTTAACCGATTTAGCCGTTTTACATATTAATGCCCACGATTTACCCGTGATCCCAATCGATCTAGAATTGATCACCGAAGTCGGCGATTTAGTGTTAGCCATCGGTAATCCCTATAACCTCGGGCAAACCATTACTCAAGGTATCGTTAGTGCCACGGGTCGTAATGCGGGATTAAGTCGCTCAAACTTTTTGGATTTAATTCAAACTGACGCCGCAATTAATGACGGAAATTCCGGCGGAGCCTTAATTAATTCACGTGGCGAATTAGTCGGGATCAATGCCGCTAATTATAATTCCTTAACCGACGTTCAAACCAGTGGTATTAGTTTTGCCATTCCAATCAAACTGGCTTATAGCGTGATGACAAAAATCATCAATGAAGGACGGGTTGTCCGTGGGTTTATTGGTATCTCAGGTGGCGCAGTAGAGCCGATGATTGCGCAATCGCTTAATATATCAGGCATCGCTATTGTGATCTCAAGCGTGCAAACTGACGGCCCAGCAGATCAGGCAGGACTAGCGCCAGGAGATATCATTCTAGAAGTAAATGGGAAAGAGTTTAGCACCGTGCTCGCGACACTTCATTATATTGCCGAGAGTAAGCCCGGTACAGAAATAGATCTAACAGTGATACGAGATAATCAAATTATTCAGATCAAAGTGATCGTCGGGGAATTGGGACAGTAACCTCCGAGTCAGACTCGGAGGTTATCAAATCACTTAATCGGTCAGGCGTTGAATATTTGCGCCTAAGCCGTTTAGTTTTTTCTCGATTTGTTCATAACCGCGATCGATATGATAAATGCGGTCAACAATGGTTTCACCATCAGCCACTAAGCCAGCGATCACCAAGCTTGCTGAAGCACGCAAATCTGTTGCCATGACTTGTGCGCCATTAAGGCGTTCAATACCATGACAAATAGCAGTATTCCCTTCAAGATCAATTTTTGCACCCATGCGTTGTAGCTCAGGAATGTGCATAAAACGATTCTCGAAGATATTTTCCGTGACATTAGCGCTGCCGTTAGCCAAAGCATTTAAGACACAAAATTGTGCTTGCATATCGGTAGGAAAAGCAGGATGCGGTGCGGTTTTAATATTAACAGCTTGTGGTTGTTTCCCTTCCATATCTAAAGTGATCCAATCACTACCCGTGGCGATTAAAGCGCCTGCTTCTTCAAGCTTCGCTAATACTGGCTCCAAGGCCGCAGGATCTGCTTGTAAACAGCGGATCTTGCCTCGAGTGATCGCCGCTGCAACTAAGAAAGTGCCAGTTTCGATCCGATCTGGCATCACGCTATAGGTCGAAGCTGTTAATGACTCAACCCCTTCGATCCGAATCGTATTACTACCAGCGCCACTTATTTTAGCGCCCATCGAAATCAAATAATTGGCTAAATCAACAATTTCAGGTTCACGAGCCGCGTTTTCCAATAAGGTAACACCTTCAGCAATCGTTGCAGCCATCATCAGGTTTTCGGTCGCGCCAACGCTAACGATATCCATAAAAATAGTCGCACCTTTTAAGCGACCATTAACGCGCGCTTTGATGTAACCATGATCAACGGTGATCTCAGCGCCCATTTGCTGCAGCCCTTGAATATGAAGGTTAACGGGGCGAGCGCCAATGGCACAGCCACCAGGTAACGACACATCAGCCTGACCAAAACGTGCTAACAATGGGCCTAACACTAAAATTGAGGCGCGCATTGTTTTCACTAAGTCATAGGGAGCACAATATTCATTAATACTGTCAGCGTTAACCTTAAACACATTCTGTTCAAAGTTAACTTGAGCGCCTAAGCTGATTAATACTTTTCCGGTGGTCTTAATATCATTTAACTGCGGGACATTAGTTATTACGCTATCGCCTTTGGCTAATATTGTGGCCATTAAAATAGGCAATGCCGCATTTTTTGCCCCCGAAATAGTGACGTCACCTTCAAGTTTTTCTACCGAGGTAATTTTGAGTCTTTCCACAGGTAATGCCTTAAATCGGGTTAAGTAGTTGCTCTTTTTGCCATTGTGATGGCGTAAAAGCTTTAATTGAAACCGCGTGAACAGCCCCTGAAGCAATCACTTCAGATAACGGCCCATAGATAGTTTGCTGTTTTTTAACTCGAGACATACCGTCAAACATTGCTGCTACGGCGATGACCTGAAAATGACCATTCTCACCTTTCACATGTAATTCAACAAGTTCTAGTGCTTGGGCTAAGATTGTCTTAATTTCTTCCGGTTCCATATCGCTCTCTACTTAATTTATTAGAATAGTCTGTAGCGTCAATTAAATCATTTTCGCTAAGTTATATAATGATTTTAACTGATTGAGAGAATTTGTAGAACCGTCAAAGCTAATTTTTAATTGTTTAAGACCCGCTTGCTCTTTTATTTCCAGTAAAAAAGCCATACCAGCGGTATCAACTTGCTCAATTCCACTCAGTTCAATCGTCAATTGTGCTTGATGTGGTTTTAGCAATTTAGCAATAGGTAGCAACTTAACCAATGATTTTTGATTAAGTTTGCCCTTAATTGACACCTGGCCGGTCTGATTAACTAACCATTGCACCATTATTTTTTCACCTTTAACTCAACCGAGTCATTAGATTTTTTAGCGACATAATCGATCACATAATCAATGCCATGCTTACGAATTAACGCATTAAATTCAGCATGTTTACTTGCCACCATACTAACGCCTTCAGCTGACATATCGTAAGCCTTCCAGTTGCCACTTTTAGCACCTTTTCTTAATTTAAACGCAATCGAAATAGGTGGTCGGTTAGTATCAATAATTTTAACTTTAACGCTAACCGTCTTTTTGTTCGCGAACTTTTTCGTTTTACCATAGGTCACTTGCTGTTGATCGTACAAGGTAAACATATTGGCATAATTGACAATAAGGTAATCGTAAAACACCGCGGTGAATTTAGTTTTTTGTGCTTTAGATAACTTGCGGTAATTTTTACCTAACACTTTAGCCAAGGCATATTTGGTATTGATATAAGGCATCAACTCTTGTTCAACCACCACCTTAAGATGATTCAAATCCTTATCAATCAGCGCTCGATCGGTTTTAAAGCGCGCAAAGGTTTGTTCGGCCACATTGTGGATCAATTGATAAGGATCTTTCATGTCTAATGTTGGGGCTGTTTTCGCCACACTAACATTGGCAAAAAATACCACCATCAAACTCATTATTGTTTTGCTAAACCATTTCATCATAAATTCTCTTTGTTTTGCTTATTGTAAATAGTTATTCGTCGTTATTACCATAAAGGAACTGGCCAATTAAATCTTCTAATACCATTGCACTGCGCGTGTCTTCGATATGATCGCCCGCCGCTAGGATGGTATTTTCTTCTTCATCAATAAAACCAGGGGTTAAACCAATAAACTGCTCGCCCAACAAGCCAGAGGTTAAAATAGCCACCGAACTGGTCTCAGGAAACTGATTGAATTCACTTGAGATATCCATCGTAACAACCGGTGAGAAATCCTCATTGTCTAAACTAATGTCGGTCACACGTCCAACAACAACGCCACCCACTTTAATCGCCGAACGAACCTTTAAACCACCGACGTTATCAAATTTTGCATATAAACGGTAACTGGTCTCACTACCGCCCATTTGGTGGTCTGCTACTTTTAACATCAACATTAAAATAGCGGCAATACCCAGTAATAAAAAACCACCAACCATCACTTCAATCTTTCTACTAATCATTTTTTGTCCCTCACGTATCACGTGAAATGTTAATTTATCTTATACAACTTAATTCTGACTGAATTAGCCAAACATTAATGCCGTCATCACAAAATCTAGTCCTAAAATCGCCAACGATGATTGCACTACCGTCGCCGTTGTTGCTTTACTGATACCTTCCGACGTTGGTTGGGCATCGTAACCTTTGTGTAGCGCAATCCAAGTAATGACCACCGCAAACACTAAGCTTTTAATCGCGCCATTAACAATGTCTTCACTCCATTCAACCGATGATTGCATAATGGCCCAGAAAGCACCGGTATCAACACCAAGCCAATCGACACCCACCAAATGACCACCTAATATACCCACCGCTGAAAATATCGCGGCCAATAACGGTAAACTAATAATGCCCGCCCAAAAACGCGGCGCAATAATCTGGTGTAATGGATCTATTGCCATCATTTCAAGTGAACTAAGCTGCTCCGTTGCTTTCATCAAACCTATTTCAGCAGTTAATGCTGAGCCGGCTCGTCCAGCAAATAATAACGCCGACACCACTGGGCCCAATTCACGAAGTAAGGATAGTGCAACCATTTGCCCTAAGCTTTGCTCTGCGCCATACCCCACTAAAATGGTATAGCCCTGTAATGACAACACCATGCCAATAAATAAACCTGACACCACAATAATAACTAAAGATTGCACCCCAACAACATAAAGTTGCTTGATGATCAGTGGTAATAATTTAGTGCCTCGACCAGCCGGTTTTAAGGCACCTAATAATAATAAACCAGCCCGACCAGCCCCGGCCATATAAGCTAAACCTTGCTGGCCTAATGCCACTATCGAGTTACTTAACATTGTTTAACAGTTCCTCTTGATAATCTTGAGCAGGAAAGTGGAATGGCACAGGGCCATCGGGATTACCTTCCATAAATTGCACCACTTGTTGCGATTTTTCCTGTCTCAATTGTGCAGGAGTGCCTTGAGCAATGACCTTTTTATTGGCAATAATATAAACATAATCGGCAATACTGAGTACTTCCTCAACGTCATGAGAGACCACCACCGATGTAATATCAAGCGCATCATTAAGATCACGGATTAATCTGACGATCACTCCCATCGAAATAGGATCTTGTCCCGCAAACGGTTCATCGAACATAATCAATTCGGGATCTAGGGCAATCGAACGGGCTAGTGCCGCTCTTCGCGCCATGCCCCCAGATAGTTCAGTCGGAAACAACTGAGCAGCACCTCGTAAACCAACCGCTTCAAGTTTCATTAATACAATTTTTCGAATAATCGATTCTGGTAATTCGGTGTGTTCACGGATTGGAAAAGCAATATTGTCAAACACCGTCATCTCGGTGAACAAAGCGCCCGACTGAAATAACATCCCCATTTTACGTCGAGCAATATACAACTCTTTACGTGATAACTTGGTGATATCTTGATTATCAAACACCACTGCGCCGGTCTCAGGCTTTAATTGCCCGCCCATTAAGCGTAGTAATGTTGTTTTCCCGATGCCACTAGGGCCCATAATCGCGGTGATTTTACCCCGGGGAACTTGTAATGAAATGTCATCATAAATCACTCGGTCATTTCGACTAAAGCTCATGTTTGATATTTCAATAATATTGTTTGATTGGCTCAACGATTTGTTTTCCTCATAGACTGCACTCCCTTTAGCAGAGATTTTAACGAGCTAATCACTTATATACAACGGTAAAAATTGTAATAAAGTGTAATAATTAATATGCTAATCACCGATTCTACTTCCTTTTTATAGGGATAATAGAGACAATCACCCTATTATTTTCACCTGATCACGAGTCCTATTGATGTTTTTAAGTATTGCCATGCTAATTGTTGGCATGATTGGTTTAATTTGGAGCGCCGACAAATTTGTTTATGGCGCAGCTGCTATTGCCAGAAATTTTGGTTTACCGCCGCTCATTATCGGATTAACCATTGTCGCCATGGGCTCTTCAGCACCAGAGATTATGGTCGCGGTCAGCGCATCATTAGAAGGTAACGCCAATACCGCCATCGGCAATGCATTAGGTTCAAACATTACTAATATCGCATTAGTATTAGGGATAACGGCTTTAATCAAGCCATTGATGGTCAGTTCATCCTTATTAAACCGTGAACTGCCACTATTACTATTTATCTCAGCTTTCGCTGGCTACATGCTACTAGACCAACAACTCACCATCATTGAAGGCACCATTTTGTTGAGTTTATTCTTTATCGTGATTGGCGGTTTGTGTTGGTTGACCCTTAAAGATAAAAAATCACAAGACCCATTCTTAAAAGAAGCACAAGATGATGTCCCTGAAGGTGTTAGTAATAAAAGCGCCGTACTGTGGTTAGTGGTTGGTATGATATTATTACCTTTATCATCAACAATATTAGTCGATGGTGCCACCGATATTGCCCGTTATTTTGGTATATCAGAACTAGTGATTGGCTTAACTATCATCGCCATTGGTACCAGCTTGCCTGAATTGGCCGCGTGTATCGCCAGTATTAAAAACAATGAGCATGATTTAGCCTTGGGTAATATTATCGGCTCTAATATCTTTAATATTCTTGCGGTACTAGCAATGCCAGCTTTAATCGCTCCTGGCACTTTTGATCCTAACGCTGCCGGCCGCGATTTATACATTATGCTTGGGTTAACCTTAGCGTTATTCTTCATGTGTTGGCAGTTTAGAGGTAAGCGTACCATTAGCCGGATTGAAGGCGGGCTATTATTATCCTGTTTCATTGTTTATCAAGTGATCTTGTTTACGTAGAGAAAATTTATGTCAACCAAACAAACAGATTTTTGCCGGTGGGGGCTAGAGGTCTTAGCCACTGAAATTTCGGCGCTAACTGAAATTAAGCAATATATTAACGACGACTTCGCTCAGACCTGCCGCATGATTTTAGCCTGTCGCGGCAAAATTATTGTGATGGGTATGGGTAAATCAGGTCATATTGCAAAAAAAATTGCCGCCACTTTAGCCAGTACCGGTACGCCAGCATTCTTTGTTCACCCCGGTGAAGCCAGCCATGGTGATTTAGGGATGATTAGCAGTAATGATATCGTACTAACGATCTCAAACTCGGGAACCTCGGCTGAAATTTTGACCCTCTACCCAGTGATGGAACGAGTCGGTATTCCCATTATTGCGATGACAGGCAATCCACAATCCGCGATGGCGACTCTGGCCAAAATACATATTTGTATTGCCGTCTCTAAAGAAGCCTGTCCATTAGGGCTAGCACCGACCTCTAGTACTACCGCGACATTAGCGATGGGCGATGCTTTAGCGGTTGCGCTATTGCAAGCGAGAGACTTTACCGCAGACGATTTCGCCCTATCGCACCCTGGTGGAGCCTTAGGACGAAAACTGTTACTTAAGGTATTGGATGTGGCTCATCAAGGCCAAGAAATACCATTAGTGACCAAAGACGTTACTATTAGTGTTGCCCTGCTAGAAGTGTCACAAAAAGGACTAGGGATGACTGGCATCGTTAACGAACAAGGACAGCTAATTGGCTTATTTACCGATGGCGACTTACGTCGAACCCTCGACCAGAAACTTGATTTTCACCATACCGCGATCGAAGATGTGATGACTAAAACACCAATCACCTTACAAGAAAATATTTTGGCGACTGGCGCATTAAAATTAATGGAAGACAAAAATATTAATGGCTTATTTATCGTTGACCAAAACCAGCAGCCGATCGGTGCATTAAATATGCTTGATATGCTCAAATCAGGAGTTGTCTAATGGCTAAAGTTCATACCCTTTATGGTGAGATACCAGAGTCAGTTTGGGTTAAGGCTCAACAAGTCAAACTATTGATTTGCGACGTCGATGGCGTATTTTCCGATGGTCGGATCTACCTTGGCAACGATGGTGAAGAACTCAAAGCATTTCACACCAAAGATGGCTTTGGGATTAAATCAATCATTAACGCTGGCATTGAAGTCGCGATTATTACTGGACGACAGTCCACTATTGTTCAGAAACGCATGGCAGGATTAGGGATTAAACATATTTTTCAAGGCCAAGGTGATAAGTTTAGCGTTTATCAAAAGTTATTAACTTTAATGAACCTTAACCCTAATCAAGTTGCCTATATTGGCGATGATATGGTTGATAAAGCAGTGATGGATCACTGTGGTTTAGGCATTGCCGTTCAAGATGCCCACCCTGCGCTGCTGATTGATTGTGATTATCAAACATTTACCGCCGGAGGCTTTGGCGCCGTCAGAGAAAGTTGCGATTTAATTTTAGCAAGCCAAGATATGTTACACAATGCGCAAGGAATGAGTGTATGAGTCGAGTTGGCATTTTAATTAGCCTATTTTTTATTTCAGGGATCTTATTATTCTGGAATCCTTTTTGGTCGATCACTGAATCAAAAAAAAATAACGTTAGCCAGATCGAACAACCAGACTTTATTGCGCAAGGCATGACATTACGACAATATAATGACCAAGGTCATATCTCGTCACAAGTTTATGCCCAGCACATGGCTCATTATGAGCTGCAAGACATCACAAAATTTACCAAACCTAGCTATATAATATATCTAGGTGATGGTGCACCGAAATGGAAAGTGACGGCCGACACCGGAGTCTTCGACCAAAGGGATCAAGTGATCCTTGAAAATAATGTTATTATCAGTGCCATCGATCCAAACGAAAATATAAAATCTATTTCAACATCACAGTTGACCCTTGATTTAACGACAATGATCTTAACCAGTGATCAAAAAATAGAAATTATAGGTACTCAATACCATATTACAGGTGTTGGACTAAAAGCAGACTTAAACAAACAACACATTGAATTAATCAAAGAAATACAGGCTGTATATGACAATAATCAAAGCTAGCATTCTACTTGCTATTGCACTATTTACCACTAATGCAACGGCCCTTGAAAGTGATATAAAACAACAGGCGATTATTGATGCCGATCATCAAGAAATCGATTTAGCTAAGAATTTTGCGGTGTTTTCGGGCAATGTCACGATCAAACAAGGCTCAATTTTAATTTCTGCCACTCGCTTAGAAATTTTCAATCATGGTGTTAGCGGTAAAGAAGTGATGATTTTAACCGGTGACCCTGCACGATTTAGCCAACAACTAGCGCTCGGTGATAAAGTTATTGCTCAAGCCAATGAGATTCGCTTCGAACGAAGCAATAATATGATTAAACTCACTAATAACGCCCAGCTTCAGCAAAATGAAAGTTTGGTTAAAGGTCAGTTTATTAGCTATGACATGGCGAATAAACTACTGAGCGCTAATGGCAGCACCGATAATAAAAAACGTGTCACCACTATCTTACAACCGACTAAAGACAAAAAAAGTTAAGCATGAGTAAATTAATCGCCCAAAACTTAGCGAAAAGTTATTCAGGTCGCCAAGTTGTCAAAGACGTTTCTTTAGAAGTTTCACAAGGTCAAATTGTTGGCTTACTCGGTCCTAATGGCGCAGGAAAAACGACAACATTCTATATGGTGGTTGGTCTAGTGCCAACGGATCATGGCCACATTAGCATCAGTGAGCAAGATATTACCTTAATGCCCATGCATTTACGTGCTCGCCAAGGCATTGGTTATTTACCTCAAGAATCATCAATTTTTAGAAAATTATCCGTGGTCGATAACATCATGGCCATTCTTCAGACAAGAAAAACCTTAACAAAACAACAGCGAAACGATAAACTTGAAAGCTTACTACAAGAATTTCATATTGAGCATATCCGTGATAGCTTAGGTATGTCATTATCAGGAGGCGAACGACGCCGCGTGGAAATAGCCCGTGCATTAGCCGCCGATCCTGATTTTATTTTACTTGATGAGCCTTTTGCTGGTGTCGATCCAATATCGGTCATTGATATCAAAAAAATTATTCAACAATTAAAAACTCGCGGTTTAGGAGTCTTGATAACCGATCACAACGTCCGTGAAACGTTAGATGTTTGTGAGTATGCATATATTATGAGTCATGGTGAAATGATTGCTCAGGGTAAACCCGCTGAAGTATTAGCGAACCAAACCGTGAAAGATGTTTATTTAGGTGAACAATTTAAACTTTAATCTATAATAAGAATAGGACAATCTGTTCATAAACTACAGATAATGGAATTAAATGAAAGCTTCTTTGCAGTTAAAACTTGGTCAATCTCTGACCATGACGCCTCAGCTTCAACAGGCGATTAGATTACTCCAACTATCGACTCTGGATTTACAATCAGAGATCCAAGAAGCGCTTGACGCCAATCCTTTACTCGAACTTTCAGAAACAATCGACAACGACATTTCTGCCAACGAAACACCGACTTCAAACGAACCTGTCGCCGAAACGCCTGAGCACGTAGAAGTGATAGATAGTTCTGCGATTGAAACCCATGAAGCCTTAGAAAAGCAAACCATTAATGATGAGTTACCCATTGATAGTACTTGGGATGACTACACATCAGCCGCGCCGGCAGCTTCAAGCGGGCCGCTCAGCGAAGATTATACTTATCAGGGTGAAACCACCGAAAATTTACAAGATCACCTGACTTGGCAAATGAACCTGACGCCATTCACAGATACCGACCGAGCCATTGCCGTGGCGATTATCGATGCTGTTGAAGAGTCTGGCTATTTAACCCAAACTCCTGAAGATATTTTAGAGGCAATGGCCGATCCAGAACTAGACCTTGACGAAGTGAAGGTGGTATTAAAACGGATTCAGCATTTTGACCCAGTAGGTGTTGCCGCGCAAAGTCCAGGAGAATGCCTAGCGATTCAACTGAGACATTTACCAAGCGATACGCCTTTACGTGATGAGGCAATCAACCTAGTGTCTAATTATATGGAATTGTTAGCACTGCGTGATTACCGGACCTTAATTAGAAAAACCAAATTAAAAGAAGCGGCCTTGGCCGAAGCTATCGTACTGATCCAGACCTTAAATCCTCATCCAGGTAATACGGTCATTCGTGCTAAAGACGAATACGTTATTCCAGATGTCTCTGTTAAAAAAGTCAAAGGACGTTGGGTGGTCGAGCTAAATCCAGATTCTTTGCCTAAAATAAGAGTTAACGAGCAATATGCGGCATTAAGTCGAACCAGTAAAAGCAGCAGCGATACTCAATTTATCCGGAGCCACCTGCAAGAAGCAAAGTGGTTTATCAAAAGCATCGATAGCCGCAACGAAACGCTACTCAAAGTGTCTAATTGTATTGTGATGCAGCAACGAGGATTCTTTGAGTATGGCGATGAAGCCATGAAGCCACTGGTATTAAATGATGTTGCTGAAGCTATTGAAATGCACGAATCAACAATTTCACGGGTGACTACTCAAAAATATATGCATACCCCCCGTGGTATATTTGAATTGAAATACTTTTTTTCGAGCCATGTAAGTACTGAAAATGGTGGCGAATGCTCATCGACGGCTATTCGCGCTATCATTAAAAAGCTGATTGCGGCAGAAAATACCAAGAAGCCTTTAAGTGATAGTAAAATTGTCGATTTATTAGCGGAACAAGGAATTAAAGTAGCACGCAGAACGATTGCAAAGTATCGTGACGCATTATCAATTCCGCCTTCCAATCAAAGAAAGAGCTTAATATAAGTTGAAACGTACTGGAGGAAGTTTTATATGCAAATAAATTTAACCGGTCATCATGTTGATATTACCGAATCACTTCACGAATATGTCTATAGTAAATTTGAAAAGCTAGAACGACATTTTGAGCACATCAACAACGTTCATGTCGTACTCAATGTTGAGAAGTTAGAACAAATTGCCGAAGCGACTCTTCACCTCAACGGTGGCGAGGTCTTTGCTAACTCGAAAAATGCAGATATGTATGCGGCTATTGATTCTCTCATTCATAAATTAGATCGCCAAATTATTAAGCACAAAGAAAAAATAACCAGGCGATAGACTGACTCTCTTCGCAGAAAAAATAAACCCGTGTTAATGCGGGTTTTTATATTTTAATAGGAAATGTAATGAAACTCACGATCGTCAGTGGCAGCTCAGGTTCAGGAAAAAGTGTCGCGCTGCGGGTTTTTGAAGATCTCGGATATTACTGCGTCGATAACCTGCCGATGAATTTACTGCCGGCCTTTGTCGACAGCATGAGCGATATAAAACAAGAAATAGCTGTTAGTCTCGACGTCAGAAACATTCCAAAAACCAAAGAAGAGTTTAGCTCGCTGCTTAATCAGCTCAAATCACAAGTGACTATCGAACTGTTTTTTCTTGATGCTCCCAGTGCCGTGCTGATTAAGCGGTATAGTGAAACAAGGCGTCTCCACCCTTTAACTCAAGAATGCTTGACCCTGTCCGAAGCGGTTAAAGCTGAAAAATCACTATTAAGGCAGCTAGCGGAAGTCGCCGACATTCGTTTTGACACTGGCGATTTAACTATTTACCAACTTAGTGACCTCATTAAACAACGAGTGCTTGGTAAAACCAACAATGAATTAGTGTTAGTTTTTGAATCATTTGGTTTTAAATATGGCTTACCTCGCGATGTTGATTTTGTATTCGATGTTCGATTCTTACCAAATCCGCATTGGTATCCAGAATTAAAACCCTTTAGTGGTCTTGACCGCCCAGTGATTGAGTTTTTTGAGCAACAACCGTTAGTGGTCAAATTTCAGCAACACATCGAGAATTTTATTGCGACATGGCTACCTGAAATTGAAAAAAATAACCGCAGCTACCTTACAATTGCTATTGGTTGTACCGGTGGTCAACATCGTTCGGTCTATATAGCACAGCAATTAGCGAAAAAATTCACTTCAGAAAAGCATAATATTCAAATTCATCATAGAGAACTGACCAGAAAATCTCAAAAACTCTAACCAGGCGGCTGAAAATTTTTTAATGATCGGGTAGAATCAAGCTCTTATACCAATTTTTGTGATTACTAATAAGCGAATACGCGATGCCAGAAACAGTTGTTGACCAAGAACTTTCCAACCAACGCTTTGAGCAGCTCCAACAAGCCCTCAATAGTGGAATGTTCGTGCACGTTCGACAAATGTTAATGGATATGCCAGCCTGTGATGCTGCACTGCTATTAGAGTCGACTCCCCATAAAAGCCGCCAAATTATATGGCAGCTAGTAGACCCTGATGATCAAGGGGAAATCCTCGAAGAATTATCAGATGATGTTCAAAAAAGCATTTTAAAACAGATGCAAGCACATCAGTTAGCGGCAGCAACGGAAGGTATGGACACCGATGATTTAACCGATGTCTTAAGAAGTTTACCCGACAGTATTTATCAGAAAGTACTAGCAGCAATGGACGCCCAAGATCGTCATCGCGTTGAAGCTGCAATGGCCTACAGCGAAGATACTGCTGGCAGTATCATGAATACCGATACTGTCACCCTTCGCCCAGATGTTAATCTCGACGTAGTATTACGCTACCTCCGTTTAAAAGGCGAATTACCTGAAGCAACGGATATGCTTTATGTGGTTAATAAAGACGACAAACTATTAGGCGGCGTACCACTAGCGACGCTAATCACCACCAACCCAAGCATGACGGTGTCACAGGTGATGGACCGTACTATCGAAGCAATCCCTGCGACCATGGAAGATACCGCGGTTGCTCAATTGTTTGAACGTCACGATTGGCTTTCAGCACCAGTAATCGACGATTCGGGTAAATTACTGGGTCGAATAACCATTGATGATGTCGTTGATATCATTCGTGAGGAAGCAGAACACTCAATGATGAGTATGGCGGGCCTCGATGATGAAGAGGACACCTTTGCTCCTGTTATTCAAAGTACTTACAAACGCTCTCTGTGGCTTGGGATTAATTTATTAACAGCATTGGCGGCAGTATCAGTCAGCGCGCTGTTTGAACCGATATTGGCTCAAATGGCGATTTTAGCGATTTTAAATTCCATTGTCCCAAGTATGGGTGGCATTGCTGGTAATCAAACTCTGACCCTAATTATTCGAGGCATGGCCTTAGGCCATATTGGCGATCGTAATCGACGTTGGTTGATCGGTAAGGAGCTTGCGATTGGGGTACTCAATGGTTTAATTTGGGCACTAATTTTATCGGTAGTGGTTGGGTTATGGCAGCAGGATCTCAAGCTGGGTCTGGTCATCGCCTTTGCAATGATAGCTAACATGACCGCCGCAGGTTTAGCCGGTGCGCTAATTCCTTTAACGATGAAGAAGTTAAAGATCGACCCTGCACTGGCCGGTGGAGTGGTCTTAACCACCATCACCGACGTCGTCGGGATCTTTGCCTTCTTAGGTACAGCGACCTTAGCGTACGCTACTTGATGTTAGTTACCCGCGACTTTCATATTATCGAGTAAGATAGAGCCACATAAGGTGCTCTTGCGTAAATCAACATCGCCAGCTATGGCGACTATATTGCGATACATATCTTTAAGATTACCGGCAATGGTAATTTCATGCACCGGGTATTGAATCACGCCATTCTCCACCCAAAAACCAGCAGCGCCACGGGAATAATCACCACTAATGATATTCACCGAAGAGCCCATCAAGTCAGTGACCAACAAACCTGTACCCATCTGTTTTAGCAGAGCGGCCTGATCAGGTACCGTATGATCAATTAACCAGGTATGTGTGCCGCCAGCATGACCAGTTGGGGTCAGATCTAATTTACGACCGGCATAACTTGTGATCAAGTAGCTTTTCAAGATCCCAGACTCAATGATATCAAGATCCTTGGTGCTCACGCCTTCATGATCAAAGGGTGTTGATGCCAGTTGCCCCAATAAATGAGGGCGCTCAGCAATGTTTAGCCATGATGGGAAAATCTGAGTCTCTAAGCCATCAAGTAACCAAGTCGCCTTACGGTATAAACTACCACCACTGATAGCAGCAACTAAATGGCCAAAGAAGCCCGATGATAAATCTGCACTAATTACCACGGGTACCGTCATGGTTTTTAATTTTTGTGCGCCTAAACGAATTAATGTTTTGTCGGCAGCCTGCTTACCTACCCATTCAGGAGTTTCTAAGCGATCAGGGAAGCGCGAAACCGTATATTCATAATCACGTTCCATTTCACCGTCTTGTTCACCAATCGTCACACAAGATAAACTGTGGCGAGAGCTTAAGTAGCCCTCCAGTAAGCCATGGCTGTTACCATAAACACGAGCACCGATATGTGAACTATAACTTGCGCCATCGGAGTTAGTAATCCGCTTATCGACCGATAATGCGGCATCTTCAGCGGCAATGGCTAAATCAATCCCGTATTGAGGCTCTAACGAGCCAGGATGAAACAAGTCCAGATCCGGCGGATTTTTTACCATTAATTCGCGATCGGCCAAGCCATTAAACAAGTCTTCTTCGGTATGTTTAGCAATACTAATCGCAGCGGAAACAGCACTCGCTATTGCTTCATCACTTAAATCAGATGTTGAACTACTGCCCTTGCGATGACCACAATAAACACTAATCCCGAGTGCACCGTCATGGTTAAACTCAACGGTTTCAATTTCACGTAATCGAGTCGAAACACTTAATCCTGTTTGTTTACTCATTGACACTTCAGCGCTAGTCGCCCCCTTTTGCTGTGCGAGTTCTAGTGCTTTAGCGACTGAGTCTTTTAAGCGTGACAATTCATTTGTCATGTCGTTGTGTTGTGCCACAGAAGTGTTCCCATCAATTGAATTATCACTATCTTATCATGGCTACCCCGCTAAATTGAAAATAATGGTATAATGAGTTTTTACCCTATCGACAACGAGTAACCATGAGCAAAAAATCAGTTAGTACCACCGAATTAGAACAAGATGACTGGGTCAGTAAAAGCGAGCGAAAACGCCAAGCTGAGGACATGCAAGTGATCGCTCGTTCATTAATGAAATTGTCTGATAATCAGCGTAAAAAGCTCCCAATGAGTGAACAGCTAAAAGATGCAATTGTATTAGCAATCAAAATAAAAAATACCAAAGAAGGCTTTCGTCGCCAAATGCAATTGGTGGCTAAAATTCTTCGTACCAATAATACCGAAGACATCAAAACAGCAATCCAAGAGTTTGACTTACGCCACAAGCGCTCCGACGTCATAGCAATGAAACTAGAAGTGTTACGTGATGGTATGTTGAAAAAAGGCGATGAAGCGATTAATGCTTTTATTGAACAGCATCCAAGTGCCGACCGCCAACGACTGCGTCAACTGATTCGCCAAGCGAATAAAGAGATTAAAGCAGAAAAACCGCTAAAAACTTCGAAAGAGCTGTACCAATACATTAAAAGTATCAGCACTGCGAGTATTGCGGATAGTAATACTTAAGTATTTTCAGTTAATTAACGTTACTATTTTTCAGTAACGTTAATGTCATGTTTTTTTACACCACAAACCACTTAAAATCATAATTTAGTCTTAGTTTAAAATATAAACCATTCCTTTTGCTAATAGTTCAGCTGCCCCCATCACCATACACCAACTAACATTTTACCAATTAAACTATTGTTTTAAATATTAAATAAGACTTAATATCGATTAATTTAATTAGATTAGAAGTGTCTAATTATTTTACACTTACATATAAGACTAAATAATCAAACACCCCAGCAAACACTAATACCAACGATTTGCATCAAGTTTTATTTTTTTTAAGCTTGGCACTATTCATGCTTAGTATCCTCCATCAACCATTAAGGAGTAGGTTGATAACACTATAAATAATAAGGGATTATATAATGAACACCAAATTTTTACAGGGTATTGGATTGGGCTGTGGACTGCTATGTATGGTCGGTTCTACCAACGCGAATTTGTTATCTTCATCCTACGATGCTAATAATTTTTCCTATGGTAGTATGTTTGATATCACTGCTCAGGATAAAAATCTATTAATCACCGGTTTAGACTTAAACTTAGGCAATAATTCTCAGACGCGCACAGAAGAAATTTATACACGAGGCTCAGGTGCTGGGGATAAATTTTTCCAAATTCAAGTGTGGAAAAAAATGGGCACATGGGATATTCATGGCGACCATACAGCAGGCGATGACTCTACCAATGACGTTCGAAATATCAGTTACAATGGTTGGAAACTAGTGGCTGAATCAGGTGTAACTTCTGCAGGTAGCAACAACTCAACCTTTTTTGATATCAATGATTTTACGGTAGCAAGTGGTGAAACCAATGGTTTATGGGTAACAAGTACCGTTGGAACTCAACAAATTAATTATCTCGGGACTGACGAAGGTTTCAGTGTTGGTGATGTCTTTTCACAGGATGAATTCTTAAGTGTTCATACGGGTGCTGGCTTGCACTACGCAACGAACACCTCTCTGTTTCAGGCAAGACGCTTCAGTGGTGGTATTCATTACCAAGTCATTACTGAACCAAAAACTATCGCCACCTTAGCATTAGGACTGATGCTGATTAGTTTTCGAAGAAAAAGTTACAGTAATTTTTAAGGCTCAACCGGTAAATGTAGACAAAGTAAGCTTGAGTTACACCAAGCTTACTTTGTCTACATTGCTTTTTATTCAGTACCACCAACAGTGATTTGATCAATCTTTAAGGTTGGTTGTCCAACCCCAACTGGCACGCTTTGGCCATCTTTACCACAAACCCCTACTCCTGGGTCTAACTTCATGTCATTACCCAGCATCGAAATTTGTTGCATCGCTTCGATACCATTACCAATTAACGTTGCGCCTTTAACCGCTTGGGTAATTTCACCATTTTTAATCAAGTAAGCTTCCGACGCCGAAAATACGAATTTACCCGAGGTGATATCAACTTGACCACCACCAAAGTTAGGGGCATATAAGCCATCTTCAATGCTGGCAATAATATCTTTTGGATCTGACTCACCACCCAACATAAAAGTATTAGTCATCCGTGGAATAGGTAATGAGGCATAAGACTCACGGCGACCATTACCCGTACTAACAGTATCCATTAAACGGGCATTATGCTTATCAAACATATAGCCTTTTAAAATACCATCTTCAATTAAGACGTTACGCTGGGCAGTAACCCCTTCATCATCAATGTTAAGTGAACCACGACAACCACTCAACGTACCATCATCAACAATAGTACAAAGCGGTGACGTCACTAACTCGCCAATTTTGCCACTAAACACCGAGGAACCTTTACGGTTAAAGTCCCCTTCTAGCCCATGACCAACCGCTTCATGCAATAGTACTCCAGGCCAACCAGGTCCTAAAACAACAGGCATTGAGCCCGCAGGTGCATCAATCGCTGTCAAATTAACTAGCGCTTGGCGCACCGCCTCTTCGGCATAGGTTTCGAGGCGTACTTTACCGTCGACAACCTCCAAGAAAAAGTCATAACCCGTTCTAGCTCCACCGCCAGCACTGCCACGCTCTCGCTTACCATTGTCATCGACAATCACACTACAATTTAAGCGCACTAACGGTCGAATATCAGCGGCCAGAGTGCCATCGGTCGCGGCAATCAAAATTTCTTCATAAACACCCGACAAGCTAGCAACCACTTGAGTCACTCGTTTGTCCTGTGCCCGAGCATGTTGATCCAGACGACGCAGTAAATCTAGTTTTTCTACTTCACCCATTAATGCCAGAGGATCAAGCTCTTGATAAACGCTAACTCCAGCATTCTTATGCCAGGCTTTTACTTGACCGCTACAACCCGCAGTCGCAATACCTCGAGCCGAAGTAACACTTAAATCAATCGAGCGATTATTAATTTCGTCAGCATAGGCAAAGCCCGTTTTATCATCGACAATGGCACGAACCCCAACGCCACGTTCAATATTAAAACTACCATCCTTAATAATGCCATCTTCCAGCATCCAAGACTCATGACGGGATGATTGGAAATACAAATCACCAAAATCAATTTTGTGTTGATACAGATTGTTTAAATGTTGTTGTAACTGATCAACTGTTAGGCCAGAAGGGCCTAACAGTGATTCGCTGACCTGATCAAAAGTCTGTTGAAATGATTTTGGACTGATTTTCATAGCATTCATTGGCATAATTTTCTCATTGTTCTAATTGCGCAAGCGTAAAACGTTCTTGCGAAATCATTGGCATTTTTTGCCTGATAGACTGTAATAATTGACGATCAAGGGTACTTGAGATCGCGGCTTCACCAAAAGTGAGTTGCTGTTCGATTTCGCCCCAAGGACTAATAATCATTGAATGGCCCCAGGTTTCACGACCGTTAGCATGAGTGCCACCTTGATTTGAGGCGAGTACATAACATTGATTCTCAACGGCTCGAGCTCGTAACAGTAATTCCCAATGTGCTTGCCCAGTCAATTTGGTAAAAGCACTTGGCACCACGATAATGTCGGCCCCTGCTTGACGCATCGCACGAAACAGCGCACTAAAGCGTAAATCATAACACACCGCCATGCCAATACGGCCAAAAGGTGTATCAACGACGGTAATATGCTGACCGGGGTGAGTGTTGTCAGACTCGCGGTAACTACCAATGCCATCGGCAACATCAACATCAAACAAATGGATTTTATTATATTGCGCCATCACTTCACCCTGCGGATTAAACAACAAGCTAGCGGCAAAGTTTCTCTTATCTGGCGCATACAGAGCAATGGTTCCAGCGACCAAATACACTTGATACACCTGTGCTAACCGAGACAAACCCTGCTGCATTATGCCATCACCAATAGGTTCGGAAAAAGGCTTAATATCAGCTTCATTGAGTCCAAACATTAAACAACACTCAGGTAAAACAACCAGCATCGGAGCTAATGGATGCTCGCTCCTTAGCGCCTGAAGTTGACGCTCGATAGCCTCAAGGTTTTGTGCGATATCAGGGCTTGATATCAGTTGAATCACCGCTAGTTTCACTGGCTTTCTCCGGGTTAATATCTGGTTTGGTTAACATATGGCTAGGTACAATGTATTTTTTAAGCTTACGATTAATTTCGATAAATTGCGGCTTAGTAATATCGCCAGTCAGTTTAAAATTGACTTGTGAAACCACATCAATAATCGGTTCTAACACCTTAGTCAACGCGAAGGCTAAAATAAACACCTGCGGGGCGCTTGTTACCACACCCGCCACCACCGGAATATTTGAAAATAAACGTGGAGTAAAGGTTAAATAATAATCCAGTTCTGTGGTTGCTAAATTAATCGACCCCAACACTTCAAGATCACCGGCAATACCATCCATATGAGTGTCATGAGTTACAGCGACCCCTTGATCAATCGCAAAGGATCCCTCAAAGCTATTAAAGAAAACCCCTTTAACAAAAACATCTCTAAAATCTAATACCAGCTTGCGTCGTAATGAATCGAGGCTAAACAATGAAAAAATACGCGCCCCTTGATCACTCACTTCACTAATATGTCCTTCACCGAAATGCCAGTTTAACACACCAGCAATGGTTGATAATTGCGGTGCAAAAATAGCGCCGCGCCAATTAACATCAAAATCAACCTTACCATCGCTATCTTTAATACTGGAACCTAAATTAAGGATGTTTAAGGTATCGGCAATGTTATCACTAATCATGTGACCATTAATTTTAGCAAACTCACCGTTATCATCAGCACTCCAAAGGCCCGACATTAACAGTGAGGTACTCAAAGCTTGTAACGATAAATTCTCAATTACCATACCTAGCTCAGTTTTAGCGGTGGTAAAGCTTACCTCGCCCAACTCATAGTCACCCACTTGGCACACCAAACAACTAAATTGTAGCTTCGGGATCTCAAGTATTTGCGTTTTAGTGAATGCTTGACGATCCCCCTGACTATCAATCGCCAGTTTAAAATAATCAAACTCAGCAATAATCCCTTGCTCTTCAAGGTTATGATGGAGCTTAATCACACCTTTCGCTTGATCAGATAGTAGACCCACTTGCCAAAATTGTTCATTTTTAAAACCAGCCAACGACACATTAGTCAGTGTTTGACCATAAACCTGTAATTGCTCAACCGCAATATTAATACTGCGCAGCGGTGGTAAAAATTGACTATCGGATCGTCCTTGCTCTAAATTATTAATAAAGGTCTGCCACTCATCAATTTGCAGCGTTTTTAAATCGACGGTCAAACTCATATCATTGGACACCACTGGATCTTGAGCATTAAAACGACGCCCAACTAATAGCGCCATATTAGCAATTTCCAATCCGCCATCGCCTAAATCATACTGAGCCAGTGTCTCCGCTCTTGAACCCAGCGCTAAATTAAATTGACCATGCTCAGTATTTCCCGAAACAGACAAGGTTAAAAATTCTTGTTGATCAACATACTTATCCAGTGGTTTAGGTAGTTTTAGCTCAAGCCCAGTCATCGGCGACTTGAAATTAGCTTGATATAACACATCATCATCCATGATTTTTAAGGTGATTTTCCCTTGCCAATCTAAGCTGCCGCCTAAATAGTCATCAAGATATTGATGCCATAACGCCGGCATTTTTTTGCTATACCATTTGGCAGCTAAATCAATTTCAACGCCATAGTCATGACCAATCGGCTTGGTATTAATGGTTAACTTAATCGGTTGATTATATATTTGGGCCCGTAGCTTATCGCTGGAGATCACACCATCAACAAAGTTAAGCTGACCACTCACTTTGGACATCGCGATATCTAGCGCTAAAATATCAATTCGATTATTGTGAAGAGTAATCTGTCCGGAAATAATAGATTTACCATGGGCTAAAGGAATATTAATATCGATGTTTGCTCTAACCTGACCGGATACATTAAGCTGTTTTAATGCCGCGCCAACACTGTCTTTCAGCGGTGAGTTGGCAATCAGATCATTAATCGGTGTTATCTTGTTGGCAATATCAAGCGTAACTTCAACCACAGGTTTATTGGTTAAATCAGCAATAACAACGTTTAAATCTTGATAATTTAGTCCTTTAACCCGACCTTGTTGACTAGTGAGTGTCATCGCTTCATTTTCAAAATTTAGCTGTAGTGTTGCATTTTCAACTGGTAACCAGTTAGGGTCAAACACAAATTTTGCATTATTTATTTTGGCGTCAACTTGAAAAATCCCACTGTGATCTTGATAAGGAAAACCAGATAACTTCCCTTGCCACATTAATTCAGCATCTTCAATAACGCCGTTCTTAATACCATCGCCTAAATAATCAATCAGTCCTTTACTCAAAACCCCTTGAGGTAAATAATATTTAGTCTTATTAAGCTGTAACATATTTACCTGGCCATAGAGCGATAACACCGGTGACTCTTCTGAATCGAACGCCAACTGCCATGCTAACCGACTCGTTATGTCTGGTGTTGCAATCCTAAAGTCATCACTAAATAACCACCATCGATCATCGCCAAATTGCCATTTTATCGTGGCGTTAAACTCCTTGATCGTGAGCGGTTTTAATAAATATTGCTTAAAGTCTAATGGCTGGTTCTCTAAACTAATCTGCGCTTGTCCCTGCTGCTGATCACCCGAGAAAAACCAAGTTAAGCCAGACAATTTAGGCAGACCGTCGACAAATTGCTGTCGATAATTATGAACCTGTCCGCGGTAATGCCATTGCTGATCTTGCTGCCACAACATCACATCACGAATATCAGCTTGTGGTGATAGCTGCTCAAGTAACCGTTCGAGTTCAACAGAAATATTAGGCACTAGACCACGCAATTTAAGTAACGCTCCTAAAGATAACTGAGTCGCTTGAGCATTTAATTGTCCCTGTTGCTGACTCAGTGACAAATCAATAAGCGGCCAATGCGCGTGATTAAATAAGACTTTAATTGCCTGCGCCTCCATTAACCAGCCAGCGGCATGTGGTAGCCACTGCCATTGCGTTTGCCCCAAAGAGAGCGAATTTTGCTGATTTTTATCTTGCCAATCAAGATGATTATCACCAACCTGTAGCACCACAGAGTCCAGTGCACCATTTGAGATATCGGCCCACAACTCAAAACTAGCCTGTGCCTGCGCCGACAGATTTAATGGCGGTAACAAGGGTTTTAATTGTTCCAGCCAACGCCAGTCTTGCGCTTTAACGTAAACTCGTCCCTTAATGTCATTTTTTGATTGACCATAAAAATCAGCCACTAATGACAATGGCAAGTGATTATCCACGCCAGAAAGCATCAATTGTAACTGATGACGTTTAGTTGAATTTAACCAATGAAGGCTGGCAATATGAGTACGAGGAAGTTCGCCATAAATCTCAGGTAATAAGATAATCTCAGCATCATTGACCACGATATCCTGGACAAGATTAAACAGCCCAGGAATAGGATCTGAGCCAGGAACATGGGTTGCTTTTAATTGACCAACCGTTAATTTAACGTGTTCCAGTTGAACCAAAGGCAATCGGGGAGAAAAAGCGAGTAACGAGCGGCGTAAATCAAGTTGCAAAGTAAGAGTTTCAGTCTCAAATCTCAGCCCTTGTCGCTCAAGATCATCAAACACCAATTGTGAAATGGTCAGTTCAGGACCACCATCAACCCAACGACCAGAGATCGATGATATCGTCAAATTAACATCATAATGCTGTTGGATATAATGGCTAAATTCAACGTGATACCGGTTTAAATACGGTAAACTGGCCCTTAATCCGCTCACTAATAGAGCCGCCAGCACCAGCAGCGTAACACCTAAAAACCACAGTTTTGATAAACAATAACTAAATAAGCGGGCCCAGCCTTGCACTACATCATTACCACATCATATTTTTCATGGGGATATTGCGGTTCTTGCTCAATCGTCACCACCTTATCAATAAACAATTCTAGATCGGCTAAATAGTGAGTTTCTTTATTCAACAACGCATCACAAACTTCAACCGAGGCATAAACGACAAAGCGTTCTGGTGAAAAAGCTCGATCGACGCGAATCACTTCTCTAAAAATCTCATAACATAAGCTTTCAGTGGTCTTTAAAGAGCCTCGGCCTTTACAGCTCGGGCATTCACGACATAACACATGCTCTAAACTTTCCCGCGTGCGCTTGCGCGTCATTTCAACTAAACCAAGTTGAGAAAAATTACTGATATTAGTGCGAACTCGATCTCGCTCAAATGCACTTTCTAATGCGCTGAGTACACGACGTCGATGTTCCTCTAAAGCCATGTCAATAAAATCAATAATGATAATGCCGCCAAGATTTCGCAACCGAACTTGACGAGCGATCGCCTTGGTCGCCTCTAAATTGGTACTAAAAATAGTGTCTTCAAGATTTCGATGACCAACGAAAGCACCGGTATTAATATCAATAGTGGTCATTGCTTCGGTTTGGTCAATAATTAAATAGCCACCAGATTTGAGCTCAACCTTACGCTCCAAGGCGCGTTTAATTTCATTTTCGACTCCGTGGAGATCGAAAATTGGTCGCTCGCCGGGATAATATTCCAATTTTTGATTAATTTCAGGAACAAACTCTTGGGTAAATTGATTCAACATCTCATAGGTCAACTTTGAGTCGACTCGAATTGACGCCAATTGAGTACCAACAAAATCTCGCAATAAACGCAAAGGCAAGCTTAGATCTTCATACAATAATGCACTGGATTTACTGCGCTGACGACGTTGAACAATTTTCTCCCATAATCGCTTTAGAAAAGCGGCATCTTGTGATAATTCCTCTTCACCTATGCCTTCAGCAGCGGTGCGGATAATATAACTTCCTTGATCATCTGCATATTGACCAACCAATGCCTTTAATCGATTACGATCTTGAGTGTTTTCGATCCGTTGCGATATACCGACATGCTTAGAGCCAGGCATAAAGACCAAATAGCGAGAAGGCAAGGTAATATCGGTGGTTAAGCGAGCCCCCTTAGTGCCGAGAGGATCCTTGATCACTTGCACCGTTAAGTATTGGCCTTGTTTAGCTAATTCAGTAATGTCCGGCACTTTTGTCGACTTACTATCGTCATCACCACGAACTAGAATGTCTGACGCATGTAAAAAAGCTGCCTTATCAAGCCCGATATCAACAAAAGCCGCTTGCATGCCAGGTAACACCCGACTGATTTTTCCTTTGTAGAGATTGCCGACAATCCCCTTTTTATCGAGGCGCTCAATATGCACCTCTTGTAATATGCCATTCTCAACTAAGGCCACCCGCGTTTCACTCGGAGTGACATTAATTAATAGTTCTGCAGCTAAGCCGTTAATATCCGTTGGCATGAAATACTCGCTTTTATATCTAAGATTATTTAAGGTTAGCTAACAATTGCTCAGTTTCCATTAATGGTAAACCAACGACCGCATAATAACTGCCGTTAATCCGTTCAATAAATTTACCACCAATCCCCTGAATACCATAGCCACCGGCTTTATCACAGGGCTCTCCCGTGTGCCAATAAGCTGCTTTCTCATCATCACTAATAGTTCTAAATACCACATCGGTGGTGATCAAATCGCTGACTGTCTGCTGCTCGGTTGCAATCGCAATACTCGTCATCACTTGATGACTCCGCCCCGACAATACAGTTAACATGGCGGCGGCATCTGGCTGATTTTTAGGTTTCCCTAACACTTTACCATCAATAACCACGATGGTATCGGCGCCTAACACAGGTCGAGTATAGTTAGCTTGTTGAGCTCCAGCTTGTGCTTTTTCCCGAGCCAGCCGCAACACATAATCCGCAGCGGCTTCGTTTGGCATTATTGTTTCGTCAACATCAATCGCAATAAGTTCAAATGTAACCTCTAATTGGGTTAATAGCTCTTGGCGTCGTGGCGATTTTGAAGCCAACAAGATGGCAGGAAGGTGATTCATGAAATTCCTAGGTAAGATAAAAGTGAAGTCGTACTTTTCGTAATAAGAAAAATAGCCAAGGCCAAAAAACAATCGAGCTAAATACCGAAAAGTAATAGCCATCAATTAAACTAACATCATAAAAAAATCGCTGAAACAGATAACTAATCAACTGATAAATGAACGACAACATCCCCACTAATAGCGCTTGATGCCACACCGAGTAGCTGCGTAAACGTTGATAGTTTTTAAGCACCAAGCCACAAACCACGATAAAAAACAATGCGTTTGCACCTAAATTGGTACCCCAAATAGCATCAAGTAATAGGCCACAACACCACACACTAGCAATATTAAACCGGTGTGGCAGTGCCATACACCAGTATATTGTCGTCATTAATAACCAATTAGGGCGGAACGAATCAGCAAATAATGGCATTGGCATAATCTGCAACACCAACGCGCAACCAATGGTCAACCAAATAATGAACGATATTGGCATTCTCATTAGTTGTCTCCGATACTCGTCTCAGGGGATTTAGTCGGCCAAATTAACAACAAATAACGAATGCGATCGAGTTTAGCCACCGGCTTGACCCTGATTTTTGAATATATTTCGTTGCCTAGATTTTCGATAGCAACCACGTTAGCCACCGGGTAGCCCTCTGGGAAATGTCCGCCCAACCCAGAAGTTACTAACAAATCTCCGACTTTAACATCGGTATTTTTAGTCACAAACTGCAGTTCTAACTGATGAAGGTCACCTTTACCTAAGGCTATTAAACGCACATCATTACGATTATTACGGAGCGGAATAACATGGCTATTATCGGCAATTAATAACACTGTACTACTAAACTGGCTCACTTGAGTGATTTGTCCAACTACCCCGTGCTCGTCAATCACCGGTTGACCAACAAACACCCCATGCTGGGTCCCTTTATCAATATTAACCTGCAACTTAAAAGGGTCGGAGTCGACTATTTTGACCCGGGCAATGAGTTTTTTGCTGTTGGCGTTAACCTGAGAACCGAGTAAGGCGTTAAGCCGTTGGTTTTCTTTTTCCAAATGTTCAAGCTTCAACAAGCGATTGCTAAGTACTAATTGCTGTAACTTAAGATTGGCATTATCTTCAAGTAAGGTTGCCCGAAATTTAAAATACTCTGAACTATTATCAAGTAACGTCAACGGCCCGCTTGCTATAAACTGCAATGGACTAACTAACGTCATCAAATAAACGCGCACAGGCGCCATTTTGTCAGTGCTTAGCAATAAAACAACGGACAAAATAGCAAACATAAAAATGCGAATTCTAGTTCGATAGCGTCGAACAAATGGTTCTTTCATCAATAATTCAACAATTACTCGTAACTAAAAAGATCGCCGCCATGCATATCAATCATTTCAAGGGCTTTACCGCCACCACGGGCCACACAGGTTAGTGGATCATCAGCAACAACCACTGGAATACCTGTTTCTTCCATGATCAAACGATCAATATCTCGTAACAAAGCGCCACCGCCAGTTAAGACCATGCCTCGTTCTGAGATATCAGACGCCAATTCAGGGGGAGATTGCTCTAGCGCGGTCATTATGGCGCTAATAATACCACTGAGTGGTTCTTGTAATGCTTCAAGTATTTCATTGCTATTAAGGGTAAAGCTTCTTGGTACACCTTCCGCTAAGTTACGACCACGTACTTCAATTTCGCGTAAATCAGCGCCTGGATAAGCAGAACCAATTTCATGCTTAATTCGCTCAGCGGTCGCTTCACCGATTAAGCTACCAAAATTACGGCGAACATAGTTAATGATTGCTTCATCAAATTTATCGCCGCCAATACGTACCGAGCTAGAATACACCACGCCATTAAGTGAAATAATTGCCACTTCTGTGGTACCACCACCAATATCGATAACCATTGAACCAGTTGCTTCAGATACGGGCATACCAGCACCAATCGCTGCTGCCATTGGTTCATCAATTAAAAAGACTTCGCGCGCGCCAGCGCCTTCAGCGGATTCTTTAATCGCGCGACGTTCAACCTGGGTTGAGCCACAAGGAACACACACCAACACCCGAGGGCTAGGACGCAAAATATTATTACTATGCACTTGTTTAATAAAATGCTGGAGCATTTTTTCAGTGACATGAAAATCGGCAATAACACCATCTTTCATTGGGCGAATCGCTTGAATATTACCCGGCGTACGACCAAGCATCCGCTTAGCCTCAGCACCAACGGCTGCTACTCGACGCGTACCATTACTACGGTCTTCTTGAATCGCAACCACTGATGGTTCGTCTAATACGATCCCCTGATCACGAACATATATAAGCGTGTTCGCTGTACCTAGATCTATTGAAAGATCATTTGAAAATAACCCGCGGAGCTTTTTAAACATCTATCCATGCCTATTGAAAAAAAGTTAGAAGAAAACCCGTCAACTTTACCAATGCCATCGGCTTTAAACAAGTGAATAAGCGCTTATTTAACTTCTCGCCAATATATTAGCCGATCATTACCACGATATCGGCCAAAGGTCGCTGTGGCGAAAGGATTTTGCAACCCAGTGGCAGCATTACCATCCCAGTCAAATTTTAACCATGACGGCGTTGGCATTGTGATCACCCGTGACCCAGTTTGGCCAACACCGGGAGCTTTAAGTACAAAGCTGCCTAAACCATTAACGACTGATCGGTTAGTGCTATTGAGCGCAGTTGGTGTCAATGCCCCTAAGGGTGAGAAAAGTAAATCAATCGCGCGGTATTTATAGTTATTATCGAAGTTATTATTATCGTCATCATTAATCTTAAATAAACCATCCTTAAAATATTGCACAGCCAACGGCATATTTAATTGGGAGGTTTCAGGGCCATAGGTATTACTGAGCATGGTACGACCATAACGAATCTTGATCCCTTGTGGTTTAATCAGTGGCGGCACATCAACTTTAACGCCATCAGTATCAACAATTGAATTAATCGCTATATTAATTTTACTGTCAAAGGGATTAATCATGCTGTTACTGTCGCGATCATAATAAAAATGGTCGTTAGCTGCCAACTGATAAATTAAAGGGACTGGCATCGTTTTCGCGGATAAATCACCGACACTTAAATTAGCAGTCAATACCATTTTAGTCAGGTTATCACGGCCATTTTTCAATGCGTCAGCGGCAGGGGTCGCGAGATTAATGCCACTAACCAGCAGTTTATTATAATCACCAATGTAGTTTTGGGTGGTAACCCCCTGCTTATTAACCGGTAAAATTGAGATAGATGGTCGAACACCATAGCTCAAGGCTCCGATGTTATTGGTTAATGAGGTCTTTTCACCAACATAGGCAAAGGGTTTGTTATTGTGACCTTGCAAACGACCATTACTAACCGTTAATTCGAACCGATCAGGAATAAAGCGAGCGGTATCTTGCCTCAGTCCTGTTACTACGAGGTTTTGATTCCCATAATTAACATCTTGAATTCCTAGGGTTAAACGTCCGACTTCCGAATATTGACTTTGATGGTAAGTTGAAGCACCACCAACAAAACTGGTTAGGTTAACATTACTAAAGTTAGTCGCTATTGCACTTTTTTTCGTTAACCCCGCCGCGTATTCAAATTGTCCATCTCCAGTACCAGCAATTAAAGGCGCCGAACGAACAACACTTAATTGCAACTGACCAGGACGATAGTTAGGAGTTAAATTATTCTTTTTATTCAGTGCAGATACTTTAAAACCAAAATCATATCCTGCCTTAAAAATGTCAGTGACTTGCTGATTCACTTGAGGAAACAAGATAAAAGGCTTAACCCAAAATTGATTGCTACTGCCCGTTAATACCACCCCGTTCAAATTATATTTCGCATGCAGTCCAATTAGTCCAGCATCTTGATAGAGCGGGTTAGGAATAACAGCCTGACTTTGAGCATCAAAATTAAGTGTCACGTTTTGATAGGCATTAACAGCACTGGCATTTTTTGCAATATTTTGTAATCCAACCTTAAATTCCAAGGTTGATATATTACTCGGGGACACCCCTTGCTGTGCTAATCCGACGGTTACCGGGCCATTAAATAAACCACGACAAACGCCATTAACATCTTTAACCGCTTGTATCTTCAGTGGCTGGGGGAATATTTCACCAGCACGCTGAGCAGTAATATTATTGGAGTTTCCGTAGCTAAATTTAAAACCAGCCTCTTTAAAACGAGTTGTACACGCCGCGCCACTGACTAAAGAAGAACCGACATAACATCGAAATGGCGCATCAGGGAACCCTAATGACATGTTATAAACAACATTACCTATTGAGGTTTTTTTATAGGTTAAACTCGTGGTTTTATTGGTAAAATTAATGGTATTACTTTGCGGCCAGCCACTACTTGGCGTCATCACCACACTCGCCAATTTATTGTACGTTGTGCTGCAACTATCATTAGTACAGGCTTTGATAGTCATCGGCTCAGCTTCACAGGTTAAACCATCATTATCATTTAAGATTAAGCGGTAATGATTCACTAATGGCTGGCAGCCTGATTTTTTAGTACCGTCCCAATTGAGTTTATTGAGATTATTACGATATATTTGCTTAATAAATTTAGCTGATTTCGCCTCTGAGAACACCACTAGCTCATCGAACAGGCCCTTCATACCTCTATAGACAAAAGATTTACCAATAACTATAGGGCCTGAATTAGCAATGCTGTCTGATGGTAAATTACTTAGCGATTTTTGCTCCTCACCATTGACGAAAAGACTAAAACGACGAGCCTTTTTCAACAAAGTAATATGGTTCCATCTCTCAGGGAGAAGAGTATCACTATTCATATAGTTATTGAAGTTAGCCTTGGTTGAGAAAGAAGCATGCAGTTGCGTCGTATTCTCCCGTAGCCAAGATGAAAATGTGCGTTCACTATCAAAATTTCCCTTATGAATGATCGATGGGTAGTAACCGATTTGATTAACATCGGCCTTAATCCAGTAACTCACCGTAAAATCTTGATTATTTTTCCCCACCTCTAACTTTGAACTATTGGCAAAATCCAAATGATTATAACCATCGAGTCTTGGGGCATAACACATATCACCAACCCCAGGCGCAGCTAAAACATTGGATGCTGTGCCATGATGATTATATTGGCTGCTGTCGATAACCGCGCCAGTCGAGTCCCAACCTGACTGATCAAATCGAACATCTAATACCGCTTCGCAATGCCGAGGGTCGCCATCCCAGGTTAACTGCTGCGATTGATTCTCGTAAACTTCCTTAATATGTTCGTTTGTTAGGGTTCGATCAAAGATGACTATTTCATCAAATTGACCGTTAGCCGTGTTGAGGTCGTTTGACCGGAGAATATAGCTACTACGTGTGTCGCCAAAGTATAAACTCCACAGGTTACCTAACATTCCACTATTAATGGCAATATCTTTGTTACCTGCTATCAATGGCACTGGTTCACCGTTAATATGCAAAGCAATGCTGCCCATGGCTAAATCCCAGCTAGCAACAACATGCACCCAAGTGTTATCAGCAATGGTTAATGGCCGACTATAATATTGAAAATCGGTGTCATTACTGTCTTCAATCCAAAAGTCAATCCCACCATCCATACGTTTTCTTAAGAAAAAATAAGGATCAGGAGAATTATTAATAGCTGATGAAGCATCAAACAAAGTATGTTGATTCCCTGTCAACCAACGATCATTGGATCGATACCAAAAACTAATAGCCCCTTTATTGCTCGGCGCTACCCTGGTATCAAGGGCATAGGTATTAACAGTACTTCCATCATTAACCACAGTACCGGCGCGACAAATTTGGCCATCAGTCACATTAGTGACATGTCCTGTCGATAATGATTGTTCAAACCAATCAACCACTTCACCATGGTTAAGATTACCGGATTGGTCAATAATTTCACCGTTCGTATTCTCTTGCCAGCTCAGTTCATCTAAATGCCACTCTAAGATCGCTTCAGGCTCAGCGCAGTTTTCATTGATGTCGGCGTTAATCTGGCTTTGAGTGATTTCGCCGTTATAGATTTTCAGGTTATCAATCGAGCCACTAAAGCGATAACCAGTACCGCCAGAGTAACCACTGATGTTCATGGTCGAGCCAGCGTATGCAATATGTTCATTGGACCTTCGATTATAGGCTGACGATAACTGTTTTTTATTGCCATTGATGTATAACGTTGGCGCATAAAAATAGCCATTCACGAACACCGCAGCGACATGGTGCCAACCTTGAAGAAAGCTTGATGAATTAGTGCCATAATTATCATTACTCCAAGTATTGAAACCAAATTTATATTTACCGAACCACAAGTCATGCTTATTCCAAGAAATAACCACATCGTCATTGCTACCATCCCAATAAACCCAAAAACTTAACGATGTTTTATCACCAAACTTGGTGGCAGGAGTCATGTTGTTAAACTCTATAGTGCCGCCCCTAAAATCGGCTGCGTAACAAGTATCCCCCTTAAAATCACCTGATGCGGGTGAAGCGATTCTACTGACATTTCCTGATACAGTACCACTTCGAGGATTAGGCCCAAGGTCTTTTAATAATTTTGTGGTGGCCCAGTCATCATCAAAAGTATAATGATGTAACAAGGTAGCAGGTATTTTTGATACTTGGCACATGCCATTAAAATCAATCGATTTGATCGTGTCAGCGCGATAACTATAATTAGCTCCCCAAACTGTCGGAATAGCGCCTAACGCTGCCACAGCGCCCGTAATCCCACCGCGTAGGTCCGAAGTACCTCTGACGAACAACACACCACTGAAAGAAGTATTAAACTCAAAATATGCGCTTTTAGTCACTACGATTAGATTTTTTAAACCAGTAACTAAAGCATTAGGCATCATTCTAAACTCACCACTGGTCTGCTGGTTATATGGGTCATATGGGTCATATGGAACACGGCCAGCATCAATATAAAGTCGTGTTGTTTTCAACTGGGTACCAATGACGACTTGAGGAACTCTTAACTTTGCATCGGAGCCTAAATAAACCGAACCAATTCGATAATCTCCGGAGTTAAATCTGACGACAGCCCCATTTTCTAACCATAAACTGCGAATATAATACAGAGCATCCGGCGATGAAAACTCTAAAATTTTACCACTAGGCACTTGAATGTCACCATAATGACCAGCTGTCAACGACAGTGTTTCTTGGTCATTCCAATCATAATAAGCGATATCCGTTCCGGTCTTAAAATTGATTGGCTCAAAGGGCAAATCTAAACTAGCACTATAAGGATGTCTTGCTTGGGGAAAAATATCTAGGCAAGCATTTTTAGCGATAACATCGCTAGTGACCATCAATAAACTACCTAAGACCGTCAATAGCAATGGAATTTTTTTAAGCCAAGTCATCATCTTAAATTCTCTCTCGCGCCTCTAATGAAATTTCTCGCTCAGTAATAACCTCACCAACAGTACAAGTTGCCGTGCTATTGATTCGAAAATGTTTAAAGTTATAATCACCTTGATGAACTTCAAAAGTTTCGCATGTCACTTCCACTTCGCAACCATGAAAGGCGCTAATATCAGGCAAAGAATACACTGTGTTGCTGCAGTTTTTAGTAGGGCCAAACACTTTTTCTAACTGAAACTGAGCACCACTGTTAGCGGTATTTAACGCCCGAGAACCATACACTTCCACCACCATTGAACGATTACTAGTGGACAATATTTGTATCACCGCTAATCCTAATAGCGACATCACAATAATCACAAACAATGCCATCACCAACATGCTACCCCGTTGATAAGAATGTTTACTTTTAACTGACGACTTAAGGAACATTGACAATGTGCACCTCATGATAAAGCGCTAATGATTCATCATTATAATTAAACTTAAAATCAATTTGCACTACCGCATTACGAACTAAGTTATCTTGGTGGTATACAAAAGGGTTAGGGTTGGCTTGATATTGCGCCATCAAAATACCATTAGCCAATGGCGTGGGCGCTTGTTGTGCGCCCTGTGGCCAGTAGCCAGCATAGCGTTTAATTTTATCGCCATCGGCGCAATAACTGACGGCATTCTCAATCAAGAAATAACGTTGAGAAGGTGCTTGTTGAGTAAATGACACGGTGTTGGTTAACGTTAATTCAACGATGTTAGTTCCACCGCTAACCTTGCTATCAACGTTAAATACTTTACCGATCGTCCCCGTTGGATCTCGATAAATATCGTCAGGGCTTAGAGGATAAATGACCAACTTGTTCAGCACCATATTGTTTGTTGCCACCACCATTACTTTATTGGACTGTTGTGGCACTATCGGTGCAACAATATAGCTAGAACTGGCAGCAATTGGCACAAACTCGATGCAACTGTCTTTCACTCTAATGCTATTGGGCAGTGCAGATCGAAGTTCACGGGATAATCGCTCAATCACAAACCTACTCTCATTAATTTGTCGATCGCGACCGATCGCATCGCGATATATATCAACCCCAAAAGTAATGTAAGAGCCAACGCCAACACTGACTATCGCCAACACTAATATAACCGTGACTAATTCAATTAAGGTAAACCCCGACGATAAACGGCTTGTTCTCATTAAAAATTACTCCGATAGCTGGCAAAATCAAGCGCCTCGCCATTAGGTGTCGTTACAGTCACTAAAATTAACTTAGCTCCCCAGTTATCGACCGGATCGGGTAAACCATTAAGATCGGTGTCATAAAAAACCTTAACCGACAATGAAAAATTAAGATAGAGCTCTTGATAGCTTGAGCTCGAATTTAAATGGACTTGGGCAATGGTTAAACCATCATAATCATCAACATCATCAAATAAATTACGGACCTCACCATTATCAGGACCTAAATTATGGCTATCACACACGGCAAGCCATGGTGTCGCATTTTCACAATATGCCTTGCCTTGAATTTCATTAATTAAGCTATTCGCTAATTCAGTGGCGCGCCACTGAAAAATAGGATCAACACTGCGTTTAGCTTGCGGTAATAACAGCGAAGACAACAACGCCATCGCAATGGCAAACACCACAATGCCAATAATTAATTCTATTAAGGTAAATCCACTCGCACGTTTAAAGGGCATGAATATAGCCCTCCGACTCAATCACAATAAAGAGTACTTCACTGCCAGTAAGTTTAATGGTTAAACAATCTAGGCACCCAGCATCCGTTGTTAAATTGGTGACTCGGCCATCGGGATCAAATTGAAAATCTCGAACGGAATTATTAAGCACATCAATATTGATGTCAGCATAATCAATTCGGTCTCCCGTGTTAACAGCAGTACCACAAGTAACACCGCTATTGCGAACAAGCCCAAAGTAATCATCGGTAATCAGTAAATTATGACAAACGCCACGTTGATTTAACGCCTGTAGTTGCGCCGCTTTAAGCTGACTGATTAATTGATCTCTAACGGTATAAACTGAAAAATCTGAACTGCCAAAGAATTTGGGTAGCACTGTCACAGCCAAAATTGAAATAATGATCATGGTCACGACTAATTCAATAAGAGAAAAGGCACGTTGATTTATCATCATCCTCAATCCTGTTTAACAAAAAAAGGAACCTAAGTTCCTTTTTTCAAAAATAACAATCAATAATTAACAACCATCAGTCTTAGTTGTTACTTTAGCAGCAGTGAATATTTTACCAGTACTATCCACTGTAGCCTCTTCATATTTCACATAACAAGTGCCAGGGTTTGTTCCCTCTGTTGGTGATCTTACTCCTTCAGGAAAAATATAGGCAAGTTTTGTTCCATCTTCAATCGTAAAATCAACCTCTGAAATCTCAAGAATATTCAAGAAATCCGCTTTAGCAGCTTTAGGGTAACCATAAACAATATTGATGTCGGTACCATTAACCGATACCGTTGTCGCATCTTTTCTCTCTGATCCATTCACTGCAGCTTTAGCATAAATCAGCGTTTTGGCCCCCTCTAACGAGGCTTTCACACCTTGCAGAGTTGCCGCTTTAGCATCGCTCGAAATATCAATAAATTTTGGCGCTGCGGTCACAGCCAAAATACCCAGAATAATTATCACGATAACTAATTCTATTAATGTAAAACCTTGTGCTTTTTTCATTTTAAATTCCTTACTCTTTTAACTAAAAAACAACATTAATCAACAATATTAAAATCACTGATTATTACTAAATACTTGAACCTGTCCAGTGGCGGAGTTATAGGTAAAATTATTACCATCATTAATAGTGTTAGCGGCTGGAATACCAGTAACTTTATCAATATTTAAGGTCGCCACCAAATGATAGAGACATAAATTATAAGGTGTGTTGCTATCGGTAACACCCGCATTTGTTTGTACGCTGATGTAATAGCGAACATTACTTGCATCTTGTCCATCCACAACACTACGTACAGGACTTTGCATTACCCGGTCAAAAACAATTTTACAGGCTTCGCCAGTCATCGCGCTTGGAATCAAATTAGGCCCTGAGTTATTACTTTGAGCCGTTGGAAAACCAAAAGCGTTCACTTGCACACGGGTTGAAGTCATTGTCACATAAGCATCATCGGTTGATGGCCTGCCTTCAATTTCCCATTCAGCACGGACTAAACCAACCGCCGCAGCAAAGCCGCCTGCAACCCCTTCAACAGCTGCATCTTCAGCTTGTTCTGTAATGTTCAAAAATCTTGGCAGGGCCGTTACAGCTAACAAGCTTAAAATAACCACTACAATAATTAATTCAATTAACGAGAAGCCTCGTTGTTTCATAATATGCTCCATTTCTACTTTTATGTATCTTTTCGACTAAGGATATTGAATCCCAAATTTAGCTGAATAATCAAAACATGTAACATGTTCATTAGCATCACAAATTTGACAGACAATGTCATCACTTTTTTTACTCTGAATTGCAACAATAGTGACATTTTTCACATTTTCCGGCTCTAGGTTAATAATCGTTCTCCATAGCACATCACAATAATCCTTATTGGTTGATAATCCAACCGACGGCCATCCCGATTTTGATACCAAAAAATTAGTTGTTTTAACCACATTTCCTTGATTATTATAAAATGAATAATCAACACTGCTTGGCCTTCCTTCGAGTAACCACTGCCCTCGAATTAACGACACCGTTTGCGAAAAATTATGTTGGCGCATCGAAAATTCGACCGCATCGACCGCCGGTTTATTCGATAAATATGCTCGGGTAATAAACAGGATCATTAATAACACCAAGGATATTATCACCACGAATCGAAACAGCTCATTATTTTGACTATTAATTTTAACCATCATATTATTTCTTCATCGCTGACATCATGTCCCACATTGGGGTAAAGATGCCAAGTGCTAAAATTAAGACCATACCAGCGACAATCATAATTAATATCGGCTCAATTTTCGCGGTTAAACTTTTTAAATCGAAGTCCACTTCCCGCTCATAATATTGCGCCATGTTAGTCATCATTTGATCGAGCTGCCCTGTTTCTTCACCTACGGAAATCATCTGTAATACCAAGGCATTAAACATTCCTGAATTGGTACCTACTCGCAACAAGCTTTCACCGGCGCGAATTCCATTACCCATTTCACCAATACGTGATTTCATGAAAGCATTATCTACCGCATCACCAACCAAGTGTAACCCTTGCAACAGGGGCACTCCTGCCACCAACATCATCGAAAAGCTTCGACCAAAGCGTGCAAGCAATGCTCGCTCAATGATACTCCCAACAATCGGAATTTTTAACTTTTTTCGATCCCAAATTAGTCGTCCTGCCGTAGACACCATCCAACGCTTCACTCCAAAGAGTGCCCCAGCAGAGCCCACGAGTAATAATAACCAATAATTAACAAAAAATGACGAGGTGGCTAACAAGACTTGAGTAGTCCATGGCAGCTCAACACCAAATTTAGTGAACATTGTTGCAAATACCGGAATCACGAAAATATTTAAAATAACCATCGCACCCACTAAGGCGAACATCACAAAAATGGGGTAGCGCATCGCCGATTTTATTTGTTTACGGGTTTCCTGCTCTCGTTCTAAATATTTTGCTAATTGATCGAAGGCTAAATCAAGTTGCCCGGTATTTTCACCGACATGAACCAAGCTAACAACGATTTGACTAAACACTTTCGGTCGATTTGCGAGGGCAGTTGACAAAGTTCGGCCCGACTCTAAATCAACGAGCACGGCCATCAGAGCCTTTTTCATTAATGGATTACTCGAACTATCCCGTAGCCCCGCAATCGCCCTCATCACAGGAATACCTGCTTGCATCAACGAATACATTTGACGCGAAAATATCACTAACTCATCAAGCGTTACCGGTTTTTCAAACAGCTGAGACAGTTCAAATGTATTATCATTGATACTGATTTCTGTCACTTCAATCGGTGTTAAACCACGACCCAATAAAATACCAGCCACATGGCTGCTATCGTTACCTTCTAGCTGACCCGACACTAAATTACCTTGTCGGTCTCGTGATTTATAACCAAAATTAGCCATTAGTTACCTCGGCTATACTGATGAGTGTTAATAGTTGATTGCTCAGCTAAACGTAACACTTCGCTTATGGGAATAACCCCCGCCAATGCAAAATCTAATGCGGCGTTCGCTAACGGCACAAAGTTTTCATTGTTGAGTGCCGCTTGCGTAAACGCATCGGGGTCATCTTTTCGTAATGCTTGAGCCATCGCAGAATCTATCTCTAAAAACTCGAACACCCCGACTCGTCCCGTACATCCGGTGTGATTACAACGTTGGCAGCCTTGCCCCTGATAAAAAGTTTGCTGGCTCAAGTCAATATCTGTTAAATGAGCTATCCAATTAATTTCGTTGGTTGCTATCTGATGAGTCGTTTTACAGTTTTCACAAATTTTACGCACTAATCGTTGAGCTATAATCGCCCGCAAAGAACTGGCCACTAAATAACCAGCCGCCCCCATATCCGTTAAACGCAAAGCACTAGACACCGCGTCATTAGTGTGAAGCGTCGACAAAACTAAGTGACCGGTTAATGCACCACGTAAGCCGATTTCGACGGTTTCATGATCACGCATTTCACCGATCATTAAAATATCAGGATCTTGACGTAACGCAGCTCTTAATACATTGGAAAAATTGAGTCCGATTTTACTATTAACTTGTACCTGATTAACTCTAGGTAAGCGATATTCCACCGGATCTTCGACCGTGATGATCTTTTTACCCGCTTCGTTTAACTCGCTTAGCACCCCATATAGGGTGGTTGTTTTACCACTACCCGTCGGTCCAGTCACCAAAATCATGCCATGGGGACGGGTCATTTGATAGCGTAATTTATCCATCATTGCCAGCGGCATTCCGGTATTTTCCATCCCCAATATGCCGGCAGATTGATCGAGCAAACGCATCACCACAGATTCGCCAAATTGCACCGGCATGGTCGATAAACGAATATCAATACTATGACCATTTATTTTGATATTAAAACGGCCATCTTGGGGTAAGCGTTTTTCAGAAATATCGAGACTAGCCATTAGCTTAAGTCTTAACACTAAAGCATTAGCAATATTTGCTTCATTTAATACGCTTTCTTGCAATAAACCATCAACTCGCTGCCGAATCCTAACTAAACCCGGCTCAGGTTCAATATGAATATCCGATGCTTTGACTTGCACCGCATCTTCAAAAATCGATTGCAACAATTTAACTACCGTTGCATCCTCATCGGTACCAGAAAGACCCACTAACTCAAATTCAGCACTTTCGCCGTGCTCTTCACTGAGTTTTTCAGCAAAAGAGGCAATATCTTGAGTTCGGCGATACAGTTGATCAAAGGCTTCTAATAATTGTTCTTCAGTAATAACCGCCAAACGTACTTGCTTAGGCGATAAAAAGAGCTCAACCGCATCAAGAGCATTAAGATCGGCCGGATCACTCATCGCTAACGTGACAACGATACCGTCATCTTCAATCACCAGCGCCCGATGACGCCGAGCATGCACTTCGGGTAATTGCTGCGCCACTTCAGGATCGATTCGGCGGTGACTAATATCAACAAACTCAACCCGTAATTGCTGTGCCAAGAAAGTAAGTAATTGCACTTCGGTCAAATGGCCTAAATCAATCAATGAGCGGCCTAACTTTTTACCTGACTGTTTCTGAGCGCCTAATGATTCCATTAACTGCGCTTCAGTAATGATATTTTCATGAACGAGCAAATCGCCCAATCGCATCCGTAATTTTGTTTTAGCCATTATTATCTCGTGATTGAGGATTCGTTGATGAAGGCGTCAAAATAGCTATCCGTTGTTGAGCATAGTTACTTAATAACTGGCTAACGCCAGGAAACCCGATTAGTTGGGTATAACGAACGATTGCTTGACTGGATTTCCCCTGTCCATCTAACGAAATAGCTAATCCCATTAGCCATTTGTGATTACCTGGTTGACGCTTCACTAGCGCCGAATAATTTAACTGTGCTTGTGGCCAAACTTGCAACTGCTGAGCTATAGCACCTGCTAATTCAATCATTTCATCACTAGCACTCTCCAAACGATAAGGTCTATTCAAGGTCGCTAGTGCTTGCTTATCTTGATTGACTTGGAGCTGTATTTTCGCTTTTAAAAAAGATAAACCATGGGCCAACGGATATTGATTGATCCCTTGTTGTAGCACCTCAAAGACCGATTTCATTCGGTTATCCTCAAAATAACTTAAGGCTAATCTCTCGCGAGCTTGATGGTTATCAGGTTGTAATTGTAACCCCTGTTGCCACAAAGATTGTGCCTGTGTCACAAGCCCTTGTGCCATCAGTTCCAATCCTTGATTAAACTTTAATTGCGCTAACTGCACTGCGGTTAATTGCACCGATTTAATCTCTAACTTCGCTTTCACGGGGATATTGGCCGATGGTTTATCAACGATTTTAGGTTGGGTATGTTTCACGACTACTGGCTGTGGCGCAACAGGGACTAACTTAGGTTTAGACTTCGATGGTGGTGCTAATGGCTTAATAACCTCAATCGCTTGCGGTGTCATAACTGGCGCAGTAATTACCGCAAAAGGCACTACTGAAATTGGTGAAGGCGTCGCGGCTAATGATTCAGGTTCGGCTAATACCACATCTTGCGACTGGGTAAACCAAACATAACCCAACACACATAAACCACAGAACAATCCAAAGCCAAGTAAAGCATAGGAGCGAGGTTCATTCACTTCAAGGGCCGTATAATTATCAACATTTTGAGCAGATTCCATTCTTTTACGCTGCTCAATATCATTCAATACTTGATTAATGACGCTCATAATAAAACCCCTTGCCAATACATCAGCGCTAGTGCAATCAATGTCACTACACTAAACACCACCGAATACAGTGGCCAAAAAATGGGTTTTTTAGCATCAATGGTATCAGCAATAGCCAGTCTCACTTGTTGGTCGACAATTTGAAATTGACCATGACCAAAACATAACAATAATGCCTTATGAGACAACACATTGACCAAACGAGGGACCCCTAAACTCGCCTTGGCGATCATTTTAGTTTGGGCCGAGCTAAAAACAGTGCCGCCTTTATGTCCTGCAACTCTCATGCGATGTTCGATATAATAACCAACTTCACTGACTGTCATGCTACGTAGCTGATAAGAAAAACTAATCCGTTGCCGCAGCTGCCTAAATTGTTTACTGGCTAATCGCTCGTCTAATTCTGGCTGACCAAACAGCACCACCTGCAACAACTTTCGTCGCTCGGTTTCTAAGTTAGTGAACAAACGCAACGCTTCGAGGCTTTCATCAGGTAATGCTTGTGCTTCATCTAAAATCACCACCACCGATTTTCCTTGGGCTGCAAGTGCCAACAAATGCTGCTGCAACATTTGGGTTAATTGCTGCTGATCAACAGTAACTTCATAGGTTAGCCCCAATTCAATGGCCACCGCCCAACGTAACTCACTGGGGGTTAAAAAAGGATTTGGGACATAAGCAACCGCAAAGTTATCTGGTAATTCATTAAGTAACTTACGACAAATTAAGGTTTTCCCGGTACCCACTTCACCGGTCACCTTAATAAATCCTTCCCCTTGTTGTAATGCAGTCATTAAGACCTGCATCGCCTCAATATGTGGCTTTAAATTCAAGAAAAAATCAGTATTTGGCGTTAATGTGAATGGAAATTCGCACAAACCAAAATGAGATAAATACATGATTAGTGCTCTTCATCCGGATACCAAGTCTCAATCAGATCTTTTGAACGTTGCAGCTCATTTTCCCAAGTACCTTGTTCCACTACAATCGGACGGATTAATATAATCAACTCGGTCTTTTGAATCGTTTCTTTACGGTTAGTAAATAACTGGCCTAACAGCGGAATGTCGCCTAGCAACGGGACTTTCGATTCGTCATCACTGGTGCGTGAGCTCATTAAGCCCCCTAACACCACAACATCACCACTGGCGGCACGGATAATGGTATCGGTTTCTCGAATCGAACTATTCGCCAACGGCAACACATAGGTGCCACTTTGTAATTCAATAATTTTCTGTTGTTCTTTAACATTAATCACCGACGGGTGAACATGAAGTAATACCTGGCCATTTTCATCAATTTGCGGCGTAACATCCAATGCGATACCAGAGAAAAATGGCGTTAATTCAACAGTGGGATTACTAACCACATTATCACCGACCGAACTCGATGTCGAAGAGATACCCGTCACAAAATATTCATCGGTTCCGACTTTAATCACCGCTTTTTGGTTATTTAATGCCGTGATACGAGGACTTGATAACACGTTAACATCGCCTTGGGTTTTAAGCAGATTGACCACGCCAGCAAAATTCATATTTGAAAAGGTTAACGACGCCACCCCACCTAAGGTCGAGCTAATAACATCGGACACGCGACCTTTCGAGGTCGCATAATTGAGCGTCGTAATATTATTATTGCCCGTGGTAGCCAATATTTTGCTCCACTCGATACCTTGCTGGTAACCATCACTAAGCGTTACCTCAATAATCCGAGCCTCTAAAATAACCTGACGCTGAATATTCTGTTCCGACTGCTTTAAATATTTCCTTACGGTATTAATTTCACTAGGGAAACCACGTACTGTCACAATCCCAGCTTGCGGACTAATTGACACATAGCGACCCTCACCAGTAATCAATTGACTTAAGGTTTGCTCTAACTCTTGCCAAAAATCCGTTTCGGTTCGTGACTCAATAAAAGTCCCATTCGTGCCAACAGCACTACTAGCACTTGAACCACTATTGTTATTGCCATTACCGGAACTGTTATCGTTATTTGAGTTATTACCACCCGTACTATTCGAAGTAATACCGCCAGAAGTAATGCTGGTTTTTGACACTCCATTACGCTTGACTAACAGGTAGTTAAAATTAAAGCTTTCGGTAGTAATAGCCGCAGGTAACACTTGAAGAATACGACCTTGTTTTTTAATTTGGTAACCATACAAATCACCGACCGCATCAATCACCTCAGTCATGGTCACTTGCTTTAACTGTAATGAAACATGACCGGACAAGTCAGGATGAAATGCCACACTATAGGGCGTTTTATCAACTAAATTCGCAAAAAATTGCTGAATGCTGACATCGTTTGCCGCGATATCAAACCGCTTTTGGTTATACTTTGGCTTTGGGATCGACCGATTAATAGTTGATGGCATTAATGCTTGGGTAATAGCCGTGGGTACTTTAAATGCACTATCAGCCTGCGCTGATTTTTTGGCTGGCATATCTAACGATTGCTGAATCGTTGCCCTTTCCTGTTGCACAGGTGTCATCTGGCAACTTGCTAGCAGACCCATAGAGATTAATAAAAATGTTTTTCTATACCTGATTGTTGACATGTTAGCCCTTTACTTTGAAATTCTTACTACTGAACGCCCAAACAAATATAATGTTATGCCAGAACTTAGCACTACCTTATCCGACATGATTTTCTTAATCCGATCTTGAGCAATCATTTGCCCCTCGCGATAACTCATTTGATTAATAATTGCTATTTTATGTTTACCGTCCAACTTAATCGCATTTAAATTTAATTGTTCACTAACAAGCACTTGCTCTGTTGTTGATGATTTATGAGCAATCGCAAGACTAGGTTTAGTTGGATCCTGTCGCTCAGCCGCATTAAGTAACAAAGAGTTACAGCAAACTAGTAATAATAATACTTTAACGAACCACACTAATAAATTCCTTATCCGTACTTAAGGTATAAACCTCAAGACTTACCGTCGCTAACGGATGCTCAGTCACTGAATAATGAACGCTTTGCCACAATATTTTGTCGCTAGCTTGTTCAATTTGTTCTAAAAATTCTAAAATAGAAAAATAACGGCCTTCAACTTCTATCGCTAAGCCATGCTGATATAAAGCACGTTGCACCGCGGTTGTGTCATCTTGTTCTTGTGCATCACTCTCTAACGATATCGGCTGTACCGGCAAAGACTTAAATGATATTAATTTTAATTCGTTATTTTCGTTCAATAAAGTTTGCAATAATTGTGCCATTTCAGATTTTGACACCATCGCCAATGACCGCGCTTTTAGTTGCTTAATCAGTGTTTGGTTTTTCTGATTAAACGCTGCTATTTCACGCTTAATCGAACCGTTAATTTCTTGATTCAGTTGCTCTTCGAGTGCTAATACCTGCTCATCGGTTTGCTTAATTTGATCCTTTTTAAACTCGCTCGAAGTCACAGCAGCTTGCCAACGATCATATTGAGGTTCAACCAACACAGTAAAACCAACAAACAACACGAGTACTAACCCTGAGATTAAAATGAGTCCTTTTTCGCGATTCGACAGCGCTTGATGCTTTTTCGTTAATTCTTGCCAAGTCATTGTGCGCTCTCTAAATCTGTCACTTGCTCATTTAAAGTAAAGGTCAAATAATCCTCATAGCGCGTAATTTCTAGCGCCGAAAAGTCTTTGCCAACTAGGACCGAAGCATCCTTCAACCCACCGATCCACTGCGGGATATCCTGAGACCGAATAGCGCCACCATCAATTGTGATCGAGTCATGATCAACATTAACACCGGTCAGCCACACATCCTGCGACTTTAACGAGGACAGCGCCGAGAATATTGGGGAGAAGCCTTGTTTATGTTGCTGATATAATTTATTAATTTGAGTAAATATCGCCTTATTCTGCGATATTTCCTTAAGTAATTTACTTTTTTCAAGTAACAATTGGTCAATATTATTGAGCTGGGCATACTCTTTTATATTACTGTCAAGCTGCGCCATTGATCGCTGAAGTTGTGCATCAAATTGAGTTTGTTGTTCAGCTTGCAAATGATTTAAGCCATAAAAAGTCCCTGTTAATCCAAGCACCACTAAACAGGCCATCGCAATCATAGCCACCGACATCGACAAGGGTAAAACTTCTTTTACCGGTTTTAATTGCTCTAAATATAAATTAATCCGATTCTTCATGATTGATTCTCCGTCATTGCTAGCTCAGCAACTGCCGCAACGTTTATGGGGAAACGAATAAAATCGTCATCACCTTCAATCTTCAAACTTTTAACCGGCAAATCAAAATACTCTTGCATCCCGGTTAACAAATGTTCCAAATCAAAGTTTTGAATCAGGACATAAATACTCTCGATGCTATCAATTCTTAATTGTCCGAGGGCATAATCGATCGAACGCTGCACTTCCAAACCTAAATTGGTCAACATGCCCAGGCCAAAATCAGCTTCACTCATTTGATGCAAATTGTCGTAACCATGAATATGACGACTAAAGCAAAGCTTGCCATCTTCAACCACTGCAATTAACACCTGCGAACCTGGTAAATGAAAAATAAGTACATTGGCAGATGTTGGTTTTAATAACTGCGTAATCACCACATCTTCAATAGAGATACCTGAAATGTTTACTTTCTGTTGATGTAAAAACTCAACAATCGGCCCAATAACAGCACGATTAGCGGCCACGACATTAAGTTTATTAAGGCTTGGGTTATTACTATGGTTTTGGTAATAATCGAGTATTTGATCTTCTGGTTTAATCGTAAAAAGGTCTTTGGCGCTCCAGGCTAATGCTTGAGCGACTTCCGATGTTGGGACATTAGGTTGTTCCACTTGAACCACTTGATAATTGCCATGGGTTAATACAATTTGGCAATGACTATTATTGATTGCAATTTCTTGAGTTAATGATGTAATTGCTCCTAAGAAATCGCCTTGCTGCACAGGAAGTTGTTTAATAAAGCTCTGATCACCATCAATCAACCCAACCGTGACACTATTCGATTGGATCACAATACTCAGTTGGCGATTAGACAGTGCTTTATTTTTCTTTAACAAATTTTTTAGCACGATACAAGGCTTCCAAATAATAAACAGTAAACAATATATATTCTCATTATCCCAAAAAATATACGGTTGCAATATAAAAATCATTAATCACTAAGGCGTTAGTTAACTTGTTGACTCAAAAACCTAATTCACCACTACAACTGATTACCACCACAGAGACTCAGCGTCATGGTGTTCGCTTATATATAAAACGCGACGATTTAATTCACCCACTGATTTCCGGTAACAAATGGCGAAAATTAAAATATAATTTAATCAGCGCAAAAAACAATAATATCAAAAACTTAATTAGTTTTGGTGGTGCCTATTCTAATCATATTCACGCGTTAGCTGCCGCTGGCAACCTCTATAACTTCAACACAATGGCGATTATTCGAGGCGAAGAAGATCTTAATAACCCAACCTTAAATCAAATAAAAAAAATGGGCATGCAATTAAAGTTTGTTACCAGGCTTGAGTATAAACAACGTCACAATCGCCTATATTTACAAAATTTACAACAACAAAATCCACAAGCCCTCATTATTCCGGAAGGTGGTACTAACGGCGTAGCCCTAAAAGGTGTTGCGGAGATTATCACAGAATTGTCACAACAACTTGATAATTCTCACTTCATTTGTACACCTTGTGGTAGCGGCGGCACAACTGCAGGGCTAATTATCGGCACCCAAAATAATACAAAAGTTTTAAGTTTTTCGGTGCTAAAAAATGCCAACTACTTAATTGATGAAATAAATCAACTGGTCCTGCACTGCGGTAAGCCGAAAACTAACTGGCTGTTTATCGACGATTATCATTGTGGTGGTTATGGAAAAATCACCCCTGAGTTAATTGCCTTTATCGAACAGTTTTATCGACAAACACGCATAAAACTTGAGCCTATTTATAGCGGTAAAATGTTTTTTGGCCTGTTCGATTTAATAAAACAAGGTTATTTCCCCGCTGGCAGTAATATTGTCGCCATTCACACCGGAGGACTACAAGGTATTAATGGCTTTAAACAACGAGGATTACTGCCCACCGATTGGCTCGACTAATGCCTTAGATGCAATAGGATCGATAGGTGACACAGGTTTATAGTGTTTTAACTTAATCGGTAACACTTCTTTAGTGGTTTGATAGCCAATTTGATATAGCTGCTCTTTTTCCTCTTCGGTCAAATTAAATTGAACTGGCGAGCAAGTGCCCGTGTTAATTACCACGGTAGTATGCCAGTAATTATCATTAATATATTCACGGGAAATAGTGGTTAAAAAGGTTCTAATTAATAACGTAACATAGTCAGCAATCGGGAAAAAACCGTGCGGCTCAATATCGTCACACTCATATTCACCGCGTAATCTAAAACACAGCACTGGGGTGTTGTCGCCACGCCAATCACGATGCAAAGCTTCTTCAGACAAAATGCTGCCATCAACCATTAAATTATTGCCATAGCGCTTGAAACTAAAAATAAATGGAATGGACATCGAATAACGTACGGCGGTCGACACTTTAAGGTCGGGTGTACGCTCGAGATCAAAAATCACTGGCTGACTGCGCCGTACATCGGTCGCAATCACATGTAGATCCATTGCTAAATCGCGAAAAGTTTTACCTTCGAGGATATCATCAAGCCACTCTTCAAATCGATTACCATTACATAATCCACCATGACGAATTAACGACAATAACGAAAAGCCCTTAAACTGAGTAAAATCAGTTTCAACGGTTATTGTCTTAATTTGATCAAGCGACAAACCACTAGCATACATACTCGAAATAATGCTGCCGCCAGACACCCCAACTAAATGATCAAAGGTAATATCAGCCTCATTAAGTGCAGCTAATATTCCAATATGTGCTGCTAACCGGGTGCCGCCACCAGCAAGTATCGGCACTAACGCTATTTTCTGTGTCATAGATAAACTCCTTTCTAATATCTATAAACTAAATCAATCATATAATCAACGAATATAAAACCGCCACAACGCTCACTAAATCGGCATTAAGCGCTTGAAAATTTGACATAATATGTCTCATTGTTATGATTGCCTCCTATTTTTTTATAAGAGCACAATCATGAAACCATTTATTGCTATGTTAGCGATTATCTTCGCTATTTTTACCACCATGCCAGATGCCGAAGCTCGAAAATTTGGCGGCAAACGTTCATTTGGTAAAAGCCAGCCAACTCAAACTCAACAAAAACAGACTACCACTGATCAAAAGAAACAATCGGCGACTCAAAAATCAAGTAAAAAAGGCTTATTAGGCGGTATGCTAGGTGGTTTGTTAGTGGGTGGATTAATCGCCTCAATGATGGGAGGCGCTTTTGAAGGTTTCCAAATGATGGACTTTGTGATTATGGCCGGACTAGCATTCGTGCTATTTAAGCTATTCAAAATGTTTAATCAAAGCAAAGCCCGTGCTCAACAACCCGCCTATGCTGCCAATCAAAGCCAAAATCAATTCAAACAACAGGTCGATACGCCAATAAACCCAGCGCCAGGTAATAGCGGTGGCTTTGCCACAAGTACCGAACAAGTACCTTTCAACTTGCCCGCCGATTTCGACTTAAATGGTTTTTTAGAAGGGTCTCGTAGTCATTACAAAACCCTGCAACAAGCATGGAACGACAACGATCTCGAAAAAATTCAAGAGTACGTTTCTAATGAGATGTTTAATGAATTAAACCAACAGCGCCGCGAATTAGAAAACACCCCAAACACCGAAGTAATGTTCCTCGATGCCGAGCTAGTACGTGCAGAGCACACCGAAAAACTTGCTGAGGTCAGTGTTAAGTTTAGCGGTCGCTACCGTGATACCAACGAAAACCTCGAAGAAGACATCTGCGAAGTATGGCATTTAGAGCGCCAGCTAGAACAAACTGATGCGCCATGGTTAATCGTAGGGATTGAAAACAAAGATTAACTCAAAGAATCCAACACTTGGCAAGTGTAGGGATCACCAGCATGGCAAGAATTAACTATCGCTGTTAATTCTTGCTCTAATGCTTGCAGCTGTTTAATTTTTTGCTGCACATCCAACAAATGGGTCGCCGCAATTTTATGGGCCTCATGCTTCGAATGCTTGGCGCAGGTTTGTAAATGAATCAGCTGCCGCACCTCTTCCAAATTAAAACCCAACGCACGACTATGGCGCACAAAACGTAAGCGAGTTAAATGATCGTCGTTATAACGGCGCTGATTACCAATGCTGCGTGTTGCCGGGGGTAAAATTTCAATTTGTTCATAATATCTGATAGTTGGCACTTTACAGTCTACCAACTTCGACAACTGACCAATGGAATAAATTTTCATAAAAAACCTTGAACCTCTAGTAACTAGAGATTTTATAGTAGTCTTAATTCACCCAATTAGGAATACCAACATGGCAGGCTGCTGCGGGCACAACAAAAACTTTGATGGCATGAGTAAACAATACATCCGTATTTTATGGATTATTATTGCGATTAATGCAGTGATGTTTCTAGTGGAAATGAGCGCCGGTATTGGAGCACAGTCACAGGCACTGCAAGCCGATGCTCTCGATTTTTTAGGCGACACTCTCACTTACGGGTTAAGTTTATGGGTGATTGGTAAAGCGGCGTCGATACGCAGTAATGCGGCAATGGCTAAGGGCTATAGCTTATTGGTGATGGCACTGATTGTGTTTGGCTCAACCATCTACCGAGTTTTTGTCTTAAATTCGCCCGACGCCTTTACCATGGGTGCCATTGCCATTGCCGCCTTTACCGCTAACGTGGTGAGTGTGTTATTGCTGATGAAATACAAAGACGGTGACGCTAATGTTCGGTCAGTTTGGCTCTGTAGCCGCAATGATGCCATCGGTAATCTAGTGGTGTTAGCTGCTGCTTCGGGAGTTTGGGTCACGGGTAGCGCATGGATTGATCTTGGCGTTGCATTCTTCCTGGCGACATTATTTTTAAGCTCAGCGTGGCAAATATTGCAACAAGCCAGCAGCGAAAAAAAGCAGGTCCATGTCTAATAATAAGGCCGCCAAAGCGGCTATTTAAACTATAATGATGTAGAATGCGCGCTAATTCATTCCATTAGCAATAAATAAGGCCCCAGCATGCACGACTTGTATTATAAAGGACGCATTCACACCAGAAAAAACTTCGTTAAATCTGGCTACGACAGCAAACGCATCAGTAAGCTGGGCACTGAAGAGTCACCATTAACCTTAGTGGTCGCAAGTCAAACACGGTTTGACGAAATTGATGAGCTAGTGAAAGCCAATCAATTATTTGCTAACATCACCATTGAAGCCGATGGTCAAGAAAACATCGTTGAGCTAGACACTATACTTAACAAACCAACCACCACGACGTTTGACAAGAAGCAGAATCGTAATGATCCTTGCTCATGTGGCAGTGGTAAAAAATTCAAAAAGTGTTGCGGCTAACAAAAGGGTTGATTGATGGCATTATATGATAATAAAACCGAAGCTGAACTGATTGTCGCATTTAAATCAGTGTTACGGGAACATTGCCACAGCTCGCAAGGCCAACTGGCCGCCGCATTAGCAAAGCAAGGTTTCGATAACATTTCGCAGTCAAAAATCTCGCGGATGTTATCAAAACTGGGCGCGGTAAAAACCCGGAATAGTAACAGTGAAGTGGTTTATTATTTGTCTGACGAATTAACCATTCCGCGCTCTAAGCAACCGATTCAATCGATTGTGCTCAGTGTTAAACACAATAAGGTCCAAATTGTCTTAAAAACAGGGATTGGCGGCGCACCATTAATTGCCAGAATTCTGGACATTATGGGCGAGTCAGCAGGTATTTTAGGAACATTGGCCGGTGACGACACCATTATTATTGTGCCGACTGACATAGAACGAATCGACGAAATTACTCAAGCTATCATTGTCTCGCTCGATTTAGAAGGCATGACATAAGCTTAAGATTAACGGCGAACTAAGGTTCGCCGTTATCATTTAAAACCTGAACTCTTAGCGTTTAAATTCCGATTGCTTACTCCACTGTGGCCACACATTGTCACTCGACAACTCATAGCCCACTTCAAAGAACAATTGTAAATCTTCAACCGCACCTGACATATCCCAGTCGGTACTGTATTCATCACATAGGTTGTGATAACAACTGGCCAAGCTTTTCGCTAACTTCGCCCGTAACACTTTAGTTTGCTCATCGGCGGCAACTTCACCACCTTTGGCATAAAGCGCCGGAATCCCAACACTAGCAAAAGCAAAATGATCTGAACGATAATAAATACCAGCGGCCGGACGTGGATCACCAGAAATCACTCGACCCTGCTTTGCGGCTGCACGGGTTAAATACTCATCAAGCTGAGACTGTCCCAAACCATACACGGCAACATCGCTACTGCGACCATTAACGTTTAACGCATCCATATTGATATTAGCCACGGTTTTAGCCGGTGCAATAATCGGATTAGCCGCATAAAACTTAGAGCCTAACAACCCCTGCTCTTCAGCGGTTAACGCAATAATGGTGATAGAGCGATCTAACCGCTGTGGTAACTTAGCGAACGCCTCGGCTACCTCAATTAATGCCGCCGTACCCGTCGCGTTATCACGCGCACCGTTATACACTTGATCGCCGGTTAAACTGTCGTCTTTACCTAAATGATCCCAATGGGCACTGTAAATAATATGCTCATCGGCAGACGATGCCCCAGGCAAGGTCGCGATAAAATTATAAGAGACTGATTTTTTAACCGTGTTATGCACGGCTATCGATGCGGTTAAATCGCCCATGTCGACATGGAAACTACCCTGCGCCGCTTTGGTTTTCATCGCCTTAAAGTCTAATCCCGCCTTGGCAAAAATCTCATTGGCAACGTCGCTATTAATCCAACCTTCAACGGCCACGCGGTTCATGTTTAAATCATCACGGACAAAACCAAATTGCGGCCCCGACCAAGAATGCTCAACCACCGACCAATTGTACGATGCCGGCTTAGTTTCATGGACAATAATCGCTCCAGCAGCACCTTGACGACTCGCTTCTTCATACTTATAAGTCCAACGACCGTAATAGGTCATGGCATTGCCGGTAAACAGATCAGGATCTTGCGTCGCAAAGCCCGGATCATTAACCAAAATAACCACGGTTTTACCCTTAACATTGATGTTTTGGTAATCATTCCACTGATATTCTGGTGCGTTGATGCCATAACCGACAAACACTAACTCAGAATTTTTAAGCTCAGCGAAATCCACAATGCGACTTGAACCCATTACCATGTCGTGACCATATTGATAGTCTTTACCACCAATAGACAGTGTCATGTCTGACGATGCTTCAATTGACACCATCGGTACAGCCTGTAAAAAGCTGTCACCGTTGCCTGGCTTAAAACCAATAGCAGTTAATTGCTTGGTTAAATAATCAAGGGTTAACTGCTCACCTTTGCTCGATGGCGCGCGCCCTTCAAACTCATCGGAGGCCAACACTTTAATGTGTTCCACCAGCTGGGCACTATTGATGCTGTCATAGCTAACTTTAACGTCTGCAACTTTATTAACGTTAGTTTTATCGGCGTTGATATCGGTGCTGCAACCTCCAAGCACTAACGACGATAGCAATGTTAAACCAAGTATTTTTTTCATGAATAATTCTTATTGTTAGGAAGACCGGGCCAGTATACCTGCTAGGGATTATTTATCCTAAAGATCAGAAAAGCATAACGAGTTAGCTTCGCACCAACGCTCTAGCGCTCGTTCAACTTCTTGCTCTTCATGGCCGTGCCACTGTTCAAGCAACTGATGTTGTTCGAGTAATCGTTTATATTTGCCATAAGCGCCACGACGGCGAAAAAATCCATAAACCCGTTCTAACTCATTGGGTAATTCCTCGCCGATAAATTTAAACACCAAATCACGGCCTAAATCCATCTCGCGCTTGTCTGGTGCCATGATGTACTGTGGGTTATCGCTTAAATCACTAGGCAAGTCTTGATCCTCTAATGATTCATCATCAAAGCCAGTGACCCAAACCTTACCAGTAACAGTGCAAACATACGCATAGGAATCAATGCCACAGCTTTCGCTAGCCGACACCATATCTATTGCCATCACTAAATCATCTTTATTTACATTTACCATACTGACCTCTCAAGTTATTTTTTACGTAACCAAAACAACGCACCCTCGACCGAACGCCACACTTCTTTACCGGCCAAATCCAGATAGCAAAACACCTCTGATTTATCACCAGTACTGTAGCCTAACGTCGCTTCCTTTGGTGCTTTTTTCTGACCGGTGATATAAGCCTCAAAATGGGGATTAACTTGTTTAAGCTGATGCTTTAACTGCTTAGCTTGCGCGCTATCACCGGTTAATGCAAAGCAAGCCAACGCGTCAGCGGCCAGCATAAATAAACTTTGCTCGGAGTATGTATCAATCAAGTCAGCTAACTCATGCCAACTTTTCTGAATAATTAAATAGTTAGCCAACGGATAGCGATTTGCTTGATTGTCATTAGGGTTTAGCTGTAACAATGTCTGTAACTCAGTAATAGCCGATGCAACATCACCATGGGCAAAGTGTAACTGCGCTCGCCTCGCCCGCAATCGCATGTAAGGTCGCGTTTCGGTTAAGCCCCAAAAATGTCCGGCGTTTTGTGCCATAAACGACTCACCCATTGCATGCTCTAAAATCGGTAGCACATCACTAATCTGAGCAATAATATCCACGTCATCATGGCTCATCACAAACGAAATAAAATCAGACATCTGCTGATTAACATCATCGATTGAGATACTTTCGCCACCTTGTTTAGATTGCGCCGCTTCACTAAAGCGCATCTCATAAATCGTGTTACTAAGATAAGTGGTAAGCAAGCGTTTAAATTCAAAGGCATTAACTTGATAATCACGCGACAACATCAAAAATTGTTTTTTCGCCTTCACAACACTCGTAAACCCATTCAAAATACCCGTTAAAGTTTTTAACTCTGCTTTTTGCACTCGAGTAAGTTTGCGTTTATTAATCAGCTTAAATGCTTTTAATAGCCCCAGACACCATTGAGGTAACGGTTGGCCTTGCGCCAAAGAACCAGCAAAGTCTTTTTTAGATAACACGCATTTGGCTGGCAGCTTTAAGTCTTGCGCCATCACTTTATCCATCACGCTATTATAAAGCTGTTGCAGCGCTTCAATATGAACTGTGCTATCGAATGCTGCAGGGGATATTTCACCAAATAAACCACTATGCCATTCTGGAAAATCCACCATTTCAGGACAAACAGCTAATCCTATTAAGTAACCCTGAATAAAATAATAGTCAGGATTATGCTCAGTTAAACTCGAATACTTAATAACGCCTATACGCATGTTAGCAGGTGACAACATCAGGATATCTCTTTAGATTCATATCATGCTATTTTATATATCAAACGATAAAACTCAACCCAAGGTTTTTTAGTCATGAACAAACCCTACTCTCAAGCTTGCGAAAATAACAAGCAGCCTATTTTAGCGGTGTTAAAACAGGTGTTGTCCAATAATAAGCAGTTACTAGAAGTTGGCTCGGGCACCGGGCAACACGCGGTTCACTTTGCCGAACACTTGTCCGATCTAACGTGGCAAACCAGTGATGTTGCGATTAATCATGCAGGCATTAACCAATGGCTAGATCAAGCTGAGCTCAGCAATTTGCAACCACCACTGCTGCTCGATTTAAATCAGCCCTGGCCCATAGAACAAATCGACAGTATTTATACGGCCAATACCTTACACATTGTGAGCTGGCCCTTGGTCGAAAAGTTCTTTGCGGGTGTTGCTAATCATTTAGCCAGCGGTGGCACCTTGTGTATTTATGGCCCCTTTAATTATCAAGGTAACTATACCAGCCAAAGCAATGCGGATTTTGATTTGTGGCTAAAATCACGGGATCCCAACAGCGGCATTCGCGACATTGAAAAAATTGAGCAGATCGCCAACGCCGCCCATTTAACTCTACTTAACGATTACACCATGCCCGCCAATAACCGATTATTGGTGTTTAAACGGCAGGGCTAGTTGGCATTGATTGAAATAATGCTGCATATGCTGGCGTTCGCGCTGGCAAAAGTCTTTAATCGCGGGTCTAAATTCAGCTTGTTTAACCCAATGGTAAGAATAGGTCATGATCGGTTCAAAGCCCCGTTTAATCTTATGTTCACCCTGAGCGCCGGGATTAAAGGACTGCAATTTTTGTTCAATACAGTACTCAATGCCTTGGTAATAACACAACTCAAAATGCAAATTATTAAAGCTTTCGACACAACCCCAATAGCGACCATACAAGGCTTGCTGATCAAATAAAAATAAAGCACTGGCGACATAACGTTGTTGATGGCTGGCAATAATTAATAGTACATTATCGCTTAGACTGGAAAAGATTTTCTGGAAAAATTCACGGTTTAAATGCGGAGTGTGACCACGTTTCAAATAAGGTTGTTGATAACACAAATAAAAGAAATCGAGCTCTTTTTCGGTGATCTCGCTGGCACTAAACCGTGTTATCTCAATCCCCTGCTGAACTATCGACAAACGCTCTTTTCGGCTGTTTTTGCGCTTTCGGGCGGTAAAAGTCGATAAAAAATGTTCAAAATCGTGATACTCTCGATTAAACCAATGAAACTGCACCGTATTACGTTCAAACACATCGACGCGGCCGATGTTGGCCACTGGTGGACAAAATAACAAATGCCAACTGTTGAGTGATTGCGCAGCACAATGCTCAATCACCTGAGAAAAAACATCCTGTTGGCACAAATCATTAGTCAATAACTTATCCGATGGCACCGGCGTGAATGGAATGGTACTGACCAACTTAGGATAATAATCATAACCATGTTGCTCAAACGCCTCGGCCCAGTCCCAGTCAAACACAAACTCACCCCACGAATGGCTTTTAATGAACGAGGGCAAAATACCACACACACCGTTATCATCACTAAACACCAAATGATGAGGTGACCAACCACGTTCGCCACTAACACAACCCGATGCTTCTAACGCCTTAAAATATTCAAGCGCTAAAAATGGCGACAATGACCCATTTAAACGCTGCCAATCTCCAGGGTTTATCTGCTCAATATGATCTTTAGTGGTTAAATTCACAGTTTTTGATCCATGATTGTACCAATATGTTGTTGCACAAATTTAATCAGCTCGCGTAATCTCAGGGGCTGAAACTGATCTTGAACATACACCATATAAAATGGCGTTGGCTCAACTTGCCATTCTTTTAACACGGGCACGAGCAAACCATCGGCAATGGCTTGTTGGCAATACAATGCAGGCACGCGCACAATCCCATGTCCTGCCAGCGCACTACTTATCATGGCACGCCCATTTTTGCATTTAAAGCCACCAGCCACCGTCACATCGACATGATTAGCGGGGGCATCTTGCTGATGAAAGCTCCACTGATTCACCGAACCCGTAATGCATTGATGCTGCTTAAGTTCGCGCGGGTGAGTCAAACAACCATAACGCTCAACATAAGATGAACTAGCCACAGTCACCACCTCAATATCAAACAACTTGCGCGCAATTAAGCCTGAGTCTTCTAGCTGACCCATCCGAAACACCAAATCAAATTCACCGGAGATTAAATCGACCCGCGGGCTGCTAAAATCAAGATCAATACTCACCTCAGGATGCAAACCAATAAAATCATTAATCAGGGGCGCGATCAATTCCTCGCCAATATAACCTCCGACACAATTAATATGAATAGATCCTTGCATAGTGCCGCCACTATCCACGGCTTGTTCAATGGCCTGTTCAATGCTTGCTAAGGCAAAATTACATTGCTCAAAAAACAGTTTGCCTTGCTCGGTTAAACGTTGGGTGCGGGTCGTTCGAATAATCAACTTAACCCCTAGCGCGACTTCAAGCTGCGCGAGTTTCTTCGACAAATGCGAGCGCGAACATAACAACAACTCACTAGCGGCCGTAAAGCTACCAGCTTTGGCTATCACCACAAACGCCCGAATATCGGCTAAGTTAACGGTATCATTCATTATCATTCCTCTAAAAATCACTATAGGCATGTTAGCAAAACATCCATTAGGTGTCATATGTAAACAATGAAGTGAACAGCAGCGCATATATCAACAATAACAAATAACTTAAGATGCAGCTCTCCCTAACAGACAGTGAACCGACCATGAAAAAATTAATCGTTATTACCGGTGCCAGCGCTGGCATCGGCCAAGCTATTGCTCAACAATTTAGTGCCCAAGGCCATCCGCTATTATTAATTGCCCGCCGTCTTGAACAACTGACCGCACTAAATTTACCAAATACCCTTTGTCGCCAAGTGGATGTCACCGACCAAGCTGCATTTGAAGCAGCTATTGCCGATGCCGAGCAAGCCTATGGCGCCGTTGACTGCTTAGTCAATAACGCCGGCGTGATGCTGCTGGGTGCTATCGACACACAAAATGCCCAAGAATGGCAAACGATGTTTAATGTTAATGTCATTGGCTTATTAAATGGCATGCAAGCGGTACTAGCACCAATGAAAGCGCGTAACGGCGGCACCATCATCAACATTAGTTCAATTGCCGGACGCAAAACATTTGGCGATCACGCCGCCTATTGCGGCAGTAAATTTGCCGTGCATGCGATGTCTGAAAATGTTCGTGAAGAAGTCGCTGCCAGCAATGTTCGCATAATCACCATAGCCCCTGGCGCAGTAGAAACCGAATTGCTATCGCACACCAGCTCAGATGAAATAAAAGCAGGCTATCAATCATGGAAAGACAGCATGGGCGGCGTACTTTCTGCCAACGATATTGCAACAACTGTTAGCTTTGCTTACCAGCAACCTCAAAGTGTCTGCATCAGAGAAATTGTGATTGCCGCAACCAAGCAACAACCTTAAAAACACGATAAAGCGCAAAAAAGTGTAGTAATTTACATTTTTATGCGCATTAAAATGTAGTTTTACCACACTTTTATGCGCATAAAAGTGTGATTGTTGTGTTAGGTAATCATAATAAGCCTTAATATTCAGTAAGAAAGATTGAATATTAAGGGTATTCACAATAGACACACACATCGTTCAATATATGAGCAAATTAAGGGGTGTACTGAGTAGCTATTAATTAGTAGCTGCCCTAAATAACTAGTTATCATGTACGACATAAGAAACAGTTAAATTATAAATTGATGATAATAAAATTTGTACTAT
>JABSRU010000117.1 GCA_013214965.1 Gammaproteobacteria bacterium
ACAGCCTTTGGGGTGCCGGTCATTATGCAATGAATGATTATAAAGAGTACTTCGCTGAAGGTGTGCAAAGTTTCTTTAATGCCAATATGGGCGGCGGACCAAATACGCGTAGTGCGCTACAAGCTGCAGACCCAACTTTATATGGCATCATCTATGAAATTTTCGGTAACAGCCCGTTCTACCGTTCATGCCCATAAGGTGGCTTCGTTGATTTAGATAAGTCTAGGCACTTCAGTTATTGAAGTGCCTCAACTCAGTACCCCAAGCTTCCACTAGTGTACTTAATTCATATCTTGTTGTGTCTTAGGGAATTACTTATTTTGACAATAATTCAACCTGGTCTGTCAGTGTTTACTAGGTAATTCGCTTATTAATACCAATTGTTTTTACCTTGCCTTCATACATGGGGCGAAACGCTACTAAGTTGACTTAAAAATAAGGCTTACCTGCCATGACCACAACCAACAATGGCGGTAATGGTAGTACATCAGTTGAGCTGCGCGGTTTAGGCTCAGAACGTACTCTAGTTTTAATTAACGATAGAAGACCAGCGACAAGTGATTTTCAAACAATCCCTGCTTCAATGATTAACCGTATATAAATATTAAAAGATGGTGCCGATGCGGTAGCCGGTGTTGTTAACATCATTACGCGTCGCGATTTTGAAGGCGTAGAGTTTAATGTGATAGTAGTGTTGAGTTCCTCAACCACCCTTGGTCTGTTAGCCCATGGAGCGCTTCCGCTGAACAAGATGAATTGTCTTTTTGGCAGAACGGTTTAATTCCGCCAAATCAAGCTGGTGGTAACGTCACCTCTATTGGTAGTGGTTCACCACCTTGTGGTCAATATTATATGCAAGGTCGCCCTATGATACTTGTGATGGTGGTGTTGCTAATATCGGTGATATGCGTGATTTCGACAACCCTGCCGATACCTATAACTACGCACCGGTAAACTTTTTGCAAACCCCATACTAAAAATTAAACATATTTGTTGAAGGCAGTTTTGCCTATAACGACAATGTTACTTTCTACACTGAAACGCGCATAAACAAACGTACTTCTCGTCAAGAATTAGCCGCAGTACCTTATGATACCCGCTACGATCCTGCTTATAGCGGTATATTACCTGATGGCACTGCTTTTAATGGTGTATCAAAAGACAACTACTACAACCTCTTCGGTGAAGATGTGAGCCGCTCACGTCGCCGTATGTTAGAAGGTGGCCGTAGTTTTGAACAAGACAATGTTGGCTTTCAACAAGTTATTGGTATGGAAGGTGAATTTGGTGACGGCTGGAGCTATGATTTAAATTACAATTATGGTTACAACCAATACGCACTAACAGAATTTGGTCAGATTTACGAACCTAACTTAGCTAAAGCCATGGGCCCTTCTTTTAAAGACTCTGACGGCAATATTGTTTGTGGTACCGCAGCGGCCCCCATTGCCGGTTGTGTATCTATGAACGTATTTGGTGGCCCGGGTTCAGTGACCCAAGAAATGCTTGATTATACTTCAGCACCTTTATCTAGCTCCGGAAATTACACCTTACAAACGTTAACGGGTTTTGTTGGCGGTGACATTTATGAATTACCAGCGGGTATTTTAGCAGCTGGTGTTGGTTTTGAGTATCGCGACGAAGAAACTGAAAACCAAGTAGACTCCGGTTAATTTATGGGTGAAGTAACCGATAATACCTCAAAAGCCACTAATGGTGCGTATGATGTAACCAGTATCTTCACTGAAATCAGAGTACCATTTTTAAGTGATTTACCCGGTGTTAAAAGCATAGAAGTACCTATCGGTGTTCGCTATGATGATTTTTCATTGTTTGGCTCTTCAACAACCTACCAACTTGATCTTGAGTGGTATGTTGTTGATGGTTTATTAGTACGCAGTACCTATGGCACTGTATTTAGAGCTCCAACGCTTGGCGATCTGTATGCTCCACCTGCTGATCCATACCCGTTTACCAGTGACCCATGTAGTAGTGCCACCTGGTCAGATTTAACTAGCGCTCAACAAGGAAATTGTCAGGCAGACAATGTACCTGCTGGTGGTAGTGCCAATGTTGATGGTCAACAACGTTCAACCGTTGGTGGTAACGCAAATTTAACACCAGAAGAAGGTGATTCACTAACTGTTGGCGCCGCTGACTCATTAAACGGTTGTTATAAAGGTGGTGTTGCTTCGCTTTGTAATAACGTTACCCGAGATAGTAAAGGTGAAATTATTGATATCAGTGAACGCTCTGAAAACCTAAGTGCCATGACAGCTAAAGGTATTGATTTTGAGGCAAACTATACTTTTGAAGCTCTATCAGGTGAGTTCTACTTAAACCTTTCATGGAGTCACTTTTTAGAACGTGAAAACCAAGTAGTTGATTACAAGTTCGACTTTGCTATGGAAGACCTCAATGGTCAATTTGAAAACGATAATAGCTATGCCACTGACAAAGTAAACTTCACCGCTAACTATACCTTAGATAACCTAAACTTAAGTTATGCCGCTTACTTTATCTCAGGGCTAGAGTATGATGATTTATTATATTACGGCAGCACACCAAATAATGCTAATGACCAAAGTCAAGGCAATCATATGTATAACGTTGACTCCATTTTGTATCATGATATAACAGCCAGTTATAGCTTTGATACTGGCACCACGATTTCTGCTGATGTTACTAACTTAACCGATGAAGAGCCAATTTATATCGAGCCTGCGCAAAATGGTAATACTGATGAAAGTAATTACCGTTTATTTGGTCGTAGTTGGTTTGTTCGCTTTAGCCAACAGTTCTAATGTTAGTTAGTTAGTTAGTTAGTTAGTTAGTTAGTTAGTTAGTTAGTTAGTTAGTTAGTTAGTTAGTTAGTTAGTTAGTTAG
>JABSRU010000118.1 GCA_013214965.1 Gammaproteobacteria bacterium
CGGATCTGTGTGGGGTCGGCCCAGTAATGGGTCGTTCTACCACGATAGGCTGTAGAATTTATAAAAAATGAATATCGCAGAGAAAAAATTCGTCATTTAGAATGATTTCTACAACTGCTTACGTTAAAACAACGCTAGGATTCACACAGGATCGTGTTTTTATGCGTAAATAAACTAAATTTTATAGGCTGTTTATCGTTAATGATTAATTCTACAGCCTCGTTATTACATTACAGAGAAAATGGAGTTGAAATGAATTCAGTCACAAATGCAACAGGTGTGTTTCAAGATTTCCAAATAAATGTAAAATTCAAAATTTCTGCTCTTTGGGTAGCTGTTATGTTTTGCTACGTATATGGTGATTATATACAACTGCATGTGCCAGGAATCTTGACGCAAACTTGGGTGGATAATGTTACACCTGAAAATACTAATGCTCAATTAGAGTTTTTTGCTATTGCATTACTAATGGCAATTCCAAGCGTCATGATATTTTTTACGTTAACTCTAAAGCCTATAGTCAATCGTTGGTTAAATATCATATTTCCTATGTGTTATATAGCTCTTCTTATTAGTGTTAACTTAGAAGAGACATGGGCGTATTATCTGTTTTTTACTGCTGTAGAGATTATAATTTCAATAGCAATAATATTGTATGCGTGGAAGTGGCCTAAAACTGAGCAGTCAGCCGTAAGTAATGTATAAGCACCTGAACCAGACGGCTAACATTGTCACATTTTTTAGCAAAGAGACGCAGGTTAGGTGGGTATAGTGGTCAAGTTAGACGTCCAGCTTACCTCATTACGTGACTAACCCTTTAAAAACTTGTTTTCATCAAATATCTTCTCATTTTTTAACATGAAGAAAATACAGCGACCAAGTTTGTGAGCAAAAGCGGATAAGGCTTTGGCTTTACTCATTCGCCGTTGTAGTTTTTTTAAATAATCTTGTGCTTTTTTGTTGCCACGTAAATGCAATACAATCGCTTCAGAAAACGCCCATTTAAGGTGAGCATTACCAATTTTGTTACCGGAAGTACCATAAGTTTTACCGGCGGATTCTGCTTTACATTTGACTAACCGAGCATAGGATGAAAATTTTTGAACCGATGAAAACCGGTCGATATCACCGATTTCGTCAATAATGGTCAAGGCGAGTATTCGGCCAATGCTATTAATCCCTCTTAGCAGTTGTAAATGTACCGGATTATGTTTAATCGCTTGCTGTTCGAGGAACCATTCGATTTTACTTAACTCAGTTTGGTAGCAGGTAATCAACGCCATGTCTAAGTCGACGGCACGCTTAACCACGGGATCACTGGTGCTAAAATGGGCTTGGATTAACTGCCGTGCATCACGATTTTTTAAAGTAACGTGATGAGGAGACAAGTTATATTGACTGGTGGTGTTAGCGATGTGTGCTTTAAAATCAGCACCATGGCGCACTATTTTCATTCGTCGACGGAGTAAATCACAGGTAGCACGCATTTCTCTTGGGTAAACATAGGCTAGCGGGAAGTTGCCCCCACGCATTAACTTGGCGATTTTAAAGGAATCAATTTTATCGTTTTTAGCCTTGCCGGCATGAATAGCTTTCATATACAGCGCGTGGCCTAGGATAAAATCAACACTGATATCTTCACAGAAAATCGGATACCCAATACCAACAATGCATGCACCGTCTTGATCTAAAATACAAACATAAAGAAGTCTGGCATGTAAGTCGATGCCACAATAATAGCAGGGCAAACGGGTCTAAATCATACTGACTTAAACCCAACAGCCAGAACTTTCATCATATAATCATTATCCCAACCTGCCTTTAAGCGCTTGCTCTTAACACCGACCTTGACGCTTTTTTCATTTTTTAATAGGTTTATGGCTATTTTGTTCATCATCGCGATATTTTCTGCCACATGTCCACTTCGATGACGATTTTGATCTTCATTGAAACTAACGTCTAGTTGCCAGTGTAACTTATTCTTAACTTGAATAGCTGCATCGGTCGGGAAATTGATATAATGTTCCATCAATAGATATTTGTGCCATTGATTAATATTTCAATATTTAGGTTTTTCCAAGCGCCGCCAAGACTGTATTCTCCCAAATCAGGCCACTGTTTAAAAATTCTGCCAGTAAAAATAATTTGGGTACTATAGTCGAGTACTTTCATATTGAGCGAAGCAATCAGATACAATCTCTTGCTCACCAAAGATAGGTGCAAGAGCACAATAGAAGTGGAAATAATAGAAATAGTTTATTCATTACTTCCAATGCCCCTAAATGTATAATGAGGCCGTAGAATTAATCGTGCTAAGCCTAAATTTTCAACATATAAGAGACACCAATTGAGGTTCTTCGCTTTTTAATCATTAACTGAACGATCGGTGACAGGGATGTGTGGTGAGTTAGTATATGTAGTACACTAATTTTTCTATATGATAGACAAAGCAATACATCTGCTGTGTATTCACTTGCCTTTTCCTCGCAAGGTGAACTTTTTTATGCCTTTGTTTACCATGATACTGCCAAACATCGGTTCAATCGTTTACTGTATTGTCATCGATCTTTATTAAGGTTTTTCTATTATAACGAATGTGATAACGTTATGAGTCATGACTTGATGGGTTTGTTATAGCAAACTGTTTAAAATTTGATATCGTA
>JABSRU010000119.1 GCA_013214965.1 Gammaproteobacteria bacterium
TATCTCCTGCGATAGCTCGTCTGACGACTAGAGCAGTGAGAGCACTATAGCATCAACACACGCGCTTTGCCTGGCAAGTCACACGGGGTTATCTCACTTATTTAACCCATAAAGACCAACTACAATCACACTCGATACACTTGACCCATTCGGGTCAAACCATATGACGCCTTTTGAAACTTGACCACCTTCAAACTAGGAACACAACCAGTGGTCTTCGACCCGTGCTCTACTGAGTTACACATTGTGGAGAAATTTGAGTCCCCTTGAGATGGATACAGTACACAGCTAGCATTGCCAACGACCAAGCTGTTTTACACGAGCAGTGTGCATCATTCAAAGCTCCGGTTTTGATGATGTACGCGTAGATGATTTCCCCGTCTGCATTATCCGTTCTGACGTTAGTATTGCACCCTTTGTGGTGTGAGAAAACTAGGAGAAGCTGCATGGGGATAGAAATCTCACAGTGGCACGGGATAGGATTCCGTTGACTTGAATCCTATTCTATCCACTCTAAAAACATTAAGTCGACGCCAACTCAAGTTTACTGCTTCACCCGACACCACTCACCATCCCACCCAGCAGTACTTGGTTGATCCCTCTCGCCGTGGCCGACCCACGCAAAACAAGTTAGAGATTTTCGAACATCATCTGCAAACTCTCATTGGCGTAGCAACTATTACTAATGGGTATAGCATTGGATTGTATCTTTTCTCAATACACCGTCGAGGCTGTAAGTCGAAGACTACGTGGTGACTACTATGCGCACAAACCAATTAAACACTGTAGAGAAGTCGATGTTCTCTGCGATATGTACTGGCGGTGTAAGCTTATAGTACGTTTATTGGTAGTATGTCCCCGTCTTTGCAATTGCCCTGGTGTGGAGGAGAGATCGGCCTTTGTCTCATATGGTAATTAGCACAGTACAATTCTCTCAATGGGGACGGTCGCTCTCAATTTGAAACTTGGTCTTGCACATCGTAACTGGTGTGGTACGTAGATGATAACTATTATCGTCGGCTCGGGTACTACCATGTACCCTGTGTGTTTTGCACGAAACATGCATTCATACCTTCAGCCGTAGTCTTTAACGAGACTCAGTGCAATAGTCTTGCAGCGACCAGCGCGACCTGGAAGTTGTGGTCAATTGCTATGCCTTGCAACTGCAATGCGTACTGATCGTGTGATAGAGTTAGTACTCGACTGCACTTTATGTGCAACTGATTTCTAGCGGCGTCCTCTATGGGTATCGTAAAATCGGGAACATGCAGTTTGCTGAACGACGCTTAGCGAACGATGCAGCTGTTAACCCTCCAGCCCTTTCGCGATTGTGGGCATGAGTCTCGCCTACGTATGTGCCAACGCTCCCGTAGCGTTGGTCTTCGTGGGGTGCGAACACCGAGACTTCCAGACTATTGCCAGTCGGGCTTCAAAAACGTGTGCCAAACCACCCACTCTATTGAGGGGTAATGCTAGGTGGTTCCCATTAACGCCTAGCAGTTGTTTCGCGGGTATTCTGTCCTAACGTTGCTTACGCACGAGTAACTAGGAATATCTGCAAACAACAGATCGTGGCACCCCCGTGACTGTACTAATAACCGCAGCAGGTCTCCAAGGTTGACAGCCTCTGGTCGTCTAGAAGCATGAGGGGTCAGGGAAGTCGGCAAAGTCGACCCGTAACCATGGCTCAAGGGCTGGCTCCGAAAGAGAGATCACACAAAACCAATGACGATGGCGGGAAAGTTTCAAGATGAGCGAGTCTCGTTGCACACCACAAAGCTTCGTTGTTGACAGATTCACACGCACGATTGGGTAAAACCTGTGAATCACCCGCACTAATTGGGTAAAACCGGTGATGAAAGCACTATCCGCAACGCACAAATTGGATAAAGGATAGCACGCACAAATAGGATAAAACTAGTACACAAGTGACACGTACTCATGAATTTGAGAACTGTCACGGACTCGGGGAATCCGACTGTCTAATTACAACATAGCAAAGTGCAATGAGATCCGTAACTGCTGTCTGGGATTTTGTCTCTTGACATTTGACCAGATAGTAGTTGCATCTATGAAATGAAGTCCACGCCGGATTTGAACACTTTGTGTATTCTGCCCAGTGCTCTGCCAGTTAAGACCATTACCGGGGTCTAAGCGCGGGTTAACGGCGGGAGTAACTATGACTCTCTTAAGGTAGCCAAATGCCTCGTCATTTAATTGGTGACGCGCATGAATGGATCAACGAGATTCCCACTGTCCCAACCCCCCTTCTAGCGAACACACAGCCGAGCCAACGGTCTCGGTTTAACCACCCCCACACACGGACCGGCCAGCACACACCCCGAGCACCAACACACCCAAAGGCACGGTCCCCCTGATTGAAACAACACTATACGCCGCGACATAGTCCTCCCGACACCCAGAACCTGCGCATCCGAAAGGATTTGTGCCAATCTAGCATACCGCTAGACGCAGCACACTTTTGCAAGGATGACCCAGGCCCCCGCCCCGCCCCGCCAGCTGAGTGAACGATCGCTCAGTACGGGAATTATAACGGCGAAGCAATACTTGGTTCCATAACCACAGTACAGCCTTGTAGGATTTTGAAGCTTATCTTCAAAATTGACCCATCC
>JABSRU010000120.1 GCA_013214965.1 Gammaproteobacteria bacterium
AATAGTCCGATTGCTTGTTAAGCAGATCTCCCCGGATAAGGTGCATTTACTTTCTCTGCACAACTGCATCATTTACGCTAGCCGTTAGATCACATGGCTTCGTCGTCTTGTGCCAACTCGCCTCCAGCCTACGCCTATTATGATGTTTTTGTTCATCAGCTCACAGATTTGCTAGCGGCTTCCTCCGGACCATTTCTCGCGATTTAGCCCTTGCCATTCGCTAGTAGTTAGCGTTTAATCACAACATGTTATTAAACGGTGATCTTCCTACAGAGGACTTTCACCTCATTAGTTAATGCCCATGCCGGGCGTACACAAGCGCATGAAATTTGACGGCTCAAGCTGTTCGATTTTTTGCTAATAAACAAAGGGCGCAAAAAATCGTCCAACTTGCTCCGCAATTTATGCGGGCGTTATAAAGCCTAAGGAATTACCGTGCATCTCGTAAGTCAGAGAATAAAACTATCACCATTTGATGAATCAGATTTAGATCTCTTTGTCGAAATATCTATGTCTCCAGTAATGATGGAACATGTGTATGACCCTTGTTCATATGAAGAGGCTAATGAAGCGTTTACCGCTAAGTCACAACCTTGGTCTATGGAAAGTGATGGTTGGTTGTCATTCGGAATTTCTGAGGTAGCAACAGGCGAGAAACTTGGGAATATAGGACTAAAAATCACAAATCATGAAGCAAAGATTGCTGAAGTAGGTTTCATGATTAAACCGAGTGCTCAAGGTAAAGGTTTTGCTGGTGAAGCATTAGCTGTCGTCAAAGACTACGCTTTATCAGAATTGAATCTAAATAAGTTAGTGGCTACTTGTTCAGTCAGTAATGCTGGTTCATTTAAACTATTAGAAAAGCATGGTTTTATTCGCGAGGGATGTCTAAGGCAAAATGTCATAATCAGCGGTAAATATGTTGATGATTATATTTACGGGTTGTGTAAATCGGCTTTATAATCGGGTAGCCGGAGGTCTCTAACCTCCAGCCCCCACACCACCCATCGTGCGGGTCCGCAATGGGCGGTTCATCTTCCGTAATGAATATTAATCCACGTTTCTCTCAGTGATACTAATCCCTGTCGTTCTAAAAAGTCATTGCTTATCGCTATGTTAATTCCTTTTGTTTTAGAACTACGGCACGGCCCTTTGCTGGTTATGCCGCAGGAAATAGCTAGGTACTCGCTAACTCCAAGCTTGATTAAACTTCTTACTTTAGTCCTCGGTTTTCGCCATTGTCGCCAGTAGCACATGCGTAAACGACGACGGATCCAACTATCGAGATCTACCGTCCATTGGTACACGTTGGCAATGAGAAAATAATTGCCCCATCCACGTAAAAACTGATTGAGTTTATAAATTTGCACTTTCATTGCAATGCCCCAGTTTCGGTTGGTTAGTACCTTCACTTTAGCTTTAAATAATTTTAACGCTTTATCGTGAATTTGTAACTGTCCACGCTGGAACGTAAAACCAAGAAATTTTGAACCAGATACTGGTCCAACTCGGCTTTTACTTTCATTTATAATCAATTTTAACCGTTTACTGATAAAGTGACTAACCTCTGCTTTTACCTGTTTGCCGACTGTTTTAGATTTAACCAATATAATGATGTCATCTGCATAGCGGGCAAAATGTAATCCCTTGTTGGTTAGCTTAGTATCCAATTTATCTAATATTATGTTGGATAAAATGGGGGACAATGGACCACCTTGCGGCACGCCTTTATCTGATGGTAACCAAAGACCTATATCGGCTTCTGCAATACCAGCTCGTAGGTATTTACCGAGCAGTTTCATTAACGCTTTGTCTTTGATTTTGTTACCGACTAGGCTCATCAGCAAGTCATGATTAACCTCGTCAAAGAACTTTGACAGGTCAATATCAACGGCCGTTTTGTAGCCTTGTTTAAGTCCAGATTGAACATGACTAACCGCCTGACTTGCTCGTTTACCGCGCCGATAGCCATAGCTAAACGGTGAAAAGGTTGGTTCAAAGAAGGGGCTAATTACCTGACTAATCGCTTGCTGGATCACTCTGTCCATAACGGTAGGGATCCCCAGCAAACGTTCGCCGCCATCCGGTTTGGGAATAATCACCCGTTTTACCGGCAGTGGTTGGTAATTACCCTCGATCAACTTAGTTTTAAGCCCTTGCCAATGAGAATTAACAAAGGGCTCAAATGCCTCAATGCTCATGTTATCAATACCGGGGGAGCCTTTGTTGGCTTTTACATGCCGCCAAGCCTCACCCATATTTTGATCACTAAGCATTTGGATCATTAGTGGATATTCATTTAAAGGTTGGTTCATATCACAACGCTGGTTCGCACTGTCACAACATGGTGCTCTGTGTGTTTGCAAGTTCAATATGATGTCTCCTTTGGTTAAGATGTTCAGGCCTTCACCATGTCCTGCCCATTACGGCAGGCGTTGGGCTACTCGGCTTTGGCATCCTGCGTCGCTCTAACTTCAACATCCTTGTTTTCGTATGCCGTCTGCTCAATTCTAATCACTCAATTAGTTACCTAATTCAGCGCTATCGGTTTCCCATCTGGTTCGC
>JABSRU010000121.1 GCA_013214965.1 Gammaproteobacteria bacterium
ACTCCGCCAATGGCGCAACACTCGATACAGGTGGTTGGTTAAACCTTACCTGACAGGGACTTTCACCCTGCAAGATGCACCAAGCTTAGCTTGACGCACCAACGCCCACCTAACCAGTGGCGTGCTGGCACAGTTTTTTGCTAAAAATGTGACAGCTTTAACCGTCTGGTTCAGGTGTTAAGTGCTATTGTACGCACTGAACTTCCACATCGTTAATTCTACAATTTTTGTTACCTGATTCTTTAAAAAAAATATCGCCTATTTTAATTTGTTCTGGCGACAGGATAACCTGATGGTGATGAAGTCGCTTAGTGACTCCCTTACTTCGAATATCAAAGAGTGACATATTGTGATTGCTGGTATTCCATTTTGCTTCCATAACCGTGCCGTTAGCATAAAAATTCAGAGCTTCGTTATGATCATTGTACATCATACTTCCCGCAAGAATTGACATACAAATAAACGCAATTAGAAACTTAACCATTGTCATCTACCTAAGCATTTAAGGCTGTAGAATTAATCATTAACGATAAACAGCCTATAAAATTTGGTTTATTTACGCATAAAGCACGATCCTGTGTGAAATCTAGCGTTGTTTTAACCTAAACAGCTTTAGCCGTCTGGTTGAGGTGCTTGTTGAACGAAGCCGCTCCGCGGCAGAGGTTTAACTCAACCATACTTCATTAACGCCATCACTCGATGGTTTTAATGGAGTATAACAAATGAACACGATTGAACAACAACACTTTAATGTACTTTACCAACAACACCTTATTAACCTTCGCTTACAAGGAATGCGTCCCTGATCTGACTTCCAAAGGGTCATCGCTGGCTTTGCTTTTGGCTAAGCTTCCCTACCACCCTCCTTGTGGAACACCTTTGGATCTCTCAAGTTCTCAATGCATCTCTACATACATGCCACGACTTGATAACCCCGCTGACTCGCCACAACCTGACCAAAACGGTTGCTTTGCATGGACTTCGATGGCACTTACGTTGTAAAAGAATAAACCTCGTCAATATTTATCGGAGCGATACCAGCACTTCAGGGCCACGACAGCCCCTATGGCCTATATGTTTCTCTGTCAATTGCATGGATGTAATCGTTAGGGCGACGCAGGATGCCAAAGCCGAGTACGCTTCACCAATATTGTTCGCGTGATGCAGTCCTCACTGCTGAAAAGCAATCGCTAATCTCACTACTCCGCCAATGGCGCAACACTCGATACAGGTGGTTGGTTAAACCTTACCTGACAGGGACTTTCACCCTGCAAGATGCATCAAGCTTAGCTTGACGCACTAACGCCAATCTAAGCCGCAGCGTGCTGGCGCAGTTTTTTGCGGTTACTTCCAAAAAATACGACAGCTTTAGCCGTCCGATTGAGGTGTTTGTTAGATTTTTAATTTGGTAACATCCCAGTATTTTTTTCCTTTTTCAGTGCAACTCCAACCAAGTTTATTCAGTTCTTTGACCAGATATTTATTCATTAATCCGTGCCCAAAAAAAGCAACTTTGCCATGTTCTTTTGCTAACTCTTGCAACTTTTCAGCTGATATTCTCGCTCGAATCTTGGCGGCTTTGAATGACTCGACTTTACCACTGAAACCTAGTAGCCAAAAGATGCGATTAACGACAAGCCAAGTATAAGCTTTGAAGGTAAATGGCAATTTAAATCTGGGAATATCCATTTCTCGAAGTTGTTTTAATTGTAAATCAGGCTCTTTATTTACACATAAACATGCGGAATCAATTGAACGCGGTAGATTGCTACCAACAATATAATGTGAATTCAGTGAACTACCAAGTTCCTCTGATGGAAGACTGTCAGCATCTATTTTAGAAAAATTATAGTTTCTTACCCAGTTTGCAAAGCCTGCTGCTGACAATTTGGGGTTAATTGCACCAGCCGGTTTTCCATGTCTAATTAATACTATTTCCATAAACTTCCCGATGTTGAGTAAAAAGTAAGACTGAAATCTAACGCTAACCTAACCTGCGGCGTGCTGGATCAGTTTTTTGCGTCTATTTTGCGAAAAATGAGACAGCTTTAGCCGTCTGGTTTAGGTTCTTGTTGAACGAAGCCGCTCCGCGGCAGAGTCTGTAGCGGTTAGCCCATACTAAATCCAGTAGTACCACTATGTTGGTGGTGCTTTACTGGAGTATAACAAATGAACACTATTGAACAACAACGATTTAACTCGCTTTACCAACAGCACCTCATTAATCTTCGCTTGCAAGGTAAACGTCCCTCCACTATCGATGCTTATTCGCGTGCTGTTCGCCGTATTACCGAGTACTTCGACCAAGTGCCTGATACGCTAACCACCGCTAATTTAAAGGAATACTTTAACAGTCTAATCACCACACATTCTTGGAGCACCATCAAACTTGACCGTAATGGTTTGCAGTTTTTCTACCGCTATACACTCGATAAACAATGGGAATGGCTTAATATTTTTAAGCCACCACAGGTCAAACGACTTCCTGATATTCTATCCCCAAAGCAAGTCGGTCAGCTCATTAGCGCCACAAAAAAACAACGCTATCAAGTGTTTTTC
>JABSRU010000122.1 GCA_013214965.1 Gammaproteobacteria bacterium
TTAGAGTGTCATTTCAGCTTCACGATTTTGCCTATGTATCACACGAGATCCCTTTTGAGGACCTGAATCGATTGTCTCGGAAGTTGGGTGTCAATCAGGGAACAATGGAGGATGATGAAGATATCATCAACAATGATAAAGGCGGTAATGATAAGGAGGAAGCTGATGCTCATGAGCATAGTGTTTCCACGAAGCGTCGTCGAAATAAAAAAAGACGGAGTAATAATGTATACAACAGGACATTGAATAAGTATCAGCGCGAAGCAATGCAATCTAATGATGTCCCGATTTCTGCCCAATCTGATGACGAAGACTATAATTCGAAAGCCAAAGAACATATATGGACGACATTTATAAAGACGTTGATCGTCTGCCCAACTGCCCATGTTGCCATGCTCATCTTGTTCGTGATGCTGTCGCCACGATATCAAGCATGGAATCTGGGCGAATTGATGGGTCTAATTGCCAATGAATCCGAAAGAAATGGTTGTCTTTTCTTCGGATATCTGAGATTCGCTCTCGGAAAAGACGTTTACAAGATGCATTGGAAAGAACGTGTATATCTGGCTCGTCTCACGTTGAATATGTTTAAACAGTATGTAAAAGAAACACTGTTTGACAAGAAGCTGTATCGAGTCGGTTTCGTTGACGAAAACAAAGATATCAAGAAAATGGAGGACTTGTTGAACGAGCAAAAATTTCCAGTACACGAATTCAAAGATCAAATATTTGGACCGAGTAAGGGCAAGAGCCACAGCAAGAGCAACAACAGCGGCAGCAACAACAACAGGAACAACAACAACAACAACAACAGGAACAACAACAACAACAACAACAACAACAACAACAGGAACAACAGGAACAACAAGAACAACAGGAACAACAGGAACAACAGGAACAACAGGAACAGCAACAACAAGAATAACAGAAACTATACTGTGGATGAGGTCAATGATGACATGGAATTCGTCGCAAATGATGACAGTGATGCACACAGCAATTTGGATGATTCTATGATGCTCAAAGCGACTACACATAGAAAAAAGAAATCAAAAAACTCTCGTCCTGATGGCGTCGAAAGGAGGACATTCGACAAATACCCAAAATCATTGACAAAGGAGAACCAATCTCAGATCAACAATCATGATCAAAAAAAAGATGATGTCTCTTCAAAGAAGCCGGAGTCTAAAAAGAAGAGAACCAAACCAAGGAGAGAAAAGGGAAGCAGAAATGATGATGATGTGCCTCCTGCACCAAAACCAACATCGAAAAGCAGGAAGAGGTCGAGCAGAGATGGAGAAGGTCAAAATGAAAATATTGCAGTATCAAAAAAGAGGAAATTGGATGACAATGACGGACATCAAAGTGGAAAGCCCATTTGTGGAACTATTTGGAATTTGAAGATCATCTGGAAGAGAAAGAAACCAGATGATGGAGCGAATGAGACTGAATTGATCAATTACCAGAAAGAACGAGTGGCTCATGATCATGGCATACAGGCAATGTTGAAATGGTGCGAGTCGATCAAACCGCACATAATTTCTGATGAAACCAAAATGAATTGGACAATGACTGTGACGAAGCAACTCAAACAGGCCAATACGCGACAGTTCGACGAAGTCGACACCAATTTGATTTCCTATTTTCGATTCGTCGGTAGATATCGACCAATCATGCTGCACAAGATGTTAGAGGATTTCCCCATTCTGGATGTAATCATGAAGATGCGAACGGGTGACGAAAATCCATGGAACGACCTGCTGTCGAAGATTGACAAAGCGGCGCAAAAAAAAAAATCAAAGAAAAAAAAAGGAAAAAAAAGGAACAGCGAAAGAGGAAAGCGGAGCATGTGTTGATGGCCAACAACCAAAGGAAATGAAGGAAAAGAAAATACGTGATAACTGTGTTGGATAATTGATTTGCATCAATTGATCATTAATGAAAGATAATTGGATGATGATAATGGATATTTATGATTGGCAGCTTTGGCCTGGTGATCATGTTTGATGATTGGAAATGAATAGAGTTGAAATTGAGTTATTCAAAATGTGATGAGTTGCTCAATAACGGGATAACGAAGAATTTAAAATCGATAGTACTAATTGACTGCGGTTTGAAAAGTATGCTCTCAATGTGAGAAACTAATTTCTTTTTGTCTGTTCTTTTTAAAGCTATTTCTCCCACACAGACGTACTTGTACGCAGATTCATTCGATGATTGTTTTGTGTTATTTATCCTGTATACCATCATGTTTTGTGTTATTTATGTAAAAGTTACCGTCCTCGTCGCTTTTGGATATATATCATCATTCATAATGTCTTGAACTGCTCTGTTTCAGAAAACAGTGCTTGAAACGTGCTTGTTGAACATAAACTTGTTTGCTCTTCTCAATCATAATCGAAGCTAAAAGTCAGTTGCATCTTGACCACAATCTTTTCTGCAACACCCGTTCTCTTCTCTTCATTCATCCCATCACATTCAGTCCATTTCGTATCACATC
>JABSRU010000123.1 GCA_013214965.1 Gammaproteobacteria bacterium
CTTTATATGGCTCTATATGCCAGTTTTGACGGATATATGGTGACTCTATTAAGCATTCAGGACAAACAGGGATTGTATCAGTGCGTAAAAAACAACGAGGAATGGCAACACCATTGAGTAAAACAGCCGCTAATCCCTGAGCATATTTGATATTTGAATTGGTGATAGCAAGTTTAAGCAGAGGTAATTCTTCATTATCGGTAAGCCTTTGCACCAACTGAAAAGCACGAACTCTTAAACTACTGGTACGATCCGCATGATAAACATTCAACAAACTCAGTTCACGAGGAAAAGCGCCAGCAGCCTCATGATCAAACTCCATCAACCACTGCCACAATGAATCACTAAGATACAGATAAGAGTCAAATAGATTTTTGGCAGATAGCCGCAAGAAGTAACTTTCTAACGACTCATCAATTTTAGGCTTAGGACGAATTAGTAACTGCATCACCACACCACAACTTAGGAATACTAAGTTTATTTATAGTCTATTTTTGGTGGAGTTGGGAATTATTTTATAATAAAGGTACTAACCTCTTACAATAAACAAGCGCGTTGTTAACTATTAAATGCTTCTCAGATAAAGGCTTACCATTTAATGATCTAATTTCGTTTGCAAAGGTTTTAACAAAATCAGCTATCATGTCGTGAAGCTTATTAGTTATATATCTTAATATATATTCATTAGGGCTAATTTTTATTCTGTCTTGATATAACCGATACCAGTCTCGGAGAGTTTCAACATAATTAATGTCTACGTTGTATCGCTCACTCAAATTACTTATCGAACCAAACGTCGGTACAAGTTCACACACTAAATTGTGTTTATGGTCGCATAACAACGCATGCAATTGTGCGATCTGCTGCTGGGCATCATTTTCGCGCCATTCGTTGAGTATACAATTAATTTCTTGCTCGATTGTTTCTATGGCATCGATTGAGCAATTTGTAATTCTGTCGGTTAATTCAATCAATTCTGAGTGAATAACAGAATGATCTATATCTCTTTGAATTTTAATTCTCTTATCTATATTACGGATATATTCTACTTTAAATATTCTTAATTGTTCTTTATAGGGCGCTCTGTTAATCAGTGAATCAAACTCTTTAATAGCCATTGATTTTATAGACTTTATTTTTTTAATAGTTATATTACTATCTGATAACTGATGCTTATATCCCTCTATAATAGTATGCATACAGCTGATAAAACTTCCTGTATCTTTTTCTAATTTACTTCTTTGTCGCTCTGAAAAACGAGACCAGGATTCATCATTTTTCAGGACAGAAACTATCGCAGATTGCTCTTCTATTGCAGCATAATAACTTGGGCCTTTATTTGTCAGATACGGAGTGGCATTAGCCTCCATAAATAATAAATCCTTTATGGAGGCTTGCTGCGTACTTACATGACTTTCAATACGGTTAGTCAATTTTTCGAGATAAAATTCAGGAAGTAAAACGTTAATGATTAACCTTTCCTGTTGTCGGGATTGGTCTAATTCTGCATCTGAAAAACTAAATGCGTTAAAATGGCAATTATCCCGAATCGCACTATTTAGCGTTCCAGATAGTCCATATTGAACAAATTCAAAAATAGCAGGATGCGTTACTTGAATCGTCGGCGACATAAGCCAAATGACTTTAACATTATTATTCGTAAAAAATGCCTCTCGTTGTGCCGCTATACTTGGATTCATCCAATGATTTGTCAGTTCAATAGCCCAAGATTGACCATTAATATCAACAAAGCTAATATCAGGTCTTCGCTTTTCATTTCGTTCATAATCAATCATATACTTTTCAACAAAAACGTTTGAGCTATCAACAAACGGATCGTTAATTAGTATTGATGCAACTTGGTGCTTGGTAACAAAATGCCAAACTCCTTCGCCATCGTAGATTTGTGACAATAATTTTGACTTGGAATCTCCCGTATAAAAAGGGCATCGTTTTATTTTAATATGCTCAGACTCTGAGTCTTTAGCAGAATAGTGAGCAAAGTGTGCTCCATTTGATTGGTTTCGATTAAGATATAGCGCTGAATCACAATGAGCACATCTATAACGCTTATTTTCGCGTGAAGTAAGCTTGATTTCTTGGTTGTATAAAACCTTATCTTTAGCAAGTATTTGAGTGATCAGGTTTGCTAATTTTATGCCTGTTGGAGTAATAATTTCCCAGATCCAGCCTCTATCTTTTCCGTAAGGTGGCACAACTGTCATGTTCAATTATCTCAAAGCTTGTAAAGGTTAATGTAGCTCAACAATGTAACCAATTAAAAACTTTTATTCTACTAATCAATATATTGATTAGTAGCTCATTATGTAATAAACAGCGAGCTTAATAAATTAATGACTTTTGTTATAGAAATATTTAAGTCTTTTCTTTCCTATGGAGGAATGGGGCACAAAGCGATGTATGGACTCCACTCCCACAGCAGGATAGTCTGAAGAGGTCAACTATCGAGGAGATCTACTATGTTAAAGT
>JABSRU010000124.1 GCA_013214965.1 Gammaproteobacteria bacterium
CATCTTGCAGGGTGAAAGTCCCTGTCAGGTAAGGTTTAACCAACCACCTGTATCGAGTGTTGCGCCATTGGCGGAGTGTGAGATTAGCGATTGCTTTTCAGCAGTGAGGACTGCATCATGCGAACAATATTGGCGAAGCGTACACAGAGAATCATATAGGCCATAGGGATTGTCGTGATCCTGAAGTGCTGGTATTGCTCCGATAAATATTAGATCTGACTGACGAGGTTTACAACGCCATCGAAGTCCATGCAAAGCAGCCGTATTGGTCAGGTTGTGGCGAGTCAGCGGAGTTTTCAAGTCGTGGCATGTATGTAGAGATGTATTGAGAACTTGAGAGATCCAAAGGTGTTCCACAGGATGTGGTAGGGAAGCTTAGTGAAAAGTGAAGCTAACGATGACCCTTTGGAAGTCAGATCAGCCCATAGTAGTCTGAGCAGGGGAAAGCCTTGTACATGGCGAAGGAGCTGACAGTTATATTTGAATTGTGATAGAAACATGCGCCGGACATGTAGGGCTGGGTAACGCATGAAAACTGAATTTCAATTCGTCATATTCAGGTTAAGCTGTGCCGGAAATTGAATGTCGCTGGACAGAGGAACGAAAGTGGATGTTTTATTATCGGGCACGTGAAGGTAAAACCTGCACGAGTGAATATATAACTGAAGAGCCGGATGCGGTAATTCTGCACGTCCGGATCTGTGTGGGGTCGGCCCAGTAATGGGTCGTTCTACCACGATAGGCTGTAGAATTTATCAAAATAGAATTTTACGGCAAAAAATTATCTGTTTTACAGCGTTTTTAGAGATTTTTTCGCTAAAAGGGTGCTAATTTTTACGTAGGAACGTGTTTTTACGTGTAATTCAATCAAATTTTAATGGCTGTTTTTTGTAAATGATAAATTCTACAGCCTCGTTAGCACTACAAGGAGAATTCCGTGCTCAAAATTACCATCATTACATTATCAATTTTATTTTCTGTTTCTTGTTATGGAATAGAGTGCGAATCTGAATTTCAAAAACATCTAAAAAATGACATAAATCTTAATCATGATAAATTTGACCAAACTGAATATAGCGGATTTAGAGCCTTAGGAAATAAAGGCTGCTACAAAGAAGCTGCTGATCTCGTGGAATTGTATATCAATAAGCATAATTCAAAAGGTTTAACTATTCGCTGGCATGTTGCTCAGCTTAGAGCATTATCAGGGGATAATAAAAAAGCAGCTAAAAATGGTAGGTTATCATTAGCTGATAGTGCAACTTCCAGTAAAACCTCTCTAAGGTGGAATGATTATGTTTTAGCCTCAATAGGTTTTTTTGAGGGTAATAAAGATGTTCTTATCCGTCATAGGAATATGGTTGCTAAAGGAAAAGATGAGCACTTTGGGAATGAGCTTAATTTAAAAATGCTTGACAAATTAATTAAACATTTTGGAAAAAGCTATAAATATGCTTCAAATACAGAGTAACTGTAGTGCTATAACAACCTAAACCAGACGGCTAAAGCAGTCACATTTTTTAGCAAAGAGACGCAAAAAACTGAGCCAGCACGCCGCAGGTTAGGTTGGCGTTACATTTCTCGTTGAGTTGTGATGCGCAATGCGCTACACTAATTAAATGATCAAATCATTTAAACATAAAGGCCTGAAGAAATACTTTGAAACCGGAAGTTCTTCTGGCATACAGCCTAAACACCAAAGAAAATTGAGAATGCAGCTCGCAGCAATTGATACCGCGCAAGCAATAGAAGATATCAACTTACCTGGTTTTAAGCTTCATCCACTCAAAGGTAATAGAGATGGAATTTGGTCTATCACCGTAAACGGAAACTGGCGCATCACTTTTGAATTCATTAATGGCAATGCGTTTATCTTAAACTACGAGGACTATCACTAATGAATATGCATAATCCACCACACCCGGGTGAGTTCATTCATGATCTTTATCTGGAACCATCTGGCCTAAGTTGTCGTTTTCTGGCAAAACAACTTGATGTTGCATCATCAACGCTAAATCGCATATTGAAAGGGCAAAGTGGAGTTTCACCAGAAATGGCACTACGTTTATCGAAAGCACTAGGGCGTACAGCTGAGAGCTGGCTTTCAATGCAAGATAATTATGACCTTTGGCATGCAAAGCAGAATGTTAATCTGAATCGAGTGCATGTAGTTAATTTTGCGATGGTGTAGACGAAATGTAACAAGCCCATAAAGTCCGACTCGCAACGCTATCACATTGGTTGCAAAAGAAAAAGGCGCAACAAATTGTGCCAGCATTGCTCACAGCTTATGGGGCGTTGAGGCTGTAGAATTTATAAAAAATGAATATTGCAGAGAAAAAATGCGTCATTTAGAATGATTTCTACAACTGTTTACGTTAAAACAACGCTAGGATTCACACAGCATCGTGTTTTTATGCGTAAATAAACTAAATTTTATAGGCTGTTTATCGTTAATGATAAATTCTACAGCCTCGTTATG
>JABSRU010000125.1 GCA_013214965.1 Gammaproteobacteria bacterium
AGTTAATGCGGGCGTCACGGTAAGTAATAGTCGTACCGACGGAACGGAGTTTAGTTATTTTAATGCTGGCGGTAATACCAGCACTGGAACATTGTCTAGTTTTGTCGCACTTCAAGGAACCGACTCAACGGAATGGGGCACGAGTGCGTCCACTAGAGTGCTGTTTGACTTAGAGCAAGTCTCACTCAAAGCAACGGGACTGGCTATAGATCAGAATTTTGAACTTTTTGTGACTTATCTCAATAAGGATAATGCAGCAAGTGCAGGAGGCAATAAACTCCATCTTGAAAATGGTGCCAACCACAGTATCCATGATGTTCTTCAAATATCTGACAATTCAGATACCTATGCTTATTATTTAGCCTCTGACAACCTTTCCAATGGCGAGCTTGAATTACACTTTAAACGAGATAGTGGTTACCGAGTTGCAGTGTCCGAAGTATTATTGATTGAACAACAACCATCCGCTGTATCACAACAAAGTATTGTCATATCCTCACCACTTAGCAATGCCGTTCTGAGTCAGGGAACTATCAATATCACTGGTCTCGCCAGTGATAGTCTGCGCGTTGACAGCCAGGTTGAATTGCGAATTCAATTATCCGGTAGCGCGAATGAATCTGATTGGCGCCCTGCTACTCAATGGCTTGAAAGTGGTCAATGGCGTTATCAGTGGCAGTTGCCTGAAGATGGAGAGTATCAGTTGTCGGCTAGGGTACGTCATCATAATGGTCAGAGTATTGAGGTTAGTACACCCATTGTAGTGATCGTTGACCAACGTCCACCGGAAGATGTTCACGTCTTTTTTGGTACTGATGTTGCTGATGATAATGGCAGCAGTATTTTGCTGGAATGGCAAAGTTCAGTGGCGAATGATGTCGCCAGTTATCGACTTGAACGCCGGGGTGAAACCGGAGATTTCCAATTCATCAATGATGTTAATGGTACTCTCAGTCAATATCAAGATAACACGGTCAGTAAAGACATCGCATACACATATCGTTTGACTGTTATTGATCACGCGGCTAATGAAAGTGTTGGGGTACAATCTGCTGCTATTGTTGCTAAAGACAATACTGGGGATACACAGGCACCGGAAGATATCAGTGGACTCAGTGTGGTGATCGGAGATGGCGAAATTGATTTAACATGGCAACCGAGTGTCGACAGTAGTGGAGACTTAATTGGTTATTACTTGGATATATCGAGTGACGGTGGTGCTAGTTGGGCAGAAGCGGTTAGCTTAAACCGCATCAGTCAACACTATTTAGTTAGTGGATTAACCAATGGCACAACGTATCGCTTTAGGATCCGAGCTTTTGATGGCGCGGGTAATGTCAGTGTTGGCATATTGTCAGAGCCGGTCACCCCAAAATTAAATGCGGTCACCGAGGTCTCAGGGACATTATCGCAAGATACGTATTGGCGAACCGGGGTTTATTATGTCAGTGGTAATATTACGGTACCAGTGGGTAATATTCTGACCATCGCGCCAGGTGTTGTGGTGAAATTAGGCCGTGGTCGCTCTATACGGGTTAACGGTCAACTCGACAGTCAAGGAACGGAACAAAACCCAGTGTACTTTACCGCTTATACCGATGATAGTGTTGGTGGTGATAGCAACGGTGATGGTAATGCGAGCACTCCGGTATCGGCTTATTGGCGTAGTGTGTGGGCTGATAATAATGCTCAATTAAACCTGATGCACACCAAGGTTCGTTATGGAGGTTCGAGCCAAGGTGATGCTATTTATGGTGAATGGAATGCTAAAGTCACCCTAAATCATGTCGAGTCAAGCCACAATGGTGGCAATGGCGTAAGAGTCTACTTTGCCGATTTACAGGTGAAAGATAGTCATTTTCACCATAACGCAGCTTCAGGGATTAAAGCTAATGGCAGCTATGTTAAAGATATTGAGATTAGAAATACCGTATCAAGTCATAATGAACATCATGGATTTTTGACCGATGGCGGTGCATTTAAAATATTGCTTGATGGTAATACCTTTAAAAACAATAAAAAATATGGTGTTTACACGGCTCTGACTCAAACGTTTACTCATTTTAAAAATAATATTATTAAAGACAATACAAGAGCGGTACTGATCCCATTTTCAGCTTTGCCAGGGGTCGATGATAATAACGTTATTGAGGGAAATCAGTATCAGCAAATTGAATTACTCGGAAATGCGTTGGCACGTAGTGTAAAAACAGATAAAACGCTCACTTATCTTGTTGTCAGTGGCAGTGCTAGCGTCAAGGCGGGTAGTTTACTGAATATTCCAGCAGGCAGTATCTGGAAGTTTTATTCAAACACCCGCTTACGCATTTATGGTGCCTTAAACGCGGTAGGTACAGCACAAGAAAAGATTTATTTCACCTCATACCGAGA
>JABSRU010000010.1 GCA_013214965.1 Gammaproteobacteria bacterium
TGGAAACAGTCACTGAAGCGCCAATGGAAACAGTCACTGAAGCACCGGTTGAAACAGTCACTGAAGCACCAATGGAAGCGGTTGCTGAAGCACCAATGGAAGCGGTCACTGAAACGCCGGTAGCAAGTAATTTTACTGGTTCTGCAAGTGCACCAATGACAAAGCCTACGCCGGTGAATATGAACGCGAATGTAGAGCCTGTTACAGAGATGGCTGCAGACAAGCGTTTGCCTTTTAGTGCAAGTACCCGTGGTGCTGGCACTGCTGGTGCAACCAACCATGCGAGTTCTCAAACTACGCTAGCAAAAGCAGTTAACTAAGAAAAAACGAGACGATAATTAACATATATTATCGTCTCGTTTTTATATTTCTATTTATGTTTACAGCTTACAACTAATAACACTTACGTTTTATCGCAGGCAACAAGCCTTTCATTGAGTTTTCAATTAAATCGAGTACCAAATCAAAACCTTTACTGCCTCCGTAGTAAGGATCTGGGACTTCACTTTCATCGCAATCACCATACTTAAGTATTAGCTGGAGCTTGTGCTGATATTCTGCAGGGCATTTAACTTGAAGTTCCGTTAAGTTATCTTGATCCATCGCGAGAATAAAATCGAACTTCTCAAAATCTTTATCTTCCACCGGGCGAGATTTTATCCCAGAAAAATCATACCCACGCTGCTCAGCCACTCGAACAGATCGCTGATCTGGCCTATTACCTCGGTGTATACCAAGAGTACCAGCAGAATCAACTTTAACCTTTAAATTTTGCTGTTTGATGTAACGTTTTAGCACAGCTTCCGCTGTAGGTGAGCGGCAAATATTACCCATACAAACCATTAGTACTGAACATTTCGGTGTAAAAAACAAAGTAGCCCCTTATTATTAAGATCCTTTAAACATAAAGTAGCCAAAAATGGACTAATAAGCCATTAGAAAAAAGCATTAAAAAAGCCGAATTAAATAAATAATTCGGCTTTAGGGTAGATATGTTAATAAACGTTATAGTTTATCAGCATTCTCTGATAAGTAACTTGCAACGCCTTCAGGTGAAGCAGTCATAGCTTTGTCGCCTTGCTTCCAACCCGCAGGACAAACTTCACCATGCTCTTCGTGAAATTGTAATGCGTCAACCATACGTAACATTTCGTCAACGTTACGACCTAATGGTAAATCATTAACAACTTGATGGCGAACAACACCGTTCTCATCGATTAAGAATGAACCGCGTAGTGCAACACCGGCCGCATGTTCAACATCATATGCTTGACAGATTTCATGTTTAACATCAGCAACTAGGGTGTACTTAACTGGACCAATGCCACCGTCGTTTACTGGCATGTTACGCCATGCATTGTGTGAGAACTGAGAATCGATTGAAACACCGATCACGACAGTATTACGCTTGTCAAACTCAGCCATACGGTGATCAAAAGCAAGAAGTTCTGACGGACAAACAAACGTGAAATCTAATGGGTAAAAGAAGATTACTGCTGTTTTACCTTTAATCGCTTCATTTAGGTTAAATGAATCAACGATTTCACCATTACCTAATACGGCTGCTGCTGTAAAATCTGGTGCTTGACGGCCTACTAATACGCTCATAATTTTCTCCATTTTGTTAAGCTCACAATGAGCAAATAATTGTTTATATCAGACTAATAGTTAAAGTATTAATCTTCTTGATTATGCTTTTCTGCAGTTTCTTTTAACAAAGGCTGTAACTCGCCCTGTTGATACATTTCTAAAATAATATCACAACCACCCACTAACTCTCCGTCAACCCAAAGTTGTGGGAACGTTGGCCAGTTAGCAAATTTAGGTAATTCAGCACGAATATCAGGGTTTTGTAAAATATCAACAAAAGCAAATTTTTCGCCACAACTCATCACAGCTTGTGACGCTTGTGAAGAAAAACCACAATTAGGTAACTTAGGAGAGCCCTTCATGTACAAAATAATTGGGTTTTCAGTAATTTGTTGTTTAATTTTGTCTAACGTTTCCATCTTTAATCCTTAGGCTAACACGACTAGTGTCTAAAAATTTATATCAAGTAACAGCTATTGTACGCTGTCACAAGCCAAGACTAAACCCCATTATTATTAAGGATTATAAATCAAAAAAATAGCTGATAAAGACTACATTCTATTTTGACCCAAATCAATTTTTTGCTGTATTATAGAGAGAGAATAACAGCAATGAGCGCAATAAATAGACAATACATAACAGGAGATTATTATGTCGTTTGAATTACCAGCACTACCTTATGCAATTGATGCATTAGCACCACATATTTCACAAGAAACCTTAGAGTTTCACCACGGAAAGCACCATGCAACTTACGTTGCTAAATTAAATGGTCTAGTGGAAGGTACAGAATTAGCATCTAAATCACTTGAAGAATTGATCAAGACTGCTCAAGGTGGTGTATTCAACAATGCAGCACAAATATGGAATCACACATTTTACTGGAACAGCCTAAGCCCTAATGGCGGCGGCGAAGCAACTGGTGCATTACTAGAAGCCATAAACGCTTCATTTGGCTCTTACGCTGATTTCGTGGCTAAATTCAATGACAGTGCAGTGAACAACTTCGGCGCAAGCTGGACTTGGTTAGTGAAGAATGCTGACGGCAGTTTAGCCATTGTTAATACTAGCAATGCGGCAACACCATTAACGGACGATACAATCACTCCGCTGATGACCGTTGATCTATGGGAACATGCTTACTACATCGATTACCGTAATGTTCGTCCTAATTATTTAAAAGGTTTTTGGGCGTTAATTAACTGGGATTTTGCTGCGGCAAACTTTTCAGCTTAATAATTATTAAGGCCGCAGGCCTAACAAAAAGGGCTCATTCGAGCCCTTTTCAATAAAAATTAATTCAAAATATAAAAAAATCACACTATATTCAATTAATTATACTAGTCTTTAGAGAGGCAAGATAAAAATTAACCCAATGAAATTTATTCTTGTTTGTCTGGTCTAATTGTTAGACCAATCCGTTTTTTTATTTTTAGACAAAAAGCTAGTAATTACCATTTTTTGCTATAAGTTAAGGATTAAAGGACTTTTAACATCAGCCAATAACATTGATATCAGGTTGTCGTAGTAATAAATTTCACGTTGGCTGTATTTCACATTCAAGGGGAGTACGATGTCTATATTTAATCATTACCAAAATCGCTATGAAGCAACAAAAGAAGAAGAGTATAGCCTACAAGAGTTTTTACAATTATGTAAAGATGACGATCGTTGTTATGCATCAGCCTCAGAAAGATTACTGCTTGCGATTGGTGAACCTGAAGTCATCGATACTGCCACCGATCCCCGTTTAAGTCGGATATTCTCTAATCGTTTAATTAATCGTTACCAACCCTTCAAAGATTTTTATGGCATGGAAGATGCGATTGAACAGATTGTGTCTTATCTTAAGCACTCAGCTCAAGGTCTCGAAGAAAGAAAACAAATCTTGTATTTATTAGGTCCCGTCGGTGGCGGCAAGTCCTCGCTAGCAGAAAAATTAAAAAGCTTAATGGAAAAAATGCCAATATATCGCTTAAAAGGCTCGCCTGTTAATGACCATCCCCTTGCTCTTTTTGATCCAAATGAAGATGGCGCGCTACTAAAGAATGAATATAATATTCCTAAACGTTATCTCGATACCATTATGTCACCGTGGGCGGTCAAACGCTTACATCAATACGGCGGTGATATCACTAAATTTAGAGTAGTCAAAACCTACCCTTCAATTCTGAATCAGATTGCGATTGCCAAAACAGAACCTGGTGACGAGAATAATCAAGACATATCCGCGTTAGTGGGCAAAGTCGACATCAGACAACTTGAACATTTTGCACAAAATGACGCCGATGCTTATTCTTATTCAGGATCGTTATGTCGTGCGAATCAAGGGTTAATGGAGTTTGTTGAAATGTTTAAGGCACCAATTAAGGTGCTCCATCCCTTATTGACCGCGACTCAAGAAGGTAATTACAACGGCACAGAAGGGATTTCAGCGATGCCTTTTAATGGCATTATTTTAGCCCATTCCAATGAGTCAGAGTGGCAGACTTTTAGAGCAAATAAGAATAATGAAGCATTTTTAGATCGCGTTTATATTGTCCAAGTGCCTTATTGCTTACGAGTGAGTGAAGAAATCAGTATTTACGATAAACTATTATCGACCTCACGATTATCATCGGCGCAATGCGCTCCAGACACCCTAAAAATATTGGCCGAGTTTAGTATACTGTCGCGCTTGATTGCCCCAGAAAATTCAAGTATTCATTCAAAAATGCGGGTCTATGACGGTGAAACTCTCAAAGATACCGATCCGAAAGCGAAATCGTTGCAGGAATATAAAGACAATGCAGGTGTCGCCGAAGGAATGACCGGGTTATCAACACGTTTCGCCTTTAAAATTCTGTCTCGGGTCTTTAATTTTGATCAAAATGAAGTGGCAGCAAACCCTGTTCATCTTTTTTATGTGTTAGAACAACAGATTGAACGAGAGCAATTTCCAGAAGAGTTAAGTGAAAAATACTTAGCCCACTTGAAGGGTTACCTCATTCCTCAATATATTGAGTTTATAGGTAAAGAGATTCAAACCGCATATCTAGAATCATATTCTGAGTATGGCCAGAATATCTTTGATCGCTATGTGACCTACGCTGATTTTTGGATTCAAGATCAAGAATATCGCGATCCCGAAACCGGTCAACTATTTGATCGCGGTGCACTTAATGATGAATTAGAAAAAATTGAAAAACCTGCCGGCATTAGTAACCCAAAAGATTTCCGTAATGAAATCGTCAATTTTGTGCTACGAGCAAAAGCCAATAATGCAGGCAACAATCCATCATGGACTAGCTATGAAAAATTAAGAACGGTGATTGAGAAGAAAATGTTTTCAAACACCGAGGATTTGCTGCCGGTTATTTCATTTAATAATAAAACATCGAATGATGATCAGCAAAAGCATGCAGATTTTGTTGAGCGAATGACTCAAAAAGGTTATACCCAAAAGCAAGTCAGGCTGCTAACAGAATGGTACTTAAGAGTACGTAAATCTTCTTAATCGGGTATTTGGAGGCGATATGGCTAATTTTATCGACCGAAGACTCAACGGCAAGAATAAGAGCTCGGTAAATCGACAACGTTTTATACGACGTTATAACAAGCAAATTAAGCAAGCGGTCGCTGATGCGGTGTCAAAACGTAGCGTCACCGACGTGACATCTGGCGAAAGTATTAGTATTCCAACCAAAGATCTTAATGAACCTTTTTTTCATCAAGGTCAAGGGGGAGTGAGAGAACGAGTATTGCCTGGTAACGACCAATTTCAAACGGGCGATCAAATACCCAAACCACCAGGGGGGCAAGGCTCTGGCGCCGGTGACGGTGATGCCAGCGATAGCGGTGAAGGCAACGATGAGTTTCAGTTTCAAATATCTAAAGATGAATATTTAGATTTATTATTTGAAGACTTGGAATTACCCAATCTACAAAAAAACAAAATAAATGATATTGTTGAACAAAAAATAGTGCGCAGCGGTTTTAGCACTGTTGGCTTGCCCAACAATATTAATGTGGTGCGTTCACTCAAGAAATCACTCGCTCGACGTATTGCCTTATCGGGTAGCGAGCGACGAGAAATTAGGGCATTAGAGGAAAGGCTCAGCCAATTAAATGCGCTGCAAGAGCCTCCTCAAGCTGAGATAGATAGTTTAGAACAAGCTATCGCTCTATTAAAGAAACAAATACGTCGCATCCCTTTTATTGATGATTTTGATTTAATGTTCAATAATTTTAGTAAACAAGACATGCCATCATCTCGAGCGGTGATGTTTTGTTTAATGGATGTCTCTGGATCAATGGATCAAGTGACCAAAGATATTGCTAAGCGCTTTTATGTGTTGCTCTATTTGTTTCTATCGCGTCGCTATAAAACTATTGAAGTGGTGTACATCAGGCATCATACCCAAGCAAAAGAAGTGGATGAACACGAATTTTTCTATTCTCAGGAAACTGGCGGTACTATAGTATCAAGCGCTCTTAAACTCATGAGCGATATTCAGCGCAAGCGCTACCCTCAAGATCAATGGAATATTTATGCCGCGCAAGCGTCTGATGGCGATAATTGGGCTGATGATACACCGCTGTGTGCGCAATTATTACAACAACAAATATTACCTTTTACTAGACATTACAGCTATATCGAAATAACTAACCGAGCCCATCAGTCATTATGGCAACAATATCAAAATCTCGCTGCCACTCACCCTCAATTTGCGATAAAACACATAAAGAGTGTTGCTGATATTTATCCAGTATTTAGAGAATTATTTCAAAAGCAACTGGCTTAAGGACGATTCGATGACAACAGATACTAAACAAAAAAACGACCTCGATAAAAACTGTCTTGATAAAACCCATCTCGATGATAGTGGCGATTGGACATTTGATAAGCTTGAGCAATACCATCAAGTTATCAAAGAAGTGGCTCAAGAATATCGTTTAGACACCTACCCTAACCAAATTGAAGTCATCACCTCGGAACAAATGATGGATGCTTACTCAAGTGTCGGTATGCCCGTTGGATATAATCACTGGAGCTATGGCAAAAAATTTATTCAAACCCAGCAAAATTATCAACGGGGACAAATGGGCTTGGCCTATGAAATAGTCATCAATTCAAATCCATGCATCGCCTATTTAATGGAAGAGAACACTATGACGATGCAAGCCTTAGTCATTGCTCATGCTTGTTATGGTCATAATTCATTTTTTAAAAACAACTATTTGTTTACCACTTGGACTGATGCTGACTCTATTATCGATTATTTACTTTTTGCCAAAAAATTCATTAGTAGCTGTGAGGAAAAATACGGGATAGATCTAGTTGAAGACACTCTAGACTCTTGTCATGCATTAATGAATCTCGGTGTAGACCGATATAAAAGGCCGAGTAAAATATCAATGCACAAAGAGCATCAACGTCAAAAAGATCGCGAAGAATATCTTCAAAGTCAAGTCAATGATTTGTGGCGCACTGTGCCGAAACGCAAAGCTGATGAACAACTGCTTAAAGATCGTTACCCTAAAGATCCCCAAGAAAACATCTTATATTTTATTGAAAAAAATGCACCATTATTGGAATCTTGGCAGCGGGAAATTATTCGAATAGTTCGAAAGATATCTCAGTATTTTTATCCGCAAAAACAAACTCAAGTGATGAATGAAGGTTGGGCGACATTTTGGCATTATACGATTTTGAATACGCTCTATGATCGTGGTGATGTCAGTGACAAGTTTATGCTAGAATTTTTACATCAACATACCAATGTTATTTATCAACCCCCTTATAACAGTGATTATTATTCAGGAATTAATCCCTATGCACTGGGGTTTTCGATGTTTTGCGATATTAGAAGAATCTGTGAACATCCAACGGCTGAAGACCGACAATGGTTCCCTGATATTGCTGGTAGTAACTGGCTAGACACTCTTCATTTTGCGTGTAAAAACTTCAAAGATGAAAGCTTTATTAGCCAATTCCTATCACCACACTTAATTCGAGAAATGAAGTTATTTAGTATCACTGATGACAGTAAACTAAGTCATATCGACGTCAGTGCGATTCATAATGAACAAGGCTATTTAGCCGTTAGGGAAACACTGTCTAAACAATATAATTTATCGAATATCGAACCCAATATTCAAGTGTATGATGTTCGAGTCGATGGCGACCGCTCTTTAACGTTGAGATATTACCCACAGCAAGGAGTGCCCCTAGCAGGATCCGCGGAAGAAGTGATAAAACATGTTCATCGATTATGGGGGTTTACGGTCAGAATTGAGCAGAAAAATAGCGATGACAGCATTGAGTTATTACAATGCTGTCCGGACAAAGCAGCTAATCTTAACGAATAGCATCTACAATGTCTGTTGGTAGGCGATCACGTAATGCCGCCCATATTTTACCAGTTTTTAAGCCATAGCGACGCATTGATACGATCACTTGGTCAAAATTGCCTTGCATCGCTAATTCTGCTAACTCGTCATAATGGGCATCGGCCAAGCGGCGAGCTTCTTCAGATTCAAAATATAAGCGGCCAACACGACCATATAAATCTTTAAAGCCGTTAAGAATTAACACATAAATAGGATTACCAGAAGCAAATGCTAATTGATGATGCATCCAATAATCAAAGTCAGAGTAGGCGAATGCTGTGTCATCAATGGCTTTATAGCCATGAATGATGTCGCGAGATTTCTCTGGATTGGTTTTTAACGCCGCACGAATATAAATAACAGAAACATTGGTTCGGGCCGATAAAAGTTGATCAACTAATTCAGGAATACCATTTTTGTCTAACCGAGCCATGGTCACTAATACATTTAATCCAGCTGTTTCCCAAAAATTATTAACCTTCGTTGGTTTACCATGTTTGATTGTTAACCAACCATCACGGGATAAACGCTGCAATACCTCACGAAGTGTTGTTCTTGTTACACCAATTAATTCTGAAAGTTCGCGTTCAGCAGGCAAAAATGAACCAGCAGGGAAACGTCCAGTCCATATAGAATCAACAAGATATTCTTCAGCAAATCCAGCAGGACTTTGCGCCTTATAAATCATTTTAACACTCGAATAAAAATCACAATATTCAAAGGATGATACCAGAGCCCTGTAAAATTGATACTGATATATTATTCCGTCAATGATGTGCGCATTTTTTATGCAAACAGCTTTCTTTTCAATGCTATCTTGATATAAATCTAATTTTGTTGCGGCGAAAAGACTATGATATTGTTGTTCAATAATTCACACGTTAAAAAGCCAGTATCACAAGGATAAACAACAATTTAAAATAATATCACTGAGTAAGTAATCATTTAAGACCTTTTATCTAGTGTTATTACCTAAATTTGTTGTAAGATCCATGGCACTATTAACAAATAATCAACAATTCGCCCTAGCGAGGATAAAATGCCGTCAATGTCTCTTAGTAAAGCATTTATGTTAAATTTTTTAGGGAAGTCCCCTACTTGGTATAAAATTGCAATACTTTCATTTTTAATTATTAATCCGATCGTTTTCTTTTTAGTTAATCCCTTTGTCGCCGGCTGGTTATTAGTCGTCGAGTTCATCTTTACTTTAGCGATGGCTTTAAAATGTTACCCGCTGCAACCTGGTGGTTTACTCGCTATTGAGGCCGTTGCTATAGGCATGACCTCCTCATCGATGGTACTCCATGAAATGGTCGGCAATATAGAAGTCATCTTGCTATTGATTTTCATGGTTGCTGGCATTTATTTTATGAAAGAGTTATTACTCTATGCCTTCACCAAACTCATCACAAAACTACATTCTAAAACATTATTATCATTATCATTTTGTTTCGCTGGTGCCTTTTTATCAGCATTTTTAGATGCTTTAACGGTTATTGCAGTTATCATCAGTGTTGTGGTGGGCTTTTACTCGGTTTATCATAAAGTGGCCTCTGGTAAAGACTTCAATCATGCACACGACCATACTGACGACGATAAATTACAAGAAGCTAATCGCAGCGATTTAGAACAGTTTCGTGCTTTTTTACGTAATCTATTAATGCATGCAGGTGTCGGTACGGCACTGGGTGGCGTTATGACGAAAGTAGGTGAACCTCAAAATCTGATTATTGCCGAAAAAGCCGGATGGGAATTTATTGAATTCGCTATTCGAATGTCACCGGTAACCATACCAGTATTCATTTGTGGACTGCTCACTTGTGCCATTGTGGAAAAGATGGGTTGGTTTAGCTATGGTGTCAAACTACCGAGCAATGTTCGTAAAATTCTGACTGATTTTGCCGACAAGCAAGATGCTGAACGTACGGCTAAAGATAATGCGAAATTAATCATCCAAGCGTTATTGGCAGTATGGTTGATTATTGGCTTAGCCTTCCATTTAGCAGCCGTTGGTTTAATTGGTTTATCAGTCATTGTCATGGCTACCGCCTTTAATGGTATCACTGAAGAGCACGCTTTAGGCAAAGCCTTTGAAGAAGCCTTACCCTTTACCGCTTTACTCGGAGTGTTCTTCGCTATCGTTGCGGTAATTATTGATCAGAACCTATTTACTCCCGTGGTCGACTGGGTATTAACCTATGAAGGTACGACTCAAATGGTGATGTTCTATATGGCGAACGGTTTATTATCCATGGTCAGTGATAATGTATTTGTCGGTACCGTTTATATTGAGCAAATATCGACAGCCCTAGCCAGTGGCCAAATTACCCGTGACCAATTTGACATGCTTGCTGTCGCTATCAACACAGGTACTAACTTACCGAGTGTGGCAACACCAAACGGTCAAGCAGCGTTCTTATTTGTGTTAACCTCGGCATTAGCCCCATTAATTCGCTTAAGTTATGGTCGGATGGTCTATATGGCATTGCCTTATACTATCGTATTATCGATTGTTGGTTTCATGATGATTCAATCAGGTTTCCTCGATACCATGACCGCAGACTTCTATGAGAGGGGGTTAATTAATCACCATAATGCCTCTGAAATATCCCATGGTACTAATGGCAGTAGCCATTAGTACCATTGTTTCATGATTGAAAAGCCTAACTTTTTAAGTTAGGCTTTTTTGTTATTATGCTAACAACTATTACCAATAGAGAATAACATGTTGAATTTTTTAAATAATCTAGCGACAAAACGGATAGCTTGGTTATCATTATTTTTGGTCGCCACTGCTTTTGAGATCACCGCATTAATTTTTCAATACGGTTTAGGCTTAGAGCCTTGTGTGATGTGCATCTATCAACGTACGGCAATACTAGGCATTGCAATTGCCGGCTTAATCGGTGCGATTGCGCCCAGCTATGCGGTCTCTCGATGGATCGGTTATTTAATCTGGGGGTATAGCGCCATTAAAGGCTTGTTGATTGCGATAGAGCATGTTGAAATTCAAACTAATCCCTCGCCATTCTTTACCTGTGATTTCGCACCAGACTTTCCATCATGGCTCAAGTTAGACCAACTTATCCCCAGCTTTTTTCAAGCAACCGGGGATTGCGCTGATATATCATGGATGTTTGCTGGATATAGCATGTCGCAATGGATGATCGTGATTTTTGGTGCTTTTACGCTGGCGCTTACTATTATCGCCTTAAACCGACTACGGGTAAGCAACCGGTTTTTACCTTAAGTACTAATTTAAGACACGAAATGTAACGGCCACGTAACCACGTGGTCTTCAAGATCACCGGCGACATCTTCACTAATCACTTTACCGCGAACGGATTGTCCTAAGTGATGCATCTGTTCACTAGAGCCCACCAGCAACGGGTGCCAACTTGGTAATTCTTTGCCCTCATCAATTAAACGATAAGCACAACTAGCCGGCAACCAGCCAAAACTTTCGCGATGTTCTAGCGTCACTTTGAAACAATCAGACACTAACTTAAAGCGTTGTGGATAATTACTGCACTGGCAAGTTTCAGTATTGAGCAACGTACAAGCAACATTGGTAAAAAACAATTCTTCTGTTTCATCATCAATCACTTTATTAAGGCAGCATTTACCACAACCATCACACAATGATTCCCATTCTGGATCCGTAAATTGGTCCATCGGCTTACTGTGCCAAAACGGCTCAGCTTTCATTTTTATCTTGATTGTTTGACTGATTATTTTCGTGTTTGAATGATTTTAGTAAATCTTCAACCGGTGGTGGAATTTGTAAGTAAAAACCCTGCTGTTTAATTTTGGCAATCACTTTTTCATTCTCAGCAACCGCTAAGTCTCGTTTCTGTAATGGGACTATCATCACGAAAATTGGTCGACCAAATTTTTCCATCAATAACGATGGCACCGGTGAGAAATCATCTCTTTTAGCAATATAGAGATAGGTATCTGCTTTTTTCGAACTTTTATAAACTGAACATAACATAGGGGTAAAAACCTGCCTTTTCGGCTTGATACTTAGTAGGTGAGAATATACCATGACTGCATTAAAAAATAATTAAGAAAAAGAGTAAATTCTTCTTTTAAGGTTTCTTGTTAATGACCAACACCACCGCAGAATTAAAAGGCAGCCTGTTTCCTTTATCAATTTTACAGCTTGAAGACAATGATCTCACCAAATTGGTCAACCAGCTACAGAATAAACGGGCTCAAGCACCTTCTTTTTTTTATCGCGCCCCTTTGGTGATCAATATTGAGAAACTTGAAAACCAACAAATTGATTTTTCTCTACTTAAATCGACAATTGAACAACTGGACTTTATTTGTGTTGGGATCTGTAATGGTTCAAATGAGCAAAAAAAGCAAGCCAGAATTGCTAATTTAGCCGTATTGAAACAGCCAAAGACAGAGCAACGTACTAACCAACAGGACAGCCCCAAACAAACGCCCTCTACTGCACCAGCCACTACAACAGAAAAACTAAAAGAGCCGACCCCAACTAAAGTGGTGAGCCAGAACATCCGTTCTGGTCAGCAAATTTACGCAAAAGACTCTGATTTAGTGATTATTGGCTCGGTAGGTAATGGCGCAGAAGTTATTGCCGACGGTAGCATCCATATTTATGGTACACTACGCGGCCGGGCCATCGCTGGGGCTTCTGGTGACCAAAACGCTGCCATCTTCAGTCTATCGATCGAAGCCGAATTAGTTTCAATTGCAGGTACATACTGGTTAAGTGAATCATTGCAGTCAGATGCCTGGAAAAAATCAGGTATGGTAAAATTAGAACATGAGCAGCTCGTCATTGAGCCGCTGTTATCAACACAGAATTAAAGGAAGTGACAGAATGTCTCGAGTAATTGTAGTAACCTCAGGAAAAGGTGGTGTTGGTAAAACAACCTCCAGTGCTGCTATTGGTACGGGGTTAGCGTTAAAAGGTTTCAAAACTGTTATTATCGACTTTGATATTGGCCTGCGTAACCTCGACCTTATTATGGGTTGTGAACGGCGCGTTGTTTACGACTTTGTTAATTTAATTAACGGTGAGTCCAACATCAACCAAACACTGATCAAAGATAAAAGAGTCAGCAACCTGTTTATTTTACCGGCCTCTCAAACACGTGATAAAGACGCATTAACTCGCGAAGGTGTTGGCAAAGTCATTGAGCAGCTTAAAGAAAAATTCGACTATATTATATGTGACTCCCCAGCAGGTATTGAGGCAGGTGCGATGATGGCACTTTATTATGCCGATGAAGCAATTGTCACCACCAACCCTGAAGTGTCTTCAGTGCGTGACTCTGACCGAATTTTAGGTATTTTGCAAAGTAAATCATTACGGGCAGAGGAAGGCTTAGAGCCAATCAAAGAACACTTATTGATTACCCGCTATAACCCAAGCCGAGTCGATGAAGGTGAAATGTTAAGTGTCGAGGATATTAAGGATATTTTAGCCATTAAATTGTTAGGGGTTATTCCTGAATCACAATCAGTTCTTAAGGCATCGAATTCTGGCGAGCCAGTAATCCACGATCAGGAAAGCGATGCTGGGCAAGCTTATACCGATGCTATTTCGCGTTTGTTAGGAGAAGAAGTAGACTTCAGATTTGTAACGGCCGAGAAAAAAAGCTTATTAAAACGATTATTTGGAGGCTAACATGTCATTATTAGATTATTTTAGAAGTCCCAAAAGTAACACGGCCTCACTAGCAAAAGAACGCTTACAGATCATTGTAGCCCATGAGCGTGGTAATCGCTCAAGCCCTGATTACTTGCCACAATTGAAACAAGATATATTGGCTGTTATTGCTAAATACGTCAATGTTTCTGAAGATCAGGTCAGTGTTGAATACGATAATAGCGATGATTTAGCCGTGCTAGAACTCAATGTCACCTTACCAGACCACAAAAAATAACGGGTCAGTTATTAAAAAAAAGGGTGACATGGTCACCCTTTTTTATTGCTTAATAAATCAATGATTTTTTCACCCAAAAGTTGATGACGCCAACCACTGAGCAAAATTGGTAGATGCTTACTCTGCTGTCGATGTATCCAATAATGGCTCAACACTTGATTAATAATTTTCTTAGATGCAATCATCTCTTTCGGAATATCATGCTCGTTGGCCACCTGTTCAACTAACGCTTTAATCGTCTTAAACGTTTGTTTATACGCAGAAAAATTAACTAGCCGCTCTATTTTACTTGGTAAGTCATCTTGGGAAAGGCCTTGAGCCACTAGCGCCAATAATTTTTTCCCATGACGCTTAACCACCATCGGGTGTATTTCTTTGATGGTATAGAGATCATTTATCTGCTGTGGTGTTCGTGATGCTAGCGCTAGTAACTCTGAGTCTTTGATCACAAAACCTAAGGCTAAATCTCGCTTTACCGCCTCAAGATATCGCCAAGCGGCTAGTTGTTGCAAGACCGCTAGCTGTTCAGGAACCAGTTGCCATGCCCCACTGATGTCTAAATATTTATCAAGGACTATCGTATTGTTAGGTTTATTAACCAGACGTTGGCATTCTTGCTGACAAATAGTTAATTTCCCATTTTGTTCAAGCATTTGCTGTAACTTAAAATAAGCTTGATGCAAATAGTAAACATCATTGGCAGCATAATTAAGTTGAGCTTCCCTTAACGGTCTCGCTAACCAATTTGTGCGTGACTCGCCTTTATCTAAGCTAACATCGAGTAACGTTTCAATTAATTTTCCATAGCCTAGACTTGATCCCATCGATGATAATGCAGCGGCAACTTGCGAGTCAAAGAGTGGAGTAACGGTTACTTGACCGTAGTGTTTGAACACTTCAAAATCTTCACTGCCAGCATGAATAACTTTGATAATGGAAGGGTTTTCAAGTAATCGCCAAAACGGCGATAAATCACTAATAACCAAAGGATCGATCAATGCTAATGTTTGACCATCATAGGCTTGTAATAGCCCTAATTTTGCATACAGAGTACGCTCACGAACAAATTCAGTATCAACGGCCAAAACTGACGCTTGCTCATAGCTTGCACACAGCTGTTCTAATGCCGGTTGAGTATCGATATATATATATTTAATCACAAAAAAACCAAAAAAATAGCTAGCCACAATGGCTAGCTATTTTAACTCAATATTGATACTTTCGCATTATTTAACCGTTCAGTTTAGCGATTTCTTGTTCTCGTAACTCACGACGCAATATTTTACCAACATTTGTTTTTGGTAATTCGTCTCTAAATTCGACGACTTTTGGCACTTTATACCCGGTCAAATTTTCTCGACAATGGGCTCTCAGCTCTTTTTCCGTTAGGCTCAGGTCTTTTTTGACCACAAAGGCTTTAATAATTTCACCGGAAACCTCATGGGGAACACCAACCACTGCCACTTCTAAGACCCCTTTATGCATCGCACAAACTTCTTCTACTTCATTGGGGTAAACATTAAAGCCCGACACAATAATCATATCTTTTTGACGATCGACAATTTTAAAGAATCCCTGATCATCCATGGTCGCGATATCACCGGTACTAAACCAGTCTCCACTCATGACATTAGCGGTTTCTTCTGGGCAATTATAATAACCTTGCATCACTTGTGGCCCTTTGACTTGCAATTCACCAGGCTCGCCGTTAGCAACTACTTGACCATCATTATCAACAATCCGGCATTCGGTAGAAGCACAAGGTAACCCAATATTACCTGAAAAACCAGTCGAGTCATAAGGCGTGATAGTCACCAGTGGGCAACACTCTGTTAAACCATAACCTTCGAGTAAAAACGTTTTTGTGACTTGCTGCCATTGCTCTGCGACAGCACGTTGTACTGCCATGCCGCCACCTAAGGTTAATTTAAGATGAGAGAAGTCAAGTTTTGAAAACTCTGGATTATTTAACATCGCATTAAATAAGGTGTTAACCCCTGTAATCGCAGTAAATTTAACTTTAGATAGCTCTTTAATAAACCCAGGAATGTCGCGAGGGTTGGTAATTAATAAATTTTGAGCACCGTATTTCATAAACATTAAGCAATTAGCCGTTAATGCAAAAATATGATAAAGCGGTAAGGCCGTCACAATTAGCTCTTTACCTGGGGTTATCACTGAGCCAAAGCCAGCAGATGCCTGCTCTAAATTAGCCACCATATTACGATGACTTAACATCGCCCCTTTAGAGGGACCTGTTGTGCCACCGGTATACTGTAAGTAAGCCAGATCATCGCCACAAATATCAACTTTAACGTATTGGCTGTAACTGCCCTTGACCAACGCTTTACGCATCGAAATTGCGTGAGGCAAATCAAATTTAGGCACCATCTTTTTAACGTATTTAACCACAAAGTTAACCAACGTACGTTTTATTGGTCTAAATTGGTCACCCAAATGAGTCAAAACCACATGCTCAATGGCTGTTTCATTCACTATTTTTTCAAGGGTTGATGCAAAATTTGAAATAACCACAATGGCTTTAGCGCCAGAGTCATTAAGTTGGTGTTTTAATTCACGGGGAGTATATAAAGGATTAACATTAACCACGACCAAGCCAACACGAAGTGCAGCAAACATTGCAATGGGATATTGCAAGACGTTCGGCAACATAATTGCAATTTTATCGCCTTTAACCAGCTTTAAATCATTTTGTAAATAAGCGGCAAAATGGCGAGTTTGCTCTTCTAACTTACGATATGTGATCACGTGTCCCATATTAGCAAAAGCAGGTAAATCAGCAAATTTGCTGGTACTTTCTTCAAACAAATCAACCAACGACTGATAGTGATCAGGATTGATAAATTCAGGGGCATCTTTTGGATAGCTCTGTAACCAGATTTTTTCCACAGTAATTTCCTCGTGTTTTTTAGTTGGTGTTATTGTTATTTATGTTGATACCAACCCAACATCTTTTAAACGTGCGTTTAATATTCCCACAACCACCCACAAATTAACAGTATAATTTAGAGTTAAAACACTAATCAATTCAAAAAATAGCCAATACGGTTGTATTTCATTCACCTAATTCAAAATGTGCTTTAATCGCTTGCCACGTTAAGTGAGGCTGCTCCATATGGACATGATGACCACCATCAAGTTCAACAACATCGAGCTGCTCAATTAAATGTCGTCGTTGCTCTAACCCTATTTTAACCATGGGTAACCCCGCGGACGCAACAATAATTAAGGTCCGAGTTGTCAGGTTTTCCATCAAGTGCTCTGCCTGTTCTTGCATCATTCGCCAAGGTGAATGAATATTTAATCTCATATCACTACGCCAAGTAAAGCCTCCTTCTGTCACCATTAGTCCGCGTTTAACTAATATTTTGGCAATATCATGACTAAAGTCTCCAGCATTTTTACGGGCGTTAACTGCACTTTCAAACGTCGGATGAATGGGCTTAGTCCTAGTTAATTGTTTGAACTGGGCAATCGCTGATTTTTTAATATTATCATTGGTTTGCTCGGCTGTCGCGGTAATAGGACCCAGTGCTTCAATTAACACTAACCTATTCACTAGTTCAGGAAATGTCGCACAAAAAATAGAGCTGACAATGGCCCCTAATGAATGCGCAACAATATGTACCTGCTGCCATTGCTCAGTTTTAATCAAACAATACAAATCATAAACATAATCCAACAGCTGATAATTAGCCCCGACCGGGCGATGCCCTGACAAACCATGCCCAGGCCAGTCAAGCGCAATCACATAATAGTCATCAATATAAGGTGCTAATGGTTGGAAGCTAGCCGCATTATCTAACCAACCATGCAAGGCTAGTATTAAAGGTTTAGTCTTATCACCCCAACTAACTCCCGCCAGCGAAATGTGTGGTAACTCAAAAGTCATTGCTTGACTGGTATCCATGGTTGTCATCTCTTATTTCTTCCCAAACTTTTAGTTAACTGCCACATTTTCAATAATAAAAATAGCCCCCAGCCTAACCATATGACAATCCAAACAAACTCTGGAATAAAGGTCAATCGAGCTAGCAGCGAACCATCTCCTCTTTGCTGGCCATCAAGGAGATATAACGGACTTTTGATCGCATTAAACAACACAAAAACACCCGTAAACTGCCCAATGTTACGTAGCCACTTAGTTTGGTGGTTACGTAACATTAACCATAACCCACCGATAATTATCAGCATAATGAATAAAGTGAGAACATCGCGGATCCAAAAAATGGTCACTAAAATCAAGCCTGCGACCAAAAACATAATAAGCGATTTGACAATGCGATAGCTATATCCTGCTTGGTACAGAATAAACCCCCAACAGGCAGCACCAAAATAACCTGAAAAAGCGATTAGAGTACTAACACCACCACGAGATTGTACCAAGCCGGCACCATTAAGTTCCAGTTTAAAAGAGATAACCTGTCCCCCCGTTAATACGGTAATCAACGCATGGGATAACTCATGAAAAACAGTTTCGAGCCAATTAAAAGGAATATTAATCATTGGTACATAAGAGATAATGAAGGCAACGAAACAATAGGCAATAAATAAGAGTCTTGGATTCATCTGGATTTCATTTTTAAGAATTAAGCAAAGATATCAATACCAACCAGCCGCTGGATTTCTTCTCGCTTGGGTTGATTAACCACTTGCTGATAACTCTGAATTGCCAAACTACTCGCACCGGTTGGTTTATCGTAGATCGTTTGGTTACTTGAAGCGACCATGGCGACTTCTGCATTATTAAGGCGAGTCGGCTGCGGTTCTTGCGGTTTTATCGGTGTTTTTAAGGCATCCTGATCTCGCCGAACGGTTGTCGGATTAACGAGGTTAATGCGCTCGGTGTTATTTTGACTAACCCCGGTGCGGTTAGGCGTTGGGGTTGTGTAACCGGCGCCATATGAATGACCAATCTGCATAAAACTATACTAGCATGAAAAAAGTTCTCGTCACTGTTTATTCACGGCCGGGTAATTTTTTCCAAGTGACCGTGTCACGTAAATACACTGGCTTAGCCTCTTCGACATCAATAGCACCACCCTCACCGAATAAATGATGGGCTAATACTGACATATATTTGGCATTGGGGTAGAGAATTTGCTCATTAGCACTAATGTTAGCTATGGTTAATAATTCAGGATAAGCCTGCCATGCAGTGCCAACAGCCATATATTGAACTTGATTGAACGATTGCTGCAGCAATCGCTCCGGCGAAATCACCTGCTCATTATCAACCAGAGTAGCGAGCCCCTCAACATTTTGATACAGTCCCCAATAAACTTCGCCCATCCGGGCATCAATAGCCGCCATCACATACTCAGCATTAGCTTGTTCAATAGCCTGTTGAGCCATTGCAGCGAGGGTCGAGATAGGTAATACCGGCTTATCACTACCTAAAGCAAGACCTTGCATAATCCCACTGCCAATCCGGACACCGGTAAAACTGCCAGGGCCGCGGCCCCAAGCAATGGCCGTTAGCTGATTAACAGTGACATTTTTTTGCTTAAGTACTTGATCAATCATTGGTAAGATCAATTTGGTATGGATACGTGGCGCGATTTCAAACAAACTAGTCACTTGACCATTAATTGATAAAGCGGCAGAACAGGCTTCAGTTGAAGTATCGATAATTAATATTTTTTCAGACATCTAAAATTCACTATGTATTTAATTTTTCTAAATAAGTTATAACTTGCTTAACATCACGGGTTCGCTTCATATCAGGCAAGCTTTGCATAAATATACGACCATAAGGTCGTGTGACCATTCGAGTATCACATAACAAAAACGCCCCATGGTCTTGGCTATCACGGATTAAACGCCCAGCTCCCTGCTTCAATGCAATAACAGCTTGTGGAATCTGCACCGCTGAAAAACCGTCTTCACCACGTTTTGAGCAATCTTTCAAACGTGCTTTGAGTAATGGATCGTCGGGTGAAGCAAAGGGCAATTTATCTATAATAACACACCTTAATGCGTCCCCTCTAATATCAACCCCTTCCCAAAAAGAAGCCGTTGCTAGTAGCACCGCATTACCGTCCTCACTAAATTGATGGAGTATTTTTTGTTTACTATCGAGTCCTTGCACTAACAAGGTTTGACTAATATTGCCTTCGAGCATCCGGTGTAAACGATTTAAGGTCGAGAAACTCGTCACTAATATCATCACACCACCATTACTGGCTTCGATGATTGTTTGAATTAACTGCGATAGTTGGTCAACATATTGTGGGTGTGAAGGCTCAGGTAGGTAACGGGGAATACAAAATAAAGATTGTTCTTGATAATCAAAGGGACTATCAAGCGCCAATGTGGTCGCCTGAGCAATGCCTAATAGGCCTTTAAAATGTTCAAACTGATTATCAACCTGTAAAGTCGCCGAAGTAAAAACCCACCCCGCCTCATACTTATCAATATGTTGTTTAAATTTATCCGCAATGGACAATGGACTAATGTTTAATTGTAAATGCTGTCGTCCGGCCTCATACCAATAACTAAATCCGACTTTTTGATGTTGTTGGAATAGTGTCAATGACGCTTTAAGTTCAATAAGACGCTCAAAACAACCGTCAAGTTGATCACTGCGGCCCAATGAAATTTTAATCACTTGATATAAAAAATCAACATTTTCGGTTAACTGTTCAAAGGCGCTGATGACTTCTTTGCGAGACATTGCTTGCCCCCAATCCCCTCGTTCACCATGATGAGAAAAACACAACCGCAGCTGATCACAACATCTTTCGATGATTTGAGCCGCTTTTATTAGCTGTTTGGTATCTTTGAGATCCGAGTGATAGGCAAGAATCACATCGTTGGCGAGTTCCTTAAACGCGCGAGTCGACACCGATTGGCCAAAATAACCACAGGCAATATCTGGAATTTGATGCGCCTCATCAAAAATAATTAAGCCCGCTTGTGGGATTAATTCACCAAAACCCGTATCTTTTAATGCCATATCAGCAAAAAACAGATGGTGATTAACCACGAGCAAATCTGCTTCCATCGCCAAACGACGGGCCCGTAATAAATAGCAATCATCATAATACTGACATTGTCGTCCCGAACAATTATCCGGTGTCGACGTCACTAACGGCAATGCCATTGACGCTTCAGCAATCCCTGGAACATCGCCCAAATCGCCTGAAACAGTATGGCTAGACCAGCGTATTATTTGACTAAGATCGGCTTCGATTTGCGGGTGAACACCCGCGCCTTGTTTACTGTTCTTTTTAAGCCGGTCGATACATAAATAGTTACTACGCCCCTTTAATAATGCAATTTTCAGTGGCTTATTTAATGCTTTACGTACCAAGGGTAAATCTTTATGAAAAAGCTGTTCCTGTAAGGCTTTGGTACCAGTACTAACAATTGTTTTTTCGCCACTAAGGATTGCACTAACCAAATAAGAAAAAGTTTTCCCGGTCCCGGTTTGTGCTTCCACAATTAATTGATGACGCTGCTCAATAGCGTCACAAATAGCAACCGCCATATTGGTTTGAGCTTCGCGCGGCTGATAACCTTTGATCGCACGTGCTAGCGCACCACTTTCAGAAAAGCTTAGCTCAACATTTTCGGTTAATTGGCTCATGAATTAATACTGACTCACTTTGAGCGGCAAAGACGCCGTTAGTCTATTTGGGAAGCGCGATATTTTAAGGGAATTACATCAATATCGCCATAATAAATTAACACAAAAAATCAATCATAAAATATGCGATGTTTAGTCAAAAAACACTTGCAACCTTTTTTATTAAGTGCGATGTTAAAAAAAGAATAATAAGCAGTATCTTTCAACAATTTAAAAAATAATACAAACTTAAAATACGGATGTTTATGTTTCGCTATCTTGTAGCCAGTAAAATAAACAATGATTTTTATCTAACTCAACAAGGATAATCATGAGAACAAATTTACCAATCACCAACAATGAACACATGCTCTCTGATAACGCTCTATTAATTTCGACCACGGATCTACAAGGAAAGATAACTCTTTATAATGATGATTTTTACGAATACTCAGGTTTTAGTCGCAGTGAGCTCAACGGTGCGGATCATAATTTAGTCCGTCACCCTGATGTTCCTTCCGCTGCTTTTGCCGAAATGTGGGATCATTTGAAAAATGACAAACCTTATATGGTCTTGATAAAGAATCGTCGTAAAAATGGCGACCATTACTGGGTAAACGCTTTTGTTAGTGCAATTAAAGAAAATGGTAAAATCATTGGCTATCAATCCGTCAGAACAAAGCCGAGCCGTAAAGAAGTAGAATCAGGTCAAAAACTTTATGATCGACTCAACAAAGGTAAATCACGATTTAACTTCAATGATATAGAAATCAGTACCAATTTACCGATCATTGCCAGCTTATCAGCAATTATTCCTGCCATTACAGTTTTCTCATTAGAATTAAGCGCTAATGTTGCCCTAGGAGCCACTGTCGGCTCGGGTATTATCATGGCGGCGATCACCAACAATTTATTAAGTAACTATAATAAACTGGTTACCGAGTCTAAGCTCTATATTAACTCACCGATTTTATGCGAGCTATATACTGGCAACACCAGTGGAATAGGACAACTAGCTCTGCATTTAAAAATGGCGCAAGGACAAACACAAACGATTTTAGGCCGGGTACAGCACTCATCTAAAGATCTTGCCACTCTAAGTACTGAAGCCGCTGATATTGCCGTTCATACGAATGAATCCTTAGCGAGTCAAGGTCGTGAAATATTGAGTATGCAAAGTGCGTTTGCTGAAATGATTGCCAGCGTGTCGGAGGTGGCACAGAATGTGATGCTCACGGCTGAAGAAACAACCTTGGTCAGTGGCGAAACATCACAGTCTCAAGCCTTAATGAAACAGACAATCCAAGATATTAATCGTTTAGCCGACGGCTTAGAAAATGTCGTACAACGGTTATCTTGTTTACGGATTGCCTCGAATGAAATCGGCAGTATTTTAGAAGTCATCACCGGCATTGCTGAACAAACAAACTTACTTGCCTTAAATGCGGCAATTGAAGCTGCTCGTGCTGGAGAACAAGGACGAGGTTTTGCTGTAGTTGCAGATGAAGTACGCTCATTAGCAACCAAAACTCAAGAATCAACCGAACAAATCAAAACCACGATAGATAAATTACAGCGTGAATCAATCGAAGCCGAGAATGTAACCCAACAAGCAATGGTTCAAGTGAAAAAATGTGTTGATAACGTCACTCAGTCAGGCGTACGGATGGAGACAATCAGTAGTTCGATTGAATCAATCAACAAAATGAACACCCAAAACTCCGCGACAGCAGAAGAGCAACGAGTGGTTAGTAGTAATGTTCAGGAAATGTTTACCTCGATCAGTGACGAAATTCAAGCAACTGAAGCGTTATCGAAAAAGACCGCAGATTCCTCTGACCAACTCTCTAAATCGGTTCGTCAAATCATGCAATCATTAACAACTTAATAACGATTAGTTAGCCACAAAAAAACCGCTCAATTGAGCGGTTTTTATTTTCTATTGAGATTATAATCTTAAGTCGACCGCATCAGCATCAAATACATATTTCAAGTCATACAAAATACCATCGGGTTTTAAGTAGCTTTTAACCTGCTCAACCCCAAGCTCGATAAATTCATCATGAGCCACTGCAAGTATCACCGCATCATAATTATCGACGATTGGTTGCTCAATGAGTTCAACTTCATATTCTTCTTGGGCTTGCTCGTTAGAAGCGCCGGGATCAAACACATCAACATTGACGTCGTATTCTTCTAACGCTCGAATAATATCAATGACTTTGGTATTGCGTAAATCAGGACAATTTTCTTTAAATGTCAGACCCATAATCAAAATTTTGGCATCAACCACTTGAAGTTTTTTACGGATCATCGATTTTATTAATTGAGTAACCACATACTTACCCATATTATCATTTATCCGTCGTCCCGCTAAAATCACCTCGGGTAAATAACCAATTGATTGCGCTTTATGGGTTAAATAATAAGGATCAACGCCGATACAATGACCGCCGACTAAACCGGGTCTAAAGGGTAAAAAATTCCACTTGGTCCCGGCAGCTTTTAATACTTCTTCAGTATCAATATCTAATTTATTAAAGATAATCGCTAACTCATTAACCAAAGCAATATTGAGATCTCGTTGAGTATTCTCAATCACCTTAGCTGCCTCAGCGACTTTAATTGAGCTCGCCTTATGAGTGCCAGCAGTAATTACTCGCCCGTATAAGCTATCGACAAAGTCTGCAATTTTAGGTGTCGAGCCAGAAGTCACTTTAAGAATGTCACAAACACGATGCTCCTTATCACCTGGATTAATCCGTTCAGGTGAATAGCCAGCAAAGAAATCGCGATTAAAGGTCAGATTAGAATAGCGCTCTAAGATTGGCACACAAACTTCTTCAGTTGCCCCTGGATAAACGGTTGATTCATAAATAACCACATCACCAATTGATAGCACCTTTGCAATCATTTCACTTGCTTTAATTAATGGTGTTAAATCAGGTTGATTAGAAGAGGTTATTGGTGTTGGTACCGTAACGATGAATACATTGGCCTCCAATAAATCCTTTTTATTGGTGGTAAAAATAAGGTTATCAGCATCAATTAGCTCTTGTTCCGTCACTTCTAAGGTTTCATCATCGCCAGCTCTTAAATCATCGATTCGTTGCTGATTAATATCAAAACCAATCGTATGATAATGCTCACTAAATGCAACCGCTAGCGGCAAGCCAACATACCCTAAACCTATAATCGCAACCTTAGGTAAATTCTTTTCCAGCTCCATAGAATACTCTTTCTTTAAATAAAATTAGATTGTTACTAAGTTAATAGCAGATTTTACGTCGCAGTGCACATTTTAGATCCACAAAGTAGCTAAATTAATTATTATCGCGGCAAAATCGTCAAAAAAATTTACAACACCGTTGTAATGCTAGCACAAAAAAAGATCATCGCTTTATTACTCATTGTTTAATCAAAGCATAAAAAAAATGGCATAAAACATGCTACAAATAGTAGGTATGTGTTTATCTTGGCAAAATTTTCCGACCATAAGGGGTTTATCATGAAAATTTTATTAAAAAAAGCCGTCAGTCTATTTCTTTGTTACTCAATAATGAGCGCAGCACAAGCGAGTGTAATCACCTGGGATTACACAACGACTGGTGAGTTTACAGCTTCCAGCTTTACTGGCTCAGGAGCAACGGTCACTTCGACAATGCTAACCTGGGGTAATTCAACAGGCTCAGGCCGTAGCAGTTTACTTATTGACAACAGTAACGCTTCTGGCAGTGTTGATACTTTCACAGGCTCGGGTCTCCCGCCAGCATCCTTTATTGGTAATAGCATTGATTTAATTCACTTTAACAACCCAGTCACTGGGTCTAGTTTATCTGGTGCAAGATTAATGACCACGGTAAGCCTCGATCCATCATTACCAGATCAGCCAGCGTTATCGGATCAACAATTTAATTTTGATATTGTATTTGCTGAAACGCCAAATTCCGGTGTCTGTGCCGATATATCGAGCCCTGTACCCTGTAATGATATTTTTGTGCTCGAGGGAGGATTGCCAAATTTCAACTTTAACTATGACGCTGGTGATGGTGATGGCCTAATGACCTATTTTGTTAATGTCTTTATTACCGACTCCAATTCACTAAGCATTCTAGATGATGCGATCTGTGCAGCAGCAGGTGTCAGTAATGGTTGTTTTGGACTCACGACCGTAGAAAGACAATCAAACTTAATTCCATTCGGTTTTACCATTTCAGCGCAACCGTTGACTGTTAATGAATCATCTAGTATGGCGTTAATTGGTTTAAGCCTTCTATTATTAGGCATAATATATAAGCGTAATACCTAACAAATAAATCACTGCCACTTATAAGCCCAAGTTTTTTATTATGTTTGGGCTTTATTGCTTTTAAAGAGCCATCACCAATAATTCAACAATAAAAAACTAGTATCAAGATGGAATGACAGGTAAAATATGCCGCTATTTTTATCAGCGGTAATTGAGAGATCTATGGCTAAGAAACTACTTATTAAAACCTGGGGTTGTCAGATGAACGAGTATGATTCATCTAAAATTGGCGACCTACTGGGCACCATGGGTTATGAATTAACCGACGAGCCAGAGCAAGCGGATGTCTTGTTATTAAATACGTGCTCTATTCGAGAGAAAGCTCAAGAAAAAGTATTCCATCAGCTTGGCCGCTGGAAAAACCTTAAGGAATTAAAACCTGGCACTCTAATCGGTGTTGGTGGCTGTGTTGCCTCTCAAGAAGGCGCCGCTATCCGTCAACGCGCTCCTTTTGTTGACTTGGTCTTCGGCCCTCAAACATTGCACCGCTTACCAGAAATGATTAAGCAGTTACATGAAGGTAAATCAGCTATTGTTGATGTTAGTTTTCCGGCGATTGAAAAATTTGATAACTTACCGGAACCTAAAGCCAATGGCGTTACCGCTTTCGTATCAGTGATGGAAGGTTGCAGTAAATATTGTAGCTTCTGCGTGGTGCCTTACACCCGTGGTGAAGAAGTTTCTCGACCACTTGATGATGTCCTTTACGAAATTGCTCAACTTGCCGATCAAGGTGTGCGTGAAGTGAATCTACTGGGTCAAAATGTCAATGCTTACCGTGGCGAAACCTTTGACGATGAGCTTTGTGACTTTGCGACGTTAATTCGCTTAGTCGCTGCCATCGATGGCATTGACCGTATCCGTTACACCACAAGCCACCCGGTTGAGTTTACCCAAGAATTGGTCGATGTTTATGCCGATGTTCCTGAATTAGTAGATCATCTGCATTTACCCGTGCAGTCGGGTGCCGATCGTATACTGAACTTAATGAAACGTAATCATATGGCGATTGAATTTAAATCAACCGTGAAACAAATACGCAAAATTCGTCCTAACATTGCGATGAGTTCTGATTTTATCATTGGCTTCCCTGGTGAGACCGATGAAGATTTTCAACAAACGATGAAACTTATCCGCGACATCAATTTTGACATGAGCTTTAGTTTTATTTATAGCGCACGTCCAGGTACACCAGCCGCAGACTTACCCGATGATGTCACCATGCAAACGAAAAAAGATCGTTTGCTAGAACTTCAGCAGCAAATTAATGTCCAAGCTTTACAGCATGCTCGTGTGATGATGGGCACTACCCAGCGAATTTTAGTTGAGGGACCATCGAAGAAAAACCCAATGGAGCTGCGAGGCCGGACCGAAAATAACCGAGTGGTGAATTTTGAAGGGCCTCATTCTCTAATTGGTGGCTTTGCTGATGTTGAAATCGTCGATGTTTTTAGTAACTCATTACGTGGACGATTTATTCACGGCGAAAATGAGATGGAATTGCGAGTGGAAACATCACCAGCATCAATTATGGCATCGCGCCAAGATAAAATAGATGATTTGGGTGTTGGTAGCTTTACCCCCACAGCACATTAAAATAAGGATATAACATTGACCCAAAAACTGATCACTCTCGACTGCTATTTAGAACCGGCTAGTCAATCACGACTCGCCAATTTATGTGGCCCGTTTGACGATAATTTAAAACATATTGAACGTCGTATGGGCGTTGAAATAAGTTATCGCAACAACTGTTTTAAAGTGATCGCTAAAGCTCATTTGGCTAAGATTATCATTGATATGCTACGGGAGCTTTATATTGAAACTCAACCGGTTAAAGGCAAGGTTTCAGAAATAGAACCCGATATGATTCATTTAGCCATTGAGCAGTCAAAAGCCTTAAATCAAGAGCTGACTGATAATGGACTGAGTGAACGAGGTAAAGATGTCTATATTAAAACTCGTAAAGGGCTAATAAAACCCCGTAACACCAATCAACATAATTATGTCGCTAATATCCTCAGTCATGATATTTGTTTTGGGGTTGGTCCTGCCGGTACCGGTAAGACCTATTTAGCCGTTGCTTGTGCCATTGATGCGCTAGAGCGTCAAGAAGTCAGACGGATTATTTTAACCCGTCCAGCAGTCGAAGCTGGCGAAAAATTAGGGTTCTTACCGGGCGATTTAAGTCAGAAAGTCGATCCTTACCTTCGTCCGCTCTATGATGCACTCTTTGAAATGCTCGGTTTTGAACGGGTTGAAAAACTGATTGAAAAAAATATTATCGAAATTGCGCCACTAGCTTACATGCGAGGTCGCACGTTTAATGATGCTTTTATTCTACTCGACGAGGCACAAAACACCACGGTCGAGCAAATGAAAATGTTCTTAACTCGGATCGGTTTTAATTCTAAGGCTGTGATCACTGGTGATATTACCCAAGTTGATTTACCACGCCATATAAAAAGCGGACTACGCCACAGTATTGAGGTGTTAGGAGATTTAGAGTCAATAAACTTTAACTTTTTTCAGTCTGGCGATATTGTTAGACATCCCGTTGTGGCAAAAATTGTAGATGCTTACGAACGTTTCGAGCAGCAGGAAAACCGGATAAAATCGCAACAACAAACGACAAGAAATGACGAAGAAATAGATAAAACATGATTACTCTAGACTTACAAATAGCCTGTGAAAATAAAAACTTACCAACTCAATCCGACTTTGAATTGTGGCTACAAACTGCCGTTAATGACGAGAAGCCAAATGCCGAAGTCACGATTCGCTTAGTCGAAATAACGGAAAGCCAACAACTGAACTTGGAATATCGTGGTAAAGATAAACCAACTAATGTGCTTTCTTTTGAATTCGATGCCCCCCCAATGATCGAAATCCCTTTACTCGGTGATTTAATCATTTGCAAACAAGTTATTGAAGCAGAAGCTATCGAACAAAATAAGCCCCTGTTACACCATTGGGCCCACATGGTGATACATGGTAGCCTCCATTTATTGGGCTTTGATCATATCGATGAAGATCAAGCACTCGTGATGGAGTCACTAGAAAAAAAATTATTAGCTAAATTAGCCATTGACGATCCTTACCGAGACGATCTAGACTGAATTATTCAATTAGGGAAAACGATTAAAAAATGAGCGAAGATAAACCTCCAAGTAGCCAGTCAACTAACAAATCTTGGTTTAACCGGTTAAGTCAAATGTTTCAAGGCGAACCACAAACCCAAAAAGAGTTAGTTGAATTCATTGAAGACGCTGAAGAACGCAGCCTTATCGATCAATACACCAAAGACATGATCCATGGCGTGCTTAGTGTATCGACCAAACGGGTCAGAGATATTATGATCCCCCGTTCACAAATGGTAGTACTGGAAAAAGATCAATCGATTGAGCAATCGATCAAAACAATTACCGACTCGGCTCACTCTCGTTTCCCGGTAATTAGTGAAGACAAGGATAATATTGAAGGCATTTTATTAGCCAAAGATTTAGTTCAATTTGCCTTTAATCGCGAATTTAAAGACAAACCACTGATCGACATTGTTAGACCTTGTGTTATCGTGCCTGAGAGTAAGAAGGTCGATGTCTTATTGCGTGAATTTCGCGAAGAACGCTATCACATGGCCGTGGTGGTTGATGAATACGGCGGCGTGTCAGGTCTCATTACCATTGAAGATATCCTCGAAGAAATTGTCGGCGAAATAGAAGATGAATTTGCCCATGAAGATGATACTCAATTAGACATTAGAAAAGTTAGCAATAAACTTTATTCAATCCAAGCATTAACATCTTTGGCCGATTTTAATCAATATTTTAATACCAAATTCACTCCCAATGATGTCGACACCATTGGTGGCTTGGTCACCAATGCTTTTGGTCATTTACCCAAGCGTGGTGAAGAAACCATTATTGAAGGTTATCAATTTAAGGTGATTAATGCCGACTCACGTCGCTTAGTCCAATTGCAAGTGCAAGTACCACAGGTATAAGTGAATTCGATTTTGTTTAAACTAATCCCATTAAAAAACGTCCTCGAAGGGCGTTTTTTTATCTTACTCCTCCTTTGTTTCGGCTTAGGGGCTTTGTTCCATTTAAGCTTTGCTCCCTATCGCATTGAATGGATAGCACCATTGGTTATTGGCTTATTTTACAGCTTATTAACCATGAGCCAGTGGAGTCACCGTCGTCATTTTATACTTGGGCTTAGTTTCGGATTCGGGATATTTAGCCTTGGATTACGTTGGGTTCACGTATCTATTGATAGCTTTGGCGGCTTACCACTGATTGTATCGATTATTTTAGTCTTGTTATTGGCGCTATATTTAGCGCTATTTCCCGCCTTTTGTTGCTATCTGTTCTCTCGTTTAAAAAAACCACAATCGAGTTTGTTTAACCCCATTCTTTTTTCATCACTGTGGGTTATCACTGAATTAGCCCGAGGAAAATTATTAACCGGTTTCCCTTGGCTTTGGCTTGGTTACAGTCAAACAGAAGGAGTGATGAGCCAAAATGCCGCGACCATTGGTGTTATTGGCTTAAGTTTATTGATTGTTATCATCGCAACACTCGTTTCTAGTATCGTTTTAAATCGCAGGCTTAAACCATTGTTTGGTTTAAGCCTGACTATTGCCGTCGTATTATCTCTCAGTCAAATCAACCAGATTAGTGTCACGCCACAACAGGTTAATGTCGCACTAGTTCAGGGTAACATCGAACAAAGCGCTAAATGGCAAGCGGATAAAATGTGGCCGGCGATTACTCAATATATGGATCTCACCCGTGACAATTTTGATGCTGATCTAATATTTTGGCCAGAAGCAGCTATTCCAGCAATAGAGAATTGGGTTACCGATTATTTACGATTAATGAACAAAACCGCTAATTTTCGTGACAGTGCGATCATCACCGGTATTATTGCCCGTCAATCTGAGGACGGTAGTTTTTCGCCAACTGAAACTGACTATTTCAACGCCTTAATTACCCTAGGAAATCGCGATAAGAAAATTCAAAAAGACGGGGATTATCAACCCAACCATCGTAACAGATATTACAAACATCAATTATTACCCATTGGCGAGTTTGTGCCCTTTGAAGATTTGTTGCGCCCGATTGCCCCGCTGTTCAATTTACCAATGTCCTCTTTTAAACGAGGCAATTGGCAGCAACCTAACCTGCAAGCCCTTGGCTATAAAATAGCTCCGGCGATTTGTTATGAAATTGCTTTTCCCGAGTTAGTCCGAGCGAATATGCGTCCCGATACAGATTTATTATTAACGGTCTCTAATGATGCATGGTTTGGTCACTCAATCGGTCCACATCAACACATGGAAATAGCTCAGATGCGAGCGATTGAGTTAGGTAGGCCTTTACTGCGAGTCACCAATAACGGCATCACTGCCGTCGTTGAGCCGAGCGGGCAGATCATTAAGCAACTGCCACAATTTGAAGCAGGCGTCTTGCGGGCAGACATCACCTTGGTAAAAGGGCAAACCTATTTTTACCGCTTTGGACAATGGCCAGTGATATTTTTTGTATCACTGATGCTTGCCTTGGCATTAATGATTAAAGTGAAACCCGCTTAAAGCCTTGGTGTTCACATTGTGGACAATTAGATAAAAGTACCGGGTGATAAAAACTCATTGAGTGTTGGCATTGCTGACACTCGAGTTTACCTAACCCAACAACTTCGCCACTGTGATAAACGCCTTGATGGCTAAAATCATCAGCCAATCCCTGCCATTCGATTTGGCTATTATCACTAATCAACCATAACCACTGCCAAAGCGTGCCCTCAATAGCCAAAAATTGTGGCGAATCACGATACCCCTCTGGCGATTGTTCAATCGAGTCAATAAAGGCGGTTAAGTCGACTTTAAGCTGTTGCTCGATTTCTTGTAATTGTTCACTGTTAATATCACTAGCATATCGATAAGCTTGCATCCCTTGCTCAACAAACTCATTAATATCCGCCATGGATTTATCCTGCCGCTGCCACCGCTGCTCTAGCGACTGTAACAACTTATGATAACCCTCTTTAAACACGGTCATTTTATTATCCATCATTAACTCCTTAGTGAAAAATATGCTCAATATCGAAATCTTTAACAATTAATATCATTAACTATACAACTATCTATTGTTGCACCATAGCCTCGTGCTGTATTCTATGTAGATCAAAAAAGTATTCGTTTTTTATTATTAATTAATTCTAGGTTTAATTGCATGCAAGAGCAGTATATCCCGTCAGACATCGAGCCCCAAGCACAAAAGTTTTGGGTTGACAATCAAACATTTAAAGCAACAGAACGCGATGACAAAGAAAAGTTTTATTGTCTATCAATGTTCCCATACCCAAGCGGTCGTCTCCACATGGGGCACGTGCGTAACTACACCATTGGTGATGTTATTGCTCGATACCAAAGAATGCAGGGTAAAAATGTATTACAACCAATGGGTTGGGATGCTTTTGGTTTACCAGCTGAAAATGCAGCAATTAATCATAAAACAGCGCCAGCGAAATGGACTTACGAAAACATTGATTACATGAACGATCAATTACGCCGTTTGGGTTTCGGGTACGATTGGGATCGTGAATTTGCAACGTGTAAACCAGACTATTACCGTTGGGAACAATGGTTTTTCACCGAGCTTTACAAAAAGGACATGGTCTATAAAAAGACCTCAGCGGTTAACTGGTGCCCAAATGACCAAACCGTACTAGCGAACGAGCAGGTGATTGATGGTTGTTGTTGGCGTTGTGATACCGTCGTTGAACGGAAAGAAATTCCACAATGGTTTGTCCGAATTACCCGTTATGCTCAAGAGTTATTAGACGACTTAGACGAGCTAGATCAATGGCCTGAAAAAGTTAAAACCATGCAACGTAACTGGATTGGCCGCTCTGAAGGGGTTGATTTAACATTTAACCTTAAAGATAGTGACGAGCAGCTCTCTGTTTATACTACCCGTCCAGACACCTTAATGGGTGTTACTTATGTCGGTATTGCCGCTCAACATCCCCTAGCGCTTGAAGCAGCAAAAACAAATAACGACATTGCTACCTTCATTGATGAATGTAAGACCACTAAAGTGGCTGAAGCTGATCTTGCCACCATGGAAAAGAAAGGCGTAGCGACCGGTTTTTTTGCGATTCACCCACTAACGGGTCGTGAAGTGCCAATTTGGATTGCTAACTTTGTATTAGCGGATTACGGCTCAGGCGCTGTGATGGCGGTTCCGGGTCATGATCAACGTGATTTCGAGTTTGCCACTAAATATCATCTTGATATCGAAGCAGTTATTTATCCAAGTGATAGTAGCGATGCTTCTGTAGATATTTCAGAGCAAGCCTATACCGAAAAAGGCACGCTATTTAATTCTGGTGACTTCAATGGCTTAACCTCAGAAGATGCGGTTGATGCTATTGCTGATGCATTAGAAAAATTAGGCATGGGAAAGAAAACCGTCAATTTCCGTCTTCGTGATTGGGGGGTTTCTCGCCAGCGCTATTGGGGAACACCAATCCCAATGCTTCACTTAGAAAACGGTGATATTGTTCCTGTACCAAGTGATCAATTACCGGTAAAGCTGCCTGAAAATGTTGTGATGGATGGCATTAATTCACCGATTAAATCTGATCTTGAGTGGGCAAAAACCACTTATCAAGGTCAGCCAGCACTGCATGAAACTGATACCTTTGATACATTCATGGAATCGAGCTGGTATTACGCCCGTTATACCTCACCAGGTAATGACGCGATGTTAGATCCTGCCAAAGCCAATCACTGGCTGCCGGTTGATCAATACATTGGTGGTATTGAACATGCGATATTGCATTTATTGTATGCCCGCTTCTTCCATAAATTATTGCGTGACTCTGGTTTGGTTAATTCAAACGAACCATTTAAACGTTTATTAACCCAAGGAATGGTCCTCTCTAACGCGTTTTACAAGTTAGATGACAAAGGCACTAAAGTGTGGGTTTTACTCGATGATGTCAAAACGGAAGTTGATGAGAAAGGTAAAATCATTTCAGCAACTCAAATTTCGACTGGTGAAACAATCTCTTATGCTGGCATGAGCAAAATGTCGAAGTCAAAAAATAACGGCATTGACCCACAAGTGATGATCGACAAATACGGCGCTGATACAGTACGCTTATTCATTATGTTTGCCGCGCCAGCAGAACAAACTCTTGAATGGGTTGACTCGGCCGTTGAAGGTTCAAACCGCTTCTTGAAACGTGTTTGGCGCTTAGCGTTCAATCATATTGAGCAAGGTGAAACACCTGCATTTGAGTCCGCTAAACTAACGACTACCCAACAAAATTTACGTCGTGAAGTGCATAAAACTATCGCTAAAGTATCCGATGATATCGGACGTCGCCAAACCTTTAACACAGCTATAGCCGCGGTAATGGAATTAGTCAACAACCTGTATAAAGCTGACAATAAAGACGACCAAGATCGCGCGATTATGGGCGAAGCACTCGACGCCATTGTTAAAATGTTATCACCGATTGTGCCGCATCTTTGTCATCAATTATGGACCGAGTTAGGTCATACTGATGATTTAGACTTTAGCCCGTGGCCAACGGTTGATCAGAGTGCTTTAGTTGAACAATCGAAACTAATCATTGTTCAGGTCAATGGTAAAGTCCGCGCTAAAATTACAGTTGCTGCGGATCTCGAAGAAGAAGCGGTAAAAAACATGGCGCAAAACGATGAAAATGTCTTACGTTTCACCGCCGATAAGACCGTGCGTAAAGTGATCTATATTGCGGGTAAATTAGTCAACATCGTGGCTAACTAAACTATAATAAATACGACAGCGCCGGTGGGTGCTGTCGTATTTTAGGGTTAAACTTCCATGAATAAATATCTTAATCGTTTAATGATAATTATCTTAAGCGCGACCTTGTTAAATGGCTGCGGCTTTCGATTAAAAGGCGACTATCAACTGCCAGCATCACTCAAGCAATTACACTTACAAAGCCCCGACCAATATGGTGAACTAACGCGGTTAGTTAAAAACAAATTACGACGTTATCAAGTCACCTTAGGTGATGATCCTAAATTGCCTGTTTTACAACTGGACAATGACCGACTTGAACGCGGCACACTGTCGTTGTTTTCATCTGGCCAAGTCGCAGAATACGAACTCACTTATCATCTGGAATATCGATTGATTCACCAAGACCAACAGCCACAGACATTCACAATTAAGCTACGTCGAGATTACTTAGATGATCCCCGTAGCGCTCAAGCCAAAAGTCGAGAGATGGAACTGATGTTAAAAGAAATGCGGTTACAAGCGGCAGAACAAATAGTTCGCCAGCTCAGCAAATTACAATAAAAGCTATTATTTCATATGCAGATTTATGCCAACCAACTCAGTAATCACCTTAATAATCTCATGCCATGCTATCTCATTTTTGGCGACGAGCCGTTGCAAAAGCAACAAACCATCGGGGCAATTCGTGCTGCCGTAGCCGCTCAAGGTTTTGAACAACGTGTGATACTTTGCCAAGAACCAGGATTTAGCTGGAGTGAGTTATACCAAGCAGGACAAAGTATGTCGCTGTTTAGTGAGCGCCAATTGATTGAATTGGAATTAACATCGCTTAAGGCGGGCCAAGAAGGCAGTAAAGCACTGCTCGAATATATGGCGAATACTAGCCCAGATAATATCTTATTAATTCACGGCCCAAAAGCAACTCAAGATATTCAAAAATCGAAATGGTTTAAAACCCTAAGCCAAGCGGGATTGTTTGTTATTGTTAACCAGCCTCAAGGGCAACAATTTAATCGCTGGATAGCCACCCAGGCACAAACACGGCAAGTTAACTTTAGTCCCGACGCCTTAGCTCAGTTTTGTACGATGTTTGAAGGCAATTTATTAGCCGCAGATCAAGAACTCGAAAAGCTGTCGTTACAAGTTGGCCAGCAACTTATCGATCGCGACAGTCTCAAACAACGGGTATCGAATCAAGCTCGCTACAACCTATTTGAATTACAAGATTGTTTGTTATCGGGGCAGACTCAAAAAGCTTGCGCGATTCTTAACAACCTTGAACAACAATCAATCGAACCACAATTGATTTTTTGGGCATTTAACCGCGAATTTGAGCTATTAAAGCAATTAAAACACGCCCAACAACAGCATCAGTCATTAAGCACAATTTATCAAAAATCTCGGATATGGCAATCTCGCCAGACGATGTACCAACAAGCCTTAAATCGGTTAACCATGGCCCACTTTGCTCACATAACCAAACTACTCGCTGAAATAGACTTGCAAATAAAACAGCACTTCAACTTACCTTGGCAGCAGGTGACTCAGTTAACCCTAGTGTTTTGTGAAACTGAACTACAACGGGAATTATTCCTATGAAGCGTGCGATTGGCGTGTTGGGCGGCACGTTCGATCCGATCCATTTAGGGCACTTACGCTCAGCACTCGATATCGCTCAAGATCTGAAGTTAGCGAAAGTTTATTTAATGCCAAATCATACGCCTCCCCACAAAAAACAACCACAGGCTTCAAATGAACAACGGTTAACGATGTTGAAATTGGCGACTGAGCACTGTGCTCAGTTAACCATTGATACCCGAGAATTAGATTGTGATGGTTTGTCGTATTCGGTGTTGGCCCTAGAGTCATTACGTCAAGAACACCCCGATACTCCGCTGTGTTTTTTAATGGGCATGGATTCATTGTTAACATTAACCCGTTGGCATCGGTGGCAAGATTTATTGACCCTGAGTCATATCATTGTCAGCCAACGCCCCGGTTGGCCACTACCACAAACCGGGGAGATAGCTAATTTACTCAGTCAGCACCGCTGTATTGATGCTAACGAACTAAACCAAAATCTCGCGGGCAAAATCATGGTTTATCATGCGCACCCACTCGCTATTTCGTCGAGTCAAATTAGAGCGCTAATCAAAAATAAAAAAGACCCACAGTTCTTATTACCGGATCCAGTCATTCGCTATATTCGCCAGCAGTCTCTTTACGAAACTTAATGCACTCAATAGCCGTCATTGTTATGATGGCACCATTAATGACTCATTTGGACACGTAACATCAATGGCATCACTTCAAGAGCAATTGCTTAAAGCCGGACTAGCAAATAAGCAAAGTGCTAAGCAAATCCGCAGTGAAAAACGTAAAAAAAACAAAGCAGTTCGCAAAGGTCAAACGGCCCAAGAGACCGGGTTACAAGATCAATTAAATCAGCAAAAGCAACAACAAGCTGACAAAGATTTGGCATTAAACAAAACCATTAAAGCAACATTGGATACTAAAGCTGAATTGGCTAAAGTTAAGCAAATGATTGCACAATTAGCCATTAGCGATTTTAATGGCGAGCTGGCTTTTAATTATGCTCAAGCGGGTAAAGTCAAAACCCTTTATGTTGACGAAATCACCCAAAACGCCTTAATTAAAGGTCGGATTGGTATTGCTGAATTAGATCATAAAATTAGTTTGATCCCTGCCCAAGCGATCGAAAAAATCAAAGCGGTCGATACTAAGTACATTATATTGCTCAACGACAATCAACCCGTTGCAGAAGATGAAGACGATCCTTACGCTGATTTCCAAATTCCAGATGATTTAATGTGGTAACAAGATAAAGGCTTCGTGATGAAGCCTTTTTTATAAGAAAATACTATTGTTGTGTTTCATCCTGCTGATAGCAATCATCACCTATAACCTTTAACTATCAACGACCACTGATAACATCAACGACTCCCCTACCTTCTTATAACCGATACCACAAAAATCATTGATAACCTGACGCAAGCATTAAGGTTTAGAACCGTTTCGACCATAGATCAACAACAATGTAATAACGATAAATTCAAACGCTTCCTCCTTTTTTAGCGAATAAATTCCCGTTAGTCCATCAACAACTCTGCTTAACTAACCTGAACTCGGGATAAAGAGCTTTGTATCAAGATGAGATATAAGATGTTTTAATTTTAAAGTGTGTAATTAAAAACAAAACATCAGCTCGTGTGACCCAGTGGCGAGATTTAGGCGGGTATCAAGGCATTTTTACGAGCGAATAGCTGGCTATTTCGAATAAAAATAACGCCGATAACCATTTAAATAGCGTTATTGGGTAAAGTTTCTTATCCCGAGCTCAGGTTAACTAAGATTAATCAGTACAGTTTATTATATTACTGGCCTGCTCAACGTCATGACCTCAAGCCAATATGGTTGATGGCACACCAAGATGTCGTGCCAGCGGCTAATGCTGACCAGTGGCAACATCTGCCATTCTCTGGTTATGTCTCTGATACCACGATTGGGGGTCGACGTGCGCTGGATATAAATCGGGGGGAATGATAACAAGCAAACCGACAATATTTATCGCTTTGTGGTTAATCGCTATTAACCCGTAAGCCTCAAACAAATGCATGGCATTGATGAACAGATAAAAATAAAAGATTACCTCGATAGTATAAAATTTTACCAACAATTAATAATAAATAGCCAATAAGCTCTTGTTTGAATGAATAATAAGCAAACGGTTTTTTTTGCTGTTGACTTTTAAACTGAACTCTTTAATATGCACTGCAAGACGGAGAGGTGGCCGAGTGGCCGAAGGCGCTCCCCTGCTAAGGGAGTATGGGCTTTAAATCCCATCGAGGGTTCGAATCCCTCCTTCTCCGCCATTTATTTTCTTATTTTGTCAACGGAAATAAATGTTTTATGCGCGCATGTAGCTCAGCTGGATAGAGTACCTGGCTACGAACCAGGCGGTCGGAGGTTCGACTCCTTCCATGCGCGCCATAATTTTCACATTATCTTCCCTTGAATATCATATACCCTCCATGAAAATCAATATTGAACATATTACCAAATGATTTAACCAAACAATTTTGACATTTTTGTCCATTTTGTCAAAATCATTTAGCCTAATTTAAGATTATTTTTTTCGTCAACTAGTCAGCTAACACCACTTGGTTTCTGCCGTTATCTTTAGCGCAATATAATGCTTTATCGGCTCGCTCAATAAACCCAGTGACCGATTCATCATTGTCCCACACCGCAATACCAAATGAAGCGGTAATAGGTGATATTTTTTTACCCGTTTTATTACTAACAAATGAAACTGAAGATAACTTAATTCTTATTCTTTCGGCTAACTCGACTACCTTAGACATTTCTATGGTTGGGCACAAAATAATAAACTCTTCACCACCGAATCGCACGGGCACCGCAGGCGTCTCACATTCTTTCTTGAGTAACTTTCCGACAAATTTAAGAATTTGATCCCCCATATTATGACCATGGGTATCATTGAATATTTTAAACTTATCAATATCCATCATAATAACAGCAAGCACGTCATCATTACTGTTCTGTGCAAACTCTTCATAAATCGACTCAAAAACTCGACGATTAAACAATCCAGTCAGATGATCGGTGGTCGCTTCTTTTTTGGTACTCTTAAGTTCGTTTTTTAACGCTTCAATTTCCTGGCGAGCCGTCTCTATTTGTCGTTTGAATTTATCATTACTGCTACAGATAGCTTGAGCAGAAATAGTTAACTGTTCAATAATTGGTTGAGCACCGCCAACATTAACGATCGTCGACAATTCATCTAATTTGACTATCAATGTGTTTGAATAATTAGCGGTAGTTTGTGATGTTTGTTCTATATTATCCGATAGATCACTGGCAACATGGAGTAAAGCTTGTTGGATTTTATCCACTTTAATCACATTATCGAACTTGGTGATGTGCGATAAAAACAAATCTTCACTGACTACCTGCGGGCATGTACCAAACTGCTCAATCGTAAGATCCAGTGCCTGATTTAACTTCGGATAAGCATTGGAATAATAACTATACCAAAGTGTATAGTTGAGTGGATTAGGCACAATATTATGCTTAATCATTTTAGGCACAGCCAAACGTAAATAGTTAGCTGCTTCTCCAGAGTTTTCAAAAAATTTCATAATGAACCATATTTTTTAATAAAGAGTGCGTTCAAAAACAACTAAGCGCTTCAGTAGAGGCTCTTTTTTATTTTATTTTTATAACCGCATCATAACATTTAAGAAAAATAAAACTATCTTAAATGTCCGTTATGGCATGAGTTTTCACTAGCCCCCATTAAATTAATTCCATATAAGTTATGCTAAATGTTACTTGGTTGTTACAAAAACACTAGACCATAGTCTTGGTTACTAACCGTGAAACCTAACACGGAAAAAAGCTTATCCCCCGTTACATAAGGGTTTTATTAACATCTAGGCAATTAATTAAGATCAACGTTTCATTCTCATAGACTAAGGTCTTGATTTAACAATCCTCTCTCACTGCTAGATTAGTTAACGTAACTCCAATACAACTATAAAACACAGGGGGAAGTTATATGAGTTTCGATTCAAAAGAACAAGCTGATAAATACTGGAAAGAAAATTTAGGCATTATGTTTAAATTATTAGCTATTTGGTTTGTAGTCTCTTACGGCTGCGGCATCCTTTTCATTGATGCACTAAACACAATTACCTTTATGGGCTTTAAACTGGGTTTCTGGTTTGCTCAACAAGGGGCGATGTATGTCTTTATTGCTCTAATCTTCGTCTACGTAAAAATGATGAATGATTTAGATAAAAAATATAACGTAGAAGAATAAGGAGCATAAAATGGATGTACAAACTTTAACTTATATCATTGTCGGATTTACGTTCGCAATATATATCGGTATCGCCATTTGGGCGCGTGCAGGTACAACAAAAGAGTTTTATATCGCTGGCGGTGGTGTTCACCCAGTGATGAATGGTATGGCTACCGCAGCGGATTGGATGTCTGCCGCTTCATTTATCTCACTCGCTGGTATTGTTTCTTTCACTGGCTCCGATGGCTCAGTATATCTACTAGGCTGGACCGGCGGTTATGTGCTACTGGCCCTTTGTATGGTGCCTTACCTCCGTAAATTTGGTAAATTTACCGTGCCAGATTTCATTGGTGACCGCTATTACTCCGATACCGCACGTATCGTTGCAGTAGTCTGTGCTATTTTTATCTGTTTTACTTACATTGCAGGACAAATGCGTGGCGTCGGCGTAGTATTTTCTCGCTTCCTCGAAGTAGAAATAGAAACAGGTGTTGTGATTGGCATGGCCGTGGTCTTCTTCTATGCTGTATTAGGTGGCATGAAAGGAATTACATACACTCAAGTTGCACAATATTGTGTATTAATTTTTGCTTTCATGGTACCTGCAATCTTTATTTCGGTGATGATGACCGGACAGGTTATTCCGCAAATAGGTTTTGGTAGTGAGCTGGTCGATGGCTCAGGTTACTTACTGGACAAATTAGATGGTCTATCTAAAGAACTCGGTTTTGGCGCTTATACTGAAGGACGAAAATCAACCTTAGATGTATTCTGTATCACTGGTGCACTCATGGTTGGTACGGCTGGTTTACCCCATGTTATTGTCCGATTTTTTACGGTACCAAAAGTTAAAGACTCTCGCATTTCAGCGGGTTGGGCTTTAGTATTCATTGGTATCATGTATACCACTATTCCAGCATTGGCTTCTTTTGCTCGCGTTAACATGATTAATACCATCAATGGACCAGAAATGACGGGAACAGCCTATTCTGATGCGCCTAGTTGGATTAAAAACTGGGAAAAAACCGGATTGATTACTTTCACCGATAAAAATGGTGATGGTAAAATGTTCTATTCTGGTGATGAACGTAATGAAATGAAGATTGACCGTGATATCATCGTACTTGCGAATCCAGAAATTGCGAACCTACCAGCTTGGGTTATTGCCTTAGTGGCTGCCGGTGGACTTGCTGCTGCACTTTCGACATCAGCCGGACTACTTTTGGTTATCTCAACCTCGGTATCCCATGATTTACTCAAGAAAACACTCATGCCAGATATCTCAGATAAAACAGAGCTGATGTATGCGAGGATTGCTGCTGCCTTTGGTATTGTCTTTGCTGGTTACTTTGGTATTAATCCTCCTGGCTTTGTTGCTGCGGTGGTTGCTTTTGCCTTCGGATTAGCAGCATCGTCGTTATTCCCAGCTATTATCATGGGAATATTTAACAAAAAGATGAATAAAGAGGGTGCGATTGCCGGTATGGTGTTTGGTCTAATCTTCACCACAAGTTATATCGTATACTTTAAATTTATCAACCCTTCCATGAATGTGTCTGAAAATTGGTTCTTAGGAATATCTCCTGAAGGCATTGGTACTATCGGTATGTTAGTTAACTTTGGCACCGCGTTTATTGTTGCTAAGTTCACTGCAGAAGTACCACAGGATGTTCAAGATATGGTTGAGTCAATCCGTTTCCCTAAGGGAGCTGGTGAAGCTCACGATCACTAAAAATGAGTGAGTTAGCATAAAGAAAAGCCTTAACATTATTGTTAAGGCTTTTTTATTTCGTTAATTTTTAAGGTATTTAACGCCTTTTCACTTCAAATACCTCGTCGACCCCTGCAAGTTTAGCCAAGGTTCTTGCTAGCACTTCTTGATTAGCAACTTCAATGGTTAATTCCAGACTAGCAATTTGGCTATGAAGGTTAGTCCGAGTATTCATGCCGAGTAAACTCACTTTCTCATTAGCAATAATCGCGGTAACATCCCGCACTAACCCCGTGCGATCATTGGCGTGAATCATGATATCAAGTGAATAACCGCTGGTTGACTCATTACCCCAGTTCACTTCAACGTTTCGTTCAGGGTTCTGATGTAATAATGCTTTTAACTGTTCACAATCACTACGATGTACTGCAATACCTTTACCATTCGAGATAAAGCCATCAATTAAATCGCCAGGAATGGGTTGACAGCATTTAGCAATGTGAGTCAGTAAATTACCCACCCCTTCGACCACCACGGCACTACGGTTTGCTTGAGCGTTCGGGCTTTGTTTCTTAAACTGTAATGGTTGAACTTTTACTGTGGGTTGGATCTGATGAACCAAATAATTAACTAGCTGATTAATTTTAATATCACCACTACCTACTGCGGCGATTAAATCATTGAGCTGATTAAGATTATATTTTTTTACTGCAATTTTGGCATCCGCTAACTTAAGGTTTACTTGGGCCAATTCCAATTCGAGAATTTCTTGGCCCGCGATGATGTTTTTATCACGGTCTTGTGATTTAAAGAAATGTTGTATTTTTGCCCGTGATCGAGCCGAAAACACATAACCTAATTTAGGGTTTAACCAGTCATGCTTCGGATTAGGCTCTTTACTGGTTAATATTTCTACTTGTTCACCGGTTGCTAGCTTGTAAGTAAAAGGAACTATTCGACCATTAATCTTTGCCCCAATACAACGATGCCCGACTTGTGAATGAATATAATAAGCAAAATCTAGTGGCGTACAACCATTTGGTAAATCAATAACCTCCCCTGACGGCGTGTAAACATAAATCCGATCATCGAACACTTGAGAACGGATTTCATCTGCCAAATTGCCACTCTCTTTGACATCATCTTGCCAAGCAAGAATTTTACGCAACCATTCAATCTTCCCTTCAAAACTACTGCCTTTGGTAGCACCAGCCCCCTCTTTATAACGCCAATGAGCCGCCACGCCCATTTCGGCATCGTTGTGCATTTGTTCAGTGCGAATTTGAATTTCAATGGTTCGCCCTTCAGGTCCAACGACAATCGTATGGATAGACTGATAACCATTAGGTTTTGGATTAGCAACGTAGTCATCAAACTCACTAGGAACGTGATGCCATAAAGTATGAATAGTCCCCAGCGCCGAATAGCAATCTTGAAGTTGATCAACCACGACCCGAATCGCACGAACATCAAACAGCTCATCAAAACTCAGCTGTTTCTTATCCATTTTTTTCCAGATCGAGTAAATATGCTTAGGTCGCCCATAAACTTGCGCCTTAATCGACAACTGCTTTAACTCCGAAGATAGTGTATCCACAAAAGTCGCGATATAAGATTCTCTTTCTAAACGTTTTTGATCGAGCAGCCTCGCTATTTTTTTGTAAATGACCGGGTTAAGATAGCGAAACGAAATATCTTCAAGCTCCCATTTTAATTGCCCGATCCCTAATCGATTAGCTAATGGTGCATAAACATCCGAGATTTCCCGTGCCGCTAACACCCTAGTTTCTTCATCGAAATTTTTAATATCACGTAAATAAGCCACTCTTTCCGCTAACTTAATCACCACAGCGCGTACATCAGCAACCATCGCCATCAGCATCCGACGTAAATTATCGACTTGAACTCCCGACAAATTACGCCCTTTACCATGTAACGTTTTAATCGCCGCCATTTCAGACACATTAATAACGAGCTTACCGACAGCATGACTACTAATAGTTGTAATGTTGTCGGTATCAAGCAGATTTTGTTCATACCAAGGGTAAATCAACGCAGCACGTAATGTATCAAGATCCATTTGCATTGATTGTAATATTTCAGCCATTTCTCTGGCTTTAACCAACAAAGGACGTTGTTCAGTTGATTGAGTGACCATCGCTTCAAGTGTTAAGTACAATGATTTTAATAAGGTAGTTTGCTGTTTATTTAAACCAAACTTTGTTATCCAAACATCAATGTTAAATGTGTGATCCAAATGACCTTCACGAATTGAAACCATGGTTCTTCCTTTTTATACCATTAAATTTTTCTAAATAATGCCATTGATTCTAAATGAGTTGTCTGAGGAAACATATCCATAACCGATATTTTTTCGAGTCGATAGCCCTGATTAATGATCACTTGGCTGTCTCGCTCTAATGATGCCGGCTCACAGGAGATATAAACAATCAACTGCGGTTTCAAACTCGATAGTTGCTCAGCAATAGCCAGCGCACCATCGCGGGCAGGATCCAGTAAGATTTTGTCAACCTGCTGCCCAAGTTGGTTACGATACCAAGCTTGCTCTGATAGTGGTTGATTTAAGTCGCTGTGATGAAAGGTTAGATTGGATAATTGGGCATTACTAGCATTACTGGTTGCCCGTTCAACCATCGCTTTCACCCCCTCAACCCCAACGACCATTTGTGCTTGTCTTGCAATAGACAGGCTAAAATTACCGACACCACAAAAAAGATCGAGTACTTTGTCCGTTGATTTTAATTCAAGCCAGGCAACCGCCTGCTCAACCATTTTTTGATTAACTTTCGCATTCACTTGAATAAAATCACCAGCACTAAATTCAAGTTTATCTTGATTAAGTTGATAGCTTAGTAAACTTGCTGTCTGACCATCGTATTGGGTAATTTCCCCCTGATTATCTTGAATCAGGAACTGGACTTGATGGGCGATTTCAAAATCCTGCAATCGCTCAATATCTTTTGTCTTGAATGACTTCATCAGACGAATAATAATATAATGACCACTATCACAGGTAATAAATTCAAGGTGCCCGATATCTGATTTTACGGTTAATTGGTTCAATAAATCATACAACGGGGTAAATAACTGGTCAAAAGGCGCGACCAACACTGAGCATTGTTTGATATTAACTAAATCATTACTGCCCTGTTGACGAAAGCCTAACGCCAATTGTCCTTTTTTATCAACCTGAACACCCACTCTAGCGCGGCGACGATAATGCCATGACGCAGATGTAATAGCGGGTAACCACTGTGTTGATTGTGCTACAAACCGCATTCTATTGCGTAAGGCATCTTGCTTAACTTCCAGTTGATATTCATTGCCAACCAATTGGGTCTGACAACCACCGCAGATACCATAATGATCACAGCTCGGCGCAATACGTTGCGGTGCAGGTTTTAGGACTTCGATAAGTTTACCCGTCGCATATTTTTTGCGATCGTTGGTCACTTGCATTAATACCTCTTCACCGGGCAAGGTTTGAGGCACAAAAACCACCTTATTATCGAGATAACCGATTCCTTGAAATTTTTGATCAAGTTTTTCGATAATTAACTTCTGTTGTTTCGAGGTTTTTTTTATTTTTTTCTTTGCTACGTAAAAATTTGCCATATCACTGATACTACTTACTTTAGTTAACCATAATATTCATTACAAATATTAGATGATTTGTTATGATGCCTACTTCATAAACTCTTTTTTATTAATAAAAAAGCAGATTTACATTATATAAGGCTATTTTCACACAAATGCGCAGCTCAGCCAATTACAGTCTTCGATCTTGGGTGTTAATTTTAACATTAGCGCCAAGTATCATTGTCAGCTTAATGCTCGGTGGTTTCTTTACCTTCAGCCTTTTTAGTGAATTAGAAACAACACTAGAGGAACAAGGACAAAATATTATTCGACCTTTGGTGATTGCGGCTGAGCAAAATTTAAAGAATGATAACCGTGAAGATTTGAAAAACTTGATTGATAAAATGCATCGTAGCCATTCGCCATTAATTAATTCGATCACCATTTTTAATGAATATAATCAACTTTATGTGACCAGTAACTACCACCGGATGATGGGTGATTACAGTGATTTTGGCTCAAAGGAAATGCCGACCGATACCACCGTAACCTCAAGCGACAACCATGTCATGATTACCAGTCCCATTTCAGTTGAAGGCATCACTAGCAGTGGCAGTCTAAAGCAAGAAATTATCATTGGTTACATGATATTGCAACTTAACCGCAATAACACCCTATTGCAACAACACCGCGTTGCCGTGACCACATTCATCATTATTCTATTAGGTATTCAACTTAATTTATTTTTCACTTTTCGATTAGTTAATAATGTTACCCGACCAATCTCTGAAATGGTTCGTGCGGTGGCAAAAATTCGTGAAGGAAAGTTAGATACGCGATTACAAGGTACTTTGGTTGGGGAGTTAGAAGTTTTAAAACGCGGTATCAATGCCATGGCTGGTGCTTTAAAGGAATATCATGACAAAATGCAACTTAATATCGATACCGCCACCAGTGATTTGCGTGAAACCATGGAGCAAATAGAGATCAAAAATATTGAACTTGATATTGCCAATAAAAAAGCCCATGAAGCGAATCGAATTAAATCTGAATTTTTAGCCAACATGTCCCATGAATTACGCACTCCATTAAATGGGGTTATCGGACTCACTCAACAATTGTTAAAAACGCGGTTACAGCCCAATCAACTTGATTACCTCCAAACGATAGAAAAATCAGCCCAGGGTTTATTCAATATCATCAAAGATATTCTCGATTTCTCGAAGTTAGAAGCAGGAAAGCTCCGCCTCGATACGATTCCCTTCAGTTTGCGTGATGCGGTTGATGACGTCGTTGATATCCTCGCGACCACTGCCCATGAGAAAAACATTGATTTATTGGTTGAGATAAAACCCGACACCATTGACAATTTACTCGGAGATAATCAGCGATTTAAACAAATTTTAACCAATTTGATTGGCAACGCGATTAAGTTTACTAAAAAGGGTAAAGTCAGGCTAAATGTTTACGCAAAACCATTAGCAGGCAACAGTTATCAATTTTATTTTGATGTCATTGATTCAGGCATCGGGATCCATCGAGAGCAGCTCAAAAAATTATTTAACGCCTTTGCTCAAGCTGATAGCAGTATTAGCAGGAAGTATGGTGGTAGTGGCCTAGGATTAGTCATTACCAAACGACTGGTTGAAGAAATGCATGGAGAAATATCCTGTGCCAGTGAACCAGGTATTGGTTCACAATTCTCTTTTCATATTACCTTAGAGCAAAACAATGCTAAACCTGCATTCTATGTCAATGCACAATTAAACAAAAATGTTCAGCTATTTTACTTTAATGAAGAACATAGCACCATCATCAAAAACCAGCTAAATCATTGGCATATGACTGTCGATTGCTTTTCTGATATTGAAACTTGGACCATTGCTTCAGCTAACATCCCTTATGACTGTGCAATTATTAGTTATCCAGGCCCATACGGTGACTTATCACTCCTTAAAGCGATCATAAAATCAACAAAATCAGCAAGCCAAGTCATTGTATTAATCAATACCAACGACCTAATCATTCATCAAAACATCATTTTATTAGGGGTTGACGATTGTCACATCAACCCAATGAGTTGTAAAAAACTGTATAACAGTATTGAGCAAATTCAATCATTTATTGCTCCAATGGTGGTTCAACAACCAGTGAACGAGATTCTTTATCCTAATCAACGAGCCTTAGTGGTTGATGATAACGAGGCTAATCTCAAACTTATCAGTACGATGCTCGAAGATAAAGTGGGTAGCATTGTCCAAGCCGTTGATGGCGAAGATGCAGTGGAGGCTTGCCGCGATACCAAGTTTGATATTATCTTCATGGATATACAAATGCCGGTGCTCGATGGGTTGCAAGCTACCGCTATCATCAGAAAGCATGGTATCAACCAACTAGTACCCATTGTCGCTACAACGGCTCATGCCCTTGATGAAGAAAAACAGGCTTGGTTAAACAAAGGGATGGATGATTTCTTAACTAAACCGCTCCATGAAGACGTGTTAGAAAAAATTCTAGATCATTGGTTAAATTCGAGTCATTCCAGTGCTAATTACCAAGCACAAATTAGTGGATTCCCACAGCATAACAGCAGTGAAATCAGTGACAGTTTACATGTTAACTGGCAAGAATCATTGAATCAGGCGATGAATAAAGAAGACTTAGCAATTGATATGCTACAAATGTTAATTAATTCAATTGCCCAAAACATTATTAACATCGAACAAGCGATGAGTATGCAAGATGAAGAACAATTGCTGAAAATTATTCATAAACTTCATGGCGCATGCTGTTACACTGGCGTACCACAACTGAAAAAGCTAGCCCACTCAATAGAAACAGCGCTCAAACAAAATGAAAGCATTGCGACAATAGAGCCTGAGCTACTTGAAATTTTAGATGAATTACAATTGGTTTCCACCGTCGGAACCAGTTTATTAAAAAAACAAGTGACAACCTAAATGACTAAAACAACCGGTTTTTTCACCCGAATAAAGCAACTAAGCTTCGATCAAAAGATGGTTTTTGCAACCACTTTAACCGAGCGGATGCTACCAAACTATGCCTTATTTAGCGACGCAACTTCATTTGGCGAGCCTAAAGTATTAAATACCATCGTCGATATTATTTGGCAAAAACTCTCTAAACATCAGGTCAAGCTTAACCTCGAGGTTCAACTAGAGAAACTTGCGGTGGTTATTCCGGACCAACAAGACTTCGATTGTTTTGGGGTGATCCCCGCGATTGACTGCGCGATGGCTGTTAATACCCTTCTTGTTGCTCTAGAGCAACAAATGGATGAAGATTTAATTAACATCAGTAAATTATCAAGTTCGACGGTCGCCAGTTATATTACCGCGGTCGAAGGCGACATCAGTGATGAAGCAACCTTCGAACATGAACTGATGGTTGAAGAAAAAGCACTTCAAAATTACCTCTTAGAACTGATTGAGGAACAAGGCAATCCTAATGCTGAATTTCTTAAGGGATTACGTCGTCAGTTCAAAGACTTTGGGGTTAGTAATATCGGGATTGAATCTTAATTAGCTTGGCGAATTAATGGCACAAAAAAGGCTCCAATCGGAGCCTTTTTTATGCGAGATTAAAGCTAGAGTGCTACTTATCAGCTCGCCCCATAAATTTCTGCTCAGTAGTATTTACTTTAATTTTTTCGCCCAAGGAAATATATTCAGGGACTTGAACCACTAATCCTGAAGTTAACGTCGCAGGTTTAGTACGAGCACTGGCCGAAGCTCCTTTAATCGAAGGGGCAGTATCTACTATCTCTAGTTCAACGCTTGATGGTAAATCGATGGCTACCGGAGCGCCATCGATTAACACCACATGGGCACCTTTGGTGTGCTCATCAATAAAGAGGACTTGCTCAGCAATACCTTCTTTGTTGAGGTTATATGGGGTGTAATCTTCCGTGTCCATAAAGACGTACTCATCACCGTCGAGGTAAGAGAGAACCACTTCGCGGCGCACCAAATCAGCTGCCGTTAGCATATCGCTGTCTTTAAATGTTTCATCAACTTTGATCCCAGAAACAACATCGTACATTCTCATCCGATACAAACTACCGCCAGCACGCCCTTGCGGTACTGAACGTTCAATATCTCTAATGATATAAACACTATTGTTAAATTCGATTGCAGAGTTCTTTTTAATATCACTTGCCTTTGGCATGAGATCCTTCCTTATTACTTTTAAAATTTATAATGCGTGAAAAAACATTGCTAAGATGAATACAGGACAGACAAACCGCACATAAACCGGCCAAATTTTCCAAAATATCCCATACTCGGCATGCTCATTACCTTTCTTAATTTCTGATAACGCTTTATTGCGTTGCCACACCCAACCGGCATAAAGGCAGAAAAACAAGCCTAATAGCGGTTGACTATACCGAGTTGTTATCGCAATAACCAAACCAAATAATTGGTCAAAGTTAAAGATCAAAATAAAGCTTAAACCGGTTATCGCACTACCGATCAACCAACTTGCTTTATTACGGTCGAGCTTCTCGCTTTCAATAACATAAGAAACCGGCACTTCAAGCAACGATATTGATGATGTTAATGCCGCTAATGACATCAGTAGAAAAAATGCCATACCAACAAAAACCCCAATCTCCCCCATTTGTTCGAATAAACTCGGTAGCACAGTAAAAATTAAGGTATCTTCTTTGAGTAAAACACCGGATTTATCAAATATTTCTACGCCATAGTGCTGAGCGACATACATCGCGGGAATAATTAAGAGCCCCGCAACAAAGGCTAACCCGACATCGATTAAAGTAACCCACGCTCCAACACGCACAATGTTTTCATCACTTGACATATAAGAGCCATAAATCAACATACAGCCCACACCAAGTGACAGAGAGAAGAACGCCTGACCTAATGCGCTCACTAACAAAGAGCTATCAAGCAATAATGAAAAATCAGGGACTAAATAGACTTTCAATCCCTCCATTGCACCCGGTAAGGTCAGCATATAACCAATCAATAATAATAAGATCAGGACTAAGGTTGGCATTAATCGCTTAGACCATCGCTCAATACCAGCACTGACACCACCACAAATAATCAAGATAGTCGCGATCATAAACAAACTGGTAAAAATAAGGTTACGTACCACGCCAAAATCAGTCAACCAATGAGCATATTGTTCAAGACCAACGAGCTTAAGTAGCGGGGCTAAGGCATAAGCAAACATCCAGCCCGCAACAATGGCGTAAAAACTTAGAATGACGGCGACCGTGATTAACCCGGCAATCCCAACCAACTTCCCCCCGAGCTTTAGTGCGGGTGAGTCCGTTAGCATTGGTAGTGCTTTAACCGCATTCGCTCGCGCATAACGACCGACGATTAATTCGGCCATTAATGCTGGATACGCTAAAAAAAATGCCAGCACTAAATAAGCAAAAACGAAAGCAGCACCACCATTACTAGCAACTTGTGTGGGAAAGCCCCAAATATTACCTAAGCCAACAGCCGCACCAGTGGCCGCCATAATAAAACCAAATTTAGAGCTAAACTGACCTCTATTCACCGAATTTCCTATTATTTATTACCACACAGCAAAATATATGGTCCAATCATTTTATTGCCAGAGTTTATCATCTTCGAATAGCTGATATAAGCTTTCAGCACGGCTAATCAGTAAATTTGCAAAATCAATTTGCACTTTATCATTGTTTGCCAGATTTAAAATACTTTGTGCTTTCATTTGCCAAGTCAACGAAAAATGACGTAATAACTCACGAGGTTCAGATGATACTTTGGCAGAAACATGATCAACGGGAACTTGACCAGTAATAACCCAAATTAGTTGGCCATCTTGGCTTTTTACCTTCCATAATGCGACTAAAGGCGCAAGATAACGAGATTGCTCGACCAACACTTTATTGACTAAAATACCTTTTTGAGCCAAATATTTATTACATTCTTGAAAACAGGACTTTACCCATTTTTGACGTTCGTTTTCTAAAGATTGAGCTGTCGCTTCATTTGATGTTTTAGACTCACTTGTCATTATTATTATTCCAGCAATAAAAAATTCTTAGCCACCATAACAAAATTGTTCAGTATGAATCAATTATCCGAGCATCGTTTGTTGATAAATAATACAAACTATGGTGTAGTAATATTAATTATCTATATGGAGCATAATCATGGAAGAAGTACTATCAGTAGCAGCAACGGCAGAATTTTTGGGGATCACCGAGGCCAGAGTCAAACGTCTAGCCCGAGAAAGTTTACTTTCAAGCGCAGGAGATGATAAAGAGCAACCAGTGTTCAAATCTGTTGATGTTAAACGATACAAAGAACTCGCTGAAAGAATTGGTGGGATATAAGTTAGAACAGATCAAAAAAGGCGGTGTTAACCGCCTTTTTTTATGACTTAAATAATTTAAGCCTCTGGTGCTGGATAAACAACATCACTATCATTGATTAAGGATTTAATAAATGAACGGTAAGTTGCATCTGATTGTGAGCGCTCTAAACGACTCACAACTGCCGCTAAACTTTCTTTAACATCTTCAACGGTATTAACACCCGTTAACGAAACAATCGCTTGACCATTGTTCGTGCTAACTAAGGTATTAGAAAATTTAGCATCCATTGGTTTAGCTAAACTAAAAGCGGCCGCGACAATAGCAGGATCTATATCTTGAGTACGACGTGCCACTGCTTTTTTCTCGATAACTTTTACATCAGCTATCTCAGTATTAGCATTCCAGCTCGCCAAGTATTCCTGAGCGGTTACTTTCGCAACTTCTGCCGCCTCTTGATTTTTTAATAGGCTAACAATTTGTTCTTTCACTTGTTCAAGCGGTTTAATTTCACTTGGCTGGTGTTCTGTCACACGAATAACCATGTGATGATCCGGTGTAATCTCGATAACATCCGAGTTAACACCTTCCACTAACACGGTATCAGAGTATGCAGCAGCTAATACGGCAGGGTTGCTTAACGCTGTTGGTACGTTCGCACGGGTAAACAACGGAGTTGATTGAACCTTAACACCAATTGCGCTAGCGGCTTCATCTAACGTGTCTGGTACCTCAAAGCTTAAATCAGCCAATTGTTGCTGCACTTCGAAAAATTGCTCTTTGGCTTCATTAGCAAGTAGCTCTTGACGAATAGACTCAGCGACATCAGTGAAGGCTTTAGTGGTCTGTTCTTCTAAATCAGTCACTTTGATAATGTGATAACCAAATGAGGTCTTAACCAAAGCAGACACCTGATCTTGAACTAATGCAAATGCAGCCGTATCAAACGCGGGGTCCATCACCCCTGGTTCGATCCAATCTAAATCACCACCATTTTCACCACTGAAAGTATCATCAGAAGAAGTTTTGGCTATCGCGGCAAAGTCCTCTCCACTATTGATTTTATCCAATAATGTTTGTGCTTTAGCTTTGTCTCCAGCGTCATCATCTGTCGAAGCAATCAAGATATGCGCTACTTTACGACGAGCTTCAGTCTGATACTGTTCGATATTCTCATCATAGGCAGCTTTAACGGCTTCATCCGTTACTGTAACTTGACTGAGTAAATCTGATACTTTCAATTCAATATATTGTAAGCTGACTTGTTCCTGGGTTTTGAATTGACCGTTATTTAGATCGTAATAGTCAGTGACTTTGCTGTCGTCAATCTCAATGTTATCAAGGAAACTTTGAGAATTAACTTCAATATACTTAATATCGCGACGTTGCTGCTCTAATAATGCTGTGCTAGTACTTTCATTTTCGAGAATAAAGTCGGTCGCAATTAAAGAACGCATCAGTTGCTGACGGGTCATATCAATTCGTAATATTTCTCTAAATTGTTCAACTCGGTAACCAGCGCGGCGAATTTGATTTAAATAGCGATCATTATCAAAAATACCATCAACTTGAAACTCAGGCATCTTAATAATTGCTTGCTTGATTTCTTCATTGCCAACACGAATCGACATTTTATCAGCCATTTGCATGATTAATTCATCTGCAACTAGACGCTCTAAGACATTCTGCCTAATACGCGCCATATAAGCATTATCAGCAGAGATAGCCTTAAACATTTCGCCAAACTGGCTTTCAAGACGAGAACGTTCTTGCTGAAATTTTTGTTCTAATTTTTCATTACTAATGTTAGTACCATTAACCACAGCAGCCGCTATTTCATTGCTCCCGCCTAAATAACTACCAATACCAGCCAGAGCAAATGATAAGATCACAACACCAAGAATCGATTTAGCAACGATCCCTTGAGATCCGTCCCGTATTTTTTCTAACATCTGAGCCTCTTTTAAATATTAAACTATTATTTGTTTTTATCGTCGTAAGACGGTGGTTTATCATAGCAGTAAAGCCGCCGCTGGAATAGTAGCAACATCGGCTAATCATAAAATTTAAACAACAAAAAACCGCTTAATTAAGCGGTTTTTTAGCACTAAATAAAATAATGTAATTATTTAGCTGTTTACTGCATCTTTAAGTGCTTTACCGGCTTTGAAAGCTGGTACGTTAGCCGCTGCAATTTTAATTTCAGCACCCGTTTGTGGGTTACGGCCAGTACGTGCCGCACGTTGGCGAACTTCAAAAGTTCCGAAGCCAACTAGAGAAACTTTGTCGTCTTCTTTAAGAGCGCCAGTTACTGCATCAATAAAAGAATCAAGTGCACGACCGGCAGCAGCTTTAGAAATATCTGCACCACTTGCGATTTGGTCGATTAGTTGAGATTTGTTCATGTTATCCCCTTCAATTTTTCTTGTTACGACAGCCATACTTCCTGGACTGCGTTTTTGTTTTTGATATCAAAAAAAAATTTTCAATACCCGCTAATAAAAGTCAAACACTGTTAATGTTCTATCTATAACCCCTGCCATATCAAGCAGGGCTTATGTATAAGAGCGATTCAACAGAAGCTAGGCTAACACAGTTTTTACTATTTAAAACTACTTTTTTACCTAATCATGCTTTTTTTACGAAGTTTTTTTGATTTCGGTAATGTTTTGGTCATTTTCGACACAAAATCCTTGTGGATCATGTTCTAACGCCAACTCTAATACCTCGTCAATCCAACGAACCGGGTGAATTTCTAAATCACCAATCACATTTTGTGGGATTTCTTCAAGATCGCGTTCGTTTTCATAAGGAATTAATACCCGTTTAATACCACCGCGATGCGCTGCTAATAATTTTTCTTTCAGACCACCAATTGGTAAGACTTCACCGCGCAGCGTAATCTCCCCCGTCATCGCGACATCACCACGGACTGGATTACCGGTTAAACTAGAAACCAGAGCGGTACACATAGCAATACCAGCACTAGGACCATCTTTAGGCGTCGCGCCTTCTGGCACATGAACATGAATATCACGTTTTTCATAGAAATTAGGGTTTATCCGTAATTTTTCAGCCCGCGAGCGTACGACGGTCATCGCCGCTTGAATCGATTCTTGCATCACATCACCGAGCGAACCGGTATAATTTAATTTGCCCTTACCAACCACGGAAGCAGTTTCGATAGTGAGTAAATCACCGCCCACTTCAGTCCAAGCTAAACCGGTAACCTGTCCGACTTGATTGCTTTCGCCAGCGCGGCCATAATCACAACGTTGTACGCCGAGGTAATCTTTCAAATTTTTGTCGTCGACAATCACTTTGCCTTTCACTTGCTTAAGTAAAATTTGTTTGACTGCCTTACGACAAATTTTAGAAATTTCACGCTCGAGGGCACGAACTCCGGCTTCCCGAGTGTAATAACGAATAATCCCAATAATCGCACTTTCGGCTATTTCAATTTCACTGGCTTTAAGACCATTTCTTTCAATTTGTTTGTCTAATAAATGCTTAGTCGCAATATTTAACTTCTCATCTTCGGTATAACCCGATAAACGAATCACTTCCATTCGATCGAGTAACGGACCTGGAATGTTCATGGAATTAGAGGTCGCAACAAACATCACATCTGACAAATCATAATCAACTTCTAAATAGTGATCGTTAAAACTGTTGTTTTGTTCGGGATCTAACACTTCTAGTAAGGCAGAAGCAGGATCACCTCGCATATCCGAGGCCATTTTATCGATTTCATCCAATAAAAATAGTGGGTTTTTTACCCCAACTTTCGCCATTTTCTGAATCAACTTGCCTGGCATCGAACCAATGTAAGTACGACGATGACCGCGAATTTCAGCTTCATCACGTACGCCGCCTAAAGCCATTCGAACATATTGACGCCCGGTCGCTTTAGCAATTGATTGCCCTAATGAGGTTTTACCAACACCAGGAGGGCCGACCAAACATAGGATTGGACCTTTTAGTTGTTTAACCCGTGATTGCACCGCGAGGTATTCTAAAATCCGTTCTTTGACTTTATCTAAGCCATAGTGGTCGGTGTTTAATACTACCTCTGCTTTAGCAAGATCTTTTTTAACTTTACTGCGCTTTTTCCACGGGACTGAGATCATCCAATCAATGTAACTACGTACCACCGTGGCTTCCGCAGACATCGGCGACATCATTTTAAGTTTTTGCAGTTCAGCTTCGGTTTTCTTCTTGGCTTCGGCTGTCATGCCTGCGTCAGCAATCTTTTTAGTCAGCTCTTCCATTTCATCGGGTGTATCGTCTAAATCACCGATTTCTTTTTGAATCGCCTTCATTTGTTCATTGAGGTAATATTCGCGTTGCGACTTTTCCATTTGCTTTTTAACCCGCGAACGGATTTTTTTCTCCATATGAAGTAGGTCTATCTCTGACTCCATCATGGTTAGCAAGAATTCTAGACGATCGTTAACTTCTTCAATCTCGATTACTTGCTGCTTGTCTTCCAGACTCAATGTCATGTGAGCAGCCATGGTATCTGCTAAACGTGCCGCATCTTCAATACCAGATAATGACGTCAGGACTTCAGGTGGAATTTTTTTGTTGAGCTTAATATAAGCGTCAAATTGAGTAACTGCGGTACGAATTAAAACCTCTTGTTCTAAATCGTCCAGCGGAGTTGTCACCACATACTGAGCATCAGCGGTGATTAAATGCTCTTCATTATAGAGTTTGTTAATCCGAGCTCGTTGGTTACCTTCCACTAATACTTTCACCGTACCGTCAGGAAGTTTCAATAATTGAAGGATCGTGGCAACCGTACCCACTTGATATATTTCATCAAGCTTTGGCTCATCAACGTCGGCATCTTTTTGAGCCACTAATAAAATAAGCTTGTCTTGTTCCATCGCGGCTTCTAAGCAACGAATCGATTTTTCACGGCCAACAAACAGTGGAATGACCATATGGGGATACACTACGACATCGCGTAATGGTAAAACGGGAATATTGATGCGTTCTAAGCGCTCTAATGGCATATTTCGCTCTCTTAGCTTGGGATCGACAGAGTGTTATTAACCTTATATTGGGATTAATAACAAAACTTCAATATCCAACAATAAAATAGATGAGTTTTATTATTTGCTGCCAGTGGGAACTTTGACAAGTCTTTTTTTTAAAACAGATAAAAAAAAAGACCCTGATGGGTCTTTTTCGATTGCCTACGTTGGGATTATTTAACCCCTAACTCTCTTAATCGTTCGTCAAGATAGCTACCAGCGGTATACTTTTCTGATAGAACGACTTCATTATTTGGGTGTAAAAATAATGGCAGTGATATCCGAGATTTGTCACTACGACCACCAGTTGGGTTAATCACCCGGTGAATAGTCGACGGAAAATAACCGCGAGAAGCTTCTTGCAGCATATCACCAATATTAATAATAATATTGCCAAAGTCACATGGAACATCAACCCACGAACCATCATTGGCAATCACTTGCAGTCCTGGCTCATTGGCCGCCGGTAAAATGGTCAGGAGGTTAATGTCACCATGAGCAGCAGCGCGAATTGCACCGGGCTCTTCTTCTCCAGTCATTGGCGGATAATGAAGAATACGTAGTAACGTACCAGAACTATCTTTAATCATTGATGGTAGAGATTGTGAATAATGCTGAGCAACGTCAGCTGGCGTGTGCTTTTCAACCCAACCTAATAGTTCTTGGGCTAGTTGATTGGCCAGATCGTAATATTCAAGAATTTGCACTTTTAAATGCTCTGGCATTTTACCCCAAGGGTAAACATGAAAATATTCTTTAATATCTTTAATGCTATGCCCTTTAGCAATTTCTGATACCGATGGTGGGAAGTAACCATCTTGTTTTTTTGGATCAAACAAAAAATCATCTTTGGCATCAGACATGAAAAACTGATACCAAGACTCATAAATCGCTTCAACTTTTTCTTTAGCAATCGGATGATTGGTTAACACACCAAAACCGGTTTTATGCAACGATTCCACAAAACGTTGTGGCGCATCACTAGCGGTATAATCTACAGTTAAAACGTTCATAATATATTTCTTATCATTAATTAATCCTATACCAACAAATTGTACGGATTAACAGGGGTGATTTGTATCTAATGCTATTAATTATAGCGTCATAACCACGATTATGTGTGACCGATCACGTTTTTTTAGAACAGAAAAAACAAAACCACCTCGCGGTGGTTTTAATGTTTATGAAATAATCAGTGTTAACCGACATTAACCCGAGCGTTTCTAAACATTCTCATCCAAGGGCTATCTTCTTTCCAATCATCAGGGTGCCATGAGTTCGCAACCGCTCTAAACACTCGTTCAGGGTGCGGCATCATGATTGTTACTCGACCATCGATGCTCGTTAATCCGGTAATACCAGCAACCGAACCATTTGGGTTAGCCGGGTATTGTTCGGTGATTTGACCGTGATTATCAACAAACTGTAAAGCTACCGTGCCGCTGTTTAATGCCGCATTGATCGCTTGTTGGTTTTTAAATTCCGCATGGCCTTCACCATGAGAAACCGCAATTGGCATCTGTGAGCCAGCCATACCATCAAAGAATACCGATGGGCTCTTTTGCACTTCAACTAAACTAAAGCGTGCTTCAAATCGTTCTGATTTGTTTTGAACAAAGTGTGGCCATAAATCAGAACCCGGGATCAACTCTTTAAGGTTTGACAACATTTGACAACCGTTACAAACACCTAATGAGAACGTGTCTTGACGGTTGAAAAACTCACTAAACTGAGCACGAGCAAGTTCATTAAACAAAATAGATTTAGCCCAGCCCTCGCCCGCGCCTAATACATCACCATAGGAGAATCCGCCACACGCCACCATCCCTTTAAATTGCTCAAGGGAAACTCGTCCCGAAAGAATATCGGACATATGAACATCAATCGCATTAAAACCGGCACGATTAAATGCCGCCGCCATTTCGACATGTGAGTTAACACCCTGTTCGCGCAAAATAGCCATCGGTGGCTTAGCACCGGTTAGAATAAATGGCGCGGCGACATCCTCATTTAAATCAAACGTTAAATTAGCATGTAAACCTGGGTTGTTATCATCAAGTTTTAAGGCAAACTCTTGCTCAGCACAACTTGGATTATCACGCAGTTTTTGCATTTGATAACTGGTGTTTGACCACAGTTGGCGCAAATCACGACGGTTGGCACTGAACACAGGTTCGCCCGCGGCGTTAATGCTAATGGCATTATCATCCGTTAACCTGCCAATCACATGCGTCACAGCCGTTAAGCCATGATGTGCAATCACTTCGTTAACCGCAGCTAAGTCAGCGGTCTTCACTTGAATAACCGCACCAAGTTCTTCATTAAAAAGCTGGCCGAGTAGGTCTTGATCGTTCGCTAGCTCCAGTTTAACCCCGGTATTACCAGCAAATGCCATCTCAGTAATCGTGGTGAATAAACCACCGTCAGAGCGATCATGATAAGCCAATAGTTTACCTTGGGCCAATAACGTTTGTACCGAGTCAAACAGCCCTTTTAATAACGCTGGGCTGTCTAAATCAGGTGTTTGATTACCTAACTGCTTATAAACCTGGGCTAACGCACTACCGCCTAGTCTATTTTGACCAGCGCCTAGGTCAATTAATAATAATTGAGTATCACCTTGGTCGGTACGCAATTGCGGCGTCAGTGTATTACGAATGTCAGTGACTACTGCAAAAGCGGTCATTATCAATGATAAAGGTGAAGTCACTGTTTTATCTTTACCATCTTCCTGCCATTGGGTTTTCATTGACATTGAGTCTTTACCCACGGGGATAGTGATACCCAATGCCGGACAAAGTTCTTCGCCAATCGCTTTTACTGCTTCATATAACCCAGCATCTTCACCTGGATGCCCTGCTGCTGACATCCAGTTCGCAGACATTTGTAATTGACTAATTTCACCAATTTGCGCGCTAGCAATATTAGTAATAGATTCAGCAACGGCCATTCTCGCTGACGCACCAAAGTTTAATAATGCCAAAGGTGTCCGTTCACCCATCGCCATCGCTTCACCCGCATAGGTATCATAACTTGCGGCGGTAACAGCACAGTTAGCGACTGGCACTTGCCAAGGACCCACCATTTGATCCCGTGCAACTAAGCCAGTGACCGTACGATCGCCAATAGTAATTAAGAAGCCCTTATCGGCGACCGTCGGTAGACTAAGTACACGGCTAACTGCGTCATCAATAGTCACGTCACTAAAATCTAATGCTTGTCCTTGAGTGACTTGCGTTGTCGCGTCACGATGCATTTTAGGTGGCTTACCGAGTAAGACATCCAATGGCATATCAATTGGTTGATTATTAAAATGACTATCCGTTAGTGATAAATGTGGTTCTAGTGTCGCTTCTCCAACAACAGCAAACGGCGCACGTTCTCGTAAACAAATAGCTTCAAATTGTGCTAATTTTTCAGGGGGAACAGCCATCACGTAACGCTCTTGCGATTCATTACACCAAATTTCATGGGGCGCCATACCAGGTTCATCATTCGGGACATTACGTAATTCAAAACTACCACCGCGGCCACCATCACTGACTAATTCAGGAAAGGCATTTGAAATCCCGCCAGCGCCAACATCATGAATAAAAGCAATCGGGTTCTCTTCACCCAATTGCCAACACCGATCGATAACTTCCTGACAACGGCGCTCAATCTCAGGATTCTCACGTTGCACTGATGCAAAATCAAGGTTTTCAGCGGATTGACCTGAAGCCATTGATGATGCAGCACCACCGCCTAAACCAATATTCATTGCCGGTCCACCTAGCACAATCAACTTAGCGCCAACCGGGATTTCACCTTTTTGTACGTGTTGACCTCTAATATTACCTAAACCGCCAGCAATCATGATTGGCTTGTGATAACCACGAACTTCGCGACCATTATGAGAAACCACTTCTTCCTCATAGGTTCGGAAGTAGCCACAAATAGCTGGGCGACCAAACTCATTATTAAATGCTGCGCCGCCCAGGGGCCCCTCGGTCATAATATCTAATGCTGAGACAATACGGCTTGGTTTACCAAAATCGCTTTCCCAAGGTTGAATCGCACCAGGAATTCGTAGATTTGATACGGTAAATCCGCTCAAGCCCGCCTTTGGTTTTGAGCCACGTCCTGTAGCGCCCTCATCACGAATTTCACCACCGTTGCCGGTCGCGGCGCCAGGGAATGGCGAGATAGCGGTTGGGTGATTATGGGTTTCAACCTTCATCAGAATATGAATATCCTCTTGATTATATTCATATTCACAGGTTTCAGGATTAGGGAAGAAGCGACCAGCTTTCGAGCCGACCATTACCGATGCATTATCTTTGTAGGCTGATAAGACATTTTCAGGGTGGGTTTCATAAGTATTTTTGATCATTTTAAATAATGATTTTGGCTGATCGATACCATCGATAGTCCAATCGGCATTAAATATTTTATGACGACAATGTTCTGAGTTAGCCTGAGCAAACATCATCAATTCAATATCATTAGGATTACGATTTAAGCCTTTAAAAGCCTCAACCAAATAATCAATTTCATCGGCAGCTAATGCTAACCCAAGTTTAATATTCGCGACTTCTAACGCACGACGGCCACCGGTTAAAATATCAATGGCGGTCATTTCACTCGGTGTGGCGGTCACAAATAAAGCGTTCGCATCATTTAAGTCCGTTAATACAACTTCCATCATCCGATCATGAATAAGGCCGTTAAGCTGTTGCCATTGGGTAGCTGACAGATCACCTTCAATATAGTAGGCAATACCTCGCTCTAAACGTTTCACTTGAGCTAAACCACAGTTATTAGCAATATCAGTTGCTTTAGATGACCAAGGTGAGATAGTACCTGGTCGTGGCGTCACCAACATTAGTTTACCGCTTGGTTGATGCTCGGCAATTGTAGGACCATAAGTTAATAATTTATTTAATTTAGTCAGCTCAGTATCGTTTAGAGGTGCTGTTAAGTCTACAAAATGAACAAATTCAGCATAAATATTCGTTACGCCTAAGTTAAGTTCATTGCTCGTTGTTAATAATTTATTAAGACGAAATTCGGATAGGGCCGAGGCTCCACGGAGGATTTCCATAGGGTTAATCACCAATTTAGTTAGATATGCTAAAATTGGCCGCAATTATAAGTGAAATAGCTCACAATTTTAACCTTTAGATTGTTTTTTTTGTCACACTTTAGCTTTTTTTTTTGATCCTAGTGCCCAAGGCGTGGTTCTGATATAGACTATAGATCATTGGTCATGGATATATTTTATACTTACAAATGGAGAGTGCTATTGTTTTTGTCCCAAATACACAGTTTTACTCGACCAATAATGATGATGATGGCCGCTACTTTGCTCTTAAGCTGTAATAAGACAGATCCATTATCACATCTCGAAAAGATCAAACAACGAAAAACCATCACCATCGGTACCTTATACGGACCAAGTAGCTATTTTGGTTCAGAAAATAGTTCAAGTGCCATTGAACAAGATTTAGCCCATCGATTTTCAGATTATTTAGATGTTGAGTTAGAAGTCGTCTCGAGCACCGATTTACCCAACTTATTTAAAATGCTTGAAAATAACCAAGTTGATTTACTTGCCACTGGCTTATCAGTCACTGACCAACGCTTAAAAAACATGCGCTTTGGTCCGCCTTATTATCAAGTTACTCAGCAGTTGGTTTATAAACAAGGGAAAAAAAGACCGCGTAAAATTAATCAGCTGACGGGAAAATTAATGGTGATAGATGGCAGTAGTCATCTAGAGACCTTAAAAGAAATAAATAAAACGAATCCGGAATTGCAATGGAGTACGACAACGGTACACGATCCGGATCAGCTGTTAAAACTATTAATTGACGAGAAAATTGATTACACCGTGGTTGATTCCACTGTATTAGCACGAAATAGACGACAATATCCTGACTTAAGTCTGTCGATGACATTAAGTCAACCACAACCGATTGCCTGGGTAATTAGTAATAATACCGATGATTCACTCTACGGAAAAGTCATTGATTTTTTTGGCTATATCCAAAGCAATGGTACCATGGTTCAGCTGGAAGAGAAGTATTTTGGCCATGTCCAACGATTTGATTATGTTGATACTAGAGCTTTTATCAGAGCTGTAACCAAAACTTTGCCTACCTATCAGTTACTCTTTGAACAACACTCAGGGACTATTCCCTGGTTACAGCTAGCTGCAACTGCTTATCAAGAATCTCATTGGAACCCGCGAGCAAAATCCCCGACCGGTGTCAGAGGGATGATGATGTTAACATTACCCACCGCTAAACAGCTTGGCGTTGTTAGCAGGCTCAATCCAGAGCAAAGCATCAAAGGGGGTGCATTATACCTCCAGCAGCTGCTAAATCGGTTACCTAACACCATTGAGCATGAACAAAAATTTTGGTTTGCATTGGCTTCATATAACGTTGGTTTCGGTCATTTAATGGATGCCCGAAAGCTAGCGATAAGAATGAATAAAAATCCAAATACCTGGGTCAGTATCAAGCAAATTTTACCTTTACTGGAAAAAAGTGCTTATTATAAAAAAACCCGTCACGGTTTTGCTCGTGGTCGGGAAGCTGTGCATTACGTTGATAGCATTCGACGCTATTATGAAACCCTAGTAGCCTTATCAATAAAGTCTATTATTAGCCCAGCGATCCTAGCACAAGCAGCACAGGACGATTCAGAGCTAGTGCCATTGGGTAATTATAATTATCAAATAAACAAGACAACCAGCGAAACAATACTAAATATAGTAGATCCAGAATGATAATCGTTTTTATCAAAAAAAATTATTGCAACAGTAAAATAAAAATCGTAAGTTAAGCACACAGGCTTATTTGCTCAGGATGATGCAAAATACTCACATGGATGTTTATGGATACTTCAAATACCAATTCAACAATTGATCACTCAAAATCATTAATTGTAATCATTGTTACTTTATGTTTTTCAGTTTCGCTATTTTTTTACGGAATGGAACTGGTTAGGCAAATTAATGAAACTCAAACTTTATGGCAATACTCTAGCGATAAAGCGAATCAAAAAAACACAATTCTTAATCAAATAAAACAAAATCATGATGGCCTCAATGCCGAAATTAATCTAAAAAATTACATCACAAAACGACAAGCAACCTCACTTGTTAATATCGATAACGACTTTATCAAAGTTCAACAGTCGATACTAAATTACCAGTCACTCAGTGACGTCAGTGTTAGTGAAGCGATATTACTGGTCAAGTTAACCAGTCAAATTGAGAGTTTAAAAAACAATTATATTTTAGCCACCAATTTAATCGCTAGTAAAAGCTTTACCCAGTTGACCGAGCTCAATAGCGCGGTCCCATCAAAAGAGTTTAATGATGCTTTAGGCAAGCTATTTTCAGAAAATAACATCCAGTTCAACAATTCAAATAATGATACCAAACAACAGGTGTCTTCAACGATTAATTACATTACTGGCGGTAGTATATTTCTATTACTTTTTATAGGTTATGGATTTTATATCCTTTTTCTAAACCATAAAAACAGAATAGAGCGTCAACAACTGCAAAACAAAGGCATTCACATGGCTAGTCTCTTTGACAATTCGCCACTAGCCACCATCGCAATAGATCAATATGGCGTTATTATTCAAGCGAGCTATCAAGCGACACACTTATTCGATGCAGAGAGAGCTAATCTTTTAAATGCTAATATTGAACAGCTGTTTAGTTCTGAAGCCCAACAGTCACTTACCGAACGCCTCGAACAATCACATATCAAACATACCAGTGAAAATAAACAGCTATTAAACATTATCACCCAGCGTGGACGAGAGATCCCGGTCGAGTTAACTCTCAGTATTGCTATTGATAACGCTCAACAAACTCGAATTATCACCCTGCGAAATATGAGCTCTCAGAAAAGAAAGCTCAAGATATTAAACGAAAATCAAGCGATGCTTAATCAAGCACAAGAAATTGCTCACATTGGTAGCTGGAATTGGGAACTCGCGACGGATAAACTGATTTGGTCTGACGAGGCGTATCGAATTTATGGTTACAAACCCAATGAAATAGAAATAACCAATGATATATTGATGGCTAGAATCCCGCCGCAAGAAAGAGAGTTAGTCGGTAATGCAATCAATGAATCCGTTATATTTAATAAAGATTATCAGATCACCCATCACATCATTCGCGTCGACGGCACTAAAGCCTTAGTTCAAGAGCAGGGAAAAGTGATTCGAGATGAAGAAAATAAAGCAGTTAGAATGATTGGTACGGTCAGTGATATCACCAGCCAAAAAGACACCGAACAACAATTAAAATTATCGGCCAATGTCTTTGAACATACGGTCGAAGCTATCGTAGTCTGTGACGAAAAACATCAAATTTTAAAGGTTAATAAAGCTTTTAAAGATATTACCGGATTTAAAGAATCAGATGCCATCGGCACCAATATCGAGCATATCTTACGGGCAAATTATTTTGATCACAGTTTTTATCAAAATATTTGGAATCATTTAATCGACAATGATCATTGGCAAGGGGAGATTTGGAACGTTAGGAGTAATGGTTCAGTTTACCCAACCCATCAAAATATTAGTGTGATTAAAGATCCAGATGGTAGTGTCATTCAATACCTTTGTATCTTTAGCGATATCAGTAAACACAAATTAATCGAAGAACAAATCAATGAGATGGCTCATTTTGATCAACTAACGTTATTACCGAATCGACAAGTATTTGCACAGCGTTTAAAGCAAGACATCGATGGCGATCACACTGACTTATTCACCGCTGTTTTTTCGGTTTCACTCAACAAGTCGGCCACAGTAAAAAGTGAAGATCAAGCTCAGTTACTTATTTCAACCGCGAAACTAATTTCTCATATCATTCGTAAACAAGACAGTGTGATGCGTTCTGGTAAAGATGAATTTAGTATTATTATCAGAAATATATCAGCCGCTGAAGATGCCTATATTATTGCCGAAAAAATCTTAAAAGAGTTAACCATGCCACTCAAGATTAGTAATAAGAAAATCGTGCCTGGCTGCAGTATTGGGGTGGCCTTACACCCGACACATGGTGAAGACTATCAAGACCTAATCAAATGTTCCAACACCGCAATGTTTGCAGCCAGAGAAGAAAATAGTAATAAAATAAAAATTTATAATAATAGCCAATCAGTTAAGTATTCTGAGCAATACCATCAAATTAATGAGCTATGCCACGGGATTGAATTAAATGAGTTACGCCTTAATTACATGCCTAGAATTGATTTAAATGATTGCAGCTTTGTGGCCGCTACCGCGACTATTTTATGGGAACACCCACAGCAAGGCATGATTTCATTAGATAAATATCAAGAGATTCTATCTGATGAAGCGATTGTAAAGCCGTTATTCAATTGGCTACTACAGCAAGCAGCAAAGCAAGTAAGCCAATGGTCATCTAACTCACTCAAAAATACTACACTGGAGATAATAGTGCCTCCTACATTGTTATCTTCACCGGGCCTAAGCGAGCTTATCAATGAGGTATTAACAACTTACCAATTAAAGCCCCAACATTTACAACTTGAAATAAACGAGCAAGCGATTTTAAATAATCCAGATGTCGCCATTGCCGAATTAGAAGCGATTAAGCAGCTAAAAGTTGCTATTAACTTTGAAAAATTGGGTGAAAATTATTCCAGTTTTAAAGATATCGAACGGATAGGTTTTAACAACGTAACGACACAAAATTGTGCCATAAACCAACAACAGCCAGAGATATTGCTTAATCTGATCAATAAGGTTCAGTCGGTTATTAATGAATTGCCGCTTAGCGATTCACTAACAACCCCAACGATTTTCACCGGATTAAAAACCATCACTCAATTAAATAACAAACAAGAAAAACACTTTATCACCGGTCGAGAGTTAACGCTAAACGAACTACTAGAGCTTTCTAATGCCATTAATGTGCATACTGTATTAAATCAACGCGAACAACAACATGGTTAATCTACACTGACTCAAGTAGCAACCAATAAATAAAAAGGGCAGAAAAATTAATTTCCTGCCCTTTTTATTATTGACACTTTATTTGCAGTAAGACTAGTGTTGTTCGCTCGCTAAATTCACGGTGTACTTCGGAATTTCAATCACTAAATCTTCGCTGCTAACACAAGCTTGACAACCTAAGCGAGATTCGCTGTCCAGTCCCCAGGCTTTATCTAACATATCATCTTCAAGTTCATCACTTTCTTCAAGCGAATCAAACCCTTCACGAACAATTAGATGGCAAGTGACACAAGCACATGATTTTTCACAAGCATGCTCAATATCGATGCCATTGGCTAAGGCAACATCAAGTAGAGTTTCCCCTTCGACAGCATCAACAACAGCGCCATCGGGACATAGTTCTTGATGGGGTAAAAATATTACTTTAGGCATTCGATTTCTCCGGATGCATTAACATTATTGAACATGGATATCGCTAGCGCCATACCCTTATATATTATCGACTGACTGACCAGAAAGTGCTTTTCGAATAGACTGATCCATTCGTTTTGCTGCAAAATCTTGGCTTGCTTTGTCACATTCAGCTATCGCGGCTTTAATCGCTTTAAGCTCATCGCCTGCTTGTGCTTGAGCAAGCACAGCCATGGCTTGTTCGATCTTGGATTGTTCCGGTTGATTCAGTAAGTGGCTATCATCAGCTAACGCACTCACTAACCCTTCATGAACCCGAGCAGCTTCAACTTTCTCTTCCGCCAACATCCGGGCATTCATATCATCTTTAGCATAGGTCATCGAATCTTTAATCATGCTAGCGACTTCATTATCGGTTAAGCCAAATGATGGTTTCACTTCAATCGAAGTTTGTACCCCACTGCTCTTTTCCATCGCACTAACACTTAGCAGACCGTCAGCGTCCACTTGAAACGTCACTCGAATGTGTGCAGCACCAGCGGCCATCGGTGGTATTCCACGAAGCTCAAAACGCGCTAACGAGCGGCAATCTTCAACCAGTTCACGTTCACCTTGCAAAATATGCAACGCCATCGCGGTTTGACCATCTTTAAAGGTAGTGAATTCTTGCGCTTTAGCAACCGGAATCGTGGTATTACGGCTAATGACCTTTTCTGTCAAGCCACCCATGGTTTCTAATCCCAGGGATAACGGTAAAACATCCAATAACAGCATGTCGCTGTCAGGCTTATTGCCCGCTAAGATATCCGCTTGAATCGCTGCTCCAATCGCCACGACCTTATCAGGGTCGATACTGGTTAAGGGTAATTGTTCGAAGTATTGACCAACTTGAGTTCGTACTAATGGCACGCGAGTCGAACCGCCCACCATCACCACTTTCATGATATCCGCAGGTGTTAACTCAGCATCACGTACGGCACGACGACAGGCTAGTAAAGTACGTTTAACTAACGGCTGAATTAGTTGATTAAATTGATCGCGGCTAAGCGAGCTATGCCAATGACCACCACAGGGTAAATCAAGGGCTAATTTAACGGTCTCTAACTGACTTAATTGTTCTTTAGCGGAACAAGCAAGCTGGGTAATTTCACGCTGTAATGCCGGTGAATACTCGCCAGTGTAACCAGACTGTTCGACAATCCAATCACTAATCAACTGATCAAAATCATCGCCACCTAATGCCGAGTCACCACCGGTTGCTAGTACTTCAAATACCCCTTTATTCAGGCGTAGAATTGAAATATCAAAGGTACCACCACCCAGATCGTAAACGGCAATAATACCTTCCTGATCAGTGTCTAGACCATAAGCTATCGCAGCAGCCGTTGGTTCATTAAGTAAGCGGAATACTTTAACTCCCAGCAACTGGGCGGCATCTTTAGTGCCTTGACGCTGAGCATCATCGAAATAAGCAGGCACCGTAATCACGACACCATCAAGCTCACCACCGAGGCTCGATTGCGCAAGGGCAATGAGTGGCCTGAGGATTTCACTCGATACTTGAATCGGATTAACAACGCCATGACGGGTCTTAATAGTCACTAAACCATTTTCGCTGGCCGCTAACTGATAAGGGAGTTCTTGGTAGCTATTATTAATATCGGTCAAGGTACGACCCATAAAACGTTTGACCGAAACCACTGTATTACAGGCATCGCTGATGGCATGAGTTTTAGCATCAAAACCGACTTCGATACCTTGGGCACCATAATAAACAATTGATGGGAGTGAGTCCCGACCATCGACATCTCTTAATGTGACGGCTTCACCACTGCGAACACTAGCCACTAAGGAGTTAGTCGTGCCTAAATCGATACCAGCAGCCAAGCGGCGTTGATGTGGAGCGCTACTTTGCCCCGGTTCTGAAATTTGCAATAGTGCCATGTTTAAATTCTTTATTATTAGAAGATCAGTATTTGCTCTTCGAGATCGCGGGCTTCTGCAGCTAATTTAAGCATAAATTTAAGTTTTCGGACATTATCAGCGGCATTATCTAAAGCCTGCTGACTGCCGTCATTAAACAATTGGTTAAATTGCTGCTCGAATTGAGCAATAAAAGTGTCAATTTGTAATTGGAAGTCGATGATTTCTTGCTCGGGATCCTTAGCCGTTGGAATATCTTCCAGTTGCTCTCTAAGTTCCATTTGTTGCATTAAAAACATCGGATCTTTTAAGGTTTGATACTCATGAGCCAGCTCAATATCCGCTAACGCTAACAAATGTTCAGCGCGGGTTATCGGTGATTTCAACATCGAGTAACCATCATTGATTTGAGCGGTTTTTTGCACCGCCAATAAGCGTTCTCGCTCACTGGCATTAGCAAACTTATCTGGATGGACAATACGTTGCAATTCTAGATACTTTAGTCGCAACGCATTTACATCAAGTTCAAATAAGCTTGGTAGGTCAAACAATTCAAAATAATTCATCATTGGACTTACACTGAAAAACTTTCGCCGCAACCGCATTCGCCGTCAACGTTCGGGTTACTAAACTCAAAACCCTCATTTAATCCGTTTTTAACGAAGTCGAGTTGAGTACCATCAAGATAAACGAGACTTTTCCCATCAACAATAACTTTAACACCATGTTGTTCGAAAACGTGATCGCCCTCTTCCAGTTCATCGACAAATTCAAGAATATAAGCCAAGCCAGAACAACCTGAAGTTTTAACCCCAAGTCGTAATCCAACACCTTTACCGCGATTCGCGAGAAAAGAACTTACCTGCTTTGCTGCAGATTCAGTGACTATAATTGCCATTGTACTTACACCTTTTTGCTAAATTATACCAATTGCATTAATTAAGTGACCCATGATCATCTCTTTACTGTAATTGGTATTACTTAGACTTTTTATCTTTATAATCAGCAATAGCTGCTTTAATCGCATCTTCAGCCAAAATTGAACAGTGAATTTTAACTGGTGGTAAGGCTAATTCGTCAGCAATGGTGCGATTAGTGATTTCACCGGCTTCGTCTAAGGTTTTACCCTTGACCCACTCGGTCACTAATGAGCTAGAGGCTATCGCACTACCGCAACCATAAGTCTTGAACTTAGCATCTTCGATAATGCCTTGATCATTGATCTTAAGTTGTAATTTCATTACGTCACCACAAGCAGGTGCGCCGACCATGCCGGTTGCTATTTGTGGATCGTTTTTATCAAATGAACCAACGTTACGTGGGTTTTCATAATGATCTAATAATTTTTCGCTATATGCCATGATACTATCTCCAATTTTACTACTGCATTGCCATTCACTGCCGCTATTACATGCAGCTTAGTGAGCTACCCATTCTACGCTATCTAAATCAACACCATCTTGGAACATTTCCCATAATGGTGACATTTCCCGTAAACGACCAATTGAGCTGGTTAAATCAGCAATCGCATGATCAACATCCGCTTCGGTGGTAAAACGACCGATGCTAAAACGAATTGAGCTATGAGCCATTTCATCATTTAGACCAAGGGCACGTAACACGTAAGAAGGCTCAAGACTCGCCGACGTACATGCGCTGCCTGAAGAAACCGCTAAATCTTTAAGCGCCATCATTAAAGACTCGCCTTCAACATAAGCAAAGCTAATATTAACATTACCAATGTAACGTTGGTCAGCATCACCGTTAAGGTAAGTTTCTTCAATTTTGAACATCCCAGCCATCAAACGACGGCTTAATGACGCAATGCGAGCACTGTCTTGTGCCATGTCTTCTTTAGCTATCCGGAAAGCTTCGCCCATACCAACAATTTGGTGAGTCGCTAATGTACCAGATCGCATACCACGTTCATGGCCGCCACCGTGCATTTGAGCTTCTAAACGAATACGTGGCTTACGACGCACATATAATGCACCGATGCCTTTAGGACCATAAATTTTATGGGCTGAGAAGGACATTAAATCAACTTTGAGTGTACTTAAATCAATCTCAACTTTGCCAGCACTTTGGGCAGCATCAACATGAAAGACAATTTTACGAGCGCGGAGCATTTCGCCCATCGCTGCAATATCTTGGATCACACCGACTTCGTTATTAACGTGCATCACAGAAACAAGAATAGTGTCTTCACGTAGCGCGGCTTCTAGCTGCTCTAATGAAACTAAACCATTGGTTTGTGGATCAAGATAGGTAACTTCAAAACCTTCACGTTCTAACTGACGACAAGTGTCTAAAACTGCTTTATGTTCGGTTTTAACCGTAACAATGTGCTTGCCTTTTTTCGAATAGAAATGAGCAGCACCTTTAATAGCAAGATTGTCTGATTCAGTTGCGCCTGAGGTTAGCACTATTTCGCGAGAGTCCGCATTAATCAGATCGGCGATCTGATTACGAGCAATATCAATTGCTTCTTCGGCTTGCCAACCAAAGCGATGCGAGCGAGATGCTGCATTACCAAAGTTGCCTTCCATGGTTAAACATTCAACCATTTTTGCAGCAACACGAGGATCGACCGGTGTTGTTGCAGCATAATCTAGATAAATCGGAAATTTCATTTATTACTCCACACCCAGACAAGCTATACGGGCTATATCTGGTATTAATCATTGCTATTTAAACAGGGCAACGCCCAATATTAACCAAGCTGGTTAATATGCAAAATGTCACTTTGTAATTCTTGCACCATATTTTGTTTACTCGATATTTCTTTAACATCAGCGTTTTCCATCAATTCACCCAAGGTGACACTGTCAAGAAACTGCTGCATTTTTTTGCTAAAGTCATTCCATAAACTATGGGTTAAACAACGTCCGCTTGGCGAGCAAGGTTTTTCACCCTTGCATTTTGTTGCCACAACTGAATCGTTGACCGCCGCGATCACCGCGCCAATAGAGATATCAACGGCATCTTTAGCCAATTGATATCCACCTCCTGGCCCGCGTACACTACGCACCAACAGTGCCTTACGCAATTTAGAAAATAACTGTTCTAAATAAGAAAGTGAAATATGCTGACGCTCAGAGATGTCGGCTAAGCAGACTGGTCCTTGCGCCTGATGAAGTGCAACATCAAGCATTGCAGTAACCGCATAACGCCCTTTTGATGTTAATTTCATAACTTACCTTCAATACATAATTCAATGATGCCATTACATCAAACCCGACTAATTTAGTCAAGTATAAACCTGACTAAATTAGTCGGGTATATTTTATCGATAAATTATACCATATTGATCTTTTAAAACGTTAATCTTTGTTGCTCTTATTAACAATTGAACGTTGGGTCGCCGTTAAAATTCCACGTAAAATATTTAATTCAGTTTCTTCAGGGCGAGCGCGATTAAATAACCGGCGTAATTTATTCATAATCTGGCCTGGGTGCGCTTTAATGATAAAGTCAGTTTGATATAAGGTTTGCTCTAGGTGCTCATAAAAACCGTGCATTTGTTGAGCCGTTGGATATTGCTCGGAGCTATCAATGATTTCTTCACTCAGCCAGGCCATTCGTATTTCATAACAAATCGTTTGCACCGCCATCGCTAGATTAAGAGAGCTGTATTCTGGGTTAGCAGGAATGCAAACATGATATTGACACATCTGTAATTCATCGTTTGACAAGCCACTATTTTCACGACCAAATACCACAGCAACGGGGGAATTAGCCACCTCAGTCATCAGTTTTAATCCGGTTTGACGCGGGTCAAGCATTGGCCAGGGCAACGTGCGAGAACGAGCACTGGCACCAATCACTAAACTACAATCAGCCACCCCCTCAACTAAAGTGTCTACGATAATGGCATTATTTAATATATCGGCAGCACCAGCCGCCAAAGCAAAAGACTTACCATCAACCTCTGTTTGTGGATCAACTAACACTAGCTGTGTCAGTCCCATGGTTTTCATGGCACGAGCAACGCTGCCAATATTGCCAGGATGAGTGGTACCAACGAGCACTACTTTGACTTTTTGGAGATATTCAGGGGATTGTTGTTTCACTAGTTAAGTATCCAAAGCTTGATAATTTTTGGCATTCTAACAAACTGGTCAAAAATGTGAACTAGCAATGTTGTTCGCTTGTTGTTTTTGTTGCTTAGCTCCATATTTCTGGTAATATGTGCGCCGTAATTTACCCAGAAAAACAATTTTGGGCTCACGTTCTTTAACATCCAAAGGTAAACACTATGCATCCGATGCTAAATATTGCAGTTCGGGCAGCTCGTAGCGCAGGCAAGGTAATTATGCAAGCGACTGAGCAGCTAGACAAAGTTCAGATAGAACAAAAAGGTTCAAATGATTTCGTGACTAGCGTTGATCAAGAAGCTGAGCAAACAATCATTGCAGTTATTGCAAAAGCATACCCACATCACGGTTTTATTTGTGAAGAAAGTGGCAAGTCTGGTAATGCAGACAGTGAATACCAATGGATTATCGATCCACTTGATGGCACTACAAACTTCATCAAGGGTATCCCTCATTTTTCAGTATCTATTGCTTTACAAGTTAATGGAAAAACTGAACAAGCCGTTGTTTTAGATCCCGTTCGCGACGAATTATTTACCGCCACCAAAGGTGTTGGTAGTCAGTTAAATAGCTATCGTACTCGTGCTTCTAAAGCTAAAGATTTAAAAGGCACAATTATTGCGACTGGCTTCCCGCATAAGAACAAGCATTATAAAGAATCTTACTTAAATATTTTCTCAGACATGTTTGAAGAAACCGCTGACATGCGTCGTAGTGGTTCTGCTGCGTTAGATCTTGCTTACGTTGCTGCGGGTCGTGTTGATGGCTTTTGGGAAATTGGCTTAAAGCCATGGGATACCGCAGCCGGTGAGTTACTGGTAAAAGAGTCTGGCGGTATTATCACTGACTTCACTGGCGGTCATGGCCATGTTAATTCAGGGAATATTGTTGCTGGTAATCCAAAAGTAGTTAAAGCTATTTTAGGTAAGATTCGCCCGCATTTAACACCGGCATTGTCTAGATAGATACTCAGCTAGACAACAGCCAACAAAAAGCCCGAATCTTGATAATTAAGATTCGGGCTTTTTTGATCATACGATACTATTTCATATGAACATCACGTTGTGGATATGGAATAGTGACACCGTTCTTATCGAATGCCAATTTAACATTCTCGTGCATGTCAAAATATACCGGCCAAAAGCTTTCTGACTGACACCAAACACGCACCAACAAGTTAACTGAACTATCGGCGTGAGCTGAGACATAAATTTCATGGCCTTTTTCATCTTCCAATAAACGACTATCGGCTTTAATTAAATCACGAATAACTTCTTTCGCCTTTAACAAGTCATCATCGTAGCTAATACCAAAAGTCATATCGACACGTCGAATGGGTTCGGCAAATAAATTTTTAATTGGACCGTTAGACAAGATACCATTCGGAATGATTACGCGTTCATTATCTAGCGTCGTCACAATGGTATTAAAGATTTGAATTTCTTTAATGACCCCGACATAACCTTGCGCTTCAATAACATCACCAATTTTAAATGGCTTAAAGAACAAGATAAGTACGCCACCAGCAAAATTAGATAATGAACCTTGTAGCGCCAAACCAATCGCGAGTCCTGCCGCACCCAGCATTGCAATAAATGAGGTCGTTTCAATACCAATCATCGAGGCTACACTAATAATCAGCATCACTTTTAAAGTGCCTGACATCATATTAGATAAAAAGCGTTGAAGGGTCGCTTCAACTTTACGCAACGATAGTATTTTCTCAAGCCCTTTCGCTGCTTTAGAAATAATCCAAAAGCCAATTAACAGCGTCACTAGCGCTAATAATAATTTAGGCAAATAAAGCATTGCCATTTCGATCGCTTGATCGATAAATTTACTTAGATTATCTTGAGTGAAGTTTTCCATACAAAGTTCCTTGTTGAAATAATAAATTGCCATCTGGCAAAATTGAAAAATAATATCCTATATAACTTAACCTGTAATGAATTTTTACTCATTAAATGGTATTAAACCAAAAACTTAGCTTCACTCCTTAACTAAAAAATAAATATTTACCATAACCGCCTTGTATATACAAGATAATATTACCAATTATTATTCATTGTAAATCAAAGGCTAACCTTATTATTAAAAAACATAGCCTAATGTCTAGTATTTTTTACACAAAAAACCGTTGCAATTAACACCGAGCTAACATAATGTACATCACATCAAAACACGCAAATTAGGTTAACTCAAACATGATTAATTTTCTGAACCATCACCGCCATCACCATATTATCCGGTAACTTTCAGGAAATTTAACGCTGGAAGTTGATAAATCTTCCAGGCGGTTTGCGAATAACAAATAAACCTCTGGAACTTCCAGAGGTTTTTTTATTAGGAGCAAATAAATGTCTACAAATCAAAGATTACGTATAGCAATACAGAAAAAAGGTCGACTGTCTGATGAGTCTAAGAAATTACTTAAAGGCAGTGGCATTAAATTTAATACCAACTCACAACGCTTAATTGCCCATGCCACTAATTTACCGATCGATTTACTATTAGTGCGTGATGATGACATCCCAACCTTGATTATGGACGGAGTAGTCGACTTAGGGATTATCGGTGAAAATGAATTAGAAGAAACCTGTTTAGAGCGTCAAGCAGCTAACGCTCCTTCATCTTACGAAACCCTAAAACGCTTAGATTTTGGCACCTGTCGTTTATCCCTCGCTATTCCATCAGAGCTTGAATATAACGGGGTTGAACAATTTAATGGCATGCGAATAGCAACCTCTTATCCGCAATTACTAAAGCGTTATTTAGACTCTGAAAATGTACAATTCACCAGCTGTACTTTAAAAGGTTCCGTCGAAGTGGCTCCACGAGCGGGAATTGCCGATGCGATTTGTGATTTGGTCTCAACAGGGGCAACGTTGGAAGCGAATGGCTTAAAAGAAGCACAAATTTTCTATCGCAGCCAAGCAGTATTAATTAAATCGACCAAAACACTGGCCACTGATAAGCAAGAATTATTAGATAAATTACTCACTCGATTTAACGGCGTTATTCAAGCACGTGAATCAAAATATATTATGCTCCACGCTCCAAAAAACAACCTTGATAAAATCATTAGTTTATTACCTGGTGCCGAAAATCCGACCATATTACCACTGGCGGATAACGATAAAGTAGTTGTGCATGCCGTTAGCAGCGAGACCTTATTTTGGGAAACTATGGAAGAATTAAAGGCACTGGGTGCGAGCTCAATTTTAGTGATGCCAATTGAAAAAATGTTGGGGTAAATGATGTTAACACTTTCGTGGTCAACGCTTAATGAACAAGAACAACAGCGTCAATTACAACGCCCAGCCCTCGACAACTCTGCGAGTTTAGAGCAACAAGTCACTGACATTGTTACGACGGTAAAAAAGCAAGGTGACCAAGCGTTACGGCAATATGCCCAGCTATTTGATCAAACGACGTTAAGTGAAATAGCCGTCTCGAAAGCTGATATTTTAACCGCCGTAGATAATGTATCTGATGAACTCAAGCACGCGATAAGTCTAGCAAAAGCAAATATTGAAAAGTTTCACCTTGCTCAACGTAGCACGACCATTAAAGTAGAAACCACCGTTGGTGTTCAGTGTGAATTACGCACTCAAGCGATAAAAAGTGTTGGTTTATATGCGCCAGGAGGGACAGCACCTTTACCTTCGACGGTATTAATGACTGCAATACCAGCACAAATTGCTGGTTGTGATCGCATTGTTTTATGCTCACCACCCCCGATTTCTGATGTCGTTTTATACACAGCTCATCTTTGTGGCGTCGACACTATTTATCAAGTTGGCGGTGCCCAAGCTATTGCTGCGATGGCCTTTGGCACAACCAGCATAAAAAAAGTTGATAAAATATTTGGTCCTGGTAATCGTTATGTCACGGAAGCAAAAAAACAAGTATCGATGGTCAACAATGGCGCAGCAATTGATATGCCTGCGGGACCATCGGAAGTGTTAGTGATTGCCGACAAAGAGGCCAATCCAGCATACATTGCCGCCGACTTATTATCACAAGCAGAACACGGCGCTGACTCACAGACAATTTTAGTCACCCCTTGTCAACAATTGGCAGAGCAAGTATCGAAGCAAGTGGCTAGTCAGTTAGCCTTATTGCCCCGCAAAGATATTGCAGCACAAGCTATTGCTCATAGTCGGATATTTGTAACCGATGATCTTGCTCAAGCGATTGATATTAGTAATGCTTACGCCCCTGAACATTTGATTATTCAAACTGAGCATCCCCGCGATGTACTTGACCATGTATTTGCGGCCGGCTCGGTATTTTTGGGACAATGGAGTCCCGAATCAGCGGGTGATTACGCTAGTGGCACTAATCATGTATTACCAACTTACGGCATGTGTAATAGTTATTCGAGTTTAAACCTCAATGATTTCACCCGTCGCTTTACGGTTCAAGAACTCACTTATGATGGTTTAAGCGCTCTAGCGCGGAGTATTTGTCCAATTGCCGAAGCCGAAGGGCTCGATGCACACGCCCGTGCAGTGACTATCCGTTTAGAACAAGGATCACCATCATGAGTTGTTTAGCATCACGTTTAGCACGCCCGGAATTACTTGAGATGGTTCCTTATCAATCGGCTCGTCGTATTGGCGGCAGTGGTGATGTTTGGCTTAATGCCAATGAATCCCCTTTTAGTGATAGTTTACCGGCATATAATCGTTACCCTGAGTTTCAACCAACTGAGCTAGTAAACAACTATGCCCGTTACGCCAATATCACCACCGAGCAATTATTGGCGACTCGTGGTGCTGACGAAGCCATTGAGTTATTAATCCGCACTTTTTGCATTCCAGCGCAAGACAGCATTACGATATGTACCCCAACCTATGGTATGTACGCCATTAGTGCCGCGACGTGCAATGTTGCCGTCAATACCGTACCTTTAACAGCTGATTGGCAACTCGATCCGCAATTAATAGATAAATTACAAAGTTCAAAGTTACTGTTTATTTGTAATCCAAACAATCCAACGGGTTCAACCCTAACGCCATCACAACTAGAACCGATTGTTGCTGCACTACAAGAGCAATGTATTGTGGTGGTTGATGAAGCCTATATTGAGTTTTCGCCACAATTGACCATGGCATCATTACTCGACAAATATCCAAATCTAGTGATTTTACGGACACTGTCAAAAGCGTTCGCGTTGGCCGGTTTACGGTGTGGCTTTATGTTAGCCAATACCGATATTATTGAATTAACCAAAAAAGTCATCGCTCCCTACCCTGTTCCTGCTCCTGTCGGTGAAATTGCGGGTCAGAGTTTAAGCGTCAATGGCGTGATGAAAATGACCTCGCGGGTCGCACAGTTAAATAAACTTAATCAGCAATTTTGTGATGCGTTATTACAGCTTTCTGGGATCCGTGATATTTACCGCTCTGGCGCAAATTTTGTCTTAGTACGCTTTGACAATGAGCAATGGTTTAGTGAGCTAGCGAAGGAAGGTATCGTGGTGCGTAATCAATCAAAAGTTAACACCTTAGAGAACTGTTTGCGTTTTTCTATCGGTAGCCCGGCAGAAATGCAGTGTTTAATAAAAGTATTAACCAATATTTCAATCGCGATTAAATAGCGTTATCAATTTAGAGAAAGCATTATTATGAGTCATAAAATTTTATTTATCGATCGCGACGGCACCTTAGTTGAAGAACCAGCCATTGATAAACAACTCGATAGTTTAGAAAAATTAGTGTTTGAGCCCGGTGTTATTACCGCCATGTTACGACTGCAACAAGCAGGGTATCAATTAGTGATGGTATCGAACCAAGATGGTTTAGGAACCTCGAGCTTCCCGCAAGCTGATTTTGATCTTGCACACAATAAAATGATTGATATTTTTAGCAGCCAAGGGGTTATTTTTCAAGAAACCCTGATTTGCCCGCACTTTGATAGTGACAATTGCAATTGTCGTAAACCTAAACTTGGCTTAGTCAAAGACTACCTGCAACAAGGTAAAGTTGATTTTGCAACCAGCTATGTCATTGGTGACCGTCAAACTGACATTGAATTAGCCGAAAACATGGGGATTAAATCATTACGTTATGATCGTCAATCGCTTAATTGGCTGGATATTGTTCGCACCCTCACCACAGTGCCACGTGTTGCCACAGTGGTACGTAATACCAATGAAACGCAGATTAAAGTCAGCGTCGATTTAGATCAGCAGGGTGGCAGCAGTATTAGTACCGGAATTGGATTTTTTGACCATATGCTCGACCAAATTGCCATTCACGGCGGCTTTAAGCTTGATGTCGCTGTCAGCGGCGATCTCCATATTGATGATCACCATAGTGTTGAAGACACCGCAATTGCCCTTGGCACTGCGATTAAGCAAGCATTAGGTGATAAACGCGGTATTGGTCGCTTTGGATTTACTCTGCCGATGGACGAGTGTTTATGTCAATGTACCCTTGATTTGTCAGGACGCGCTTGGCTCGAGTTTGATGCTAAATTTACCAATGAACGCGTTGGCGAACTTGCCACTGAAATGGTGCCACATTTTTTCCATTCATTAAGTAATGCGATGGCGGCAACACTACATTTAAGTGCTACCGGCAAAAATAACCATCATTTAGTCGAAGGATTATTTAAAGTCTTTGGTCGTGCCTTACGTCAAGCTATTACGATTAATGGTAATGAGCTACCGAGCAGCAAGGGGGTGCTATGAGTCAACAAACCAAGCAGAAATTAGTCATCATCGATACCGGTTGCGCTAATATCACTTCGGTTCGCTGCGCCATGGAGCGGTTCGACATTGAAGTTGTCGTCTCCCGTGACCCTACAATTATCAAAGCAGCTTCCCATATTATTTTGCCTGGGGTTGGCACTGCGGGTGCAGCCATGGCTAAACTCGAGCAATTTGACCTGATTGAGTTAATCAAAGGGCTAACCCAACCGGTATTAGGGATTTGTTTAGGGATGCAATTGTTAAGCAACGCCTCTGCCGAGCGCGAGGTTAATTGTCTTGGTTTAATCGATGCTAAGGTCAGTCCATTGCAAGCGAGCGCTGGATTACCGCTGCCCCACATGGGATGGAATACACTGGGAGATATTAGCGGGCCATTATTTAAAGGGCTTGATAGCAACAGTTATGTTTATTTTGTCCATAGTTTTGCGCTACCCGTTGGTGATTACACGCTGGCAACTTGCGATTATGGTCAACGGTTTTCTGCTGCAATCGGTAAAGACAATTTCTATGGCGTTCAATTCCACCCAGAACGTTCGGGTCAAGTTGGCGCTAAAATACTTAAAAATTTCTTGGAGCTTAGCGCGTGATAATTCCTGCATTAGATTTAATAGATGGTGAAGTGGTTAGACTGTATCAAGGTGATTACCAACAAAAAACCAGTTATCAATACTCTCCGATTGAGCAGCTTAAATTGTATGCCGAGCAAGGTGCCACTTGGCTACATCTCGTGGATTTAACCGGTGCTAAAGATCCAACCAAACGCCAGCTCACCTTAATTAGCGCGATGATGGATGCGGTCAATTCAACGGGTAAAACCGTCGGGTTACAAGTGGGCGGCGGCATTCGCCGGGAACAAGATTTAGTCGATTTATTTGCCGCAGGTGCCTCGCGCGTCGTCATTGGCTCTCTAGCGGTTAAACAACCAGAGCTAATTGAACAATGGCTGACTACATACGGCAGTGAAAAAATAGTACTAGCGCTCGACCTGAATATCGACGCCCAAGGTAACAAACACGTTGCAGTACATGGTTGGCAAGAAAACTCAGGGGTTACCATCGAAGAGCTGCTTAATCGCTTTATTCCATTAGGTTTAAAACATGTGCTATGCACCGACATCAGCAAAGATGGCACCTTAACGGGCTCAAACGTTAACCTTTATACTGATCTCGTCAAAGATTGGCCACAAATTGATTGGCAATCATCCGGCGGTATTGGCAGTCTTGATGATATTGTCGCCCTCAGTCCATGTCAGGTTAGTGGCATTATCGTCGGGCGTGCTTTATTAGAAGGTAAGTTTGATGTGGTGGAGGCAATCGCATGCTCGCAAAACGGATAATTCCCTGCCTTGATGTCAAAGATGGCAAGGTCGTTAAAGGGGTTCAATTTAGAAATCATGAAATTATTGGTGATATCGTACCACTCGCCAAGCGCTATGCTGATGAAGGCGCTGACGAATTAGTGTTTTATGATATTACGGCCTCAAGTGATAATCGCGTGGTCGATAAAAGCTGGGTTGAACAAATTAGCGCGCAAATCAATATTCCTTTTTGTGTCGCTGGTGGTATAAAAACCATTGATGATGCCGCAAAAATATTAGCCTTTGGTGCGGATAAAATATCAATTAACTCCCCTGCTTTAGCTAATCCTGAGTTAATTACCCAACTGACCCATGAATTTGGTCAACAATGCATTGTGGTTGGAGTCGATAGTTACTTTGATTTGGCAACGGGTCAATATCAGGTCAAGCAATTTACTGGTGATGCTGCGAAAACCCGTACTACTAAGTGGCAAACGCTCGATTGGATTAAAGAAATAGTACAACGTGGCGCTGGCGAAATTGTCTTAAATGTCATGAACAAAGACGGCGTTCGCGACGGCTATGATCTCGAACAACTCGCGATGGTACGCGAGGTTTGTTCCGTGCCATTAATTGCCTCTGGCGGCGCTGGCACCATGATGCATTTTAGCGATGTTTTTAAGCAAGCAAACGTTGATGGCGCTTTAGCCGCTAGCGTATTTCATAAACAAATCATTGAAATTTCTGAGTTGAAACAATTCCTCAGCCAACAAGGGATCGCAATTAGACCATGTTAATAAATAAATTAGACAGCAAAAAATTAGATTGGGATAAAGTGGATCAACTAATGCCTGTTATTGTGCAAAATGCGATCAACGGCACCGTTTTGATGCTCGGTTATATGAACCAAGAGGCATTAGCTAAAACTTTAGAAATCGATAAGGTCACCTTTTATTCCCGCACAAAACAGCGCTTATGGACCAAGGGGGAAAGCTCAGGTAATTTCCTTGAGCTCGTTAATATAAGCCAAGATTGCGATAATGATACTTTATTGATTATGGCCAATCCTATTGGACCAACTTGCCACTTAGGCACCACTAGTTGCTTTAAAGATAGTGAAGGCTTCACCCTCGATTTCATCAGCCATCTTGATGGTGTGATCAATGACCGTTACCTTAATCGCGATGACAAAAGCTATACCAGTTCACTATTTGACAGTGGCGTAAAGCGGATGGCGCAAAAAGTCGGCGAAGAAGGCGTCGAAGTTGCGCTAGCGGCAGCAACCAACGATCGCGCTGAGTTAGTCAACGAGTCATCCGATTTACTCTATCATTTATTAGTATTATTACGGGGTAAAGAGGTACCTTTAACTGAAATAATCGAAAACCTTAAACAACGCCATCAGTAATTAATATCATGTGCTTGGTGTCCTAACCACACTAAGCACAATTTTTGAACCACCCTCCACTAATCTTATTAGACCTTAGTATAAAATCGTACTCTTTTGTAACAATTAGTTTCCACGCTATTAACATTCTTGTTCAACTTGGTTTATTCTGAGTCTCGACCCATAATAATAATTATTATATACAAGGAAATTATGATGAAGAAGTCCATAATATGTAGCTCGGTAATAGTTGCACTAAATACGTTAATCGCTTTACCAACCTTTGCCGCAGAGTCCGTCGACACTAAAAATGTTGAACGTATTGCTGTTACCGGCTCTCATATCCGTCAAAATGACATGGAAGGTCCCTCTCCTGTCTTAGCCATTACCGCCGATGACATTGCTAACTCCGGTGCTCAAAATATTTCACAGTTACTCTCTAAGCTATCTGTTGCTGGCCAAGGCACTTTCTCAACTCAAGGCAACGATGCTGATGATACCTCTAACGGTGGCTCAGCTATCTCTTTACGTGGCTTAGGTGCCGACTCAACTTTAGTGTTACTTAATGGTCGCCGGATTAGTGTATCTGCGTTTGCTAAAAACATCGGGACCGCCTTTGTTGATATTAACTCGATTCCTGTGAGCGCTATTGCCAGAATTGATATTTTAAAAGATGGTGCGTCAGCAACCTATGGCTCCGATGCCATCGCTGGTGTGGTTAATATCATTCTTAAAAAAGATTTTAACGGCTTAGAAATGTCCGCTAGCGTTGCCGACACCACAGAAGCGGGCGGTAAAGAGCGTTCATTCTCATTACTGTGGGGCAATGGTGACGACAAAGGCCATACGACGGTCATTCTTGATTATTTTGATCGCGACGGCACGATGTTCGCCGACCGTGATTATTCAAAAACAGCCGATCAATCAAGCCGTGGCGGTGCAGATCAACGTTCATCATCAGGTAACCCTGGCACTTATATCCCTGCAACAATTGGTGCCGATGGTTCAATTACTACTAAATCTGATATTTATAAGCGTGTGCCTGATGTTAATTGCCCTGCTGAGTTACTTAAGGGCACTTTATGTCGTTATGATTACGCACCATTAATGTCTTCAGTACCAGCGACTGAACGTGCTGGTATTGTGGTATTACATGAAACGGAAGTCAGTGAAGACGTCAATTTTTTTGCCGAAGCCACTTATCAACGTAATAGCTCAGTGGTCAAAGGCGCTGCTAGCCCAAGCTTCAACGAATTTTACATGCGCAAAGACAACCCGAGTTTACAAGGCACTTGGCTCCAAAAACTATTTCCCGGTGAAGACATCACCATGCGCCGTCGTTTAACGGAAACCGGTGGTCGTCAAAAAGAAGCCGTGTCAAACAGCTCTAGAATTGTCCTTGGTTTTAAAGGGATAGCGACTATTGGTGGTAACGAGTGGGACTGGGAAACTGGTTACACTTTCTCTCATAATACTAACCAAGAATTTGGTCAACGGGGTTTTGTCCAGACTTCACGGATTCAAGCAGCAATTGAAGATGGTTCATTTAACCCATTAAACCAAACTCAATCGCAATCGGTGATTGATGCTATCACGGTCAATACCACCCGAAATGGTAAATCAAGCACCAAGAGTTTTGATGCTAAAATTTCTGGTGAAATATTTGAGTTACCCGCCGGCACTGTCGGCATGGCGATTGGTGCTGAATACCGCGAAGAGAAAATGGAAGATTTACCAGACCAAATGTTCCTTAATGGTGACATTTTTGGTACCGAAGCAACAGCCTCGAAAGGCGCACGAGATCAAACGTCACTTTTTATTGAGTTTTTCGTTCCTATTACCGATGATTTAGAGATGCAACTCGCGGCACGTCATGAAGATTATTCAGACTTTGGGAGGAATACCAGTCCTAAAATTGCCTTTCGTTGGGCTCCAAGTGATGATGTCACAGTCCGAGCGAGTTGGGGACAATCATTTCGTGCACCATCACTGGTGCAATTAGGTTTAGGCGAAGCACAGGAGTCTCCTAATTTGGTCGATACTTTACGTTGCCGCTTAACCGGTGCCGATGAAGATTGTGATTCAATTGAACGAACAGTTATTTATACCGGTAACTCAGACTTAAAAGCGGAAGAAGCCGATTCATTTAACATTGGTGTTATCTGGGCTATCAACGATCAGTTAAGCATTGGTGCTGATTATTGGAATTACGATCAAGTCAATTTAGTCAGCCTTGATCCGCGTTTAATTCTAATAGACCCCGCATTAAACAACAATCCTAAGTATGTAAAACGAGAACCTACATCTACAGCGATCCCCGGTCGTCTTGTTGAGATTTATGATACCTATCGTAACCTTGGCGGTCAAAAGACCGATGGTATCGATTTAACCATTGATTATACCCTCAACGAAACATCGTTAGGTGATTTCAACATGGGCCTTAGTCTTACCTGGATTAACGGGTTTGATCAAATTGATGCTGATGGTAAAAAGCGTGACTTAAATGGCAAGTATCAGCATCCTGAATATCGTTGGACCTCAAGTGTTGATTGGAGCAAAGAAGACTTTGCGGCATCATTACGGGTTAACTATATTGGTGAATATGCCGATGATAAAGACGCTGGTGCCACGGGGATGATTGATTCAATGATAACCTTAGACACTAACGCTAGCTATATTGGTATAGCGAACACTAAGCTCTCATTTGGTATTAATAACCTACTGAATGAAGAACCTCCTTTTGCCACCACCACCTTTATGGGCTATGACCAACAAACTCATTCTGCTCAAGGGCGTTTCTGGTATTTAAAAGCAACTTATAGTTTTTAATCATACTACAGAGCCATTCCAATGAATGGCTCTTATCTTTGAATAATATCTGCTATTTATTATTAATTAATAAGTTAATAGGACTATAATGAAACAATAAAGAACAAAAACTAAAGAGAAATAAGTAAATAATAATGAAATGGACCCTATTAAACACCACTCAATTCTCCTTGGTAGCGAATGAATGGGATTGCTTAAACCAGCAATCGATCGATCAACCAATTCTAGATAGTCAATTTATTCAGATTTGCCTCGACAACTTCGATCACACCAACACCCTCATCGCTTTTTGCAACGACAATAAAGGGCCATTAGCAATCGGAATCTTCCAACATGTTGGTTTTGGCCGTTATCAAACATATCAGTTTTCACAGGCACCGTTAGGGCTGTGGATGGTCAGAGATAACATCTGGGACAATCAACTAATCAATAGTTTGAAAAAATCATTACCTGGTCAGGTTTTTTTAATCGATTTTATTCAACAAGACACCAGTAAGCTAAACATCACTTTACTCCGTAATTATTCCGCAGACCATTATATTACCACCGGAAAACTACAAATTAACAACGACTATCAAGAATTTTTCAATCAGCTCGGCAAAAATATGCGACAGAACTATAATAAAGTCATTAATCGCTGTAAAAAAAATAACATTGAGTTAACCACTAAATTAGTCACAAAACCTGATGATATTCTAGATGCGATCAATCATTTTGGTCGATTAGAGTCCTCAGGCTGGAAAGCCTCAGGAGGGACCGCAGTCAACATCAATAATGCTCAAGGAAAATTTTACCACCAACTGTTAAGCCACTATGCCCAACATGGTGCAGCAGAGGCTTGGTATTACTTAGCTGATGAAAAAATTATAGCGACTGATTTATGCATTAAATCAGGCAAGAAATTGATCATATTAAAAACAGCTTATGATGAAAACTTCAAAAAATTATCACCGGCCTTACAGTTAAAATTCGAAATTTTCAAACACCACAGCCATCACAACAATGAAATTCATACCGTAGAGTTCTTTGGTAAAGCGATGGAATGGCATAAACGATTCAAATCAGAGTTAAGAGATATTGAGCACATCACATGGTGTAGTAATCCTTTGATAAAGCTACTTTATCAAGCAAGAAAATCTATTTAACTATTTAACTTTAATCGTTGACGTACTTTAGCTATACAATTTTTTATCCGATGCTTGTTGCCTTGAAAGGTGCGTTTATTACACGCTTTAATGCCATATAAAACTCGGCTGCCTTGCATCCAATCTTTTTTGTAACCATCATCGCCGGTTAAAAAGTCAATGCAACTCACTTTATCTTTTTCAATTACCTGTTCGATTAAGGCAGCGGTCAAGACAGTGCCAACACTGGTCTTCGCATAACTCTCTCGATACGCTAACTTAAATATATACGCCGTATCGCCGTTAACAAACCAAATTTGAGCAGCGACGGGATTATCTTGATGATAAACCAGCCCTAGTCTCAATTCCTTTTGTTGCCAAGCATTAAGCACAACCGCATCAATAAAATCACTAAATGGTTCAGATTTTTTCCAGCTATCATTATAAACCAAATGATAATCCGCCAAGTATTTATGTAATGATTCGATAGAATCAGGTTCAATGATAGTTGTTGAATACTCACCTGTTTTATCGAGTTTTTTCTTTTTCCTTTTTAGAGTATTTCTTAAAATACTCGGGCGTAATGACCAATAATGTTCTAAATCTTTGATGCCATCATGATACCAATTCACTGAATGTTGATAAATTAAACAGTCAAAACCTATCGCTGATAATGCCTTTAGCCAAGTCACCGCATCTTGATGATAAAGCGGCAATAAATTAATAATATCGTATTTCTTGAGTGCAGCTTCGCAGGCAGACATCGCATCATAATGGTCTTGTTCGGTAACGACAGAATTACCAACCATTTTGTAAAAAGGACTGTAATAATTGCTTAAACTATTAAGTTGTTTAGCACTGTCTATCGTTTGCTGGGCTAGTGGCAGAATAAAGTTTTTTTCACCACGGGAAAACACAAAGGTGAATGGTCGAAAATTATCATTACAGATATGAACTTCAAATAAAGCATGCCAAGACCAACGAGAAAACAATGGCGTATCAGCCATTAAGTGAGTCGTACTGTCTTTATTCGTTGTTAGCTGTTGGTAGTTCAATATGTGTTCCTAAAAAGGTGTTTATCGTTCGATAATTAATTTAATAAAACAGTGCTAATAGCATTCAAGTCAGCATGAGATAAATCTTGATGACAAGGCAACTGCACTAATAGAGCACGATACTCTTGACTGTTATGACACTGAACGGGTGCTAGCTCTTCCCAACGATATATTTGGATCCCCAGTTGGCGAATATGGGTAAAGCCTTGAATATTATTTAGAAGAAAAGGTACCATGTAAGGCACTTCCCCCTCTGCTAAGCTTGGAAATAACACTTTGCCGTAAGGGCTATCTGAAATTTTATTGACCAAATAATGATAATTATTAATTCTAGCTTGCGCTATCGCTTGCGAGTCTGCGCGATTTATTTGAATAAGATTAGAGCGGCTAATGTTTTTTGTAACATTATTAGCCAAAAAGTAGCGATAATTGGTTGATGACTTAACACCTAGCTTTTGAATGATTCGATTCAATAATGATTTTATTTTTTGGCTATTGTTAGTCGCTAACTTATTGAGTTCGATATTCAATGATGCAATATGTCGACTTTGTGATTTTACTAATAATTCACCACCCGTTTGCACGGGGAAAAATTTGATCAAACTAGTTACCGCGACATCGCCATATATTTTATCAGCAAATGCAGCATGAGCAAGATCTTCAATAAAAAATATCCCCTGCTGCTGACACCATTGCGCAAGCTGTTTAACCCCAGAATCAAAGCCAAAAAATCGCACGCCAACCAAGGCCTCGTTACCATTACAATGTTGCTGTAAAAAGGAATAATCGGGAGTAAGCTGTTCTGTTAATGGGTAAAACTCAACCTGTTTTCCCGCCGCAATAAAAGGTTCGACTAAGGCAGGACAATGGTAACTTGGTAGCCATACGACTTCATTAGTCATCGCTTTCGCTATCACAAATAAGCCACTGCGAGCATGATCAAGTGTTGCAAGTATCACACTACCAGCAGGTGGTATACGCCGCGATTGTTGTTGGCTATTTGGGTCAACTAATTGATTTTTTGCTAAAGCAAACACTGTTGGTTTAGGGTAATCACCAGCATTGGCTAAAGGCGCTAAAAATTCCATATATCAAAGACTAACCTATCAATGTAAAGCATAAATAATAGACTAAAGAATGACATCAGGCAAGTGAGCATTAACTTACAATTTAGGTTTTTTTAATGATTGTTTTAATTGTTTTTTTTCTTGGCGGCGCCGATAAAAAAAGTCACTAATTTTAGTCGCACATTGCTGCGCTAACAAACCAGACTCTAATTCTACTTGATGGTTTAATTGCTCGTGAACCATAATATTAAACACTGAGCCACCAGCACCGGTTTTTAAGTCACTAGCACCATAAACTACCCGTTGTACTCGGCTATGAACAATCGCGCCAGCACACATTGCACAGGGCTCTAATGTCACATAAAGCGTCGCATCCAGAATTCGATAGTTAGCAATGTGTTGACCACCAGCTCGTAATGCCATAATTTCAGCATGGGCACAGGGATCATGTTGGCTGATGACTTTGTTCCAGCCTTCACCAATCACTTGATCATTGAGTACTAATACCGCACCAACTGGTACTTCACCTAACTGTTCGGCGTTATCAGCAAGTTTTAATGCATACTCCATCCAGTAGACATCTTTTTCAGCAGCATTTAAGGTTAAGATGTTAATTTTTACTATCCTCTATCAACAAAAAAGCCTGCACTAGGCAGGCTTTTTATTAAGTTAACCGGACTACAGGATAAGCACATTTGCCCAATAATGCTATATGTACCACTTAATTTCAACGTGTTACAAAACTCTTATCCAGAACTCAGGTTAAGTTAAGTGATTATTCCCACTCAATCGTCGCAGGTGGCTTACCACTGATGTCATAAACAACCCGTGAAATACCTTCAATCTCATTGATAATACGATTCGAGACATGACCTAATAACTCATAAGGTAAGTGAGACCAAATCGCCGTCATAAAGTCGACGGTTTCAACACAACGTAATGACACAACCCAATCATATTTACGTCCATCGCCCATAACACCTACTGACTTAACCGGTAAGAATACCGTGAACGCTTGGCTCACTTTGTGGTACAAATCAGCTTTGTGCAATTCTTCAATAAAAATAGCATCGGCGCGGCGCAGTAAATCACAGTATTCTTTTTTCACTTCACCAAGTACCCGAACACCTAAACCCGGTCCAGGGAATGGGTGACGATAAAGCATATCATATGGCAAACCTAGCTCTAGACCAAGGCGACGCACTTCATCTTTAAATAATTCACGTAGCGGCTCAACTAAACCCATTTCCATATCGTCAGGCAAACCGCCAACGTTATGGTGCGATTTAATCACATGCGCTTTACCAGTGCCAGCCGCTGCTGATTCGATAACATCTGGGTAAATAGTACCCTGTGCTAACCATTTAGCGTTGGTTAATTTCTTTGATTCTTCATCAAAAATTTCAACAAAAACTCGGCCAATAATTTTGCGCTTAGCTTCAGGTTCATCAATACCCTTAAGGGCATCTAAGAATCGTTCTTCGGCTTCGATGTGCTTAATGTTAAGACCAAATCCAGTCTTAAACATTGCCATCACTTGATCTGCTTCATTTAAACGTAATAAACCGTTATCAACAAAGACACAAGTCAGCTTGTCACCAATAGCTCGCTGCAGTAGCATCGCGCTAACCGATGAATCAACGCCACCAGACAAGCCTAAAATCACTTCATCATCGCCGACTTTTGCTTTAATCCGCGCAATGGCATCTTCGATAATTGAACCTGAAGTCCAGTTTTTCTCACAACCACAAATACCAGTCACAAAACGTTCGATGATTCGACCACCTTGACGGGTATGGGTTACTTCAGGGTGAAATTGAACCCCATAAAAATGACGTTCTTCATCGGCCATTGCAGCAAACGGACAACTATCAGTACGTGCGACCATCTTAAAGCTATCAGGAATCGATGCGACTTTATCACCATGACTCATCCAAACATCTAAGAAAGCTTTGCCATCAAGCATTTCATCTTCGATATTATCGAATAATGCACAATCACCAACCCGTTCAACTTTGGCATAACCAAATTCACGTTCGGTTGATGTTTCAACACTACCACCTAATTGCGCCGACATTGTTTGCATGCCATAACAAACGCCTAATACTGGTACGCCTGCTGTAAATACATAATCAGGTGCTACTGGCGCGTCATCGAGAGTGACTGACTCTGGGCCACCAGACAAGATAATACCATTGGGATTAAATTCACGGATTTTTTCATCTGAAACATCCCAGCCCCATAATTCACAGTAAACACCAAGTTCACGAATGCGGCGGGCAATTAGTTGGGCATATTGGGAACCGAAATCTAAAATCAGTATGCGATGGTCATGTATATTACTCATGTTTAAACCTTAAAATATTGCGATAAAAAGCCGATGATTAAACACCGGCTTAGCGGGGAGTTAACCCATGCGGTAGTTTGGTGCTTCTTTAGTAATAGTGACGTCATGAACATGACTTTCACCCATTCCAGCAGAAGTGATTTTAACAAATTCAGCTTTGCTGCCTAATTCTTCAATCGTGGCACAACCCGTTAAGCCCATCGCACTACGAATACCACCAAGTTGTTGATGAATAATCGCGGTCATTGGTCCCTTATAAGCAACACGACCTTCAATACCTTCTGGTACTAATTTAGCTGCTTCATTACTGGTTTGGAAATAACGATCCGATGAACCATCACGTTGATCCATTGCGCCAATCGATCCCATACCACGATATGATTTGTAGTAACGTCCTTGATATAATTCAACTTCGCCCGGCGCTTCTTCAGTACCAGCAAACATTGAACCCATCATCACGCAGTTCGCGCCAGCAACCAATGCCTTAGCAATGTCGCCAGAAAAACGAATGCCACCATCGGCAATCACCGGAATACCACGACCCACTAAAGCGTCAACCGCATCCGATACCGCAGTAATTTGTGGCACACCAACACCTGTTACGATTCGAGTAGTACAGATAGATCCAGGGCCTATGCCGACTTTAACCGCGTTAGCACCAGCATCAGCAATGGCTAACGCCCCTGCACCCGTTGCAACATTACCACCAATAATTTGTAAATCAGGATATTCAGCACGGGTTTTCTTAATGCGGTCTAGCACCCCTTGCGAATGACCGTGTGAGGTATCAATTAATAAGACATCAACGCCAGCAGCAACTAATGCGGCAATACGTTCATCAGTCCCTTCCCCACAACCAACAGCAGCACCAACGCGTAAGCGACCTTCTTCGTCTTTACAAGCATTTGGTTTTTCTTCTGCTTTTTGAAAATCTTTAACCGTGATCATTCCTTGAAGTTTAAAGGCATCATCAATCACTAATATTTTTTCAATTCGGTGTTCATGCATTAAATTAAGAACTTGCTCAGAATCTTCAGCTCTTTTCACTGTGATTAAACGCTCTTTAGGCGTCATTAATACTGACGCTGGCTTATCAAGGTTAGTGGCGAAACGAACATCGCGAGAAGTAATAATTCCAACCAGTGAATTATTAGCATCAACGACTGGGAAACCTGAAAAACCAAGCTTTTGGCGCATTTCATTAATTTCACGAATAGTGACATCGGGGCTGACCGTAACAGGGCTTGTCACGACACCAGACTCAAACTTCTTCACTAATGACACTTGGTGTGCCTGTGCTTCAATGGTCATATTTTTGTGAACAAAACCAATACCGCCTTCCTGAGCTAACGCTATGGCTAAACGTGCTTCGGTCACTGTATCCATTGATGCTGATAACATCGGAATGTTTAAACTGATCGTTTGCGTTAATTTAGTACGTAGATCTGCGGTATGGGGTAATACGGTAGAGTGTGCTGGGACTAACAAAACATCATCAAAGGTTAATGCTTCTTGGGCGATTCTTAACATTGCAATATCTCACTAAATTAGGTGGGAAAAGGTATAAAATATTGCGGACATATTATAGGTACTTTTGTGCCCTACGTAAACAAATATTTACAATTATTTTCACAATATTGACCAAGGATAACTGCCTAAAATAACCTGTTGAGTATAGTTAATTAAGGTAGCGCTTGTTTTATCAATGTAATGGCGCTAATTATTGGTTATAATCATCGTCAAATTATTAATTCCCAATGTAGCAGAGCCGTAATCATGACAAAAAAATATATTGATGCCCAGCAGTTATTAGATGATTCTTATAATTTAGGATTGAAAATTTTCGACAGTGGTTGTCGCCCCGATTATATTATCGGTGTGTGGCGCGGTGGTGCTCCGGTCGGAATAGCAGTACAAGAACTATTTGATTTTTTAGGGGTTAAAACCGATCATATCTCAATTCGTACTTCATCGTATACCGGTATTGAGCAACGAGTTTCCAATGTGCGAGTCCATGGTTTGGATTACATTATTAAAAATGTCAATGCCGAAGATACCCTATTAATTGTCGATGATGTTTACGATTCTGGGTTAAGTGTTGCGCAAATCATTGAAGATTTAACCCTAAAATGTCGTCGTAATACTCCAATTATGAAAGTTGCAACGCCATATTTTAAACCTCAAAATAACAAAACTGACCGAGTTCCTGATTTTTATCTTTATGAAACCGATGAATGGTTAGTTTTTCCCCATGAACTTTCAGGACTAACCAAAGAAGAGTTACTTAACCACAAGCCAGGTATTGCTGTTCTTATCGACCGTATCAGTCAAATGGATTAAAACAGATCCAGCTGGTTTGGCATCGCGCTATTGGGTTGCAGCTGTGCCAAACCAACATTAAGACCGATTAAGCGAATTTTTCGGCCATTACTACGTGCTAGCGCTTGGCTCAATAAAGTTAAATACAAAGGATGATTCGCCTCTGTACTAATCTTTTCAACACTGGTACTTTGAAAGTCATCAAACTTTAGCTTAATCCCCTGCTTTACAATTTCATTGGTGGTTTCAGCCCCTTCAATTCGCTTAAGTAACTTCGGGTAAAGCTGCTCAATCATCGCCACACATTGCTCGTAGCCATCAATATCCCTAACGAGTGTCGTCTCTATACCCGTGATCATTGAAAATGCAGATATTTCAAACAAAATATTGATTTTTCTAAGAATGAGATCATGATACGTCTTATGCGAAAAATTCATCTAACAACAGCAACTCAATTGGCACTTGAGTCACGACACCGAAAATGTAGTGACAAGCGCGAGAGTGATCGCATCAAAGCCGTTTTGCTATGTTCTAAAGGTTGGTCTGCTGCGATGATTGCCGAAGCTCTTCTTTTGCATGAGATAAGTATTATCAGGCATATTGATGACTACATTGATATGCAGAAGCTTTGCCCAAAGAGTGGCGGCTCCAAAAGCCATCTTAATCGGGAGCAAACCAAGTTACTGATTACGCACTTAACAGAGATGACCTACGTCCATACTTACCAAATTTATTGTTATATTAATAAGCAATGGTCAATTCGTTATTCTGTCCCAAACCAAGGGTAAAAAATGTTAGTGATATATAATCATTAAATAAACAATAATAAATACAATACTTAAACTAAAAAACATACTTACAAAATCCGCTTACATTAATTTCGGATGAAATTTAAAAAATTTTGACCATCATCAACACAAACTACTTACAATTTTCTCCCACCAACAATTATTATAGTGGCTCACATAGAAGTAATTCTGATGTTGTAGGCCAAGGTGTAAACACAACCCTAAAAGCGGCCAACTTAATTGACGCCGACCGGACCAAATCCATGCTTATTTGCCTCGTGATTTCATTTCCTAAGGCGCAACGGGGCACATAGCGCCTTAGGATTTATCGTGCCAATGTGTTTTTTTGGATTAGGTTTGGTATGGGAGATTTAACCATAGTCTTCTAATATTCTATCGTATTAGACATTACTTCCTTTCGTAAAAGCGTTGAGCAGTTAGGGTTTTTTATTACTTCAGATAAACCGAAATGCTTATATATCCAATGTAATACGTGCTCGGCATTCGGGTTTTGTGCTAAAGCTTTTAGTACATCAAGATCTGCTTTTTTAGATGACTGCTCCTTAAAAAAAATTGCTTCATGGATAGACTCAGTTTTGGCATTTGTGGCTAATTCAAGTTTAATTTCTTTTTTAGTAGGTAAATAACGTTTTGTGTAAGTCATATCTTTCATTATACGTTCTTGTACCTTAGGGTTTATCTCAATGCTGTAATCTTTTAGTACAAATTCTTTTAATATGTAATCAGGGCAACTTTCTTCCATTACGAGATATTCCCACATACTTTCATCTACTTTATAGGCTTCAATAAGGTTATCAATCTTTGATTTTACATTAGAAACAGATATCTCGATTTCTGATGATAAAGCAGTAAGTAACGTTGTGATTTTTGATTCATAGTTGAACTTAAATTCATCTAAATTAAAATCTGGAATAACTTGCTTTTTATTTGCTTTAATTCCTGTTTTATCAATTAAATAAGGAAACTTAAAAAAACATGGATTATTGCCTAAAAACTGTTTCAATCTTTTTTTTGATGGTAAATAATTAGTATTAAATAAAAGCTCCATGATTGTTAAATCTGCTATGTTTTTATTTTTTGAAATTATTTCTATAGCTTTTTCATCATTTGCCCTAATTAAATATATATGCATCTCTGGTGCAGGGTCATAGGCAAAAGAAACTAGTCTTCTAACCTGTTTACTCTCATGTCTTAAAAATAAAATGAGTGTGCTGTTGTGTGTATTTTCATGTTTCGCTATAAACTTTCTTACTGTTAAGTTATTTACTTTAAATAATTGATGTAATTGAAGTGCTTCTGTTTCAGGGTTGTAAGCTATATTTTGAGCTAACTCGGGAATTAATGAGGCATATGGATCTTTAATTGCTTCTTTAGTTATCGCAGTTAAGATTGTTGGTGACAAATTCGGGTTTTTTGATAGAGCGTATAAAAAACCATATTCATCAATAGCACCCGAATTTACAAGTTTGATGACCAATTCATGCATCGATTTCGATGGGTGACTCCCTAAATCAAGTAAAAGAGTATCTAATAATAAGCATAATACTTTTTTATCAGACTGATTACTAAAAATTTGTGCTACGTCATCAGTATCTAACGTTTCGTTGTTCTGGGCGCAATGTATCAACTGAATTACACTAATACTAGCTTTGGAACTAATGACCATAAACCTTTTTTTAGCTTCTGCTTCACCACAAAATTCCACTAAAATTTTAACTGAATTCATTATTTCCTTCATATCCATAATTCAACACCTTTACTTGATATTAACTGCAATGCATAAAGCTTATTACATTGCAAACTGCGCGATAATCTTCTGCTGTTTACGCTGATAAATTCATTTTAAATAACACTATCAATTTAGTTCTATTGTTACAATTAGTTATATCACAAAATCGTTCTAACTCATTGGGTTTATGTAAATTCACGGTAATAAATAAAATGATTCACCATTTTTATTAAAATACTTTTAGCATCAGTAAATGTATATCAAAAATAAACAATCGGATACAGCAAACATTGAATGTTATAACTCACTTTTGCGATGTATGGACTCCACTCCCACAGCAGGATAGTCTGAATCGGTCAACTATCGAGGAGATCTACTATGTTAAAGTCTAATATTATCGGCATTGATTTAGCTAAAAACGTCTTTCAAGTTTGTGTGATTAGTAAAGACGGTGAATTAATCAGTAATAAGGTCGTCAGTCGTCAAAAACTAAAAGAGATATTAGCCAAGTCACACCCTGCTGTCGTTGGTATTGAAGGCTGTGGTAGTAGCCATTACTGGGGCCGATTTGCAGAACAATTCAATCATGATGTTCGTATTATCAGTGCCAAGAAGGTAAAAGGATTTCTCCAGGGTCAGAAAACAGATGCTAATGATGCGCTCGCCATAGCAAATGCAGCGATGCAAGTCGGCTTAAAGTACAGTAAGCACAAAAATGAAGAACAGCAGATTCTTCAATCACTAGAAACAAGCCGTGTTTACCTTTCAAGAAATATTACATCACTAGGCAACCACATCAGAGCGATGCTGTATGAATATGGCATCGTCAGTGCTAAAGGTGCAGCGGGATTACGAAAAGTAGTCATGGAAACGTTAGATGAGCAACATCCGCTTCCAGCGAACTTGTTATCGACGTTACATCACTTATGGGCGCATTATCAGAGTTTAAAAGAAGAGTTCACCATACAAGAAAAGGCTAAAAACGCATTAGTGCGCCAACTAGAACCTTGTAAATCATTGATGGCATTAGAGGGTGTTGCCGAGGTCTGTGCTGGAATGCTTTATTCTGCTCTCGGTAATGGCAAACAGTTTAAAAATGGTAGGGAAGCATCTGCGTTTGTCGGGTTAACACCAAAACAACATAGCTCCGGAGGTAAAGTCTTTATGATGGGTATTGATAAAAAAGGCGGGATCAAAGAATTAAGGGCCGCTTTATTTCAAGGGGCGCTATCAATAGTAACCAAATTACCTGAAGAACCTAAAACGGCTAAACAGAAATGGTTGATCCAGTTGTTACAACGAGTTGGTATCAAGCGAACATGTATTGCGCTGGCTAACAAAACAGTTAGGACAGCCTGGGCAATGCTAAGGTATGACAGTCAATATGAGCAACAATGACTAATTAAGACCTAAGATATAGAAAACAAAAAAGAATTTTACAGTAATGATTTAGCATAAACGGTAAGACCAACCTATTAAACCCTGTCTATCGCGCAAGCCATAAAAGGCTGCTTTTGCGAAAAGGATAATAGGTGCGAAAACATCATTGGCTAGAGAGTAGCTCTCTCAATAAAAAGCCGTATATACGACCGCATCTTATTCTGTTTTATGTGAAGTTATTAGTTGTAAAATACGTGGAGTCCATATACGCGATAGCGAGTTGGTCGTTTTACGCACAAAGGGTTTAATATTTGAGGAATTAGCAATTAAGTGCAGCGTCAAAATTAGCTAGCCTAACAACATCACCGGCAAGCAAGCTATCTATATGGATGTCGCCAATCCGAACTCTTACCAGTCTTAATGTGGCAAAGCCCACTGCAGCCGTCATTTTTCTTATCTGACGATTTTTACCTTCACACAGAGTGATAGAGATCCAACTAGTAGGGCCATGTCTCGGATCGCGGATTTTACGACCGCGAGCGGGGAGTTGAGGCTCATTATCTAGCTTGAACGCTTTACAAGGTAGGGTTAGATATTTAACCCCGTTGATACCAATTTCAACACCATTTTTAAGCTGTGACATTGCTTCTCCAGTAATCGCTCCATCGACTTGTACGTAGTACTCTTTTTCTATCCCTTTGTCTCTGACTTTGTGGCTCATCATACCGTCGGTTGTGAGTAACAATAAGCCTTCGGAGTCGTGATCTAATCGGCCTATCGCCATCGTTTTATTGGGGAAGTTAAATAGCTCGCCTAATAGATGCTTCTTCTTTCGTGATTCTGGTAAGAACTGACTTAAATAACCATGTGGCTTAAATATTTTGAAGTGCTGATGATTTTGGCTTGACGCCGCGAGCTCTTTTAAACTGGCTGAATTAGTGGTTGGCATTAAAAGCTTTGATTGAAAGTCACAGTGGTGTCCATTGTACAATTAGTCAGGGCTAGATGCACTGCGTCTTTTATTGCATAGATGATGCAATAGCTAATCTTGATCGGGTGACATTGTTTCTTTGATTTCATCACTGGTGAAGCCTTTTCGTGTCAAGTAAGCATAGGCCTTTGATTTATCTTTATAGTCAGATAAATCGTAGCTTTTTTTGGCGAATTGATCTTTGCAGCTCTGATAAAAGTCGATATCACCCGCAAGTTCGAGTTGATATAGCGTTTCTTCAAATTCACTGACATCAATAAGGCGCTGTTTTAATTCATTGAGAATAAGCGTTTGACCTTTACCTTTACGGTATAACTTAATGATTTCAGTGGATAGTTCTGCTTTTTCAGCTTTTATGGCCATGCTACTGCGTAGCGAATCTTGTGCTGGGTGTTGTGATAACGCGTGATCTATTTGTGGGCGAGAAAATCCTCGGGCTGTCATTTGGGCGTACACTTTTTCTTTACTAATACCGTCAAATGTCATAAACCGAGACTGTAATCGGCTGCTCGCCAATTCATCGAAATCAACATCTTGTTGTTCAATGACTTGCTCAATTGCTGTTTCAAGATCACTGGAGGAAATTCCGCGCATTTTTAATTTTCGTTGTATGGCACCTTTTCCTATTTCATTGCTAAATGCAGTTTCGCAATAACGTATCGTAAATTCAAGGTCACTCTTTAGATAATTTTGTTCGATAAGATGTGCAATAACCTTCTCTATCCACTCAATATTTTCTGTTTTACGTGCTAGCTTGCTACGGATTTCAGAAATCGTATAATCTTGTTGGCCTAGATGCCAATAAGCACTATTGAATACGTTATCGATTTTCTTTGCTTGTCTAAGTGGCGGGCGTTGCATAGGAAAAAGTCTTCATTTTAATGTCTACTACGTTAGTGTAGCAGAACTCCAAGATCATTAAAAAGGTATAGTATAACGGTCAATTTCAGTGGCAGTCGCCACACCGTTTTCAGTTTAAAATTGACGAGCTTCGATAACATTTCTAATATGTCCCACTCAATAATAATTTAAAGATAAGGTATTGTGATCAATTTTCGTCTAACAAAGTCAATAAAAAAACCGCTCCAATGGCTTGGACACACGGTAGTATTCATAGCCCTGTTTATTGCTCTATCAACTTTTTTAGCCAGGAATATGTTAGAGAGTGAGCGCGTAATGCCCGCTCTAGCTAATGACAAAAATGCCACCATACTCATCAGCCTCCACGCTCAACTAACAGCTAAGCCAATAAAAAGTTGGGCACAAGCGCCACAGCATTTGGTCTATTTTTTCGCGCCGTGGTGCACCGTTTGCGCATTAAGTCAGCCATCATTAGCGGCCTTCACTAAAATAAGACCCGATATTCAAATTGTTATGGTGGCGCTAGATTGGGAGACCGCACAGGCCGTGACCGATTTCAAACAAAAGCACCAATTTAATCTGCCTATATTACTCGGCAATCAACTGTTGCAGCAGCAATGGAAAGTCGATGCTTATCCTAGTTATTATTTTTTAGACAACACAGGAAAAATAACCAGTAAAGATCGCGGGCTAGTGACACTGCCAGGATTATTGGCACGCTCAATTTAATCGTAGTTTCTCATGCAGGTTTTGAGTATTTATCCAAACGCCATCAATACGAACATCTACGATACCCTTCAGACCCAGCATTCTTACCCTAACTTTTGCCTTAAAATCTAAGCCATCTCCAAGGTAATATCAAGGGTTGACCTCTGTACATTTACAACACGTATATTACATGTTAATTACATCAAACAATGAAAAACAAAACCACAAGCAACTGAAATATAATACATTTAATATTGGTATGGAATTTGTATATTTACAAATGGAGCCCTTGTTTAACATTGTTCGTGTTCTAATTCATGGGACCTAATTTGGATAGAATACTTTATGGACAGGATAGGAGCGGCTACAAAATTTAGCTCAATGTTTCTCCACTGGAAAAAGAAACGCTTCTGAGCATAACGTAAATATAGGATGTATTATTATGAAAAAGACAATTAGTAAGTCAGATTTTGTGCCTAAAACAACCGACGATATTGCGCAGCTTCAAAAACACTTGGGGCTTTTTGGTTATTTAAATGCTGAAGATTGTGCACACGCATCAGATGAATTACCTCCCGAGCCAGATGATGAAGAGTCGACTCTAGAACCAAATGTTATAGAAGAAGGAAAATTAGATAAACCAACCATAGAAGCACTCAAAAAATATCAACATTTTCATTGTTTGGAATGCAGCGGTAAACTCGATGAGGGTACTATAAATTCAATGGGAAAAAAAAGATGCGCTATGCCTGATAGCATAGTTGCAGAATTCTCTGCCCAAGGAAACAAATGGAATAAAACAGAGATAACTTATGGTTTTCAAAACTATACGGCCGATAATGGTCTGACTCCTGCTAAAATTCATCAAGCCATCGCACAAGCGTTTTCACTTTGGGCGGCAGAAACTCCCTTAAGTTTTAGGCTAGTAAATTTTTCTGCTAATCCAGACATTAGAATTAGGTTTGCGTCAGGTAATCACGGTGATGGCGCATCGTTTGACGGCAGAAGTGGTGTGTTAGCACATGCATTTTATCCACCACCCAATGGTGGTGCATTAGCAGGAGATGCTCATTTTGACGAGGCAGAATCATGGACAATAAACATTCCTACTGGCAGTGGTAAAATTGATCTTGTAACCGTTGCCGCCCATGAGTTTGGTCATTCTTTGGGACTGAGACACTCAAATGTTAATGGCTCCATGATGTTCCCGTCATACAGTGGCCCGAAAAGAGCTTTGCACCGTGATGACAAGGCAGGGATAAGAAGAATATATGGCGGTTATAATATTGCACATGCATCTTGGATTCACGGCACCAGTGTACAAATCGAATATCCAGAACGACTACAAAGAATTAAACGCGCCGGATTTTACACTTACCTTTACGGCAAGGCCAATACAACTAATTGGTTCCATTTTGCCATTCCGACCCCAGTGATCGTCGATAAAAAGCGTCTTAAAATTCTATGTGCCATTTTAAGATTTAGAACATTTTCTGATAACGCCATCGTGAAACACGTTCAGATATATGATGGCTATTCAAAAATAGCCTCCCACAACAATATTAATTTATCAGGAAACCAATGGTTCACTAAGTTTGGTGTCGCTCATAAACCTTATGTAAGATGGGGATTGGGAATTTCATTAGGCGTTGAATTTAAAGGCGGTACAGTCGGATCAAGACGAATGGACTTTGTTGCTGCTGGGTGTGACTTAATTAAATAGATAGATAGCAATTGAAGGTGGTCAAGCAGTCTTGGCCACAAATAAGTCCTCGACCAACAACTATCACAGTCAACAATAAATAAACTTGTCAAACACCCAATTTTAAGCTTTAATTATAGTCAACTGACTAATCAGTCGGTTTTTTAAATTAATATAATTAACGTTAATTGGAGTGGTACATGAATATGTCTGTCGAACAAAATGTCAATGCTGATACACTAAACTCGGTCTTAGCTCAACATCGCAAGGCGTATAATGCTGAGCCAGCCACTTCAAAAGAATTCAGAGTCGACTTACTAAAAAAATTAAAAGTTAGCTTAATCAAACACCAAACAAGCTTAATCGCCGCATTAGAGCAAGATTATGGGCAACGACCAGCGCAGGATACGCTAATTTCTGAAATCATGCCTAGTGTCATGAACATCAATTACACTATTAAACGACTAAAAAAATGGATGAAACCACAACGCCGTCATGCTGGATTATTACTCTCCCCGGCATCGGTTAAAGTCCATTATCAACCACTTGGCGTTATTGGTATTGTAGTGCCTTGGAATTTTCCAATCATGCTCGCTTTAGGGCCGCTAATTTCAGCTATTGCCGCGGGTAATCGTGCGATGATCAAGCTCTCTGAATTTACGCCAGCAACCAACAAAGCGTTAATTGCGATGTTCGATGAAGTGTTTGAGCCAAATATGGTATCGGTCACCGAAGGCGAAGCCGATGTCGCTGCTTTGTTTACTCAGCTCCCTTTTGACCATCTCATTTTTACCGGTTCTACGGCTGTCGGACGTCATGTGATGCGTGCGGCCGCAGAGAACTTAACCCCGGTCACTTTAGAATTAGGCGGTAAATCACCCGTCATTGTTGCACCAGACATGCCAATTAAAACCGCAATTAAGCGATTGATTTATGGGAAATGCTTAAATTCAGGTCAAATTTGTGTCGCGCCGGATTATATTTTTTGTCCTGAAGATAAGATCAATGAATTTATCACTGAATATAAAAAGCAATTTCAATTAATGTATGGCTCTGAGAATAATAGCAGCGATTACGGCAATATTATTAACGATGCACAGTACAGTCGATTAAGCAGTTGGCTTGACGATGCGATAGAAAAAGGTGCAAAAGTCACATCGGCCAATGATCAAACCATTGATCCTAACTCGCGTAATTTAGCGACGCAATTAGTAACGAACGTCAATGATAGTATGCTGTTAATGCAGCATGAGATTTTTGGTCCTGTCTTACCGATCATCGGTTATCAATCGATTGATGAATGCGTTGAATATATTAATAACAACCCACGTCCTCTGGCGCTTTATATCATGAGTTTCGATAAGAAAATTCAGCAACACTTACTTGATCATACCCATTCTGGTGGGGTTTGTATTAATGAAACCATTATGCATGTCGCCGCTGATGACGCGCCATTTGGTGGCGTCGGTGCTTCAGGGATGGGCCATTATCATGGTAAAGAAGGGTTTTTAACCATGTCGAAGGCTAAAACGGTGCTCAATAGTGGTAAGATAAATCTAGGATCTTTTGTGCATCCGCCATATAACAGCTTGATCCAAAAAATATTACTTAAAGTATTTATCCGATAATCGAAATAGAGCGCTAATGACAACCACTAAAAAACAAATGCTGCTTGATGCAGCATTAACTCTTTTTGTCGCCAATGGTATTGATAGTACGTCAACGGCGTCGATTGCTAAGCTAGCTAACGTCGCTAATGGCACTCTATTTCATCATTTCAAGTCAAAAGCAGCGTTAGTTCACACGTTATATTTAACAGTAAAACAAGAGTTATCGGCGCAAATTAGCCCACAAAAAATTAACAATGATTGTATCAATGAACAGGCTTATTTCATCTGGAATAAAGCCATTGATTGGTCGATTACCAATCCCGAAAAATTACAGTTTTTTAAACAAATAACCTATTCAAAAGCTTTGTCGGTTGAGCTAAGAGCGGAGGTGATGGCACAGGAATTGAGCTTTTTATCGCAATTGATTACGATTGGTCAACAGCAAAAAATAATTGCTGACTATCCGATTGATTTGATGCTCGATGCGGCACAGGGGTTGTTTATTAGTAGCAGTTCATTCTTTATCGATCACCCTCAATATATCAATAATCAGGATTATCGGACTAGTGCATTTAAGATATTTTTAAGCGCGCTTAGCCGAGGCTAGCGCGCTTGAGCTTACTTAATCGTTTATTTTACTAAACAATAAAGAACCATTGGTTCCACCAAATCCAAACGAGTTACACAGCGCATGGTCGAGTTTTTTAGCACGAGGACCGTCAGTCACAAAGTCTAAATCACAACCTTCGTCAGGATTTTTTAAGTTAATCGTTGGTGGCATAACTTGCTCGATTAAGGCCAAGATGGTGAAAATCGCTTCCACCGATCCCGCAGCCCCTAATAAGTGACCTGTCATCGATTTTGTTGAACTCACCGCTAAATCATAGGCGTGATCGCCAAATACCGATTTTACCGCTGACGTTTCAGCACGGTCACCCGTATTGGTCGATGTGCCGTGAGCATTGATATAGCCAATAGCATTACGCTCAATACCTGCATCATTAATCGCATTGACCATCGCAGCAGCAGCACCTTCGCCATCGCTTGGTGGTGAAGTCATGTGATAAGCATCAGCACTCATACCAAAGCCAGTAAGTTCAGCGTAGATATGGGCACCACGAGCTTTCGCATGTTCATATTCTTCAAGAACAATCACACCAGCGCCTTCACCCATCACAAAACCGTCTCGGTCTTTGTCCCAAGGACATGAAGCTTGTTGTGGGTTGTCATTGTTGGTCGATAATGCTTTGGCGGCTGCGAATCCTGCAACGCTCGTTTGAGTTATTGCAGCTTCAGTACCGCCAGCAACCATCACATCGGCATCATTATAGGCAATCATACGTGCGGCATGACCAATATTATGAACACCGGTGGTACAAGCGGTGGTAATCGCAATGTTTGGCCCTTTAAGACCATACTTAATCGATAGGTTACCGGAAATCATATTGATAATAGTACCAGGGACGAAGAACGGTGAGACTTTGCGTAGCCCAGACTTAGCCATTTCGCTAAAGGTTGACTCAATCGTACCAATGCCGCCCATACCAGAACCAATAGCAACACCAATGCGACTGGCATTATCGGCAGTAACGTCTAACTTGGCATCGTCAAAGGCTTGGATTCCGGCAACCAGACCAAACTGAATAAAACGGTCCATTCGGCGAGATTCTTTCTTTGAAAGATATTTTTCAAGATCGAGTCCCTTAACTTCACCAGCAAAGCGTGTAGAGTATGCACTGGTATCAAATAGAGTAATATCACCGATACCACTTTTACCTGCTTTAATGCTTTCCCAGCTTTCTGCTACAGTATTTCCTACTGGTGAGATCATTCCCATTCCAGTCACTACAACACGACGTTTAGCCATAATACACCTTCACCTAAAATAAATTTTTCAACAAAAAAGGCGGCTTACGCCGCCTTTTAAACTAAAGGTTTAAATTAACCTTGAGCGCTGTTTACATAATCAATAGCTGCTTGAACAGTAGTGATTTTTTCAGCTTCTTCATCTGGAATTTCGGTGTCGAATTCTTCTTCTAGTGCCATGACTAGTTCAACTGTGTCTAGTGAATCAGCACCTAGATCATCAACGAAAGATGCAGTATTTACTACTTCTTCTTCTTTAACACCTAGTTGTTCGATAACTATTTTTTTTACGCGTTCTTCGATGCTCATTGTAATATTATTCCTGTTTGTTACAGCGTTCTAAAATTTAAGCTTATTCTAGAGGATTGCTCACACAAATCAACTATTGAAATGCTGGTCAAACCACAAAATAACGGCATAATTGCCGACGTTAGTCCCTTTTTGTTTACAAATACTACGATTAAAGGCTTAACTTAACCTAAACCATATACATCCCACCATTTACATGCAACGTTTCACCATTGATGTAAGCGGCGATATCTGAAGCTAAAAAGGCGACAGCACTTGCTACTTCTTCAGGCTTACCTAGACGATTGGCAGGCACTTGAGACATAATACCCTGTTTTTGTTCTTCATTCAGCTCTTCAGTCATATCGGTCTGAATAAAACCGGGTGCAACAGTATTAACGGTAATACCGCGAGATGCAACCTCACGGGCTAAAGATTTAGTTAAACCTAGTAATCCAGCCTTCGAAGCAGAGTAGTTAACCTGACCTGCATTGCCCATGGTACCAACAACAGAACCAATATTTATAATACGGCCATGACGTTTTTTCATCATTGGTCGTAACACCGCTTTAGAGATCCGGAAAACGGAGGTTAGGTTAGTACTGATAATATCATCCCACTCGGCATCTTTCATTCGCATCATTAAATTATCACGGGTGATGCCTGCATTATTGACTAAAATATCAACACCACCCCACTCTGCTTTGATGTCAACAAACAACTGAGTAATAGAATCCGTACAAGTCACATTAAGCACTAAGCCTTTACCGTTATCACCTAAATATTCACTAATTTTTTCTGCGCCATTGGCACTGGTTGCAGTACCGATAACCGTCGCGCCACCATCAACAAATGTTTGTGCGATTGCACGGCCAATACCACGGCTTGCGCCAGTCACTAATACTACTTTACCTGAAAAATCAAAGTTCATTATTTTCTCCTTGGCTTAAAGCTTTTTCTAAGCTGGCTAATTCATTGGTTGCTACACAAGTTAATGCTTTATTAATTCGACGCGTTAATCCGGTCAATACTTTACCGGGTCCCATTTCTACCAGTGAGTTAATGTCATTGGCTGCGAAAAACTCAACGGTTTCAGTCCAGCGTACCGGGCTAAACAATTGACGTTTTAAGGCATCACGAATCGAATCACCATCAGTCACAGCGACAACATCAACATTATTAATCACCGGAATTTGTGGCGTACGAATATCAATGGTTGTTAATTGTTGTGCTAATTTTTCTGCGGCTGGCAACATTAATGAACAATGTGAAGGTACTGACACCGCTAATGGTAGTGCCCGTTTGGCGCCAGCTTCTTTACAAAGTATTGACGCTCGGTCAACCGCTTCCTTATGTCCTGCGATAACCACTTGACCCGGCGAGTTAAAATTGACTGGGGCAACCACTTGGTCGCCAGCGCCCTCGAGACAAGCCTTAGCAATTAAATCATCCGCTAAACCAATAATCGCAGCCATTGAACCGGTGCCTTGAGGTACAGCTTCAAGCATATATTGGCCGCGAAGTTCAACTAATTTTATCGCATCGATAAAATCAATCGCGCCACTACAGACTAGGGCTGAATACTCACCCAAGCTATGACCTGCAAAATAATTCGGTGTGATGCCGTTATTTGCTTGCCAGACTCGCCACAATGCAACACTTGCTGCTAATAATGCGGGCTGAGTACGGTCGGTGCGATTTAAATCATCGGCTTGGCCATGTTGTACTAGGTCCCATAAATCATAACCGAGAGCCAGTGAAGCCTCTTGAAATGTTTGCTCAACTTGAGGATATTGCTCGCTGATATCAGCTAACATTTGTAAAGACTGGGAGCCTTGACCAGGGAAAACAATCGCTAATTGCGACATACTATCGTCCTTATTTAATTCGTTGTAATACACAAAAATAAATTCATTACTGTCGATTAATAATAGATGTTAAATAAACTTATTTTTAAGTGTTAACCAATTTTTTCAAGTAATACTGATTCGAGACGATCCTGAATCCGGGCGGGAACCTGTTGTTCAACTTCAACAACGGCTTGCTTAATCGCATTATAAAAAGCGTCCTGATCGGCATTACCGTGACTTTTAACCACAATGCCGCGCAATCCTAACAGACTTGCTCCGTTGTACTGGTCGGGTTTCATCTTACAAAATGCTTTCTTGAGAAATGGTGCTGCAATAAAACCTAATATTTTGGTCACGATGTTTTGATCGGTCAGTTGTTGAATATGATTAAGCATTAAATGCGCCACCCCTTCGGTGGTTTTTAAGCTAATATTACCAACAAAGCCATCACAGACGATCACATCGGTTGAGCCATTAAATATTTGGTGCCCTTCAATAAAACCGCAATAGTTAATTTGACTGGATGCTTTAAGTACACCAGCAGTTTGCCTGACGACATCATTACCTTTGATATCTTCTTCACCAATATTCAATAAAGAGACTCGCGGTGAAGATATTGCATCAACGGTTTCAGCAACCACAGAGCCCATCACAGCAAATTGAAATAAGGCATCGGAATCACAACTGACGTTAGCGCCAAGATCGAGCATATAGACAGGTTTGTTAGTCAGGCTTGGTAATTTTGCGATCAACGCAGGACGATCAATACCCGGCAGCGTTTTTAGAATTAATTTAGCCATCGCCATTAACACGCCAGTATTTCCCGCACTAACACATGCACCCGCTTCGCCGGTTTTAACCATATCGATTGCTTTACGCATGGAAGAATCTTTACGATTACGAATAGCATTTAGCGGTCGATCGCTCATGGTAACGACTTGCTGACAGTGAGTAACGGTTAAACGTGAGTGTTTTTGGTATTCGGGGGGTAGATGTTTTGTGATTTGAGGCTTATCACCAAACAATGAAATTGTTAAATTTGGGAAATGCGTCAGTGCCCGCATTACTGCAGGCACTGTAACTGGGGGGCCAAAATCTCCCCCCATGGCATCTAACGCTAAGGTCAGATTAGCCAAAATAATCGACTATTATAGTTCGATTACTTTCTTTCCACGGTAAAAACCGTCGTCAGTGATGTGGTGACGACGATGCGTTTCACCTGTAGTTGCGTCAACACTTAACTGAGCACCAGTTAGAGCATCGTGAGAACGACGCATGCCACGTCTAGAACGAGATTTCTTACTTTTTTGTACGGCCATGGGCTGTCTCCTTGAAAAACTTTATTTGTTTAAACTTTTTAACACCGCGAACGGGTTTGGACGTTCATCAACTATGTCTTCAATTTCGCCTACTACGGTATCATGTTCATCAACTGAACAATCTGCTATAGCATGCATCGGAATAAATGGTAATGATACAAGCAACTCATCTTCGATAAGATCGCATATATTAATTAGACCATGTTCATCCACATCAACTGGTTCATAAACTTCCGGAAGCTCATCTACCTGTGTCTTTGCAGTCACAGGAGTAAAACTAAATTTAACCTCCAAATGGTGATTAAATTCATTCATACAACGCTGACAAATCAGGGAGAGCTCACCCTTAGCATGACCTGTTACAGTCACTAAGTCCTGGTCGTCAGTGCCACAAGAAATCTGTACCTGTATGTCGCTACAGACTCCGGCGGACATCTCCAATAATCGCTTAAGCTTTGTTGATTCCAAAATACCTAAGTATTCTGATTTCATCTTAGCTGCTCTTTTTGGATCGAGTGTCAAAGGTATCTTTACATGTTGCATAGGAGGCGCATCTTATAGATCATGCGTGCACTAGTCAAAGGGTAATCGCTAAAATAGCCGATTATTTCTTTGTCGTGATACACTGCATCGATATTTTCTAATAATCCATAATAAATGTTATTTTAACGAACTACTTAACATTAGATAAAGCAGCCCATGAAAACATCACTTATTTTGGCGTCAACCTCGCCTTTTCGCCAGCAATTATTGGCAAAAATTAATCTTCCATTCACTTGCATTGCTCCACAAGTGGATGAAACGCCTCAAAAAAATGAAACTGCCGAGCAACTAGTTAGGCGATTATCCATTGCTAAAGCCAAAGCTATTAGCAATATCCCAAAACACACACTAGTTATCGGCGGCGATCAAGTGGCGGTTATCAATGGTGAAATCATTGGTAAACCCCATCACTTTGAAAACGCTTTTTCACAATTATCGACAGCGAGTGGTAAAATTGTAACCTTTTATACGGGCCTTTGCCTATGGAACAATGAAAAAAATAGTCATCAAGTTATTGTTGAGCGATTTAATGTTCACTTTCGTGAACTGTCTGACACTATGATCACTAATTATCTCCACGCTGAAGAGCCTTATCAATGTGCAGGCAGCTTTAAAAGTGAAGGGTTAGGTATTGCGTTATTTTCAAGATTGGAAGGCAAAGATCCTAACACCTTAATCGGCTTACCGCTGATTAGCCTGATTGAAATGTTAGGAAATGAAGGTATTGAAGTGTTAGAGCATATGAGCAAGTAACTCATTGGGCGTATCTACAATGGCCTTGGGTTGATATTGTGCCAACAGTGTACGCTCATGCACACCGTAGGTGACACCAATGGCATCAATGCCAGCGCGTCGGGCCATCTCCATGTCTAAGGTTGAATCGCCAATCATCACCGCCTCAGAACGGGCAATGCCCAAACGGCCCAATAACAGCTCAATCATTTGTGGATCGGGCTTGGAGTTTGCTTCACTGGCACAGACTGTATCGCAAAAATAATGGCCAAAACCACTAATTTCAATGACTCGATCTAATCCGCCCCGTCCCTTACCGGTTGCAACTGCGATCTGAATTCCTTGAGCGGCTAATTGTTCAAGAACTACATCAACCCCATTAAATATTGGTGATGGCGTTTGGTCGTTGACAATATACTCATCACGATAGGCGTCGACCATTGCGACAATCGCCTGATCATTTAAATCTGGGTGCAATTGTTGCATCGCAGCGTCAAGGCTTAAACCGATAATGTTTTTAATCGCCAATTCCGACGATAACGGCAAATTAGTCCGACGCTGAGCTGATTTAACACAAGAGACAATGCGAGCGACTGAATCCATGACGGTGCCATCCCAATCAAATATCGCTAATTTGTATTTCATGTTTTTCTTAATGACTCAATCGTTTGTTTTAATGAACCGTCTAATGGTGCTTCAAATCTCATTTCGGTTTCAGTGTTTGGATGGAAAAAACGCAAACTGGCCGAATGCAAAAATAATCGATTGAGGCCGCGAGCACGCATTTTTTTATCAAAGGCTTCATCACCGTACTTATCATCACCAGCAATAGGGTGACCCGCATAAAGTGTATGAACACGAATTTGATGGGTGCGCCCGGTTACTGGGCTGGCTTGTACTAACGTACAATCTTCAAATCGTTGAATAATTTTAAACTTGGTGTGACTGTCTTTACCTTCGGGATCAACCCGCACGATTCGCTCACCAGATTTAACGGTGTTTTTCAATAACGGGACCATGATTGCTTTATCGGTTTTGTCCCACTGTCCAAGCACTAAGGCTAAATAATTTTTTTCAATGGTTTTTTCACGCAATTGCGCATGCAGCGCACGTAGGGTACTGCGTTTTTTGGCTATCATAATACAACCGGAGGTATCACGATCTAATCGGTGAACCAGTTCGAGGAAACGAGCATCTGGGCGCAGCGCTCTTAATCCTTCAATCAAACCAAATTTAAGTCCACTGCCGCCATGAACAGCAATACCAGATGGTTTATCAAGCACCATTAAGTAATCGTCTTCAAAAATAATATGGGACTCTAGTGAGGCTATTTTGGCTAATTTAGGGTTGGGTAAAGCCTTCTCTTCACTCATTTTAATAGGCGGTATCCGCACAATGTCGCCATCTTGTAACTTATAGACTGGCTTAATGCGTTTTTTATTTACCCGAACTTCACCTTTACGCAAAATTCGATAAACACGGCTTTTCGGAACCCCTTTTAATAGGGTCACTAGGTAGTTGTCGATGCGCTGACCAGCATGATTGTCATCAATAGTAACAAACTGCACTTTGGTCGCGACTTGTTCTGGAGTCGTTGTCATGGCGGTGATTGTACCTCATCAAACCACCATCGGGCAAAGAGAACACCTTAATAAATGTGAACTAGCTAGAATATTATGTAGTAGTTGCTGGTATTTAATGTGATAATCGGCTCTCTTGTTGTAATTTTTAATTCAAGGCAAGAATAATCCTTTATAAATGCGTGATTTAGTTTTAAAAAGTTTAATCAATAAACTAGCCAGAGGTTATTGGCCAACCGCAGCATTTCCGATTATTCCCTTAAAAGATAATTTCAAGTTGTTGGGTGCACTAAACAAAAACACAAGATGGTATCCGTCCATTCGAGATAAGTAATGGATTATTGTTTACACCGACACATTCTCACAACAAGATAAATGAACATACAAATAAAATTGAACCCGTTGCACTTAAGATATACGCCGGAACAAAAACGATAATGCTCGTCGAGATGATGAGATAAACACATCGAACAGATTAAACCGATAGGAAATCCTGTCGGGTGAACCATCGAATATTTGTCGATGATTTTGATAAAATGAAATGCAAAAATTGTAAGCATGCGATCAAACCATGCACTTATAAACATTTAACCGTTCCTCAGCAAAAAAACAAGCTGTTCAACGAGTTAGGTTACAACTTATTTGCTAACAAATTATTCTGTTAGTTGCCAACTCCCGTCGAGAGACGCGCGCCAATGGCACCGGAAAACCTATATCTTTTGGCAACTTTAAACATTAAAGAGTTTCCAAATGAAAAGAATGCTAATCAATGCAACTCAGTCTGAAGAGTTGCGCGTCGCCCTAGTGGACGGCCAAACATTATATGATCTAGATATCGAAAGCCCAGGTCATGAACAAACGAAAGCCAATATTTATAAAGGTAAAATCACCCGAGTTGAACCGAGTCTTGAAGCTGCATTTGTCGACTATGGTGCTGATCGCCATGGTTTTCTGCCGTTAAAAGAGATTTCTCGCGAATATTTCCCAGCCGGTTACACCTTTCAAGGTCGTCCGAGCATCAAAGATGTTCTTAAAGAAGGTCAAGAAGTTGTTGTCCAGATCGATAAAGAAGAACGTGGTAATAAGGGCGCTGCACTAACAACGTACATCAGTTTAGCTGGCGGTTATTTAGTCTTAATGCCAAACAATCCTCGTGCCGGCGGTATCTCTCGTCGCATTGAAGGTGAAGAACGCACCCAACTTAAATCAACCTTAGCCGCTCTGAATATTAAAAAGGGTATGGGACTGATTGTTCGCACCGCTGGTGTTGGTAAGGCTGTCGAAGAATTACAGTATGATCTAGATATTTTAGGTAATCATTGGCAAGCCATTAAAGAAGCGTCTGAATCTCGCCCTGCTCCGTTCTTAATCCATCAAGAAAGTAACGTCATCGTTAGAGCAATGCGTGACTATTTACGCCGCGACATTGGTGAAATTCTGATTGATCATCCTCGTGTTTATGAAAGTGCTCGCGAGCATGTTGCTTTAGTGCGTCCTGATTACTTAAGTCGCCTCAAGCATTATAGTGGTGAAGTACCATTGTTTACTCATTACCAGATTGAATCACAAATTGAATCTGCCTTTCAACGGGAAGTACGCTTACCTTCAGGCGGTTCAATTGTTATTGATCCAACCGAAGCGCTGACCTCAATTGATATTAACTCGGCTCGCGCCACTAAGGGTGCTGATATTGAAGACACGGCGTTTAATACCAACTTAGAAGCCTCTGTTGAAATTGCCCGTCAATTACGTTTACGCGATTTAGGCGGTTTAGTGGTTATCGATTATATTGATATGTCGTCGGTTCGCCATCAACGTGATGTTGAGAACAAACTACGTGATTCTTTAAAAGTTGATCGCGCAAAAATTCAAGTGGGCCGCATCTCTCGCTTTGGCTTAATGGAAATGTCTCGTCAACGTATTCGTCCAAGTTTAGGTGAATCAAGTACTCATGTTTGTCCACGTTGTGTGGGTCAAGGTACAATTCGTAGTAGTGAATCTCTTGCTCTTTCTATTCTTCGTTTGATGGAAGAAGAAGCGATCAAAGAGTCAACTGGACAAATAGAAGCACAAGTCCCGGTTAATGTCGCCGCTTACCTGTTAAACGAAAAGCGTAAAGCAATTCGCATTATCGAAACTCGTCATAATGTTAATGTTGTTATCGTGCCTAACATCAATATGGAAACACCGCATTACAGCGTGGTTAGACACCGTAACGACGGACTAACCGCCGTAAATTACGATGTTATTAAAGAAACCAGTGATAAAGAGAACTACGAGTCACGTTTACTAAAAACAGAAATAAGTAAAAATGAACCGATTCTTAAGGGAATGACAGCACCAAAACAAGCGCCTGAGATTACAGTGGCTCCAGTACCAGTACCAGAAGCGGTAGCGGTAGCACCACAACCAGTTAAAACAGCACCTAAAGAAGACAAAGTATCAGCTATACCCTCTATACTGGCTAAACTAACGAACTTCTTTAAAGGTCTTTTCGCTACTCCCGAAGAAGATAAAAAACCAGAAGAAGATAAAGCACCCGTTCGTTCTCAATCAAACAATAACAGAAACCGCAACAGAAACCGCAACAGAAATCGTAACAGAAATACAGATACTGGCCGTACTCGCGACACGAGTAATGAGCAGAATAACGAACGTCTGAGCCGCCCTCACAATGACTTAACAGTTAGTGACGATGCTAAACCTACTAAGCCAAGACGCCCTCGTAACAAGCCAAAAACAGAGAAAAACCAGGAGCAACAGAGCAGCATTCAAACAGCCGTGAATGAAACTCCACAAGAAGAAAAGGTGGCACAACGTCGTCAACGCCGTAACTTACGTCGTAAAGTCAGAGGAAATAACGAGTCAACTAATACGGATAAATTAGAAGCGGTTACCGAAAGTAACAGTGACACGTCAAAGGCCGTTTTCGAGACCAACGAAAGTTATATCGCTAAAACAGCCTCTTCTAAAATAGAATCAACTGAAGAGCTAGTCCAGGAGCAAGCAGTATCTAAGGAAGAGCTTCAAGAGACAGAAAGCCGCCGCCGTAGTCGTCGTACGCCACGTCATTTACGTTCTTCAGGACAACGCCGTCAACGTCAAGAGCGTCATTCGGATGATACTGTTGCTGTTGAAGCTCGTTATCCTGATACGTCTGTTGCTGTTGCCGCGGTAGCGGTAGCAACGGTTACAGCAGCAACAAATGAAACTGTCTCTGAAGCGCCAATGGAAACGGTTGCTGAAGCACCAATGGAAACGGTTTCAGAAGCACCAATGGAAACGGTTTCAGAAGCACCAATGGAAACGGTTTCAGAAGCACCAATGGAAACGGTTTCAGAAG